>CANHDJ010000033.1 GCA_947459425.1 Ignavibacteria bacterium
ACCAAACGCACAATTGCCCATGATTTTCATCACACCAAGAACATTACGCCTGACCCACATTTGGGGCAATGGAATTATGTCATTTATCCTCGAAAAGTTTAGTTACTTATTTTTTGTCCGTTCCTAAGTACATGATTCTTAAAATAACTAACTATTTACAAGCAAGCATTGAAGCTACGTTAAATTCAAGAAGCCGCATAAATACTGGATTAAAAATAAGCGCTTATTTTAAGAATCACATACTAAGTGTATGTCTGGGAGATTTCTATTTGTTTGAGTATGGGATTTTGTCGACATTTGCAAAATATTTTTCCCCACAAACCAAGCTACCATGCGCTTCCCCAATCTCAAAGCTATCGTTTTCGACCTCGACAACACCCTGCTCGACCACACAGCCGCCGAAAAGCAAGCAATTACGGCATTCCTGCCACGCTATTACCACGAAGACCGCATCGGAGCGTTGCTTCAGACCGCACCGGAACTGTTCATCAAGGCATATCGGCATTGGAACGAAATTCTCTGGAAAGACCTAGCAATGAACCGCCTTACCGCCGATGACCTCAAATGGCAGCGTTTCGCTCGGACACTCCGCGAGGTTGTCCCGGACTTTACAGAACAAGATGCAGAGCGGCTTGGAAGGGAAATGGGCAAAACGTATCTCGAACTCTATGCGGACGGCTGGCAACTCCTTCCCGATGCCGATGAAACCGTGCTTGCGCTCAAACAGCGCTTCAAACTTGGCTTAATTACTAATGGCTTTACCGAGCAGCAACGCGGAAAACTTGCTCGTTTTGGCTGGGAAACAAGGTTTGATGCGGCATTGCTCTCCGGCGAACTTGGCGTGATGAAGCCACACAAAGCAATTTTTGACCGCGCATTACGGCAACTTGATGTTACGGCAGACGAAGTGGTGTACATCGGTGATCATTACGAAAGCGACGTGGAAGGCGCACTGCAAGCGGGCTGGCGGGCGGTGTGGTTTAACCCACACAAGGCAGAACGTCCTGAAAACCGTGCAACATGGACAATTTCGAGCCTCACGGAACTTTTGGCAATACATTCCTAGAAATAAATCCCTTCAAATAAGTGCGTAAAAATTCATAGATTTGCAGCATGAAAATTCGAGTAAATATCACTCTTGCGTTTATTCTTTGCGCCTCCGGCGTAGCGTCCATGCTATGTGTGTGGTCATGTGGGCGCACCATCACTGACCCGGCAGAGATTATTATTCCTGCGTCGGATGTTCGGTTTGAGCGGCATTTGCTGCCTCTTTTTAATTTGACGTGTAATGGTGCGGGTTGCCATAGTTCGGAGTCCCGTGCGGGCGGAGTGGCGCTTACGTCGTATTTCGAGGTTGTTTTTAATACGCCCGGACTTGTCGTGGCAAAAAATCCTGATCGCAGTGTTCTGATGCGCGTCCTAGACTTCAATGCCGCCACGCGGATTCCGCACCGCCAATCGTTCCAAAACCGCATTACGCAAAATCATATTGACGGCGTTCGCACGTGGATACGCGAGGGTGCGCAATAGCCACGTTGGATAAGCAATGAACCTTGTGAGGCGCTTGAGAACTGGTGTTTTCTATCCATTTTTTTGTTTATTTTTTTGAAATTCGATGCAATGTATTCTGTCTTGTTTGTTGGTGGGACTATTCGCCGTCAGCGCTTCTGCGGCGCAGGTGCGCGATACCGCCACAATACCACCTCCCGCCCCTGCACAATCTCGTGTTTGGCTGACGGTGGAGGTTCTCGAAAAAAAGCCCTCATTGGGCAGTAAATCGTCAGCATTTAACGAATTTATTCCCGTTGTGATTGTTGACAGTGCCACCAATGGCTATTTATACGCGCTTTCAGGGGAAATGGTGGAAATTGGGCGGCAGCGCACCTACTTTGTGAGCGTGGTGTCGGGCGAGGACAAATCATTCCTTGTGGAAGGCTCGCCAATACAGATTGTACGCACAGGCGAACCGCAAAAAGACGACCTTATCTATCAGCGTGAGTTCGTGATTCGCTCCTCCAGCCCCGCCGATACCGCCGCGTCTATTCCGGAAAATATTGTTGCCGAAGCGCCCCAGCAAAAGCCTGTCTTGAAGCCGCAAGCAGCAACACTTTCCTACAAAGCCGATGCGCAAAACCCCTGCCCCTACATTATCCAATTTTGCGCTCTCTCCCTGGAAAAAGATGCTCTCCAAATACGCGATGCCTTGCGCCGTGCCGCCTCCAACGACAAACGCCTGACCGATGCCCACGTCGAGCCATTTTTCGAGAAAGTGCGCAATATCCAATACCAGCGCGTCCGCGCAGGATGCTTTTCCTCCATCAACGAGGCAAAACAAGCATTGGAAGTTTTTACCAAAACTGCACAAAATCTTAAACTTGGCGTTGTTCCGATTGTTGTGAAGTCAGAGTAGTTGGTCATTGGTCATTTTATGTCGGCGTAATGCTCAGGTATCACCCCGCCCAAGCGACTTCTTCGCCGCCCGGCGGGTTATACTCACCAAGGGTAAAAGTTGCATAGGCAGCACCCCGCCCGACGGCAGCATATTTGCTCTCCTCAGCCGCCGGACGGGAAGAGCGTTTTAATCTTCTTTAATATAGTTTTCACAGCGCTTCCTTGAATATTTTCAGGGTGCGCATTTTTTTTTACAAAATAAATGTTGCACCATTAAATGTTGCAACGTATATTTGTTCTTGAAAATTATCTGTTGTGCTGGTATATGGTGCAACATTTATTGTCAAACAAACAATATTCATTTTTTTTATCGTATTTTTTTGAGGATACACGAATGAAACGCTTAACAATGGTTTTGGGTAGTGCGGTTGCAGCACTGATGGTGGTATTTGCCACAAGCGCATCGGCACAAACGTCATGGACACTTGACAAAAGCCACTCCGGTATGAAATTTTCCGTCAAACACTTGGTTATATCCGACGTAGAAGGTTCGTTCAAAAGTTTTAACGGCACGGTTTCGGCAAAAGATGACACGTTTGCGGATGCAAAAATTGAATTCTCGGCTGATGTGGCGAGCGTGAACACCGAAGATGAAAAACGCGATGGACACCTGAAAAGCGATGACTTCTTCAATGCAGAAAAATTCCCGCAAATGAAATTTGTCAGCAAAACATTCAAAGCTGCCGGCAAAGGTAAATACAAACTCACGGGTGATTTGACCATCCGCGACGTGACAAAAACAGTGACCTTTGATGTGGATTTTGGCGGCATTGTCAAAGACCCTTGGGGCAATACCAAAGCGGGTTTCAAGGCAACAACCAGCATCAATCGCCTTGATTACAACTTGAAATGGAATACGATGCTCGAAGCGGGCGGCGCAGTTGTGGGCAAAGAGGTAAAAATCACCGTTGCTATCGAATTGGCGAAAGCAAAAGCGTAATTACAACGTGTTTTTCAATCATACCCTTACTCACTTTTCCCTCAACCACCATGGCTACCTACAAAATTGACGCAGCACACTCCGACATCACCTTCAAGGTGAAACACTTGATGATTACGACTGTCACGGGAACATTCACGACATTCGACGCGACAATGGAAAGCGCAAGTGACGATTTTACCGATGCGAAAATCACCTTTGAAGCGGAGATCGGCAGCATTTCGACCAACAACGCGCAGCGCGACGGACACCTCAAAAGTGATGATTTTTTCAATGCCGCCGCATTCCCCAAAATGCACTTTGTGTCAACGGGCATTACCAAAAAGAGCGATAGCGACTATGTTATCGTCGGCAATTTGACCATCCGCGACAAAACACACGCCGTGAGTTTACAAACGCAATACGCCGGAACCGTCACCGATCCTTACGGGCAGACAAAAGTGGGTTTTGAGTTGGAAGGAAAAATCAATCGCAAAGACTTTGGCTTGATGTGGAGCGCTACCACCGAAGCTGGCGGTGTTGTCGTCAGCGATGAAGTTCGTTTGCTCATGAATATTCAAATGATTAAAGCAGCGTAAATTCCGCGTAAAAAATCATTATATTTGGTCAGGTCGTTACGGTAAAACGCTCCCCGAAAAGGCGTAGAACCGAGAAGACCTGACTTTTTTTATTCACCACTCCTCCTTCATTAGTACGCTATGCCCGACACCTCTACCAATATTTTGGCGACATTAAACGACGAAGATCGAAACCGAATTATCGAAATGGCATGGGAAGACCGTACACCATTCGAGGCGATTTTCACGCAATTCGGCTTGCGAGAGAATGATGTTCGCCGCCTCATGCGCCGCACGATGAAAACATCCAGTTTCAAACTCTGGCGCGAACGAGTAAGCGGCAGAGCCACCAAGCATTTGAAATTACGCGAAGAAGGCGAGTACCGCTTTAAATCCAGCAACCAGAGATAGCATTGATTGACCCAAAACGCGCTACAAGCCCAATTCCACCTGAAAACGCAGTATCCACGAGGCTTGTTCGGCAGCGAGAGTGCGGAGGACATTATACGTGAGGTCGCTTTGCACCTTCACGCGATGCCCATTCAAAAAGCGCGTCAGACAAAGCGTGTATTGGGTTTGTCCGTTCAAAAACGGCTTTACTTCTGCTACTGGCTCGACGGAGGAATACCGCGCCGATACTTCCCAATGCTCGGCAACAAAATATCCCGCTTGTAAATTCAGTCCGTCTCCCGCAAATGCCGCACGAACACTTGCTCCTTCGCGGGTAATGGGGTCAGCCATAGAGCGCCGTGCGAACTCACCATAGAACGAAAATCCGCGATATTTGAAAATACCATCAATAAAAAAATTATCCATAGAACGCGGCTCGTAGAGAGCAAGACCGATAGTTCCGGCGGAACGAAGCGCATTATCATTCCGTGCGGCAACAGCTGCAATATAAAACTTTGGCGTTTGCTCAAAAGCAAGATCGCTCACATAATAATCACCATTATTAGAAAAATTGCCAAAGGGGAAAAAAGATAATCGTGCGGCGTAGAGAAGTTTGTTACCGATACGTGGTGCCGGATTCCTGCCCAGCCCCGTCGTCAATGCCAAACGCAAACTCAGACGGGGGTCAGAGGCAACGTTATTGCCCAAGGTGTGCGTATAGTACGCGTTAATGCCGACATCGCGGTCAAGATTAAAGGTTCGATTGACAATAGAGCGGTCAACAAACTGCTGCTCGCTGGACGATATCACTCGCTCGCGATTACCGGGAAGTTTCCCCTGCCCAATCCCTAGATGCAGATTGGGCTGCACACGATAAATAATCATCGCATCGCGCAGCACATTAAAAAATTGAGCATTATCAAAATCCGCGTCACCACGCGTAAAACCGAGTTGAAGCAAATAGGTGAGTTGAGGATTGACCACAAAGCCATTCATCCGCAAGCGTACACGGCGGATAGTAAATTGAGCATCTTTGATAGAAAGGTCGCTTGCCGAGCGGCTTTCAAGTGAGGCTTGATTTTGCATCCGAAAGCGGAGCGTAAGCATCATCGTGCTGTCGTGATCCAAAAAATTGATACCACCGCGCAGCCAGAGGCGGTCGCCATTTTCGCCGACTTCTTCTTGGGCAAAGATGGGAGACACCAAAAGTAATAGAGAGGATAATATTGTCTTAGCGGCTCTGGAAAGAATTTTGTTTGTGAGGTGCGCGAATAAGAATATGTTCATGGCAATTGCTCCCTAATGAGTTGAAATATTCACTATACCTCTCGGCACAGAGTATTGACCATCTGTGAAGAAACGCGATTCCATGAAAAATATGCGGCAGTTTCTTTACTTTGTAGCCGCACTTTTTTTTGCATATTCTCATCCTCTAAAATCGTTAGGATAAAGGCAGCAAGTGTTTTTATAGCTTCTGTACCTTCGGCGTGTTCATCCAACAAATACCCATTATCTCCATGGCGAATAATCTCCGGCATGGCATACGCATTACGTCCTATACACGGTACACCATTTGCCAATGCTTCAGCAAAAACGATACCAAATGCTTCAAAGCGCGAGGGCATACAGAAAACATCTGCTTCGGCGAAATAGCGCCGCAAAGTAGAATAATCAGTATCGCCTAAAAACTCAATGCCGTCAGGAATGACACTCTTCCCTGTACCACACGCCTCCCACGTTTTTGGTCCGGCGATAACTAAACGGACTTTTCCGGGATACTCTCTCAAAACCTTTGTAAATGCTTCAACAACGACATCCCCGCCCTTACGCTCAAATTCTCTTCCTACAAAAAGAATTGTTTTTGTCGCCGACGATGATTTTATATGCTGTACCGAGGGTTCATTCTTGACAAGCGTAATCGGTACATTTGTCCCCGCATGAACGGTATGGATTTTCTCTGCCGAAGCAATGCTATGCTCTATAAGATAGTTCCGTAGCCAATGACTCATCGTAAAAATACCCGCACAATGCTCGTAGTAACGCTGTTGGTACTCCCATCGGATCATCAAATCTCGTTCATTGTACGGCGTAAACATTGGAAGCGGCTTACCTCGCTGCTGAAGGTACTGCAAAATATAATGAACGGATAAGTCTTGATAAGTGTACACGGGAATATCGGGCAGCGCAGCAATATCGCCGATTTGTACGATGGCGTTCAGTTGCGGCGATGAAATGGCACGAAGCGACCTAGTACATTGCCGAGAAACTGCCTTCAAATACGAAGGCATAAAACGATACCGTGAAATCAAAGTGCCATGGTGGTAGCGTAGCCCTCGTAGTTTATGAAAAAAACTCTGATGTGAAGATAAAGTACAATCAATATCATAAACAGAAGTATCAGCCTGCTCTTTCAAGGCTTGCAAAAGATGAAATGGTGTTCCTGACCATGTTCGTGAACGTTCCGATTCCCAAATACAAGCATAACCAAGATGTAACGGCATAGATGGCGGCATAACAGAAGAGGAGCAGGATGTGAGGGCGCTATAATCGGACATCAAAAGCAGATATAGCCCCAAAAGACCATTAAGAAAATTCTCGTAAGAGCCATTGAAGAATAGCTTTGTGGTTGCTATATTTGGTGCGGGCGTTGGGAGAATTGCCTTTCACCATTCCCACAAATTTCCAAGCCATCAAGCGCCATAAACTACCAAAGACCAAGATACAACGCAAGCTCTGAAGCGCTAGGAGCGAGTTTTCATAACGACGAGCAAAAAACTTTTTCATGCTACGATAAAGGTGTATAGCCATTGCATCTGATACCGCCTCAGTCGAAGCACCGCCAAGATGGATAATACTTGCCTCGGCGTAGTAATACACCATCAAACCCCGCTTGCGGACGGCTTCCGACAGATCAACTTCCTCCGAATACATAAAATACAATTCGTTCATCCCACCAATATCCCGCGCTAATGCCGTTCGCATCAGCATACACGAGCCTTTGACAATATCCACAGCGCCGCTACCATTGGGAATATACTCCCCCAACAACGTCGGATGCCAGGAGGGAACAAGCCGCCAAAGAGGAATATGGGTATGAAACGCACCCATAAGCGAAGGATGATACAGCGCCGTCGCCTGTGTCGTCACGCCGCCCGCGTTGAATGTATGCGGACCAAGTAAGCCGACGGTATGCGCGTTATGGCGGAGAAAGTCCAGCATTTTGTCAAGAGCGTGGTCTAGCACGATTGTATCAGGGTTCAGAAATAGAACATACTCGCCGTGCGCCTCACGCAATCCTTGATTATTCGCCTTTGCAAAGCCCTGATTGTCATGATTACGAATTAAATGAATATTGGGAAATTCGCGCTCCACCATCGCACAGGATTCATCCGTCGAGGCATTATCGACTATGATGATTTCGTGTGGAACAGAAGTCTCACGGGCAATGGAAAGAAGGCAATCACGCATGATTGCTGCAACATTGTAGCTAACGATGATGATGGAAAGAAGAGGCTGCATTTCCTATTTTCCTTTTCGCCAATAGACAGAAGCCCAATCAATTGGTATCATTTCATCATCAATATTATGCTGGGCGCGGTAATCGTGAATCGCTTGACTACACCCTTTGAGAAAATAATCATCAACAATAACATAACCGCCAACGGCAAGTTTAGGATAAAGATGAACAAGCGCATCCATCGTGGATTCATACATATCGCCGTCTAATCGCAGCAACGCCAGTTGCTCAATGGGAGCGCTTGGGAGTGTGTCTTTGAACCAGCCTTTGAGAAAACGTACCTGTTCATCAAGCAAACCATAACGGCGAAAATTACGCTGGACTGTTTCCAACGACACACCAAGGAAATCACTCCAAAGATGATGCGGGTCTCCGGCATCCTGTGGATATTTCTCGGTATTCGGACTTGGCAAGCCAGAAAAAGAGTCGGCTGCCCAAACAATTCGGTCAGTAACATTGTAGGATTTTAATACGCCACGCATAAAAATCACTGCCCCGCCGCGCCAAACACCAGTTTCTATCAGGTCACCGGGAATATTGTTCTGTAAAATATCCTCAATGCAAAATTGGATGTTGTCCAAGCGCTTCAAACCTATCATCGTATCGGCTAAGGGGGGCCAATCTTTCCCAACTGCACGAAGATTTGGGTCAAATTTAAACTGTCGTACAATCCGAAATCGCCCACCACTCATACCTCGGATGACACTGTCAGCCGCACGGAAACAACGATGAATAAAGCGATGAAAAGCCGTAGCGCTTTGTGCCATTTCAAGCGGAAGAAGGGTTTCGCCCCAGAGGTAATACGTGAGAGTATTTTTGAGAAGTTGTAAATATGCCGTTTGTGTTCCTAAATCATGTTGAGGTAATGCCATGAGATGTAGATGATGATGATGATGATGATGGGTGAAAATGTAATCTTCTGTCCAATTCAGCAAAAGCGATTGCCGCGTAGATAACCGACAAGCAATAAAATCCCTCCCGCCCTTCGGGAATAGCGCTAGTAACATTCACCAGCGTAAAAGCAAGTAAACTTCCAAATGCGCCAGATGCGAGTATCCGAGACACTGCCGTATTTAATTGATGACGTGCAAGAGTATATGCTTTGTACAGCATATAAAACCACACCCCATAAAAACTTAGAAAAAAAGGCAAGCCAAGTTTCATCCAAATATACAAATAACCATTATGAATAAAATTAATCTTGTTAAAGATATGAGCCATTGGGTCATATACCGTAAATCGTGTCCCCATTCCTGCTCCGCTGAAGGGATAGCGGGCAATATATTCAAAAACTGATTGTGTCTCATACACTCGTGCAGAAAGCGATAAATCCTTTGTTCCCTCGGCTGATGAAACTAATCGGGCTTGGATAACTTTGAGAATAAGCGCGGCTCGTTCAGGAAAGATGACTTGAACAGCACTAATAAAAATAATACCACCAATAATGCTGTACACAAGAAACAACGCTAGCTTTCGCTTATTACAAAGCCAGAGCGTTGCGACAATTCCAATTACACATGAAATCCAAAAACCACGCGAAAAACTCACCACAACAACAACCGCATAAAACGCTGTCAGTACCAGCATTCCCAAGCGGGCTTTGCGGGCAGAAGCATAAAACGCCCCCATTGCACAAAAGATCGTTGCACAGATAAAAACATGAGTAATCAATGATTTCCGTGAAGTCCAGACTTCATATGCGTAGAGAACATTCGAGGCAGCTTTGACGTACTGCCAAAGATTGCTTGCCCCAATAACAATAAATACGCCCGATGTCAAGGTTAAAAACGTCAGAATATGCTTGCGCTCAGTGAAATGCTCTCGCCACGGCAGGTAATAGAGCATGGTATAAAACAACAAGTATTCGCGCAGCCAGCGTAACGGCGTTGATTCATCATTCACCAGAACCAACACTATCGTTATTGAAGCCCCCAATATGGCGGTTAATAAGACTCTATCGCCGAGGTTCCTCACAATACGACGCTTTTTAATAAATACCATCGAAAAGAGCCATATCCATAAACCGCCAATAATAAAAGCAACTAAAGCGTATTCCTTGAGCGTAATTTCATTTTCACCCTTACCACTCGACACCCAAAAATAATTCACTACCGCCCCCGTATAAAGCCAAAGCCTCGGATACCGCACAAACAGCATGATGACGAGGATAATTATCGGTAACGCCACCAGCGCCAGCACATTCATCATATCCGTCAGAAGCAGCCCGACGAGGACAAGTGCCGCCACCAAAAGCGATAGCACAATTACATCCGTATTGCCGGAAAGTCGCAGATTGGGGAATTTCAGAGGAAGAGCAAGATTCATCTCACAGTCTCCCAAACAATGCCGCAAGACGCAGTTTCCACACCAGCCATGCAGCTTCCCAGATGATATTTTTACTCATTTTCGACGTACCGCTCCGGCGGTCAACAAAGACAATGGGAATCTCTTTGATTCGTGCGCCGCGCCGCCAGAGTTTGAAATTCATTTCGATTTGGAACGCATACCCATTGGAACGAATACGCTGAAGATTGACCTTCCGCAAAATTTCCGTGCGAAAGCACTTGAATCCGCCCGTTGCATCATAAATCGGCATCCGCGTAATCCACCGCGTGTAAAGATTCGCACACCAACTCAGCAATAAACGCTGCATGGGCCAATTCACCACATTCACGCCCGTAATATACCGCGAACCCAAGACCACATCAGCATTCTCAATCGCCCGCAAAAATGTCGGGATTTCCTTCGGGTCGTGCGAAAAATCGGCATCCATTTCAAAAACAATATCATAACCGCGCTCCATTGCCCAAAGAAAACCTTCGCAATATGCCGTTCCCAAGCCGAGTTTTCCAGCACGTTCCAAAAGGTGAATACGCGGCGTGGTTTGCTGTGCCGTACGCACCAAAGCGCCCGTGCCGTCGGGAGAATTATCGTCCACAACAAGGATTTCCAACGTCGGATGAACGGCGAAAATTTCTTCCGTAATAGCGTTGATATTATCGCTTTCGTTGTATGTAGGAATAATGACGAGTATCTTCATGCTCAAAATGATGATTATATCATGGGTTTATGCTTGTCCGCTACCTCGAAGAACTTTGAATGCCGTGCGAATAATAATCTCGACATCAAGACGAAATGAAAGATTTTCAATATAATAAAAATCATGCTCAAGGCGGCGGCGAAGTTCTTCATCATTTTCCCCGTAATTTAGAGCGTGAAGTTGATACCATCCCGTTAAGCCCGGACGAACTTTATGGCGACGAGGGTAGTAGGGAAATGTTTGAGAAAATTTTTCCACTAACTTGGGTACTTCTGGTCGGGGTCCAACGATGCTCATATCCCCCTTCAAAATATTCCAAAGCTGCGGAATTTCGTCCAAATGCGTTTTGCGAATAAACCGCCCAAACCGCGTGACACGGGCATCGTTGACTTGCGTAAAACCTGTGGTTTTATCCGAACCACTCACCATAGAGCGAAATTTCCAAATACGAAAGGGAGTGCCGTTGCGCCCAACACGGATTTGCGAGTAAAATGCGCCACCAGGCGTTTCTAAGCGCACAATAAGGGCAATGAGCGCCCAGAATGGCAGCCCGAAAACCAATCCCAACAAACTCAGCACAATATCCGTCAAACGCTTAATCACGCGCTGCCAAGGGGTCATAATCTCCGCACTCACCTCAATCAGTGCAATGCCGTAAATATGCTGCGCCCGCGTTTGACCGGAAAAAATTTCATATAAGTCTGG
Organism: Ignavibacteria bacterium; assembly: GCA_947459425.1. Classification (GTDB taxonomy): domain Bacteria; phylum Bacteroidota; class Ignavibacteria; order Kapaibacteriales; family UBA4661; genus PH2015. Next base: position 11,601 of record CANHDJ010000033.1, read on the forward strand.
TACAATTTTCATCGTAACATTGTGCTTTTCGCATTCATTAGCAATTCGCAATAACTCTTCGTGGTCGGGCGTTGCCGTCGAGACGAGAACAGCGCTGGGTTTGAGCGTCGGCAATAGATTTGCAATATCGCTAAATAGACCAACAAGTGGCAGTGGTGTGGGTACAGATGAAGTGGCGCTATTAGTAGATTCATCTACAGCACGACTGCGCCATTTTTCAGATTCGTGACTATCCGACATCACCACGCCAATAGGCTGAAAGCCAAAAGCGGGGGCTTGTCGTACGGAAGTCAATAACGAGCGAACATTTTCGGCGCATCCCACAAGCAATGCCGGAAAGCTGATAATTCCTCGCTTTCGCAATGTTCGCTGGGTTGCACGTGCTGCAATGCGCCCCAGACAAAGACTTCCGCAAAACGCCACCCAATACAAAACAATCAAAAGACGCGGATTTTGCGCCGGAGCAACGTCATCGAAAAAAATCACCACGCCTAAGAGAATACACCCGACAAACGTTATCCGGACGACAGTAAAAAACTCATCAAACGGTGAGCGAACATACCAATCTTCGTACAACCCCGCAAACCAGAAGAGAAGCGCCCAATAGCCATACAACGCTATGACGGCAGCAACAATCAGCACCGTGCGTTCATCGGTGAGCAACGGCTGCGTGAAAGCACTCGTCACCGTTTCAAAAAATCCACTCAAAAATCGCAGCGCATAATACACCGCAAAACTCACCACAAAACCAAGCATATCAAACGCAATCTGATACCACCGAGGCGAACGCGGCACCCGCAACCGCCCAAGCAAACCACGCCCAACACCTGCATCCGAGAGCGGATGCGGCGGCGGCGAGGTATTCAGCGCTTGAGAAAGTGTCGTCATTGCAATCGTGAACCAGTTGAGCAGATGTGATTTTTCCGATACAAATATAGAACTCTCAGCGAAACCGTACAACCACTATTCGCTGGTAATCCCTACGGCTTCAAAAGGCTATCCTTCGGAAAGGCAACACTGGTGCGATAGACTGACTCGCGGAGAAATTTCGCCGCCCGATTGGCACTGGGTGTGAGCGCTTCATAGTAAAATATCACCGACCCCGCAAAACCCGCCGTCCGATTGGCTTCGATGCACTGCGTCAGTAATTGCGGTGCGGCAACGTAAGGATCACTCCGTCCCAATATGCCCGGAGCCACATGACCACGCGCTTTTGCGGGTAATTGGCTCTGCAACTGCTCCACAAGCGTTTGATACGCCGACCCGTCGCGGCGGTACAACTGCGGACTCAGCATATCAACCAAACCACGCTCCATCCACGTTGGCGAATCTTGAAGATATTCCACATTGCCAAAAGGAAAAGGGCTTGGCGACATGGCAACGATAATATTTTTCCGCGCCTTCACCTTGGAACGCAAGCGTGAAAGCCATTCGGTGAGTTTATTTGCCCGCCATTGCACCCAAGCAGCATCTTTTATATTTTGTGGAGCTGTCCGACCCGTTTCCCGACGGTAGAGCGCCACTGTCGCCGAATCATAACCGCCTTCGCTCGGCATAGCGGGCAAGCGGTCGTCGCCCTGAATGCCGTCAATATCATACTTTTCTACAACTTCCATCACCAAATCGCGCATAAAATTTTGGACATTCGTATCAAGAGCATTCATCCAGTGGAAACTATTTTTAACCACCGGCAGACCATTCTGCCCGATACACGCCCACTCAGGATGACGCTGCAAAAGCGGTCCCGGAGCCGCATAAAACGCCGCAAAACCGTACTCAAACCACGGTATCACAGCCAAACCCTGCGACCGTGCTTCCTCAATCACCTCCGCCAAAATATCTCGTCCGCCAAACTGCGCCCCCGTAGCATAGCCAAATTCACGCTGCATCCGCGCCGAGCGCCATAACGTATAACCACGCGCCCAAACAACCGGAAACACCGCATTGAAGCCATGTTCACGCAACATCTGCATTGCCGCAGCGATATTCGCACGAGAATCCAAAACAGCGCTTCCGGCAAGCGTCAGCCACACACCGCGCACTTCGGGCTTTTCGCCCTGCCGCATCGTGTCAATGCGTGTGGTAGGCGACTGAGCAAGGGAAGGCTGTGCAGCGCAAGAAGGTATGCAAATGGCAATGATTGCCGAAAAGAGGAGAAGGATTGTACGGAAAATGTGGGTAGTTGGCATATATCCTCTTGTCTTGAAAACACTGCGAAAACCCGCCGAACGGCGAAGAAGCCGCCCGACGGGGAGACCGCTCCTTCGCTTACGTCGCTCACACGACGCGCTCAAACGCTGCACGAACCGCGCCATCCGGCGGCTTCTTCGCCGTCGGGTGGCTGGGTGAGTGGGTGGCTTCTTCACCGCTCAAGGCTTCTTCTTCATAAAAAAAGCCTGATGAAATAGTTTCCATCAGGCTTTTGAGATAATCCGTTAGAACCGCACAAACCGCCCCACAACGCGCTCCGCGCCGCAGAGCATTTCCACCGAATACGCCCCCGCCGCCAGACCGGAAACATTCACTTCCTTGCGCAAGATTCCGTCCGTGCTACGCGCCTCCAACGTCATCACTGCCACGCCGACGGCGTTGCGGAAGGTGATGCGAAGCGGAGAGGCAGTACATTTGAGCATCAATTCGATGACGAGAATATCACTTGCAGGGTTGGGGAAAACACGCAACGTGCCGGATTCAAGCGCTTCGGCGCTGCGAACACCAGTGAGCGTTGCACCACCCTTGGGGTCAGCAGCGATAAAGCCTTGGGTAAAGGTGAAGCCCGCCAGCGTTGCCGTGCCGCCTGGTGTTGTAACGCTGACCGCGCCCGTAGAGCCGATTTGGAGGGTTGCGCGAATGAGCGTATCGCCTGAAACTGTGAACTGTACTGCCGTTCCGCCGAAACTCACCGAGGTTGCGCCCGCAAAATTGCGTCCGATAATGCTCACAACGGCATTTCGTCCGGCAGATTTTGGCGTAAAGTCCGTAATCACAGGCGCAGGAATAAAGCGGAAACCCGCAAGTGTGCTATTACCGCGAGCGCTTGTAATCGTAATTGCGCCGCTTGCGCCCACCCCGACAACTGCTGTTATCGTTGTTGGCGAAAGAACCGCGTAGGAAAGCGCCTGAACGCCGCCAAATTGAACACCCGTCACGCCGGACAAGCCATTACCCGTAAAATTCGTTCCCGTAATCGTCACCGTCGCATTTGCCGGAGCCGCTTGGGGAGTGAAACTCGTGATGGCGGGCGGCGTAACAACCACCTGCTCGGCGAGGAACGTAAAACCATCACGCGAACCCGTACCGCCGTAGCTCACAACACTCACCGCGCCGCTTGCCCCCGCTCCAAGAACTGCCGTTATTTGCGTATCGGAATTGACCACGAACGACCGAGCATTTGTTCCGCCAAAACGCACTGCTGTCGCGGCGCTCAGGTTTGTTCCTGTCAGCACGACCGTTGTTCCGGCAGTGGCGCTTGTCGGCGTAAAGGCGCTTATGCTTGGCGCAGGAACAAATTTCAAGCCTTCACGCGAACCTGCACCATTGGGCGATTGTACCGTCAGCGTCGCCGTGACGCGGTTTGCGCCGAGTGCCGGAACGCGGACAGTCATCGTGGAATCGTTGGAGACGCTAAAGGATTGCGCCGCAAGCGTTGTTGCGCCCGCCGTGAAGCGTACCGCCGTAATGCCGGAGAAATCGCGTCCGCGCAGTGTTATCGTCTGCCCAGAAGCCGCAGAATCAGGGCTGAAGGACGTAATGACGGGCGGTGCAGGAATAAACACGAAGTTCAGCGCCGTAGCGCGTCCGCCGGGGGTTTGCACCGTAATTGTCCCGCTTGTGCCGTTGCCCACTCGTGCCACAATCTGCGTTGGCGAGGAAACAAGGAAGGAAGCCGCCGCACGGCTACCAAAACTCACCGATGTCGCACCGTTCAGATTTGTCCCGATAATCGTCACAATATCGCCTACGCTGGCTTGCGCGGGCGAAAAACTGGTAATCGTCGGAAGCGGCGCAAGGAACACGAAACCGCTTCGTTGCGCGGTTCCGCCCGGAGTTGTGAGGCTGATAGCGCCCGTCGCGCCCGTTTGCGCCGGAACAGCCGTAATGACGCTATCCGAAACAACCGTGTAGGAAGCCGCCCGAACACCACCAAAATTCACAACGCTCACCGCCGATTGGCTCAGGAAGCCGCTTCCCACGATGCGCACCGTTTCGCCCGCGCGGGCAGAATCCGGCGTAAAGCGCGTAATCACTGGCACGGGAGCAAAAACAAATCCCGTCCGCGAAGCCGAGCCGCCGCGTGTTGTGACCACAACGCTTCCCGTCGCACCCGTACTCAACCGAGCCGTGATGCGGCTTGGAGAGTTGACCACGTAGGAAGCTGCTTGCACAAGGCTTGGCGGTACACCGAAAGCAACCGATTGAACATTATCAAAGCCCGCACCGTTAATCACAATCGCGTCGTCAATGCCGCCAATGGCTGGCGAAAATGACGTAATGACGGGTGCTGCAATGAACGTAAAGCCCGTAGCACGCGCCGTTCCGCCAAGAGTGCGAAGATTGATTGTTCCCAAGGAGAAACTCTGCCCTGCGCCAAGCACCGCCGTCACGAGCGTATCGCCACTCGTCGTAAACGTAGCATTGACCGTAATAGCGGGATCGCCCTGAATGGTAAATGCCGAAACGGTTTGCAAGTATTGACCGCGAACCCGCACCGTATCGCCCATTGCGCCTGTTGCCGGAGAGAAGCCCGTAATAATGGGCTGCGGCGGCAGAATAAACGTAAAGCCCGCAAACGTCGCTGCACCGACGGGAGTGCGCACACTTACTTCGCCCGTCGCACCAGCACCCACAACGGCTTGAATTTCCGTTGCCGATACCACGCGGAAGGAAGCGACTGTCACGCCACCAAAACGCACATCGCTTGCACCCGTGAAGTTCTCACCGCGAATCGTGACCGCAGCGCCAACGCCAGCCGACGCGGGCGAGAAGCCCAAAATGCGTGGCGGCTGTGGCAACATCGGCATCATTGCGGGCGGCATCGTCAGACAACAAGCATTTGCCGTGCCTCCGGGCGTTATGACCGTGATGGTGGTACTGTTGATCATAGCCGGAGCGCGAACAACGAGCGTTGTTGGATTGACCGAAACAATCGTTCCGGCAACATTTCCAATGAGGACAAGCTGTGTTGTGTAGCCGTTTCCGCTAAAATTCCGCCCTGTAATCGTGATATTCGCTGACGGCGCAAAGAGCGTTGGCGTAAAGCTCGTGATAAATGGCGGTGGTATGACGAAAGTAAAGCCTGATTTCGATGCCGTGCCATTGTTCGTCGTCACGCGCACGTCGCCACTTGCGCCGTCGCCAACAACTGCCTGAATGAGCGTGTCGGAAAGCACCGTGAACGCCTGTGCCGGAGCGCTTCCGAACTGCACGGCGTTTGTTCCTGTGAAATTCCGTCCCGAAATCAGAACAACGGTTCCCGTACTTGCACGCTCAGGAGTGAAGGATGTGATAATTGGCTCAGGAATGAATGTAAACCCTTGCGCCGAGACGCTTCCGCCAGGCGTACCGACGCGAACATCCGTGTTTGTCGGTGCAAAATCCGATGGAATCCGCACGGTTATTTGCGTTGGCGACACAACCGTAAATGGCAAGAGAACGCCGCCCAAACTCACAAACGTCGTCGTAAATGTTCCGCCCACCGTCATTGTACCGCTAAAATTCGACCCCGTAATGGTCACGGTTTGACCAACTCGTGCGGCTGTCGGTGAAAAACTGGTAATGCTTGGCAACAGCGAAAGCGGGAAGACGGAATAGACAAAACCGCCGCTTTCTGCAACGCCCGTCGGCGTAACGATACGCACCGTTCCACTCGTAGTCAGCCCCAGCGTTGCAATAACCAAGGTATCGGAGACAACTTGATAGGAAGCAACCGTATTGCCTCCCACGCGCACATCGCTCAGGCAGGTGAACCCCTGTCCGACGATAAAGAGTCTGTCGCCGCGCGTGGCGGAGGATGGCGAAAAGGCGTTAATTGCGGGGCGCGTCTCGACATATTGCAAGCCGGAGCGCGTAGCAGTGCCGCTTGTCGTACTGACGCTGACACCAAACTCCCGCGAACCGCTTGGCAAGCCAGTGAGCGCTACCAAACCACTCGGTACAACAGCAAGAATCTGTGTTGTCGAGACAACGCCGACGGATGCGGAAAGTACCAATCGTGAGGTATTTGTCCCAGAAGCCAAACGCCCGAACCGCACTTCCGGTCTGCCCGTGAAGCCCGTTCCAGTAATCGTCAGCAACGTTCCGCCCGCAACGCAGGATGGCGCAATGCTCGTAATCGTTGGTGGTACGACACCAACGCTATCAGGGCGTGGCGTGACAACAACGGTCGGCGTGGTTGTGGTAGGAGCGGTTGGAAAGAGAAAGACAAAGCCCGGACGAGTCGCAATGCCCGTTGTGCTGATAACCGTCACGCTGCCCGTTGCCCCAACGCCGAGCGTTGCGATAATCAAGGAATCCGAGCGCACAAGGAAGGATGCGGCAGGTGTGGCATTAGTCGCAGAGCCGAAAAGAACAGTATTTACGCCTCTGAAGCCGCTTCCGATGATGCTGATGAGCGTTCCCGACGTGCCTTGCGTTGGCGTAAAGGCGGTAATTGTTGGCGGCGGAAGTGTTACGGTCGGTGTAGTCACGACGACGCTTGGGCTGGTTGTACTTGGCGAAATGAACACAAAGCGTTCGCGGGAAGCCGTTCCAAGCGGTGTTGTGATGATGACCGCGCCCGTCGCACCCGTGCTGACGGTTGCAACGATGAGCGAATCCGACACCACTGAAAATGCTCTCACTGCCACGCCCCCGACCGAGACACGCGAAACACCGCAGGCAAAGCGTGTTCCACGAATCGTGAGGGTCTGCCCGACGGTTCCGGTTGTGGGGGTAAAGGCGGTAATCGCAGGAGTCACCGCGATATTATCACGGTTCAAGGGCTTTTCACCAGTGTCGGCGACACGCCAAACACTGCCATTTTTGTAATCCACAACAACCATCCAGCCTTCGGGAGAGATGGCAACACCGACAGGCTCAAGCAGAGGTAAAACTTGCGTAGATTGTGTATTAGCACTGCTGTAATCACTGTAAAGATTTTGTGGAGTGCGCTTGATAACATTTTTTGACAAGTAACCACCAATATACAGATTTCTGCTTTCTGCTACCGCAAGTCCATATGGGGCGCGGAATTGCGAACCTTCGCCAATAACGCTGGCTTCACCACAAGGAGTAATTTTCACGATACTTCCCTTCCATGAAGGAGCAGTACCATAATTTGCAACAATGAGATTCCCGTCATTATCTAATGCCACATTAGCAGGTCCATTCAAAGGTGAACCTTTGTAGAGCGTTGTAACCGTCTTACCATCGGCGCTAATTTTAATAATGCTGTTGTTCCCAAATGCAGCACCGTACAAATTACCATCTTTATCAATATCAAGCCCGGTTACCATATTGACTAACGGATGCTTACAGAACAATGAAGATTCACCATTGGGGCTGTAACGATGAATTTGGAATCCCGTGTCCAGCGTCATATAAAGATTATCAGCTTTATCAATCGTTAAGCCGCCAACAATATACTCTTTTGGGCGATAGACCAGTTCCGACCGACCATCGGGGCTGATACGCCACAAGCCTTTCAATTCCTGCATGACAAAGATATTGCCCCTTGAATCAATAACGGGTAAATACATTCCATAGCCAAATTGCCCGATGAGTGCCGTCGGTTGGATAAAACGGAACCCCTCGCGTGAAGCCATTCCGACGGATGTTGCAACAAAAACGCTTCCTGAAGCGCCATTGGCAACAACCGCAATAATCACGGAATCGGACACAACCGTAAACGACGAGGCTGCCACCGAAGCCGACGTAGAGCCAAATCGCACTCCGACTGTCCCAAGAAACCCTCGTCCCAGAATCGTCACCCGCAGACCGCTTGTGCCGGCGTTGGGGGTGAAGGAAAGAATTTGCGGTGGGATGCGATTCATCGGATTGGTCGTGCTGCCGGAGGTTGTGCCGATGAACGTAAATTCTGCTAAACGAGCCATACTGTTCTCCGTAACGACGCTCACGTCTCCCGATGCACCATTGCCGACGGTTGCCACAATGAGCGAATCGGATATGAGACGAAAGGTTCGCACAGGCGCACCACCGACAAAAACCCCTTCGATACCGCAGGAGAAGCCCATCCCGCGAATATTGATCACTTGTCCGGTGCTTCCGGTCGTCGGTGTGAAGGCGGTGATGGCAAGAGGGCTGCCCATTTTACCACGCTCAATCGGCTTTTCGTCAATGGATGGAGCGGTCACAATGCGCCCGTTTTGATAGTCAACCACGTACATCGTTCCTGATTTTGTCAGTGCCATACCCGTAGGGCGGAGCAGGGTAATATTTCGGGGAAATGGAGCATTGCTGCCGATAAATTCTTCAAACGCGCCATCGGGTGTCATTTTCAGAATCGCTCCGGCAAGGTGGTCGGCGATATAGATATTACCGCTCTGGGTCGAAATAATGCCGTGTGGCAACCGAATAGCCGTGCCGTCATAGACAATACTTGTCTGACCACTACACATAGAATAGCGAACAATTGCCGCACCGCCGTAATTCGTAATAAGCAAATCACCATTCTTATCAAAATTGAGACCAACGGGCTTGTCAAGTGGCGCTCCAGAGTATAAGAACGTGACGATACCGCTTTGCGTAATTTTCACAATGGCGTTATTGGTATAGCTGACGGCATACATATTGCCATCTTTATCCATCACCAGACCGTAGATACTTTGGAACAATGGGCTTTCGGCAACAACCGAAAAAGCACCGCTCGGCGTGAGCTTGACAATGCGCGTCCCGACAATGCCGTCGGTGACCTTATCAACAATAAAGACATTATCATTACTGTCAATAGCAATGCCGCCGGCAAGCCTGTTTGGTGTCCCCAAGACCATCGCAGATTTGCCATTGGGTTCAATTTTCCACACGCCGCGCATTTCTTGAGAAATATAGATATTGCCCTTAGAGTCTATCGCTGGTTGATACATTCCATAGCCAAACTGCCCGACATTGGTCATTTGATCCAAATATCGAAACCCTCTCCACACAGCCGTTCCGGCAGGTGTTGTGACCAACACACCGCCAGAGAAACCGCTTCCCACCACCGCTATCACCAGCGAATCCGACAGAGCGCGGAACGAAACTGCCCGCGCTGAAGCCGTCGTCGTGCCGAAGCGCACTTCTGTCGTGCCGATAAAATTGCGCCCTTGGATGCGGATGGTGTCGCCAAGCGTGGCAATACTATCTTGCAAGGCAGTAATAACAGGAGGAATATCCATTAAAAAGCCCGCCCGCCGCGCTTCACCGCCACGGGTCAGCACGACAACCGCACCACTCGAAGTACCCTCGGCGGCGACCGCCGTAATGCGGGAATCCGAATCCACACTAAAAATTTCTGCTGCTACCCCACCAATGGTCACGGTTGTTGCACCCACGAAGCCCGAACCACTGATAACGATGGTCGCTCCGACCTTAGCACGCGACGGCGTAAAGGCAGTGATGACGGGCGGCGTTGTAAAGACAAAACCTTCCAAAGCAGCACTGGCAATGGGCGTGGCGACGCGCACCGCACCACTAGCACCTGCGCCAAGCGTTGCAACAATAACGCTGTCGGACTGCACCACAAATGCTGAGACTGCTACACCACCAACCGTAACGCGAGTTGCCCCCCTCAATCCACTCCCGCGAATGGTCAAGGAAGCGCCTACGCCCGCCGACTGCGGCGTAAATGAGGTTATACGCGGTGCATTTGGGTCGCTGGAAACGGGTTCGGCGGTGCGGTCGAGGATTTCGATGGACGATAATCCAACACGTGAATCACTCAAACCAGCAATAGCAAGAATTTTTCCCTGCAAACTCACAACCTGCGTAAACATCCGCGTATCGCGCATGGAAGGGGCTGGAGAGGCGCTTCCAGTGGCGATATTCAACCATTCTGTGGTATTTAAGGCGCGAACGCCTGAATTGTAGCCACCAACAATGAGGACAGAATCACTACTCCAAACAGCAGATCTGCTCCATGCCCGCCCTGTCATCAATGTAGAAAACTCTTGGAAGCCGTTTCCCTGCTCAACAAATACTTTATTAGAAACTTGATTTGGGGCAATTCCTTCGCTTTGCGAGCCGTTGATAAAAACTAAACGCCCGTCCGATAAGCGGCTAATTGCGGGAGTGACCATTGCTATCGGTAAATCACCCCAAACCTGCCATGAAGATGTTGAGCGATTAAAAGCATAGAGAGTTTTACTGCGAAAACTGCCCTCGCCCCCACTTCTGCCGCATCCTGCAATAATTTTACCATCGCTTGTTATCGCAGAAACACCCAGATTCATCGGGTAGGGAAAATCTCCTACGCGGGTGCTGCGCCCAGAGCGGATATTAAAAATCTCCGTTGCCCCCATAGAGGTCAAGCCTCTGTCCCTTCCGCTCAAAACCAAGATTTCATCGGCACTAATAACAATGGCTGTATGCTGGCGGCGAGCAATCAGCAGCGACCCAGCCACACGCCAACGACGAGTCTGTTTGTCGAAAACTTCTACAACAGGCGTGAGTTCTCCTGAACTGGCAGTAACGCCAGAAATAACGACAATAGAAGAATCAGGCATCATCACCGCAGCAGCGTCAGCGTGGGGAACACTCATCGCTGCTCCAGCACTAATTGTACGCTGCTCTACGTTGATAATTTCTGAATTGCTTGTCGGCGCACCGCAAAGAACACACGACGAATTAACAAAACCGCCAGCAACAAGAATTTCCCTGCTATTCAAAGGAAAAGCATGGAATTGATGCCGTGATTCACGCAGATTGCCGAATTGCTTCCATGTTGGCGTAGACGAGTGTGCGGAAGAAAACACACCGAAGAAAAGCATCAAAGCAAAAGAGGAAATGACGACGACAGCCAAGCGCTGATGCCGACTCAAGGATTGGAAAAGCATAGTAACACAAAAAAGATTGAGATAAGGAGAAGTATTTACCAAGGAAAATTGCGGCAACGAGAAACGATACGAAACCCAATACTGATAAGGGCGGACAGCATCGCTCCCAAATTCGTCCGCCAATATCCGAAATTTTCTTGTCTTTACGCAAGATTTTTTTTCTCAAGCGGGAAACCTTGTTGCAGCGATAAATTCTTGTGAGGTTACTATTCAAGTACTGGGGCGAGGGTCTGCCTTCTGAGGCAGGCTCTCGCTCTTACGTGGAAGCGAGAGCCTCGCCAAGAAGCGAGACCCTCGCACCTGAAAATTACCTACGGCGAAGTTTTCACAATCGGCACGGTCGTATGCAAACCTTCCAGATTTGTGAGAACCAAACGATACAGCCCATTCGGCAGCGCCCGCACGTTCACACGCACGATGCCCGCAAAGCGCTTTATTCCTGCTTTTTCGGTGTCAAAATGCCATTCTTCCGCATCGAATCGCCCGACACAGAGTCCCGAAGCATTGTAGAGTGCTATTGAAGGTGGTGGCACGGCATCGGCGGCTGCGGTCAGCATATCAAAGGGAATGCTTACGCAATCATCCGTTGGCTGGGGGAATGGTAATTGCGCGGTGGGGGCTTGGGTAATCACACCATTGTTGGCGGACGCGGCGGGAAGCACGGTTTGTAGGCGAATGGTCGTATTGCAATTGCTGATGCCTTGGAATATCTGCCCTGCTCCCCGCGCAACAAGCGGAATCCGCAGCACCGTACACTCTTGGACAATCGTTATCGTGTCGCGCTGCTGTCCCAGTGCTGATGGCGCGTAGCAGACCGTAAGCGCGGCTTCGCCCCCCGCCGGAATGCGCAGAGGGAATTGCGCCGATGGTGCGGAAAATTCTATATTGCGATCAAGTCCGAGTCGTGGGATGACGACTTCGCTTGACGAGGTATTGCGCAAGCGCACCGATGCACACGTGAAGGTCTGCACCGAATCACCAAAAAGCCGCGCAAGGTCGCTCGTAATGCGGAGCGTTGTATTCATGCGCACAGGAAAGGGCGTTCGGACAGGAATAAGCGCGGTGCGGTTAAATTCGTCGGTAATACGCAACGAGGTCAGCGAAGGCAGGGCAAAAGGACTCAAAAGACGCACGAACACCTCTACACTTGTCGCAGGAAGCGCAGTGCGAATTTCCAACCGAACATTCGCCGATGTGCCGAGGTCAATATTTTTTATGATGGCAGCTGCGCCCGACAACGACGATGCCCGAACCGTCAGGCGAAAAACCGTGCAGTCGTTGGTTTCCGCAAGTTCGGTGGTTATCAGGGGAAAAGGCGGCAAAGGAGGCGGCACGTCGGCTTCCAGTATTTCCACCATTGGCGTAGCAAAAGCATTATCGCTTCTGCCGGAAATAGCCACGATGCGGGCTTTGGTTTGCTGCCCTTGCGCATTGAAAAGGGGCATTCCCAAGGCAACAAATTGGCTATGCCCCGCCATCATCGCGGGAGCAGCACTGGTGCGGGCGCTTGGTAGGCTTATCCATTCGGTGCTGGGCATTGTTCGGTCGTTGATGTCGTAACCGCCCAGAACCATGACGGTATCGGCGTTCCATTGAGCTATGGCGCACCAATGCCGCTCGACCGAGAGAGGCGACATGGCTTGAAAGGTAGGATATGCCTCAAGGAAAGCACGATTAGAGAAATTAGGCGGGCTTTCGTTTCTTGTTCCGCCAGCAACCATGACACGTTTGTCGTACAGCCTTACAAACCCTGGTGCAGCGACACCTTCTTGAATACTGCTCACAGAAATCCAGCTATTTTGAGAAGCATTGTACTCATAGACTTCGGGGCTACGCGGACTATTCGCGCCACCAGTGCGCCCAGCAAGAATTATCGGTTTATTCTGCGAAGAAATAGACGCATAACCGAAATTCATGAGTACCGGAAAATCAGCAATAGTGCGACTTTGACCTGTCCGTATGTTAAAAATTTCGGCACTACGAAGTGTGACGATGTTCTCGTTGCGCCCACCAACAACAAGGATTTCGTCATCATTGAGAAAACAAGCAGCGTGCTGTCGTCGCCCCGTGAGCAATCGCCCTAACACCGTCCATGTACGGCGCGTGCGGTCGTAACGCTCACAAAGAGGCGTGACACCGCCGTCCATACTCGTCAACCCTGATACAGCAACGATATTGGAATCGCGGGTAAGCAAAAATACACTTTCGGCACGAGCCACATTCATCGGCGGGGCAGCCGTGATGCGGCGCTCTTCAATATCAATCAATTCGCACTGCGCCGTGATGCGGTCAGCGTAGCCGCCCATCACCAAAATTTGCCGTTCAGAAATCGGTAACGCGCCAAAAAGATAGCGTGATTGCTGCAAATCGCCGATTTTGCGCCATGATAGCTGTGCAAAGAGTGATTCGGTATTGAAAAAAGAGCAAAAAGTCGTCAGGAAAGCCACGAGAAGCGATTGTTTTAACATCTACACAGCCTTTAATCTCAAATTAAACAGTTACTTAGGAGAAAAAGCCAGCCATTTGTGAAATTTTTTCATCTGGTAAGAGTACGCTATTTTCAAACTTCTGGTCTTGGAACGGTATGAGTTTTCCTGATTCAGTCGTAGAAAAAATCTGATATTTATTCGGCTCGAATATTTCTTTTCGTATTTTTTCTATAGACAAACCACGCTTCACTTGCAGTGAGTTATTAAACTCCATAATTATTACGGGACGTTGATTTTGCAGAATATCTTTCATACTTTTTAATACCTCATATTCAGCGCCTTCTACGTCAATTTTCACTAAATCAATTTTGACAATAGAATTTCTTGATGTAAAAATATCAAGCGGCATTCCATCTATTTCTTCATAATCTTGGGTGAGCGCGTCTTCATTGTAGATTGTTGAATGAGCGCCAAGATTGTCTTCGGCGAGAAATAGCTTTAGCTTGGTCTCTACTTCAGTCACTGCCAGACGTTGGGTGATTATATTCTGTACACCATTTAACGCGATATTAGCCCCAAGTGCCTCATAATTCTTTATCTCAGGCTCAAACGCATATACTACGCCTTCTTTGCCAACACATTGCGCACAAAACAAACTGATATATCCGATATTTGCACCAATATCAATAACGCAATCACCCTTTTTCAAAAAACGTCGAATAAAATTTGTCGTTGGAAGTTCATATGTTCCAAACAGATACAGATGCGCTTGTAACAATTCATTGGGTAATAAGTGCAACCGAAATCCCGCCCTCATTCGCACAATAGAGGCAGAAATTGTATCAGAATGAAGATATGGGAAGTATAGTTTACGAAGCAGAGTGTATTTACCGTATTCACGCGGATAATACTGAAGAATAGTACGAAAAAGGAAGCGAAACACGGATTTCATTAGTGTCGGAACCCAAATTAGAGTTAATCAGATTGTTAATTTCCCGCAGCCGATGTTAATATTTGTCAAATGCGTAATATCGCGGTTCATGGGATTGCGGAGAAGTGAGAGATTATGCGGGTTCGTGTTCTTCTGCGCTCTGCATCGCGGGGACGTAGTGCGGCATGAGCGAGATATGGTACCCCGTCTCCAAATGGCTATCCGACTCAATTTCCGCCATATATTCGGAAAACTCAATTTCACGGTCATTATCGTAAAACGGCACAAATACGGTTACCAAAATATGCTCTTTATTGTCGGGATTCAAGCGTATTGTGAAATCGGTACGAATCTCCGGGAAGCGCAGTTGTGCTTGCGTAAAGAGTAAGCGAACAAGGTTTTGCTGTGCGTGGTTGAGGTCGAACAGTGTGAGTGTCATAGGGATTATTAGGTTGAAGGTGTAACAGTGGTAAAAATAGTTTCGAGAACAGTCCGCGCAATGCCGATAGCGTGACGAGCTTGACTTTTCGAGACGGCTTTACTCTCGTAATCAGCTTGGACGCGAATACGCTGAAGATCGTAGAGAGCTGTTTTTATGCGGGCTGGAAAAATCTTCCGCCGCGCAACCATCTCCCCACAAAATGCACTCAATACCTTCGCATGGTCGGGAGCAACGGCTATGCCAAAATGCAAACACGCCACAAATGCCGCATCGAAGGCGGCGTAATACGAGCGGTTCGCGGCGGCATCGTATAAGTCCGCTTCGGCGAGGAGTTCGGCAGCACGGAGGTTTTGGGTGCTGCGTTGGCGAAAGAGGTCTTTCATGTACAATGTCATTAAGTTAAGCGTAAGTATTTATCTCAAAACGATTTACCCGTTCGCCCCCTTGATAAAGGGGGAACGGGGGATTTACCCGCAATTTTTACCGCTTCTTGTTCGTATTGTTGTACTTACTGACTTCAACGGGAAAAATACACTATGCTAACGATTTTCCCAAAGCTGCTTCAAACCTTAATCCCCCGTTCCCCCTTTATCAAGGGGGCAAACGATTAAGCGTCAGTAAGTCAAAGAGTTATGCTTAATTTAACAACATTGTCTTTCATGTATTGTTTGAAGAGATAGTCAAGAGCATCTTGACAAATCTACACTTTTTTACGCTTTTTCGTGCATTCGCCGTGTGTGTCCGCTTGTGTAGCGGATATAGCTTTTGTGCGGCTCATAGTGTTCTTCTGCCGTGTAGGGCGCATGGAACATATCGCCCAGAAGGTCGTTCCGCACAAAAAACGCATTTGCGCCCACGAAATTACACGCCACCAGTGAATATCCTCGCTCTGCGCCCAAGATTTCAAACGCTTTCAAACTCGCCCCAAAGCCGATACTGCCGTCCCATTGCCACGCGGCATCGTACTTTTTTATCCACACAAGCGAGGGCGGGAAGGTAGCATTATACTCCACCACAATCACACGCGGACGATAGGCGTGAAGCACTTTCCAGATATGGTAATCGTTGCCGTCAATATCAATCGAAAGCATATCGGGTTCGGCGGGAACGCCATGTTGCTCAAAGAGTGACACAATATTTTCTGCGGTGATGAAGGTTTCTTGAGCGCGAAGGCGCTTGGAGGCTATCTCGCGGGCAAATTCGGTTTTGATAAACTCCACCGACTCGTGATGCCCTTCCAACCACAGACCGCTCCAATCTTTGACAAGCAGATAAGCGGAGTTATTTTCCAACCCATTACCGACACCAAATTCAACAAAAAATTTATTGGTCGTGCCGATACGATTGAAAATTTCTTCGATAATCCCATCCTCGCCATTTTGCGAATACACCTTGAACTCAAAACGGTTCAGGCGTTTTGGCGAGTCGTAGCGCGGGTTTTGAAAAAGATGGCGTTGAATAAAATCTTCGCTTTGAATTTCCAAGAGACGGGAAAGTTTATGATTGGCATTGCTGGTATGCCAAAGGCGGGAAATGGCGTTTTTGAGGGCGTTGAGCATGAATAATGTTAGGAATGCGTGTAATCGGGTTGGGAATGCTGCGGCAAAGAATGGACAATTGCGCGAAGCACCTCGTTGATACTCTCGGAGGTCGGAAAAAATTCGGCAACGTCTTCATCAAGCCGAATGGTACGCACTTCTTGGCGCGTACCGTCGGGCATGGTCACAAAGCGCTTTGCCGATGCAGCCTCAGACGCAAAACGGTTAGGGCGTGGCATTTGCTTATCAAGCAGAGTGCTGTACTCTTCAAGCATTTCATCGTCATCATTGTTCGTCTGAGGAGCGCTCATAAATTTTTCGTTCTTCTTTGGTTGATTTTCTGGCGGATATGATTCTTGTCATCGTTCCACGCTCAGTAATCGCTCACTCATACTTCGACCTCTGCCGTCTCTGCAATACTCATCACCTCGTCCGAATCCGGTAGAGGCAAGCCCAACTCCCGCCGGACATCCAACGTCAGTTCTATTACCTCGCGGATATTGACCAATGCCTCATCTCGTGTCTCTCCCTGCGTTATACAACTAGGTATAGACGGGCATTCCGCTATTATCCAGCCATCTTCGCCGTTGAATAATATGACAGGATATTTCATGGTGTTCGCTTTCAAAATATGAGAAGGCGCTTTATTTCACCAACATCTACGCAGTAGCAGAAGGCTCATAATACTGATGCGAACGCAAGTATTCAAGCCTATCTTGAAGTTGTGCCATCGGAACAAGCAGTTTTTCTTTGCCCAAAATTGCGTCTTCGCGGTTGGTGTAAATCATTTCGTAGTCTTTGCTCATCACAATTGCCTCTTCGGGACATACTTCCTCGCAAAAACCACAAAAAATGCAGCGGAGCATATTAATTTCAAACTTTTCGGGATACCGTTCTTTGTCGCGTGTGAGCGTTTCTGCGGCTTGTACCTCAATCGCCAACGCCGGACAGACGCGGGAACAGAGTCCACACGCCACGCAGCGTTCACCAGATTCCTCTAGTACCAGCACCGGGCGACCGCGATACGAACCATTCGGCTCGAAGCGCTCTTCGGGGTAGGAGCGGGTCATTTTGGGTTGCAAGGCTTGTTTAAACGTTGCAGCAAGTCCCTTAGCGATTTCGGGAAGGTAAATGCGCTCCCAAAAGGTCATTTTCTGGGCGCGGGTGTTGGTGTTGATATTTGCCATAATTCTTTGTACAAAATGAATTTAAGAGAACAACGTGTAAAATGTATTTACCTCGTTTACTTCAGAAGAAACATCACCACAGCCGTAATGATGATATTGATCAGCGAAAGCGGCAGCATCACCTTCCAACCCAAATTCATAAGTTGGTCATAACGGAAGCGCGGAAGCGACCACCGAACCCAGATAAAAAATGCCATCATAAATAACACTTTTGCGGCGAACGAGCCAAGCTGCAATAACGCCATAATGATACTGCCCTCTTGAATACCAATAGCGTTCAAGATAAACGTTGGAATCGGTGGCTGCCATCCGCCCAGAAAGAGCGTTGCGATGATACACGGCGCAATGATGATATGCACAAATTCCACCAACATAAACAGCCCAAACTTCATGCCTGTATATTCCGTATGATAGCCGCCAACCAGCTCCGGCTCTGCTTCTACGAGGTCGAAGGGAGCGCGGTTAGTTTCGGCGAAGGAAGCAACAAGGAAAATCAAGAAACCCAGTGGCTGGTAAAAAATATTCCATTTCAAGTTTGCTTGGGCATGAACAATATCGTTGAGGTTAAACGAACCCGTCATCATGATTATGCCGATAAGCGACGAACCAAGCGTCAACTCGTACGAAATCATCTGTGCAGCCGAGCGTAAACTGCCCAACATCGGATATTTACTTCCCGACGACCACCCCGCAAACGTCATAGCATAGACCGCAACCGAACTTACGGCAAGAATATACAAGATTGCCAAATTGACATTGGGCGCTACGGTAAAATCAATCCGTGTATCCCCAATCATCACATAGTCCGCGAAAGGAATCACAGCAAAAAGCGCAGCCGTCGTTGTTACGGCAATAAGCGGAGCGAGAGTATGGAAAAAGCGATTCGCTTGTGCCGGAACAATGTCTTCTTTGAAAATGAGCTTCGCAACGTCAGCAAATGCTTGCATCAGCCCGAAAGGACCAACGCGGTTCGGACCAAGACGCATTTGGATAAATGCCGCCAAACGGCGCTCGCTATACACCGCAATTACCGCACCCGGCAACATAACCAAAAACACGACAATAGCAGCTTTCAAAAGCCCAATCGCAAAAAGCATCAAAATATCCATAACGGTTCTTGAAAAAATGAGGTAAGAATAATGATTCAGGGTAATGGTCGTTTAGAGAATATCCCAAAACGTGTCGGCATCGAAGTTTTCAACCGAAATTTCGCGCTTTAAGAGAGCGTACTTGAGGGTTTTATCAATAAATCCTCCTATGATCATCAATATCACAACCCATATCCACGACGTACCGCCGACTTCGCGCACAGTGCGCCCGATAAGGCTTGGGTCGTCGGTTCCGGCAGTATCGGCAATATCGTCAATTTTCCGCGAGGCATAGACGTAATATATCCAGTTTCCAAGCGCTCCGGTCACAAGCAAGCCCAAGAGCGTGACAAAACGGTATGATTCGCCGCCGCCAAGAGCAATCACGTACTTGACAAGCCTGATGCCGACAAACACTGCCACCGCAGGAACATACATTTTGCGGTACATCATCCAATACGCCGAAAAGAAAAATGCCGCCCAATTCCAATTCACCTTTTCGCTGGAATTTTCAAAAACATTCCAACGAGAAAGGTAGTAATCGGTTTTCTTTTCGATAAATGCTGCGAAATTTTCTTCGCGGTTGAGAGTTGTCATAACATTTTTCAGTAATGAAGTTACAGATGTGCTTCTAGAGCCTTGATGCGGCGCTCATGATCGTCGAGTTTTTCAAAACTTACACTTGAACCTTCAGCAACACGCATCAAAGCAGTGGGTAAACGCTCCAATTCATCAATCATTGCGTCTTGCTTGATATTTGATATTTCCTGCTGATGCTCTATTGCGGTAAGTCTTTTATTTGTCTCACGTTGTTCTGTGCTAACGGTGCGTAACTCAATCACTATTTCACTTAGAAGTTCGACAATTCTAGGGTCGTTGCTCATACTATTCTCCAAGTGTTGTATGTACTTGCGATTGTATTCATGGTTAATTTGGCTTCAAGGTATGAGATTCATACTCATACACTTCCGCAAATTCCTTCTCCGCCTCGCCTGAAATCACGCCTTTGCGTTCATCCAACAGCCCGTAATTAAGCCCGCTAAAGAACGGAACGGTATCGGCAATATCCTCGAACACGTCTTCCGATGCGCGGTAGCGCCATTTGTCCGCCTCTGCGCCCATTGCTTTTGCCAAACCTGTGATAACACGCCAGCTTTGACGGCAGTTGCGCCGCTCGCCTTGTGTCCAACGGTCGTTGTGAGCGCCGAATTTGTCCAAACGGCTCATTTTCATGCCCATTCTACGCTCGTTTTCAGTCGTTACGACGAATGGCTCGACGTGCTGGACGCGGTTTTGGAAATTAGTGTATGTGCCTTCCAACTCCGCGTAAGTAGCGGCGGCAAAGACCACGTGCGCTTTTTTCGCTGTTTCGGTATGGTTTGCCGCATGAACAACCAAGACCGTGAGTTTGTCCAGTGCTGAAGCCAGTTCGGGAGAAATTGCCGCCAAATCTTCTTCCATCACGTAGAGCGCTTTGATTGCGCCGGAAGTGATTTTTGCCGCCAAATCTTTTGCCGAAATGCCGCCGGAAGCAGGTTTTACGCCAACTTCAAGAGCGCCCGTACTGTTCGGAGTCATATCGCTGCGGCGCAATTTTTCATCACCAAAGGAAGCGTTTTCGTGGCGGAAAAAGTCCACATTCGGCGTATTCAAAACTTCTTTAGCAAAGCGAACAAGCGCGTAATTATCTTCATTCGTTGCTTTTGCCGAGCCGACAACCATGATTTCACCAGCTTTCACAGACTTCAGAAGTTCGGCAGCTTTTGCCGTTGCCGCGTCCCACTCACTTTCCGCCAATACACCATTCTGGCGTACAAGTGGCTTCACGACACGGTTTTCGTTCACAAATTTGAACTGCGAAAGTCGCCCGTGGTCGCACATCCAATACTGATTAACGTCCATGTTCGTGTTCGGCTCAAGACGTAGAATTTCGTTGTTGCGGGTTCCGGCTTGGGTGCTGCATCCTCTGGCGCAGCCCGTACAAATGCTTTCATTGAATGACATATCCCAAACCCGTGCTTTGAAGCGGAAATCTTGGCTTGTGAGCGCTCCAACGGGGCAAATTTCGATCACATTCATCGAATACGGGCTGTCGAACTGGGTTCCGGGGAATGTTTCAATCGTCACATGGTCGCCTCTGTCCACGAAGGTCAGCACGGGCTGCTGCGCCTCCTCTTTAGCATAGCGAATACAGCGCGAACACGAGATGCAGCGCTCTCCGTCAAAAAGAACATTCGGACCAAGCGGCACACGCTTGTCTTTATGATTTTTTACTTCCTCAAAACGGCTTTCGCCTTTGGAGTGTTTGTAGCCATATTCTTGAAGTTTGCACTGTCCCGCCTCGTCGCAAATCGGACAATCAAGCGGGTGATTGACAAGCAGAAACTCCATGACAGCTTCCTGAGCAGGCTTCACTTTTGGATGATTCAGCCGCACGACCATTCCTTCGCTGACCTGCGTAGCGCACGCAATCTGGAGTTTCGGCATGAACATAATAATCGGATTGCCGCTCTCATCCAGCGCTGGAGTGCGGTCGGGATTCATTTTCGGCATTCCCACATCCACAAGGCACATACGGCAATTTCCCGCCACTGAAAGTGACGGATGCCAGCAAAAGTGCGGCACGTCAAGACCGTGTTCCGATGCGGCTTGGATAATCGTTTGTCCGGGTTTTGCTTCGATGGTGCGGTCGTCTATGGTAAATGTTGGCATAGTGAATACTCGCAAGGCAAAAAAGTGAAGTTTGAGGTAGTTTTTATGCGGTTTTGAGGAGAATTTGCTTGTTAGGCGGCGTACTTGCTTGAAGCCGCGTACAAATTCAGCGTGTAAGATAGCAAGATTAAGCCGAAATACACAAAAAAAGTTCCCACACAGTGGGAAAAAACTGAAATTTCACCGCCCATGCCCAGCAAAAAAATGCCTTGCATGAATGAATCATGCAAGGCACTCCAAACATCAACCGTGTTGAGGTTTGCGTGATAAATTTTCGTTTGAACTCAAACCGCAGTTACAATCCTACCACAACGCTAAATAATATCATATTGCCAGCAAAATTATTGAGTCCGGTAAAAGGCGCGGAAACTAACTCATTAAGCAATACATACCGATAATCTACCATCACGCCGAGATTCGTCCATATCTGATACTTTGCTTGCCCGTGAATATCAAGCATGGTGTACGGTCCGCCAATTTTTGTAACGTCTTGTGCTGTTGGTGGGCGTGTTTCAGGAGTCATTCCACCACCACCGGTTGAGTTAAAGTACGAAGCACCCACCACAAGGCGTAAATTCTTTATTGCGGTTGTTGTTACCGAAGCATCAAGGTATCGGTCAATGGTATTATTGGAAACTAACACCGTCAACGAATCGCCAAATGGCGGTGTTGGGAAAACAACGCTGCCCCGCGTAAAGGTGGATGGCAGACCAAAAGTGCGGTCATTATACTGTCCTGTGATGACGAAGCGGGTTGTTTCATTCAACGTGCAACTAAGAGATGCGGTTAATCCCAACGATTTGCTTTTCATAAACAAATCGCCCCGAACTGCCGAGAGACGTGCATTTGTATAGGCAAGAGTAAAATCGCTTTGGGCATCGTCATTATCCCATCGCAGAAGCAAGGTTACATTATCAAAGGGGTCAATTTCTGCCGAAACTCCGTAGGTAGTGCGAATATCCGGTACATAGCGGGTGTATTGCGGGCTGAGAGTGGAAGTTCCCTCCCAGTATGCGCTATTTGTATAGGTGTGTACTTGCGCACGTAGCCGCAGCTCTCGAATCGGGCGATAATACGCACTAAAAAACGGCGATAACATTGTTGTTCGTTTTGATAAATTTGAAGCTAAAACGCTATCAGAAGCACCTTCCTCAAACCGTCGTATGGTCGGTGTTCTCAGAAAGTATTGCACACCTGCTCGCAGATTCAAATTTGCCAATGGCGTATAGACCAGTTGTGGGGAAATAGAATGGGAGATAATCGTAGAGCGAAAATCTGCTTCTAAATTTTGGACGCTGTCTCGTGCTGCTTTTCTGTACACCGGATTGGTGTTGGCAGAGGTATCTATCGAAATGGCGTATCCACCCGTCAAGTCGGTTTGCTCTTGTTCATACCGATAATTGACCGTGAAATGTAATTGGTCAGCAATTCGGGCTGTGGCTAAAAGCGATAACAGGGTTCTATTGAAACTGCCGGTAACTGTCGCTGTTTCAGAGAAACGATAGGCTCTCAGAGGTGCAGCTGCGGTCGCTGGATTAGCAGCTCGACGAACTAATCCTTCCCATGCGCCGTTTACTGAGCCGTCGTTTGTTAGAAACTCCATTCTCGCAGTGGCAGTGAGCGAAAGCCACGAAGTTGGCTTAGTAACTGCTTCGGCAAAAACGAATGGGGTGGAATTTGACCGTCTCTCCTGCCATGAATGTTGTATGAGTCGCTCATTACGAAGATTTAAGCCTAAGGTTCCCAACGTATTTGGAACGAGCGATGTCGCACTGGGACGATAGTTCAGCGAGGTCAGACTATCGGGCGAAAACGTCATGTTTTGCGAAAACAGCCTCATACCCGCACCGACGTTGATAGAGGTCTGCGCAGGAAGTGTCAGTCGAATATTTCCGGAAAACGTATTTGTCCAGTCATTGCGAGGTGCATTCATCCAGAAAAAATTATCTCGTGTGTATGGACCGAAAACACCAGAGAATGCCGTCGGTGTCGCTCCAACGCCTTCTACGTGTGGCGAAAAAGTTGTCGTCATCGTGCCTGAGCGCCCATTTCCGGAATAGCGGAGTTCTATGCCGAATACATCAGAAAACGGGATGGCGAGCGATGCATTGATCATTTCTCGGCGCATATCAAATTTGTGCAAGCCTGTGTAAATCGAATCATTTCTGTTGAGAAAATAATCCGATTTCACGTAAGAAATTTTCAGGTCGTATCCCTTGATTGTTCTCATCCGAAGCATTACGCTGGTATAAGGATCGCCCACACCACTTGCTGTCAAATACAATTCATCAAACAGCCCGGAAGCACTTTCTCTGCGACGTTCAGCAAAAAGATTCAAGTCGGTGAGGCGAATGCCCTCACGAAAATTGTACGCTTCGTAGTAACGCCGAAGTGCCCACACATCGCTTCTGCCATCCAAACCACCCACGCTTAATGAGCGGTAACCAAGGGTCAAATCTCCAGAGACGCGGTAATCGCCCATCATAACGCCATGTTCTTTTTCCTGTGCATAGCTTTGGTTGCTAGACAACCCGCACAGAAGCGGGGTAATGACAAAGAAAAAGGCAATTATTCGCCGAGCAGTACCGCGCATTGAGAAATGAGGCACAGAGTAATAAGGTACAAATTTTTTCATGGTATTTACTCCGTTTTAGTTGGTAAAATATGGATTGACATTGGAACCATGAATTTCTGAATGGCATCGTGTACAATCACCCAAGTCCTGCAATCCGGCTCTCCCGTGCGGCACACCGGCAGCAGTTTCGCGCGAATGGCAACCAATACACAAAGCACGCGGATCTCGATTTTTGAGCATATTCCGTGCGCCCGACCCGTGGGATTCATGGCAAGACATACATCCATCGCCCAGAGAAGCTCCATGAACAAACACAAAAGGACCGCGTTTGTCTTCGTGACATTGCACACAAACGGTTGTTTTATCTGAGCGTAACTGGCGAAATTGATCCGAACCGTGTGGACTATGGCAACTGGTACATTCCATAACGCCTTCACGCAAGCGGTGGTGGGTGGTTTGAGCAAACTGTGCTTCGGTAGTCTTATGGCAAGACATACACAGTTCCGATTGTTTGTCCTTGTGCATAGGACTCAGCCCTTTTGAGGTCATTGCGCGTTTGTGTTCAGCACTCGGATGGGCATTATGACATGAACCACACGCAACGCCAGCTCGCGTATGTTCGCTGAGGTAATTGTGCTGCTGTTCGCCTGCTTTTTCATGGCATTGCAAACACGCTTCTGAAGACGAAAACGATGATTTTTTTTGCATGACTTCGATGGTGCCACGAATTTTAGGGTTTTTTAGGTGCGCAGCTAAATCCCCGTGGCAGCTTTCACAGCCTGTTCCTGCTTGCCACGACTTACTGTGCGTGGTGCGCTCGAAGGATGCCACCTCGTCTTCGTGACATTCCATACACTCTTCGCTTTTGAAGTTCGCTCGTACCGGAAGCGCCGTTGTATCCTCCATTGGAACGAATACCCCGCTATGCGCCGACAGAGCCGATAATCCTGCCAATGTGATAGCTTCGGCACTATCGTTGACCGTTGTCCGCGTTGTCAGATAGGTCGTTGCCGTCAGCCCAACAATGGCGAGAGATAAGAGAAGATTTCTCATAATAGTACCCACCTTTAATTAATGAATAAAAAAAAGACAAAAACGCTCCGCTGCAAGCAAAAAGAAATTTGCTTGATGACGCGGAGGTTTTTGTCTTATCGTAAATACCGATGATTTGCCGCAGGGGAGATGACTTAGAGTCAGTCAAAAGTGTTGTTTAGTGATGAAAACAGAAAAAATTTACACCTATAACGTGTTGCTTTTCTTTAGTTTTTGCGGTATATTTGCCGTGTTCATTCTGCAAATGCGATAACCAAGCATATCAGTATGAACA
>CANHDJ010000034.1 GCA_947459425.1 Ignavibacteria bacterium
GACGCAAGAGTTTTTGCAGATATTCGACACTTTGGCGAATGGCAGGTAATGGATGGCGCATAGTTTTGAAAATAAATTTGTGTAATTATCTTGTAATTACCAAATATACATAAAATTTATGCACAGGCATTAACTTGAATTGGTATTAGATGATTTCAGTTGCAAATATCTGGCATAAGTACAATGAAATAGTCATCCGTCATACCGACGTATGTCGGCATCCACATCGAAAGAGGTAGTATCCACGCCTCCGCAATGGATACCGACCTGCGTCGATATAATAAACTTTTCCAACTAAAATCATTGAGAACCAAATTTTCCTCGCCCCCTGCGTAACAAAAAGTGTGTACAACAAAAAAAAATTCTTAGATTTGTTGCCGATTCGTTAAGGCGCATTGCCCTTAAATAGGTATGTGTCCTTCACAGCATTTGGAGAATTGTTATTTATCACCTTCACCCTGACCGGAAGCGCTATGCAAAACGAAATTGCAACACTCGAAGAAATGTACACGGTTCATAATTCTCAAGTCGTCGAACTTTTTATCGAAGATTATCCTCATCTTTTTCCGATTTTGACGGATGCTTACGAGCATATTGTTAAAATTTTCGGCAAGGCGTTTATTGCCGCGGAACTTCGGCATGAAACCGAACCCGATGAAGAAAACGAAGCCAACGATTTAGAATACCTTTCCGTTCTTATCAAAACTACCCTTCAGCCCAAGGAAGCACACAAACTCCAAGATAAATTCGATGATGAGTGGTGGCTAGATGTGGAGGAAGACTTGATTGTGATTAGCGTCGAAGTTCCCGAACACGTATAAGAGAAATTGCGAAGCAGAAGGCGCTCGTGGCACGATTGAACGCGCCCCCAGTGCTGCTTTCTTCTTGGTAATTTCGTATTTCAGACCTCATTGGTAAATTCCTAATTCGTAATTCATCATTTCCATTCCGGAGTCAGAGCTATGGCAAAAGTTGATGTGGTCATGCCGAAAATGGGCGAGTCCATTCAAGAAGGCAAAATTTTGAACTGGCTGAAAAAAGTCGGTGACAAAATTGAACGCGACGAAATTCTTCTCGAAATTTCCACCGACAAAGTTGATACCGAAGTCCCGTCGCCTGTGGCGGGCGTGGTCGCACAACTCTCCTACAACGTCGGTGATACCGTCGAAGTCGGCGTAGTCATTGCCTACATCGAAACCGATGTCAATGCTCCCCTGGCGGCAAGCACACCTGCTCCGGCGGCTCCAGCACCTGCACCTGCACCTGCACCTGTTCCTGCACCAGCGCCCGTACCTGCTCCTGTGGCTGCTGCGCCCGCGCCTCCTGCACCAGCGCCCGCTCTGGCGGCTGCTTCTGGTGGAGCGCTTTTGGATGTGGTTATGCCGAAAATGGGCGAGTCCATCCAAGAAGGAAAAATTTTGAATTGGTTGAAGAAAGAAGGCGATAAAGTAGAACGTGACGAAACCATTCTCGAAATTTCTACCGACAAGGTTGACACCGAAGTTCCGTCGCCTGTTGGTGGTATTTTGGCAAAAATTCTCTTCCAAGTGGGTGATACCGTCGAAGTTGGCAAAGTGATTGCGCAAATTTCGACGGGAGCAAGTGCTTCTGCGGCTTCCGCCCCAGCACCTGCGCCTGCACCTGCGCCTGCACCAATGCCAGCCTCCATGCCCGCTCCGGCAAATATTGCCCAAGCACCTGCGCCCACGCCTGTATTTACGACCGCTTCCGCCCCTGTCCATGCTGGCGGAGAAGTTTCCCGCAGTTCCGGCGGACGTTTTTACTCCCCGCTTGTCCGCTCCATTGCGAAGACCGAAGGCGTGTCGCAAGGCGAGTTAGACGCTATTGCAGGGACGGGCTTAGAAGGTCGTGTGACGAAAAATGACATCATGGGCTTTTTGCAAAACAGAGGCAAAACGCCGATGCCTGTGGCAGCACCAGTCTCGCCATCCGCGCCTGCTGCACCGTCCGCACCCGCTCCAATGGCTGCTGCACCTGCGGCTCCCGTTGCTGTTACGCCGGGCGATGAGCAGATTTACAAAAAATATGGTCAGAATATTGAAATTATCCCGATGGACAGAGTGCGTGAGCGCATTGCCGTCCATATGGTGCAGTCCGTCCATACGTCGCCGCACGTAACGCTTATTGCGGAAGCGGATGTGACCAATATTGTTCGCCTCCGCGAGCGATACAGAGCAGAGTTTGAGAAGCGCGAGGGGCAAAAACTCACCTTTACGCCGTTCTTTATTCACGGTATCATCGAAGCTGTGAAAAAATGTCCGATGGTGAATGTGAGCGTAGAAGGCACAAAAGTGATTCGTCATAAGAGCGTGAATTTTGGCATGGCAACCGCATTGCCCGATGGAAACTTGATTGTTCCCGTTATCAAAAATGCCGATATGCAAAGTTTCACCGGAATCGCCCGTAGTGTGAACGACCTCGCCACGCGCGCCCGCGCTAAGAAACTTGCTCCGGACGATATTTCCGGCGGCACTATCACGCTGACAAACTTTGGCACATTCAATATTCTTACCGGAACACCGATTATCAACCAGCCGCAATGCGCTATCGTGGGCTTGGGAGCAATGGAAAAGCGTCCCGTCGTCCGCGAACTTGATGGACAGGATGTTGTAACCATACGCACCATGAGCTACTTGTCCGTCACGGTTGACCATCGTGTTATTGATGGTATGATCGGCGGTCAGTTCTTGAAGGCTATCGTTGATACGATTCAAGGAATGAACGAGAATACGGTTCGGATTTAAGAATATTCGCCCGAAAAACAAAGCCCGCACCGCCTCATAAATAGGGCGGGGCGGGCTTTTTTGTGACTTTTTTCTTTTTTTCTGATACGTTTTTCGGTTCTAAACGATTGTAGTTGGAAAAAGGTTGTCATGCCGACGTAGATCAGCATCCATTGGAAAAGCACGAATACTTATACCATTTTAGGTTCTAAATGATTTCAGTTGGAAAGGCAACATGAGTCATCGGAGAAGCAAGGTTTAATGCGGTCATTAAATCACGGGTTTTTAGCCCTATGCGTTGTTTAACGATAAGGACAAAATGCTAAAAGCCGCTTTGTTACTTGGCTATCACGATGTTTTTGTACCATTATTGTTTCCAACATTTAGAACCGCAAAATAGTCATTTTACAATTTAAAAAGTATGAGAATAGATATATTTACCCCCAATACCATCCAAAACGTATGAATAGAAAAAGGATGGAGAACCCAGCGGCTCTCTTGCATGATTCTCCTTAAAAGCCGCAACAAACAAAGCATTACGGCGTAATTTCATGATACCCGACGCTTTTTTCAGAATTGCAAAGCCCATGAACGATAAACGCACAATCATACCCGCTAAGGAAGAAATTATTGCCAGCATGAGCCGCCTTTATACGACACTTTCGCAAGAGTGTCAGTGCGATATGGCAGCTGTATCGCAAGTGCAGATGTTTGAGAAATCAACGTTTTTGGTGGAGGAAGGGCAGCTTGCCAATTCGTTCTATTTTATTGCGTCCGGTGCCGCTCGTGCTTACTATGTGAAGGGTGACAAAAATATTACGGCGTGGTTTGCGTTTGAACATCAGTTCATCAATGCTCTCGACAGTTATTTTCGCAACGTCCCCAGCCCGCATTATATCGAGCTTTTGGAGCAAAGTATTGTATGGGAAATTACCAAAAAAAATGCCCTTGTCATCGCAAAAAAGCATCGTGATTTTGAGGCACTCAGCAATAAAATTATTCTCACCACCCTTCTCAGCTTGAATGACCATGTTGTTTCGTTACGATTTGGTACGGCAAAAGAACGCTATGACAGTCTTCTCGCTTCCCGCCCCGATATTACCAATCGTGTGCCACTCCACCATATTGCTTCCTATCTGGGAATTACGATGGAAACCTTGAGCAGAATTCGCAATCCGAAAAACGGAATTTGATATATGTCAATGGAAGTGTGCTTCCTTGTGTGGTAGATTTGCTGAAAAACAAACTGTCTATTCGTTTTTCAACGAAGAAATACCATGCTCAACACCCAATAACCATCTTGTGTGCTATGAATGAATTTGTCCGTTCACGTAAAAATACCGCTCGCTATGCAGGGTTGCTATACCTACTCCTAGCAATTACGGCTGGTTTTAGCCTTATGGTGCTGCCATCGAAGATTATTGTCAAGGGCGATGCACCGTCAACGCTCCAAAATCTTCTCACACACGAAGTATTGGTGCGGTGGGTGATGGTTTCACACTTCGCTTGCCATAGTATTTTTTTACTTTTAGCCATGACCTTGCATCGGCTTTTCAAAGGCGTTCATGAGCATTCCGCATGGCTTATGGTGATGTTTGTAGCGGTGCAAGTGCCGCTTGTTTTTGTTGGTGAAGTCTTTAGCTATTCAGCACTGATGATTGCAAAGGGAGAGTTGATGCAATCGCTGGAAGCCCTACACAAGGCTGATTTCGTCATGCTTTTTCTCAAAATTCGCTCCTACTGTTTTCTCTCGGCACAAGTGTTCTGGGGGCTGTGGCTTATTCCGTTGGGGCGATTAGTATTTGCTTCGGGCTTTATGTCGCGTATTTTGGGTGTGATGCTTGTGTCCGGTGGCATAGCATACCTTATACAAACGGCTGCGTATCTACTCGTGCCAGATCAATCCTCAACAATTATATCAGTCGTGTATCCCGTTCATACCATTGCGGAAATCTCCATGATTCTCTGGTTGCTCATTGTCGGAACAACCGATAAAGCCAATGTTTCATCTTCATAATACTCAAAACTATGCTTGACAATCAGCCAATCCCAACAAAACTCAAACTTGCCGCACTCTGGACTTCCACGATGTTTTTCTACGTCTATGGTGATTATTTTTCGCTGTACTTGCCGAATCATATTCAGCACCTCATGGAAGGCAAAACCCCGATGGGCGCTACTTCGCCCGTGATACTGCTTTCGTTCTCGCTTCTCATGGCAATTCCCAGCCTGATGATTTCGCTATCGGTATTCTTGAAACCGAAAATCAACCGTATTGCAAATATCACGGCGGGCATTATCTTTACGCTCATTATGCTGCTCATTTTCGTTACGTCTGTCGCGGACGCATGGTTGATGTTTTACTCATTCTACGCGGCAGTGGAGTCAGTGCTGACGCTTGTGATTGTTCGGCTTGCGTGGAAGTGGGAAAGGTAAGTTTCTCGCCACGTAGCGAAGATTATAATTTGTAGTGCTATATTGCGGTGGAATAATGCGAAGTTTATTCTCGTCGTCCTTCGTTTTCTCGTCATTATCCATCATCAACCGCATGAAATCTCGTTTTCTTCCGACCACTCGTACGGCGCTTTTGCTCACTCTTTCCGGTGTCTGCCTTGGAATTGGTTTTGCACCTTTGCCCTTGGGTATTCTTGCCTATTGTGGGTTTATTCCGCTTTTAATAGTCTTGGAAACAACCGAAAGTGCTTGGCAAACACTTCGGCGCTTATACTGGGCATTTTTTGTTTTTCATGGCGCAAGCAATTGGTGGGTTAGTTCATGGCAGCGCGAAGCAGACCCATACTTGATGATAGCAGGTTTGACGCTCTGGATAGGTCATCCATTCTTTTTCGCGGTGCCGATGCTGGCGTATAAAGCGCTTCACAAGAGGCTTGGACGTACGGTAGCGCTCGGTATGCTCCCATTTCTTTGGACGGCGTTTGAATGGTTGCACAGTTTGGGCGAAGCCTCGTACCCTTGGCAAGCGCTTGGCTACACACAAGCATACTACACACCTGTCGTGCAGATTGCCGATATTACAGGCGTTTGGGGACTGACGTGGCTGATTGTTGCGGTGAATGCGCTCTTGGCATCCATTTGGTTCAAAGCAAGCGAAAACGTTGCCAGAAGTGACTCCTTTGCAGTGCGGCTTACCAAAACGCTCTATTTGTGCCGTTTGCAGGTCGTTGGAGTGCTAGCACTGGCGTTGGCTGTCCTTGGGTATGGCATCATGCAGATTCGCAATTTTCAGCATTCACACCTTACCAAGTCGCATAAAACGGTCTCTGTTGGCATCATTCAGCCCAATATCAACCCTTGGGGCAAATGGCAAGGCAGTGCGCAAGAGCAGGTCAATCTCCACGTACGCTTGGCGGATTCACTGCGGCAGAATCTCCCCAAAGGCTTATCAAATCTTGATTTCACGCTTTGGAGCGAGACGGCTATTCCGTATCGTTTGCTCATTCAACAAAATTTTCCGTATTTGGATGCACTCAAAACATGGACAGACAGCACAGGAACAGCGATTGTAAGCGGTCTGCCGACCGATCGCATTTATCGCAGTCGCTCGGAAGCGCCCGTTACGGCATCGGTCATTCCGCGAATGTTTGACACACTTTACTCGGAAAGTTTCAACTCCGCTATGGTTCTTGCTCCGCAGACAATCATTAGCTATCCCGACGCTTTTACACCCTTTCCACCAAGCATCCCGATTCATCGCAAAATGAAACTCACACCGCTTGCCGAGCGCGTTCCCTATGCTGAAGCGCTGTCGTTTGCCGTCAAAGCGCTCACCTGGGGCGTTGGCATTTCAGGATGGGGCTTGGGGCGTGTGCAGAAGCCGCTTCCCCTTATACGGAACAGTGGCGATACGGTTCAGATTGGTATGGTCATTTGCATTGAGTCCATTTACCCTGATTTTGTTGCAGAATATACCCGCAAAGGCGCAACCGTACTTGCAGTAATAACCAATGATGGTTGGTTTAATCACACTCCGGGACCGGAACAACACTATATGATAGCAGCAATGCGAGCAGTGGAATCAAAGCGGTATTTGCTACGCTGCGGAAACACAGGGGTTTCGGGTTTTCTCACGCCACTTGGAACATCGCTTCGGCGCAGCGAGATTGATACCCAAACCGCCCTAGCAGAGCGCGTTCCGCTTCTTTCAGAACAAACACTGTACGCACGGTTTGGCGATTGGCTGCCAAGCGGGGCGCTCGTACTATCGTTGGTGGTGATGGCTTATGCCGTTGTTGTTCACAGCCGACGCGGGTGAAAAAGCGTGAGAAGGGCGAAGAGCAGACTACCTTTGCACTCCTCTCGAACGACGGCAGCAGAATATTTTGAGCAACGAAGAACCAATCTTTTTTTGTAGATTGCAGGGAATAAGCGTGGTTTTGCACAACATTTTGTGTATTTTATTCGTCTATGAGCTAAACGGGGTTGGCAACGGATTGTACCCCTTTTGCCTTTTACACCCATACCTTCATGAACGGTTCATTGGAACAACGCGGCTTCAACGAAATACCTCCTGAACAAGTCTATGCTGAACAAGTTCGTTTCGACGAGCGCAAGCGTGCATTTGAGCAGGAAGCTCTGCCGTACATGGACTCGGTGTATCATTTTGCCTATAATCTTACGGGCAATGGCGAAGATGCCCGCGATCTGCTCCAAGAGACGTATTTGAAGGCATTTCGCTTTTTTGACAGTTTTCAGCGTGGAACTAATTGCAAGGCATGGTTGTTTCAAATCTCGAAGAACTCTTTCATCAACCGTTACCGCAAACAATCTCGTGAGCCAGACAAAGTGCGGTACGACGATATTGAGGATTTTTATGAAATACTTCGTCCAGTCTTTGCTGATGCGAATAATCTTGAGGAAGCGCTTTTTAATACGCTTTTGGATGACGAAGTTACCGCCGCGCTTCAGTCCTTGCCTGAAGCATTCCGCTCGGTGTTGATTTTAAGCGATATTGAAAGCATGACCTACGAAGAGATAGCAGAAATACTGGATTGTCCGATTGGTACTGTTCGCTCGCGCCTCCACCGAGCGCGAAAAATTCTTCGCGACCAACTCTATTTTTACGCCAAAAACAAAGGCTTCACCGACAGTTCGCCGCCTCCTTCGGCGGGCAAAAGTGCCGAACCACCCTAGAATGACCACAACATTGCGATAAGTATTGGATCCACTTCACCATTCCACGATTCCTAAGCAGCAGTCATGCATATTCACGACGAACATTTGAGCGCGTACCTCGACGGTCAGCTTGTTGGGGCGGAAAAAGCCGCACTGGAGAGTCGTTTGCGCGAAGATGCTGCTTTTGCGGCGGAATATCGCTCGCTCCAATCGGTCAAACAGCTCCTGCAAACCCGCGCCACAACCCTACGTGGAGCTACCCCCGCCAATGCGCGGCACTACGTGATGGTGCATTTGGAGCAAGAATCCTTCCGCACAGCAACGCTGGACCGGATTAGCTACGACAGCAAACGCCAAGAACGGGGCGTTATTGAGGAATCAGCGCTCCAAACGCTAGCAAGCCCACAACGCCATCATACCGCACCCAAACTGCGCCAAGCATCAACAATTATTGGATTTTTGCAAAAGCGCCCTGCTTTATTGGCTGCTGCCGTAGGAGTGATGATTCTTGGTGCGCTGGGATTGCGGCTTCTGCTTCAACCATCGCCAACGTCACCTGTGCAAGGCGACAAATCCCAACAAACATCGGCTTCTGCGCCGATGGGTACTATTGCTTACGAGTCTGTTTTTGTCAAAGAATCATTGCAAAACTACCGTGCTGTCTGCACCGGAGCAATTACTCTGCAATACAAAACAAATTCTTTTGAGAAACTTGACGAATTTTTCCACCAGAACGGCATTCAGTATAATATCGTTCATCCCCGCATCAATGCCGAACTTCTGGGCGGTGTTGTTTCTGAAGAGTTTGGAAAAAAATCGGCACATTTGGTCTTTAAGCACGGCGACACACTGCTCTATATGTGGGAAATAGATGTGGATGACAAAACTGCTAAACACGCCTCAATGCGTGATGAAATCTGGGCGCTGCTGGATAAAGGCGAGTGGCTTTGGGACACGAAAACAGGAGATTCGGCAACGGTTGTCTTTTGGGAAGATGCAAAACAAGGCAAACGAACACTCTGTTCGGTCGTGTCAGCATTGCCTCGAACAAATTTGCAACCGCTTTTTCAATGATGGTCTCTTTTTATCTACAATTACGCTTTACCCGCCCTGCAATTTTTTCGCAAGACGCTCTTTGACGAAAAGTTCTGTCACGGCATTCAGCGTAAAGGACACGATAAACAGCAGGACACCTAAGAAAAATAAGATGCTGTAATGTGCCGAACCCCATATCACCTCGCCCATTTCTGCTCCGATTGTTGCTGAAAATGTTCGCACGGGGTCGCCGATAGAAGCAGAAACCATTGCGGCATTACCCGTTGCCATCAGTGCAATCATCGTTTCCCCAAATGCCCGCCCAATACCTAGCAATACGGCAGCAAACACACCAGGAAACGCCGCCGGAAGCATGACTTTGTAGGCGCTTTCCCACTGTGTCGCTCCAACAGCAAGCGAGGCTTCGAGGAGCGATTTAGGAACAGCCGAAAGAGCATCTTCGGTAATGGTGAAGACAATCGGAATAACAGCAATAGCAAGCCCAATCCCGCCGACAAACGCATTCAAGCGAAAATCAAAACCAAAAAGGTTTTGCAATGCCGACCCAATGTACAGAAGGCAGAAAAAGCCAATCACCACCGACGGCAGTCCCGCAAGAATCTCCACCATCGGCTTAATAATTTCTCTCAAACGACGCGGCGCAAAAAACACGGCATAAAGCGCCGACAAGATACCAAGCGGCGCACCAATCGCAATGGCAACAAAGGTCGTCTTTGCTGTGCCAATAATAAGCGGCATAATGCCAAATTTCGGCGCTGTCGAAACAGGCTGCCAAACTGCTCCGAGAATATTTGCCAGCGTAATAGTTTCTCCCCCTGATTCGTCTTGCGAAGCGGGTTGTGTGGCGGGCAGCGTTACGGGAACGCTGACATCGGGGTTGTAAACTTCCGGTTCAAATTCGCTAGGGGCGTGGAACTCGCTTAAAATCACGTCGGGGTTGTAGATTTCCGGCTTGAGGTTTGTGTCTTCCGCTATGGTGGTCTTGGCTGTCTGCGCCTTGGGCGGTGTTTGTGAAAAAGCGCCCGTCAAAAGCGGTAAGGCTTCGCGCAGTACAAAAAGTAGGATGAGAAAAATCAACACCACTGCCACGCTGCCGATAATCGCTATGCTGCGCTCAATCAAACGTTCCCCGATATTGCTTTTAGTACGGCGGAAAGGGTTATCTGCTGGCGGAGTGGAAGAATGCGTCGTTGTTTGTGCCATAATGCGTTTGGTTGCAACAAATGGAGTGGTCGTTTGGACGTGAAATACGTGTGGTGAAGAGCCTTCGAGGGAGTTACAACGTTCATTAAAACTTTTTCGTTGGCAAATACCCGACTTCGGTCACGACCGACTGCCCATTTTTGCCAATAACCCAATCAATAAACTCCTGCGTCACACCGCTCGGACGCTCTTTCATGTAGAAATAGAGCAGACGGGAAACGGGGTAATTACCGCTCAAAATCTCAGCTTCATTCGGCAGCACGTAACGGCTATTTTCATTGAATGCCAGCGCCGCAGGTTTCAC
Source organism: Ignavibacteria bacterium (assembly GCA_947459425.1). GTDB lineage: Bacteria > Bacteroidota > Ignavibacteria > Kapaibacteriales > UBA4661 > PH2015. The sequence continues at coordinate 10,441 of CANHDJ010000034.1, forward strand.
GCCGCTTGCGTAGGCAATACCGCCAAAACCGATAGCATTGGGGTCTTTCGCAATCGCATTGACAAGCGCTCCGGTGCCGACCATATGTTGTGTTTGCGAGGAAAAATCTTGCTTTTGCAGAACGTGTTCTTTGAAAAATTCGTATGTGCCGGAATTGTTTTCGCGGCTGTAGAGCATGATTCGTGCGTCCTGCCCGCCAAGTTCTTTCCAATTCGTGATTTCGCCCGTAAAAATGCGCTTGACCTGCCCAACGGTGAGATTTTGTACGGGGTTGCTAACGTTCAAATAGACCGCAATACCATCGCGGGCAACGCGGATTTCTAATCCATTGTAGTGATATTTTTCGCGGATTTGCTTGATTTCACTCGGTTTCATTGGGCGTGAAGACGAACAGATATCGGTTGTGCCATTGATCAGCGCTGAAATGCCTGTACCAGAGCCGCCACCTGTTACTTGAAACTGCACTTTTGTCTTGTCGGGAAACATCTCCGTCCAGCGCTGCACAAGAATAACCATCGTATCAGAACCCTTAATCGTAATGACAGGCTTGCGGGCAGCGTTATTTTGCGCCCACACCGGCACGACATAAAGCAAAGCCGCAAGCAAGAGATGGCAGAAGCGTTTGCGGTGACGTGAAAGGGACTTGTCGTTAGCGTGATAGAACATAGAGGCAATGAGGATGTGGACAGGGTTTATCGAAATTACACCAATGCCCAATGTTTGCAGGACTTGATGCACTCAAGATGCCAATTTATGATTTTTTCTCGTCTTTCGCGCCGATGAAAGCACGAAAGCAACGTTACCATTTCATAACGATACCGTTGCTTTCGGGGGTATTTGCTGGTGTTCTCGGCTTCATCGTTGCGCCCGCTTTTGTGCTTGCCCCTGCACCATAATCCGAACCTCTACTCGCCGATTCAGCGCCCGTGCCTCGTCGAACTGCGACCGGGATAGCGGCTTGCGTTCGCCCTCGCTGCGCACCGTGATTGCGCCATGCGGAACGCCTTGGCTTTCCAAGAGCGTGGCAACGGCTTCGGCGCGTTCTTGGGCGAGCATATCATTTTCTTCGTTTGTACCTAAATCGCACGTATGCCCCGTAATTTCAACCATGACTCGTTGCGAAGCGCCCGGCACGGCAATTTGCGCTTGCCGAAGCGTATAAGCATAAGCAATCATCGTCAGTGTTTGTGCGTGTTCCGGCGTAATTGTTACCTGCTCTTGGGCAAATCGAATTGGCGGAAAATCCAGATGGGAAGGTGCTTGCAAGCCAAAAACAATATGCTGTTCTCGCCGCTCCAAACGCTCATGCCCTCGAAGAACTTCCCGCGTGTCAATAACGCCAATCCAGTCAGGAATGCCTTCAGCACTATCAATGCTGGCTTTAACCACATAGACCGTACCCGCAGGAAGCGCAAGCGCGTATTCGTCTGCCTCGCCCAGTGTCGTTTCCGTCAGGGAAAAAAGCGTCGGACGTGCGTTGGCGGCGCTATCGCGCATGATGCTGTGCGCGGTGAGGAGAACTTTTGTGTCGGGCTTTGTTAAAAATGCGTGGCTTTGAGTATTTTTGAGCGCTTTTTCCCAACTTTTATCCAGTTTCGTGCGCCCATGCAGCAACACCGCTCCTGAATGGCGCATGGAATCTGGTAGAGTCGCTTTGAATAACCCTTTTTTGCCATCGGCATCGCTGGAGAGAAAATACGCCGATATGCCATCCAGCGTCACATCAATCGAACTATCTTCTTCGCCTGTATTGATGCCGCTTCCAAGATTGACAGGCGTACTCCAGCGCTGCCATGAATCATCCAAGCGCCGTGTGACAAAAAGGTCTGCCACGCCGCTTCCCGGCAAGCCTTCGGAGGAAAAATACAGGGTTTTGCCGTCTGGCGCTAGATGCGGAGAGCCTTCGGCAGCGCTTGTATTCAGTGTTGCGCCTAAGTGAAGCGGCTCGGACCATTCCAACGACGTGCCTTCGCGGAAGGAAACATACAAATCCAAGCCGCCAAGAGCGTCATTGCGCTGCAATGCCAGAAGCAGTGTCCGATTGTCCGGCGCGAGGCGGGCGTAATATTTTTTGGTGCGATTGTAGAAATTACGAATCTGAATCGGTTGGGGAAATTGCCACTCCCCGTGTTTGAAGCGCGTCAGCGAAAAACCCTCATTTTTCACGGGCAGTTCTTTGTCATAAATGCCATAGACCAGCGCTGTTCGGTCGTCGGGCGACAGCGAACACAATACGTCGCTGCCTTCGGTGTCGAGCGGTCTGCCGACGCTCCGGGCTTTGCCCCACGAGCCATTGGGCAAAAGATCGGCAAACCAAATATCATCGAAATCATTGGTTGCACCGATGTTACCCGAAAAATTTTTGCGGTCGAAATAGAGCCGCTTTCCGTCATGCGACAAAACAGGCAAAATCGTTGGCTGATGTGCGGAAAATTCATCCGGCAAGCGCGTTTTTGCTGGCGAGGAAATAGGCTGGCAGAGCGCTTCAATGCTGGTGCTGCAAAAAAGAACAAGGCAGAAAGAAAAAATAATACGTGTCGTCATACAGCAGAAAAAAAACAGAAAAGATAACTTATTCAGGCATCACCCCGTCGGGCGGCTTCTTCGCCGTCCGGCGGTTTTTTTTTAAGGACTCCATCGGTTGGCGGTTATGCCTGAAACCCGCCGGACGGCAGCGTCTCTGCACTCTTCAGCCGCCCGACGGGGAAACCTGACCAGCTACCAGAAAACAAGATTAAACGTACTTTTTAGAGTTTGCCCGTGATAATACCACCGCCAATAACGTCATTTCCATCATACAGCACCACCGACTGCCCGGGCGTAACGGCGCGGCGCGGTTCGTGGAAGCGAACGGTCAAATTTCCATCGTCATCGGTTGTGCAGAAAGCCGCTTCACCACTATCTTTGTAGCGAATTTTCACGGTGCAATCGCGTCCGCCCAAAAGATGCTCGTATTTCATCATATTCAGCGAATCAGCCCGCAAGCCGCTTGTGAGCAGGTCTTCATCGCGCCCGACGACAACCGTGTTCGTCTCGGCAATCACATTCAGCACATACAATGGCTCATGGTGCGACACGCCAAGCCCTTTGCGCTGCCCGACGGTATAGTGCGCAAACCCTTGATGTTCGCCGATAACTTCGCCATCCAAAACGAGGCTTCCGCCCTGCATTTTGTCGTCGAATTGCTCAACATTATCTCGCAAAAAGCGCTTGTAATTGTTGTCGGCAACAAAGCAGATTTCGTAAGACTCTGCTTTTTGGGCAATAGACAAACCAAATCGTGCGGCTTCGGCACGAGATTTCTCTTTCGTAAAGCCCGAAAGTGGAAAAATGGTGCGAGAAAGCGATTCCTGCGATAAGCCCCAAAGCGCGTAAGACTGGTCTTTGCGCATATCGTCGCCCCGCGAAATATACCAGCGACCCGTCTCGTCGCTCTGGCGCACGTAGGCGTAATGACCCATGGAGACATATTCTGCACCCAACGCATCTGCTTTTTTGAGCATTTCCTGCCATTTGATAAGGCGATTGCACTTGACGCATGGGTTCGGCGTGTCGCCTGCCATGTAGCTGTCAATAAAATAATCAATGACATTTTTCTTAAAAACGTCGGTAAAATCAACCGTATAATGCGGAATGCCCAGCGTCATGCAGACTCGCCGCGCATCGTTAATGCCGTCCAGCGAGCAGCAACTGGAATCATTGCCGACATTACCGCCCACATCCTCGTATTTGTAGGTTTTAATCGTAATGCCGATAACCTCAAAGCCTTGCTCAACAAGCAATGCTGCGGCAACGGACGAATCCACGCCGCCCGACATACCGACAAGGACGCGCTGAGAATTGCGTTTCATGGTAAAAAAAGAATACTGAATAAGTTTCTGTGCGAAAAACAAAAATACGATTTTTCAGCGAATTACGCGGTGGGGATTTCTTGGTGGGAAAGCGTGATGTTTTGGGAGCAAGATTTTATGCGCTTTAGAGCGAACATTCTCGTTTGAGCATTGCCCAAAGATTATCGCGGGTGTCGTTGGTAACGACGGAATAGGGCAAAATATCAATGCAGCCCGCGCAATATTGTGTTGCTTCGGAGAGCTGCGCTTTGCGCTCTGCGGCGGCAGTCGGAGAAATTTTATCTTTTTTGGTCAAAACCAAGACGTAGCGCCGTGTGGCGAGTTCCAACTCCTCAATCATTGCCATATCCAAATCCGATGGATCATGGCGAATATCAATCAGTTGACACACCATCCGAAGCTGTTCGCGCTCATGCAAATACTGGTGCATGAGGCTTTTCCACGCTTTACGCTCAGTCTGCGAGACTTTTGCATAGCCAAAACCCGGACAATCCACCAGCATCCACTGATGATTCACTCCGAAAAAATTGATTTGCTGTGTTTTACCGGGCGTACCGGAGACGTGTGCAAGGTTTTTTCGGCGAACAATGCTGTTAATCAGCGAAGATTTACCGACATTGGAACGCCCAATAAATGCGACTTCCGGCAACGTCGTAGCTGCGGGAAAATGTTCGGGCTTGGTTGCGCCGATAAGGAACTGTGCGTCGTTGACGTGCATAAAATGAAGAAATTGGGTGATTGGTATAAAGGCTAAAACGTAACTGTTCAGGTATATTTCCGTCGGGCGGCTGAGGGGGGGGCAGAAACGCTGCCGTCCGGCGGGTTTCACGGGCAGCTGTCATCCGATAGAAGCGCTGTAAAAACCCGCCGGACGGCGAAGAAGCCGCCCGACGGGGTATTACCTGAATAGTTATGCTAAAACTTGTAATACGGTGCAATCATAAAATACACAATCACACCCGTTGCCGTGACGTAAATCCAGATGGGAAGCGTGATTCGGGCGATTTTTTTGTGTTTGGCAAATTCCCCGCGCCACGAGCGGCTAATGGTGAAAAGCGCAAGAGGCAAAATTGCCGCCGCTAAGACAATATGCGTTATCAGGATAGTGAAATATATCGGACGAATAAAGCCCTCGCCGCCAAACTTGGTCGCTGGTGCTTGAGAATGATAAACCACATACGACACCAGAAAGATGCTAGAAAGCAGGAAGCAAGCCACCATCAGTGTTCGATGAAGGTTGTATTGCTTTTGACGTACCGCGAAATAGCCCGCAATCAAAAGCAGCGTACACGACCCGTTCAAAAAGGCGTGGAAGCGTGGCAAATAGGACACATCCAACCCGCCTCCAACCGAGAGGGCTTGCGGGAAATAAATCAAAAACGCCACCGCAAGGCATATTACGAGCGAAAGGGCGTAAATAATGAGTGAAAGCGATTTTTCGCTGACCGATTTGAGAAGATTGCTTTCGGAAGCAAGACCTTGGAGATTATTCATAACGACAATAGTGGTGAAAGTGAAAAATTACAAAATCATCTTTTCAATCGGAACAACCAAAATACCCTCCGCACCAGCCTCCTTCAGCTTTCCGATGATTTCCCAGAACGTATCTTCCGGCACAACGGAGTGAACCGCATTCCAGCCACTCGTGGCAAGCGGCGTAACCGTCGGGCTTTTCATGCCGGGCAGCAGTGCCATGATTGCAGGAAGCGCTTCACTAGGCGCGTTCAGGATGATGTACTTGTTCTTTTTTGCCCTGCCGACGGACTGAATGCGAAAGCGCAAATCATCCACGATATGCTGCTTCTCAGGCGAAAGTGGGCGCGAAATCAGTACGGCTTCGGAGCGGAAAATTGTTTCAACCTCTGAAAGCCCGTTACTCAGCAGTGTTGAGCCAGACGAAACAATATCGCAAATCGCATCGGCAAGCCCGATACTCGGTGCTATCTCGACCGAACCGCTAATTTCGTGAATTTCAGATTGAACGCCATGCTCTTGCAAAAACTCCGTCAAAATATTCGGGAACGACGTAGCAATGCGCTTTCCCTGCAAATCCTGCACTGATGAATACGCCGCACCTTTTGGCACCGCCAATGACAGCCGACACCGCGAAAAACCAAGGCGTTCAATGATGTCCACCGGACGCTGCAAAGACGGGCGCTCTTCGGCAATCACATTTTCGCCGATTATGCCTACGTCGGCAACGCCATCGGCAACGTATTCGGGAATATCATCGTCGCGCAAAAAGAGAAATTCGACTGGAAAATTATACGCTGCGGCTTTGAGTTTTCCGCCGGACTTAGCGAAATCAATCCCGCATTCCTGCATGAGTTCAAGCGATTCTTCGGTTAAGCGTCCTGATTTTTGAATGGCAATACGAAGCATTAGTACAATAATAAGTGATGAATAAGTGTTTTGTGGAGCAGTGCGCTCTAACGCTGAATAACGACCGAAATAGCCGCTACGCCTTGTGCCGTCTGCACAAGCAGCATATATGCGCCCGTCGCCACGTGCGGGGTTGGGAGGCGATACGTTCCGCGCTCATATTCCGCCGCGCCTTGTTTGAAGCGCTCTTGCGCGGTATATTCGCCTTCGGCAACAGTATTGCCGAGAATATCTTTCAAAATGCAGCGAGCGCTTAACGGCTCTGCATTTATTGGGTCAATGAGGCGTTCGACGAGCAGCGAAACTTCGCTTGATGCAGGATTCGGCGTTGGGTCGGCAAGTCGCACAGCTTCTATGCGCGACGGCACTCCGGCGATTGCCTGATTTGCGCCAAGCGTTCGGAATATCACCCGCGTAGAACACCGCGAATCGGCAGCATACAAATTTGGAATCCCTTCGCCAACAAGCGCTATTGCCGTAATGCCGCATGAATCCTCGACAAGAATCGTATCGCGGATAGTGCCGAGTTCGCTTGGCGAAAAGCATACCGTCAAACGCCGTGTAGAAGCGGGCGGCACAACAAAGGGAAACTGCCCGACGGGAACCGAAAATTGAATATTGCGAAAAACGGGTATGCGCTGCATGACCACTGGGCGCACGGCATCGGTGTTTTGCAAAAGAATCGTGGCGCACGTCATACTATTCAGCCCTATGGTATCAAGCCGGAACTCGGCGGCGGTCGAAAGGACAAAAAGCTGTTTGGGGAAATCCAATGCCGTCAGCGATATGGTGTTCGATGTCCACGTACAGCCGTTGTTATCTAGCAATTCAGCGTAATAACTGCCTGTTGTGCGAATAGCAAGGCGCTGTGCCGTACTTAAAACCGCATTCGGACGCGCCATGCTCAACCAACGATATTGCCGGAAGCCCGCCGGAGCTTGTAAAACAGCGCTATCGCCCACACAAAACCGTATTTGGCGGACAGAGACAATATCGGTATTAGGGCGGGGAAAAATTGTAATCGTCGTGGAAGAACTCGCAATACAGCCACTCTCATTTTTGACCGACAGCGTGTATCTGCCGGAGCGCGTCACATCAAGCGTTGGCGTTCGACTCAGTATCGTGCGCCCGTCTGACCATTCATAACTAAAATTGGGGAGTTGAATGTCGGAAGTAAGCCGAATGGTCGTGCCTTCACACGCGCGAGGCGGTGCTGAAAGACTCACCCGTGCCTCTGGACGAGGGAAAAAGACGACGCGCACAGAATCCGTGAGGCTAACGCAATCGTAAACACTCGCCGTAACGCGGTATGTTCCCGTTTCGCGCACGACGACGGTTGCTCCCGTGCCACCATTTGACCAGCGATATTGTGCAAATCCTGGTGAAACCCTGAGTATAACACTATCACCCTGACAGAAAAATGGCGACGGCGGAATAGGGCGAATCCGCAATTCTCGTTCTTGGGGCGGTACGTAACGATACACGCCTTCGCCGACAATGAACCCAAGCGTATCGTTGACAAAATATAAATCATCAAGGTCGGCATTCGGCGGAATCCCGCAATTACGCAATTCCCACGTTCTGCCGTAATTATTGGTAAAATAGGCAGAAGCATTGAGCCCAGCCGCCCATGCCGTTGAATCATTGAGCAAGTATGTTCCAAACATTGGCTGCCCGGTCGGGAATTGATTCCACGTCCGCGCTCCATCCGAAGAGGAGCGCATACCGCCGCCGCCGCCGCCGCCCGTACAGACGGTGCCGGAATAGGGAACCATAAAGGTATTGTTGCTGATGGATAAATCCTCCTGCCAAACTTTGCCATTGCGCACTGTTGGCGGGTAGGATTGCGCAAAAACGCTCCACGACAAGCCGCCATTGAGCGTACGGAAAATCTGCCCGCTCGAAACCGCATAACCAAGCCCTTGTGAGGAGTAAATGATTGCATCGCTCAGTCCTGAATCGTTATCGGCACCCGAAAACACCGTCCACGTATTGCCGCCATTGGTTGTACGTAAAAAAAGCTGTTGGTCGCCGCAACCGCCCGACATGACAAAACCGGAGTCGCGGTGCGTGAAATGACAGCCCCATGTGCGAAACTGCACGCCAATGAGTGCCGTGGGTGTAATATCGCGCCACGTCCGTCCGCCATCAGCGGACTTAAACACGCCGCCGGGACCGGATGCGTAGCCAACAGTGGAATCGGGGAACCACACGCCTTCCAAGTGATTACGAAGGTCGCTTTGGTCGTAGGAAAGCCGACCGGGTATTTCGGAGCGCGTCCACGTCTGACCGCCGTCGGTCGTGTAAATCGTCCGCCGATAAAAGCCCACAATCCAGCCGTAGCGAGGATTACTCGGCAAAAAGTATGCTTCTAGCCAATAATCCTGCACATTGTCCGGTGCTGGCGGAACCTGCACTTGCACCCAATCTTGCCGACCAATTTGCGGCGTTTGTGCCAAGACGCTATTTGCGCAGAGCATGAGCAGCAAGGCGCATAAAATCTGTATGCACCCAAGCAAATGTGGTTGAGAGAAAGAAGCAGAATGGGGTCGCATAGAATTTTGCTAAAAGGTTGTGGGCTTTAGGAAGACATTGCCGCTTTAAGCGCAAGAATATCAACAATTTCTGTTGGGTCTTGGTTGTTGAGCAAGGCAAGCCAATAGCTTGTCCAATCGGCAAGGTACAACAGCGAGAACATCTGCGCAAGCAAGTTCTCTCCTTCGGCGGTGATTTCCAGAAGGTTTTTTGCGCGTCCTTGCAGTACGCCCTTGGTTGCCTGAAAGCGTTTGTTCATGCGGGGTTGCGAAGTCTGAGCCTCTTGCAAAAGAACAATGGTAAAGCGGTCTAAAATATCCTGCGGGAGCGCCCAGCTATTGATTTCGTTATGATTCATCTCGGGAATAATATTGCCAAACGCTAGGTGCTTGCCATTTTCCTGAATCTGCCCACGCCAGCGCAAATTCACTGCCTCCAAAAGCGGCGATGAATAAAAGACAGGAATAGTGCCACGAAGCTGCTGTGCCAGCGCGAATGCGGGATTGCTTGCATCGGGGCGCGAGTATTCTTGCGCTTTGGCATCCAAAAACGGCGGGAGCGTGTGGATAGCGTGGAGAATACCTGCAACCACCTCGCGCCCAACGGCATGATGCAGCACGAGTGTCATCAGCACAGGCAAAAATGAATACCCAACCGCACAACGAGGCTGCAAGCCGCTTGGAATGGTAATAACTGGCACACCATCAGCTTCGGCGCGTTGTTTGAGTTCGCCACCCGTGGCGATACAAAGGAGGCGCTTGGTCTTGCTTTGTGCGGCGCGGTATCCGGCGAGGGTTTCTTCGGTATTGCCGGAATAACTGCTGGCGATAAAGGCGGTCTGGCTGTTGATGCCGCTTGGCAGGTTATAGCTGCGGTTCACCAGAACAGCGAAATCATCCGCCCCGTAGCCCTGCAAGGTGCATCGGAGGAGGTCTCCGGCAATCGCAGAACCGCCCATGCCCGAAAAAACAAGCAGGGGGAAATGCGAAGAATCCTGAAAATAGGGCGCACCAGCACCGATGGCAATGGCTTCGCGGACTTGGTTAGGAAAATTATTCAATACCTCGAACATATTACTGCGGTCTAACTCAAGCAACGAAGCGGTTTCTGGGATTTCGGTCATAGTGAAAAAAGGTAGTGTTAGGTTTTGAATCGTGAGATTTAGGACGGAAGAAACTGTGTCAAACCCACCAACGCCAGATTTATCAGGCGTTTGGTTGCTTCGCCTTCAGACAAGAAGTGAGGCTCTCATTACAAAACAAGAGCCTCACAATCCGTATCAAGCAGGAACGGCGAGGCGTTCCGACGGGTTATAGCTTCTCAATACATAACATATTCGTTTTCGAGCGGGCTTTCAGTGGGCGACCAATGGATATGACAACCGTAGCGCCGGATTTGAGGTAATTCCGCTCGACGAGTGTTCTTTTGACGGACTCAATCGCATCGTCTGTTGAGGCTTCTTCTTCGACTTGAACCGCTTGAACGCCCCAGAGAAGGCTAATACGCCGTGAAACGTCAGCGCTTTGGGTAAAGGCAAAAATTGGCAAAACAAATTTACGAGAAGCCATGTATCGCGCAATTTTGCCCGTTGTTGTGACCGCCGCAATCGCATCAATTTTCATTTCGCGGATAACCGTTCCGACGGCACCGGAAATAGCGTCGGCAAGAGCATCGGGAAGATTGATGTCCAATGCTGCTTCGGCGCGTTTTTTCGAGATTTCTTGGGTGCGGAACAATTCGGCTTCCGCCTCTTCGCAAATTGTGCGCATATACGAGACTGTTTCTATCGGATACGCACCAACACTGGTCTCGGCGCTCAACATCACAACATCGGTGCCGTCAAAAACGGCATTGGAAACGTCGCTGGCTTCGGCGCGAGTGGGACGCGGATTTTGAATCATGGATTCCAGCATTTGGGTTGCCGTAATAACGGGTTTTGCTTGGTCGTTGCAGAGCGTGATGATGCGCTTTTGCTCAATCGGCACCCGTGCTGCGGGGATTTCCACACCCATATCGCCCCGAGCAACCATAATGCCATCGGATACTTCGATAATGCTTTCAATATTTTCCAATGCTTGCGGCTTCTCAATTTTTGCAATAATCCACTGTGTGCCGCCATGCTTTTTGATGTATTCTTTGGACTGTTGCACGTCTTCGGCAGTACGAACGAAGGAAAGTGCGATGTAATCAACCTCGTTTTTAATCGCAAAAATAATATCTTTTTTGTCTTTTTCCGTCATTGCGGGCTGGCTGACGTGGACATCTGGCATATTGATGCCTTTGCGGGATTTGAGTAAACCGCCATTTTCAACAATCGCCCGCACAACCTCGCCGTCGCTGCTGCGAACCTTAACTTTGAGCAAGCCATCATCAAAAAGAACGACACTGCCGGGCTTCACATCGTCTGCAAACGTGGCGTAGCGCACGGGGATAATATCGTCTGGGCTGCCACGCTTTTTCCACACGGCTTCATCGGCAAGGAAAATATCGGTGCCATTGACAATGCTAATTGCGCCGCTTGTTAAATCGCCCACACGCAGTTTCGGACCTTGTACGTCGGCAAGAATTGGGATATGAATACCGAGTTCTTTTTCGACTGCACGGATAATTTCCATCGCTTGCAAATGTACTTCGTGTGAGCCGTGCGACATATTGAGGCGAAACGCCGTTGCGCCAACTTCAATGAGTTGTTTTACTTTTTCTTTCGAGGCGATTGCCGGTCCGAAGGTACACAGAATCTTGGTGCGGTGAATTTTATTGCCAACTTTGAGTTGGGTCTTTTTGCCCATGTACGCCTCAACAAGCGTTGATGCTCCTCGTTCGGTGGGTTTCTCGGCACTATGTTTGGCAGCAGTTTTGGTGCTTGGTGCTTTGCTTGATTTTGCTACCGCTTTTTTCACAGGAGCAGTTTTGGTGCTTGTCTGGGCAGCACGTGGTGGTGAGGTTTTCTTCGACGCGCTTTTTTCTTTGGCGTTTTTCGCTTTCGACGCGGACGCTTTAGCCATAATGGTCTCCGTAGGAATAATCTAACAAGGTGAACACAACATGAATTTTTTCTCTGGCGCGTAATTTACAGAAAAAAAGTTTGAAAATGTATCGGAACGTTGTTTTTTGGTAAATTCCCTCAAAAAAGACTTGGTCTGGTTGTCAGAGAAATAAAAAAGCGGGCAGACCGCTTAAAAAGCGAATCCGCCCGCACAACTGTCTGCTCTAACTTTTTTGGAAGGCACAGCTCAAACGCATTGTTTTTCCGCAAGAATCCAAAGACATTCAAGCGTTGACCGTGACTCTGCGCTTCAAGCCACAGAGGACGCTCCGGATGCTGCCATGCCATTGGTTCTGGCGCTTGGAGGCTAAAGCCCGCAGCATCAGCCTAGGCAAGTTCAATCTCACCACGCTCTTCGCGGTGATCAAGTTCTGCCAAATGCTTCTTGCATCACTCGTATTCTTGCTGCTCAGGAGCTTTGGCAGGACGCTTGACAATCCGCCTATAGCGGCAACCTGCTTCCTTGAGGCGGCGGCGAATCGTTTGGAGGCTCAGAGTAATCTTTTTTTTTCAGCGCCGATAGGGCACTCCTACTCTGCTGTGGATGCCGTTTGACCGTGCGGAGAATCATTGCATCTTCTTTGGCGGAGATTTTACGCGGTCGCCCCGGACGAGTAGCATCGGATAAGCCGCCCGTAAGCGTGTTCTTCCCAGTTGGTGAGCCAAATGCTGACGGTATCACGGTCAACATCAAAAATATCTGCCAATTGGTCAATGCTGTACCGACGATCGCTCAGTAAAACGGCATGAGCGCGAAGGCGACGTTTGAAGGAAACGTCATCGTGGTATAAGGATTGCAACTGCTTGCGAGTGGCTTCATTCAAGGGCGTAACAAATTTCATATGCAATGGCTATGGTCATTGAGGCAATGGGCTTCAAGGAAAGTCTCGCATTTTTCTATGACTTTACCAAGATTTACCAGATTATTTTTGTGAACAAACTTAGTATGCGATTCTTAAAATAAGCGGTTATTTTTAAGCCAGTATTTATGCGGCTTCTTGAATTTAATGTGGCTTCAATGCTTACTTATAAATAGTTGGTTATTTTAAGAATCACGTACTTAGTATGTGATTCTTAAAATAAGCGCTTATTTTTAATCCAGTATTTATGCGGCTTCTTGAATTTAACGTAGCTTCAATGCTTGCTTGTAAATAGTTAGTTATTTTAAGAATCATGTACTTAGGAACAAATACGCCTTAACATACGATAAGGGATGATTAGGCTTTATTTCTCATCATCCCCGTCCCTTTCGTTACTCAACGCCCTCTGGGAACTCTCCGCGCAAGAATACTTCGGCTTCCAACACATCATCGCGGCTGCCGATAAAGAGTGGCGAGCGTTGATGGATGGCTTCGGGGCGTAAATCCAAGATACGGTTCTTACCGTCGCTTGCTCGCCCGCCTGCTTGCTCGATAATCATTGCTAAAGGATTGCACTCATAGAGAATGCGGAGTTTGCCATTCGGACTGCTTCTGTCGGCGGGGTACATAAAGATTCCGCCGTACATGATGGTTCGGTGTAAATCGGCAATACTTGTTCCTACATAGCGAAGTGAGTAGGGACGGCGTTTGTCGGCAGAAGGGGTTTTGAGATATTCGATATATTTTTTGAGATTATCATTCCATTTTGAGGAATTGCCTTCATTGACGCTGTAATACTTACCGCGATTCGGTATTTGAATTTTTTCATCACTCAGCAAAAACTCGCCAATGGTGGGGTCGTAGGTAAAGACATCCACGCCATTGCCCGTCGTATAGACGAGTTGCGTACTGCTGCCGTAGCAAACATAGCCCGCCGCAACCTGCCGTGCGCCCGGCTGCAACACATCTTCCAACGTGCCGTCCCCAACGTAATCCGGCGTAACGCGGTGATAAATTGAAAAAATTGTTCCAATCGTAACGTTGACATCAATATTTGATGAGCCGTCGAGGGGATCGAAGAGCAGTACATACTTACCGCGCTCATACTCTGGCGGGATAGGAATAAGTTCTTCCGATTCTTCCGAAGCCATGACGCAAAGATGTCCACCGTGATCCATAGCGCGGAAAATCGTGTCATGGGCAATTTGGTCGAGTTTTTTTACCTGCTCTCCGTGAACATTTGTGCCGTCGGTTAGCCCCAAAACATCGTTCAACCCCGCACGGCGAACATCACGCGAAATAAGGCGTATCGCCAAGAGCATATCGCGCATCAGTCGAGAAAACTCGCCTGTTGCGCCTCGTTTCACATGTTCTTCTTCGGCAATGTGCCGTTCTATCGTTACGAGCTTGCTTACACGCATTCGCATATTGTTCCTCCTAGGTTTTCGTGCATGGTCAATGCACCGTTTGAGAAATTCACACTAAAAAACACTCATGGTTTTCTTGTGCCGAATATAGCGTTTATGCGGGACAAAACAGGATGAAAATTTTTTTTGTAGTAAAATTTTCTTGCGCGGCGAATACATGAGTTTTTGCATCTTGCAACGCTATATCGTAATTTACCACCCAATAAGAAGCACAATTTTTCTTCAACCCCTGATATCATCAAGCTGATGAGCGATCCCACAAAACAATTCGCCCCCAAACCCACCGTGCCGCAACAAGCAAAAGCGGAGTCCGACACGCCTATTTACGGCACTCCGGCGGTGCGCCGCACTAAACACGTCACCCGACAAACGCTGCTTGAGCGCAAGAAACGTGGCGAACGCTTCTCGTGTCTGACGGCTTACGATGCAACGATGGCGCAGATTTTTGACGAGGCGGGAATAGACCTGCTTTTGGTTGGTGATTCGGTTGCAAACGTTGTGCAGGGGCATGAAACCACGATTCCCGTCACGTTGGACGAAATTATTTACCACACCAAAGCCGTGTTGCGCGGTGTGAGCCGTGCGATGGTCGTTGCCGATATGCCGTTTATGTCCTACCAAATTTCACCCGAAGAGGCATTCCGCAATGCTGGGCGGCTGATGAAAGAAGCAGGCGCAAGCGCAGTGAAGCTCGAAGGTGGGCGGCGGGTGTTGGAGATTGTTGCCCATATTAGCGAGGCGGGAATTCCCGTGATGGGGCATTTGGGGCTTACGCCGCAAAGTATTCATCAATTCGGCTCCTATCGCACACGCGGCACGGACAAAAAAGAAGCAGAACAGATACTGCGCGATGCGAAAGATTTAGAACGGGCTGGCTGCTTTGCTATTGTTTTGGAAAAAATCCCTTCCGAACTCGCACAGCAAATTACCGAATCGCTGACAATTCCGACCATCGGCATTGGCGCTGGTGTTCATTGCGACGGGCAGATTTTGGTTTATACCGATATGCTGGGCATCACCAACGACTTCCAGCCCCGTTTTGTGCGCCGTTACGACGTGATGCGTGAACGGATGCTTGAGGCTGTCGGGCAGTACATCAACGATGTTCGCACGGCGACGTTTCCATCGGATGAGGAGAGCTATTAACGTATGACCCAAACCATCCAAGAATATCGTATTGACCAGCTGCGTAGCGGCTTTGACCAACGCAAAATTGATGCCCTCATCATCACGCACGTCCCGCACGTGGCATACTTGACGGGCTTTAGCGGATCAAGCGCGATGCTTGTGCTGACGCGCTCCGCAGCACATTTCCTCACCGACGGACGCTATACCGAGCAGGCGCGGCAGGAAGTTCGTGTACCGAATGTGGACCTACACATTGAACGCGAATGGTGGAAATACGTTCACGAAAAAAAACTGCTGGAAGGCTCTTCAACAGTGGGATTCGAGGCATCGCATACGTCGGTCGCATCGGCAGAATCCATGAAGAAAATTATCACGGGGCGCTCGTGGCAAGCGATTGTGGGTATGGTGGAAGCGGTTGTCATGGTCAAAACCCGCGAAGAAGCGAACTTTATCCGTGAAGCAGCAGGAATTGCCGCAAAGACCTACGACCACGTGCTGCGCACCACCAAAGCTGGAATGACCGAAAACGACGTAGCGGCTGAGGTTGCCTACATTTCCAAAAAATTGGGTTCGGAAGGCGAAGGTTTTGAAACGATTGTGGCAAGCGGTGAACGGGGCGCTTTGCCGCACGGACGCTCCACAAACAAAGTCATTCGCTCCGGCGAACTTGTGACTCTCGACTTTGGTTGCCGCGTTCAGGGGTTTTACAGCGATGTAACCCGCACGTTTGCTGTCGGAGAGCCAAGCCTTTTCGACCGCGCTATTTTTGATTTGGTCTTGCGAGCAAATGAAGCCGCTATACTTGCGGCAAAGGGCGGTATGAAGGTCGGCGCGTTGGATGCCATTGCGCGAGACATTATCAAAGAAGTTGGTTACGGCGAAGAATTTGCGCATGGTTTGGGGCATGGCTTAGGGCGCGAGGTGCATGAAAAACCAAGCGTTTCTTACCGATTTCCCGACGAGATTGCACACGTTGGGGCGGTTATTACGATTGAGCCGGGCGTGTATCTGCCGGAGCGCTGTGGGGTACGGATTGAGGACGATGTTTGGCTCACCGAAACGGACTGCGAAGTCTTGACCGAAGCCATTCCAAAGCAAATGATTATCGTTGAATAACTCTCCCAACACCCCGCACTGCTAAACTTTTCTTCCGCTTGTTCGTCTCCAATGTGAGTCATGTTCCACATTTCTTTTTTGTTATGAACTTTCGCATTGTTCCTTTCATTCTTACGCTTTTGCTTCTTTCCGCGCCATTTCTCGCGGCGCAGGACGTTTTCACGGGTAGAAGCGTCCGTATTGTCAATCCGGGCGCACCGCTCAACAGCGATACGCTTGATTACGCCCCAACCATCAGCCCCGACGGGAAAACAATCTACTTCGTTTCCAGCCGGACGGGCAGTAAAAAAACACTTCGTTCCGG
The DNA here is from genome assembly GCA_947459425.1 of Ignavibacteria bacterium. Classification (GTDB taxonomy): domain Bacteria; phylum Bacteroidota; class Ignavibacteria; order Kapaibacteriales; family UBA4661; genus PH2015. Next base: position 27,090 of record CANHDJ010000034.1, read on the forward strand.
CGCTCGGTCGCATGATTTCTGGTTCAGCACAAAGCAAAACCGCTTGGATACGATATTTTCCGAGCCAGTGAGCATGGACAGCATTATCACATCGGCAAACAATGGCTTAAATACGTCGCGCAACGAGGGCGTTCCTTCTATCGCCGCGAACCGACGCACGATGTACTTCACGGGCTGCGACCGCCCCGACGTTATTCGCCGCAAAAAACCTCTGAACGGTGAAAAAATTGAGGACGAAGATTGTGATATTTATGTCGTGGATTTGAATGAGAATGGTGAATGGGACATCCCACGCAATCTTGGTCTGGCGGTCAATTCCGAGTGGTGGGACGGACAGCCGTCCATCAGCCCCGACGGACTGCGGTTGTATTTTGCTTCAAACCGCCCCGGCGGCTATGGCTTGGCGGATATTTGGTATTCGGATTTCGACCAAGCCCGCAAAATCTGGCTTGCACCGAAAAATGCGGGAAACACCATCAACACGCCTGGCTTCGATTGGTCGCCTTTTATCGCCGCGAACAACCGCGAATTATTCTTTTCTTCCGACTGGCATCAGCCCAATTATGGCGAAACGGACTTCTACGTGGCACTGCGCAACGATAAAGACCGTTGGACGTTGCCCCGCAATCTTGGACAGCCCATCAATACTGCCTCCAAAGAAGCATTTATCTGTACACCCGCCTCACGCGACGTTCTCTATTTTGCCTCGCAGCGCTCCGACATTCCGAATTTTCAGGGCAAGTATGATATTTTTATGGCGTTTGTGCCGCAAAGCTCGCTCTCGGTAGCAATTCCGCTTTCGGGGCGAGTGCTGGACGGCTGCACGATGCAAAACACCATTGCAACAGTGAGTATTTTTAATCCCGTGACCAACCGCATCTTCCGCGATACGCTGAACGGCATAAAGCGCATTACCTTTGAAACCGTTCTCACGGATTTTGACTTTGGACCGCTTGAAAAGCCTGTTGACACCTTGCGTTTGGCGATAACGGCGCAAAGCCCGCAATTCGGCACACTGACGCAAACGCTGACGATTGTCCGCCCGAAACCCGCACAAAATGGCATTTACGCCGCAATGCCGGAAATTGCGCCTTTGACGTTGGTTTTTGGTGAGCGCCCGACGCTTAGTTCGGTCATGGAAGCGGTGAATAGTGCGCTGCTCCGCCCAACAACGACAAAGCTGCTTTCATCAGGTTTCAAGGGCTTGGCGATGGAGGAAGTTGTCAGCGTGAGTGTGAATCGGATTTTGAACTACGTCTTTTTTGATGAAGGCGCAAGCACAATTCCAAGCCGCTACAATCTTCTCAAAACCACGCTCGAAGCAGATGCTTTCGATGAAGAGAAACTGCGCGGCGAAACTCTCGACAAATATTACCATACCCTCAATGTCTTTGGGACGCGACTTCGGAAATTTCCGAAATCTACGATAACGATTATCGGCTGCAACGATCAATCCAGTGCTGCCGAGAAAAAAGCGGGGCTCTCAAAGAACCGTGCCAATACGGTTTTGGCGTACTTGCGGGATATTTGGGGCATTAGCGAAAAGCGGATGAAACTCGTTGTGCGGGATTTGCCGAATGTACCGTCGAACCGTGATGACAGCTTGGGTTTGGCGGAAAATCGGCGTGTGGAAATTGTCTGCGATGATTGGGATATTATCAAGCCCGTTGTGGATAGAACGCCCGCCATTAGTGCTTCGTCGCAAGCCGTAAAATTTACCGTCAATTCGCCACAAGCATTGGAGCGGGTTTCAGCGCCACCGCCTGTGCCTCAGCAAATGAAAGCCGTTGTGATTAACGGCAAAACTGTCTATCAACAGCCACCTCCGCCACCCGCGCCAGCAAGCACCGTGCGGACGTTGACGATTTTGCAAGGCGGAAAAGTGTGGAAGCGGTTTGATAACGTTGCGACGAGTGGCACGATTGCATGGAATTGGAAAAATAATGCTGAAGACTTCCCATCAGGCACAGAGCCACTGACGGTGGTGTTTTCCGTGAAGGACAGATCGGGACGCGAGTGTTTTTCCGAATCGGCAACCATTCCGATAAAGCGCATCACCACAAGCGATAAAAAACGTGACAATATTGCCGATAAGACGCTTGAACGCTACAATCTCATCATGTTTCCCTTTGACAAATCCGACGTTGGCGCGATGAACAGCCGCATTTTGAAAGAGTACGTGTTGCCGCGCTTGTTTCCGACTTCGGATGCCATCGTGGTGGGGCATACGGACGTGATTGGTTCGGACGAATATAATTTGAAACTCTCTGCCTCTCGTGGTGCGAAGGCAAAAGAAGAACTTGCGTCATTGCTGCAAATCAAGGTAAAATCACTGGATTCCAAAGGTGTCGGCGAAGCAGAGCCGCTTTTCGACAATTCGCTCCCCGAAGGGCGCTTTTACAACCGCACCGTACAAGTCATCATCGAAACTCCTGTGAGCGAGGTGGATAATGGGCAATAATGTTATGAAAAGCGCTTGGATATTAGCATTTACACTGCTTTCGTTAGAAGCGGGTTTCGCACAAAAGCCGAGCGTCAGCATTGTCGGCGTAGGCGAAGCAGGCAACGAAATTCCTTCCCCTACCATCACCGTCGCTCCTGTGCCGACGACGCATATCATGGCGCTTTCCAGCCTGATTGTATTTGAGGAAAATTCCCAAACATTGCCGCGAAAAATTGCGACCCTGAGCGCACAGCAAGCAAAAACGTACAAACTGGAACGTGTAGCATATTGCACTGATTGTTCGGGCGAAGTGCTGAACATCATTGGAAAGCGCATGGCGACTACGCCGCAGGAAAATCTTGTGCTTTTGGAGCAGGATGCCGCACTCAAACGCTCTGCCGCCATAAGCGAGTATCTACGCACAGTCTGGGGCATTGCACCAGAACGAATAACAGCAAAAGCACAAAAGAACATTCCGAAAAACACCGTAGAGATCCTCTCCGATGCGCTCTTGAAGCCACTTTTGGGCGTAGATACCATGCGCACTGCCACGCCGCCGATTATTCGTTTTTACTCCACCGCGCCAGCAAGGGAGGAAAACGCTGCTCAATGGTCAATCAGTATCAAGCAAGACGGAATCGCACTTCGTTCACCCATTTCTGCGGCTGGAAATATTAAGCCAATAGTGGATTGGAAAATCAACAAAGAAAAAAATACCATTCCTCCGGGCAGCAAACCGCTCAAAATCTCCCTCGAAATCCGCTATCCGACTATTGCGAATGAACGCTCTGAAGTCGTTGAAGTTCCTGTTAATGCCCTTACTACGCGGGCGACGCATTGTGACATTATTTTGCCATTCAGCCCCAGCGAAACAAATTGCAGCGATGCCCACAAAGCCGCATTAAATTTAGCGCGGGAACGCGGTGTCCTCCAAGCTACATCAAAAATTGCCATGCGCAGCAATGGCGCTCTCAGCAGTGTCCCACCTGGCACACCGTTAAGCGACTCGGATAAAAAGCAAGCGAAAGTACAGGAAACACTTGTCGCTCAACGTCTCAAAGCTGTTGAAAAGGCTCTTGGTGCCAGCATTACAAGCGGCACAGTTCAACCGATTTCGGTGGAAACAGAAAATTGCGTTATCATTCACATCGAAAACCCGATTCCGTGAAAAAAATAGTAGATTGCGTGTAACTTTTTTGATGTTCCCATGTTTTTATTTTTAGACGCAGGAAAACAATGAGACTGTTGTACCCGACGACGACGACGACAACGGCAGCGACGGCAAAAGAATCGCAAAGTTCTGATACGATTACGGTTGCCAAAGGTGATGCCGCCGCCACTGGCTTGGCGGACGAAGACCTTTTTGCTCTTGTCCGCGAAAAAGCCGACGAACAGGCATTCCGAACGCTGTATCGGCGCTACGACAAGCGCCTTTTTGCCTATTGCCTTCGGGCAATGAAAACGCGCGAATCGGCGGAAGATGTCTTTCAAAGCGTAATGACGCTGGTGTTTGAGAAACGCGCCTCGTTTTCGGGCGGAAGTTTTGCGGCGTGGCTTTTTACGATTGCGCGAAATCAAACGCTCAATCATAAACAAAAACAACGCATTACCACCGATATAGACGACATTGCGTATTCCATCAGTGACGAAAGCGACCGCACGGGCGAAGATGTTTTACTCTCGGACGCGCTCAAGAAAGCTATTTCTTCTCTGCCGGAGGAGTTCCGCGAACCGCTTGAACTCAAGCACTTCGACGGATTTCAGTACGAAGAAATTGCCGATATGCTCAAAATTTCGCTCTCGCTGGCAAAAGTGCGCGTTTTTCGGGCAAAAAAGATGCTCCATGAAGCACTCAAGCCCTACTTACGCGAGCTCAAGCCTGATGACAACAGCGAATGATATTTTTCTCATCCGCAACGCAAGAAACAACGCTTACCACCTCAAAAAACCGACACATTATTGGTAATTTGTACATTGTAGATTCTTCACGCAGTTTGGGTGCAGCAGGGCGCTCACTGCATATTCTCGCAACACCATGAACAACGATGAACTCTTGGCGATGTACCTAGACGGAACGCTCTCGGAGGGGGGGCGAACCGACTTTGACCGCCTTTTGCAAACCTCGCCGACTTTCGCCACGGAAGCCCGCGAAATCCTGACGATTCAGGGTATGCTCTTCGCGCCAGAAAGCGACGATGAGCGCACAGCAGCATTTTTGCGCAGTATCGAAGATAATCTCGCAACCGCAATTATTGCGACAGGCGCAGCCGCTACTGTCGGCACGATCGCTACTGCCGTCGGCAAGTCTGCCTTGGCAAGCACAACGGCGGCAAGCACCACTGCTGCGAGTGCCACCACGGGCGGCGTTTCGTGGGTTTCGTCCATGCTTTCCACCGCACTGGCTTCGACAACCTCAATGGTGGTAAGTGCTGGCATCGGCATATCGGCTTTGGCGGGCGGTGCAGCCGCAACGTACTACATTGCCAAGGACAACTCTGCCGAAAGAACCATCGCTGAAAAGCAAGCAACAGAGCGCAGTGTAGGCACTTCAGATTCTCCAACGACCAATCTCGAACAGCAAGCAGCAAGCACGGCAAGCCCTACTCCTTCTTCCGAAATAACAAGCGGTGCAAGCAGCAGTGGCAGCAGCCCTCAAATCACCGCACAGCGCCAAGCAGACGCGCAAAACGGCACGTCTGCTCCGGCAAGTAATGAAGCGGCTTCCACTGCAAACCCTCGTGAATACACGGCTCGCATAAGCGGTGGGAATATGCAACAGCGCTATGCGGCAGCAATCGGCGATTACACCAAGCAACTTCAAGCAAAAGAAGCCTCGAACGACCGCGCTGGTGCTGCTTTTGTCGAAAAGTCACTCGGCGTTCTTCTGCGTCAAGCAGGGCAGCTTCGGGAAAGCCGTTTACATTTAAGTAATACCGCAAAAGCCGCTCATCAGCTAGGCTTGCAGGAACTTGAAGGCGAAGCATTAGCAGAACTTGCGCTTGTGGATGCTGCCGAAGGCAAAAAAGACCGCGCCACGCAAGGGCTTCAAACCGCGCTTGGAATCTTGAATACGGCAAAAAGCACCACCGCCCAACGCTGGCAAAAAGAGTTAGAAAAATTGACGGGAAAATAATGCTTCTCAATTGTTCGGGAAGCTCATGAACACTGATGATGATTGGCATCTCACTAGGGGAAAACCGTAGTTCATCGGCACAATGAACTACAACATCACCAATCAAAAAAACACCACCACTAACGGCAGAAGAATATAGCACACTTCTTTTGCCGTTTTTTTTTGATAAAAATAAAATTTAGCCTCGGCTAAATTTTATTTTTGTTAATGCTAAATGCTGAGTATTTTGCAATGAATCACTTATCGTAACAATATTCTGCACGAGGTATAATCATGTCTATCGAAAATAATCTCTGGTTTGATGCTGCCGTCATAATGACCATATTCCATGTCGGCAATCTGTATTTTGGTCATTTTGAAGAGCATAAACCCAAATGGAAGCGTCTCTTGAAGACAGCGATATTTCTTGCTCTGACGCTGTGGCTCTCCTCAATTGGGCTGCGCGTAGTGGCTTGGGGTATTATTCTGACCTTAGGAACGGCTTTATTTGCTTACGTTCATGGCTATTGGTTGCCGAAACATGGCGTAAATGGCTGGACAGGAGAGCCGAAGGAAAGGTATTACGAAGTGATTGGGTACAAAAAGCGCTATACTCAAAAAGGGTGAAAACTGCATACGCAGCACCCGCTTGGGCGGCAGCGTTCTCGCACTCCTCAGCCGCCGGACGGGAAGAGCGTTTCAATCTTTTTTAACAAGCCCTCAAGACAGATCACTATCCTTGCTTTTGCTCACATTTTCTTGCTTTCGTGCTGTTTGCAAGGCATCCCACATTGCCCGTTTGAGTTCCGCGAGATGCTCACCCGACACGCCAGAGATAATGCGTATGGCTTTTTCACCGCGAATTTTCAGTTTTGCGAGTTCTTTACGCTGCTCTTCGGTAAGGGAATCTGCTTTGCTAATGCAAATAATACGCTCTTTGTGGTCGAGATTGGGGTTAAATAATTTGAGTTCTTTGCGCAGCATTTTGAATTGGTCTTTGGGCGCAATTTCGGCAAGCGGGTCAAGCAAAAAGACGAGAACTTGTGTCCGCTCAACATGGCGCAGGAACTGGAATCCCAGCCCGCGTCCTTCGTGAGCGCCTTCAATCAATCCCGGAATATCGGCAACGCAGAAATGTTCGCTGCTGGCGTGTGTGGGGTCGTTGTAGAGGGAAACAATTCCCAAATTCGGGATAAGCGTGGTGAAGGGATAATCTGCAATTTTCGGACGTGCCGCCGAAATAGAGGAGATCAGTGTTGATTTGCCGGCGTTAGGAAAGCCGACTAAACCAATGTCAGCAATAAGTTTCAGTTCGAGGCGGATTTTTCGCTCTGCGCCTGGCCAGCCGGGTTCGGCATAGCGTGGCGCTTGGTTGGTCGAGGTGGTAAATTCGGCATTACCGCGCCCACCATTGCCGCCATACAACAGCGTTACCTCTTCGCCAGCCGTTGTGAGGTCGGCAAGGATTTCTTCGGTATCGGCATCGCAAATAACTGTTCCGCAGGGAACCTGCACGACGATATCTTTGGCACTTTTACCTGTCCAATTAGAATTTGCACCGTCTTTCCCATTCTCTGCGCGATAATGCTGTTTATAGCGAAAATCCAGCAATGTTGTCATATTGGGGTTCGCACGGAAAATAATATCACCGCCTTTACCGCCATTGCCGCCATTGGGACCGCCCATAGGGGCAAATTTTTCTCGGCGAAAACTGATAATACCTTTGCCGCCGTTACCGGAAGCAATATGAATGACGGCGCGATCAACAAACATAATCGAAAAGGGACGGTAAAAGAATTGGGAACAAGGCTCAAAAATACGCTTTTATGGTGCTGAGGTATGGACGAAAAAGCGGTGAAGTTATTGAGATGAGAAGCAGTTTGTTTTCTTCGCTGTGCGCCGAGATCGACAATAATCGTTGGTCTTGGAAGCTTTTTTACGGGTCAGCGCACCTGATCCCTTTAAAACTGAGATGCCCCTCGATGTCACCACTCATCAAGAGGCACTCCCCTACTCACCTTTCACCACCACAACGAAAGGATTTTCTGAGAATCGTCGAGTAAATTTTTATCCAACTATTGAATTATCCAACTATGAGAACATATGAGAACAATTTTCTTCAGCTTCGGGAACGCTTTTTGACTAACTGGTGTTTAGTGCCATTTCCCACCTGCGACAAACTTACACCTATACTGATAGAAATGCAAATTTTTTTCAATCATTCCACAAAAAAAAATGTAAGTCTTTTGTTGTCAGAAGATTAGATTTTGCGCTTTTCCAGCATATCACCCCGATATTATGAGGCTTTTCGCTCTGAGCGAAAAATCATGGAGGAAGGCATTGTAGCTGTCCCTACCATGCCCGCACTGCAAGAGGTTCTAGTCGCTGTTCAATCATTTCACGTTTCGGTTCGTACCACGAAGGAAGTTTTAGTGCGCTTCCGAGCGCTTCTTGCGTTTCGTCGGCAGTAAAACCGGGCGGATTTGTTGCCACTTCAAACAAGATGCCACCGGGTTCGCGGTAGTAAATAGAATGAAAGTATTGCCGATCAATCAAAGGTGTAACCTCAAACCCCTTCTCCATCAAGATTTCTCGTGCCGCAAGTAAGGTTTCATCCGTATCTGTGCCAAAGGCAATGTGGTGAACTGTTCCCGCGCCTTGCAATCCACGCTTTTCTTCGGAGTTGCCGATAATATCCACATAATTTCCCGCACCGCCTAAGCCCGCTTCAAATCTCATTATATCGCCATGCTGCGCTACAAAACGGTGTTGCATTTGATGAGCCAAAAGGTCAATAGTGCGGTCACTGCTATTTTCCTGCAAAGCCACCGTGTAGAAACCGCGAATAGCGTGCTGCTCTGGTATAGAGCCGCTTACCCACGCTTGGCGTTGGTCATTACCTGTTGCTACAAGCTCTATTCCTAAGCCATCGTGGTCGTCAAAACGGATAAATTCTTCTTGAAAGCGGCTTTGAGGCTTACTTGCTATGATGTTAAACGTTTTGAGGCGCTCCATCCAAAAGCCAAGTGAGCCTTCCGGCACAGAAAATGCGGTGTATGACATTTGCCCATTGCCACGCCGACCGCGCTGTATATGACCAAAAGGGAAAAACGTCATAATGCTTCCGGGCGAACCCGTCTCATCGCCGTAGTAGAGATGATAGACATCGGGTGCATCAAAATTGACCGTTTTTTTGAGAAAGCGCAAACCGAGTATGCCGGCATAAAAATCAACGTTGGACTGGGGTTTTCCGGCAATTGCCGTGACGTGGTGTAGTCCGTTGATAAGCGTTGTCATAACGATATTCTCCGATACGATAGTAAGTATTTTAATGAAATTATCTTTTTCTACAATTATTGTAGCTACAATGATTGTACGCAAAAATATCTACAAAGTTTCGCGCAATTTATTGAGAAGGACATTGAGTAACTGCGCTTCGAGGTCGGTAAATGCCGCAGAAACCATTGATTGAGGCGGTAATTCTTCCTGCCCGGCATCAATACGCGACAGGAGACTTTGTCCGTTTTTTGTGAGATAAATACATAACTCGCGTCGGTCTTCTTTGGACGCGACGCGGCGAACAAGCCGCTTTTCGGCAAGTTTGTCCAAAAGCCGCGTTGTGTTAGAATTGCGATCAATCATGCGTTCCGTAATATCCTTCACGCAAACAGGATTGGGATGCTGCCCGCGAATAATGCGCAGCACATTAAACTGCTCGTTCGTTATATCGTAATCTTTCAAACGCCGATTAACACGTGCTTTCAGCATACTTGCCGTCAGCATCACGTTGAGTTCCGCTTTATGAAGTTCACTTTGGAAATGCGATGTTTTCAATTCTTCTTCGATAGTCATAGAGAAAATTATTGTTGATACAATGATAGAGACAAACTGGACAGCCAAACAAAAGCCGCCATCCAACAGGAGTGCGAACGCAGTTCGCGGCTTGCTTTTGCGAAC
>CANHDJ010000035.1 GCA_947459425.1 Ignavibacteria bacterium
TGGCATCGTAGAGCGACTCGACCAGAGCGATCACGGCTTCTTCGCCTTGCTGGTATATCTGCGATATGTCCTTACGGCTGGGACGATTCATATGACATTTTGCTATGAAATTTTCATTCCATTTTTTTGATGACCTGACCAGTTACTTTGGGCATACAATATCGAAAGGAGATTAGAAATGGAGATACTGATTTGCAAAATCCGCCCGTTAAAGTTTTCAATATTAAACCACAAATATTCCGTCGGGATACCGTGCAAACTCAAAAGCGCAAGCATACTTGCTGCCCCATGCAAAGCAAAGTAACCGTAAATAGCCGTTCGCGTACTAAAAAAGAGCATCACATTCAAGGCAATAATGCACAGAATTGCTCCCCAAATACAACCATAAAAATTACTATCGCGGCGCTCTTGTTCGGTAAATTCGTTATGCGGAAACAACATCAGATGGAAAATCATCGGTAACGACCCCACTGCTCGCACGTAATAGGTTTTTTCCTCATATCCCTGTAATCTGAGCGTAAAAACGGGATGCCGGGTTTTCATCGCACGCTGCTCAATGAAAATACCATTCCCCGACCAGTACTCACGGAAATTTCCATGCTCATCGGGTTCGTAAAGCGCGACAGAATCAAGGAGTATTGAGCCAATATCCAGTACGCGCTCTATTTGCCCTGGAAGTGTATTTTTGATGTGAACACGAAGCCAGACAACATCGGTGGTGTAGCCCAAATTGGGATACAACGATGAAAAGGTTTGAAATTGATTGGCATATTCGTCTTGGGTGATTTCCTGAACGCCCAACTGATGCGACGCAGTACGAAGAAACCGCACATCCCGACCAATAGCCTGTACCGCCGTCGGCTCAGAAATGAGTGTTATCACTTGTCCGCCTTGTTGCGCCACTAAAAACATTGGAACAAGAAAAACAAACAATAATGCGGTTCCGCAAGCATATCGGTAAGCCATACGATATTGGTGAATGAGCATGAAAAATGCCATGCGGAGTGTGGTGAAGAGAGACAATTTGGTAGTAGAAATCACAAAATTTCCGCAACAGGCAAGCGCACAATAAACGTTGCTCCTTGCCCATACTCGGACTCGCACCAAACCTGACCGTACATCATTTCGACTAACTGCTTGACGATTGACAAGCCCAAACCCGTGGAGTCCTCACCAGCAGTCGGACGGGCAGAAAGTTTGGTGAATTTGCCAAAAAGCAATGTTTTATCCTGCTCGGTCAATCCTTGTCCTTCGTCCTGCACTTCAAGACGAATATACTTGCTGGTTCGTTTTGCCATACCAGAATTTTCGAGAGATTCCCGAAAAAGTCGCACAACAACATTCTTTCCCATTGGGCTGTATTTCACAGCATTGGAAACAAGATTATCAATCACCTGCGACGTTAATTGTGCATCGGCAAATGCCATAAACTCCGCTTCAATACTCTGTTCCAATGATTCAGACTGCGAGGTTGTCGTCAAAATCAACCGAATATTTTTTGCTTTTGCCGCTTCGACATAATTCTGCACGGCGGTCTCAAGGATGAGCGCAACATTGAAATTCGCGGTGTGCATCACTATACTGCCGTCCTCAATCGCATTAACATCCAAAAGGCTCTTGACCAGTTGAAACATTCGATCTGCCGTTTCTGCAACGCGGTGAGAAATTAGGGCGATTTCCTCTGTCGGCAGATTGGGCGCATCTATCGCTAAGAACTCTGCTAAACCACGAATGCTTGTCAAAGGATTTTTCAGGTCGTGGGCGGCAATCCGCATAAATTGGGATTTTTCTTCATTCAAATTGACAAGATGTTGATTCTTCTGTTGTAATTCACTATTGATGGTCGCAATTTCCTCCGATTGTCGCTCCATCATGCTGCGCTGCTCCAGAATTTCAACATTCTGCGATTGCAACTGCCGATTCACGCTGCGCATTTGCAAATATGACCGCCAAAGCAACAATCCAGCGAGTATCACAACCGCAATCCCGCCAAGAAGCGCATTCCGTGTGGTTTGCTGAATTTCACTGTCTTTCGTCAGTAAACTAATCTGTACCGTCTGCTCACGCGACTCCAATTCACGCTGCATCGTGGCAATCTGACGGGCGCTTTCTTGATTGAACAAACTATCTTGATACAGCGCCACCAACGATTGATACCGATATGCCTGTTCAAAATTCTTCATCGTTGCGTACAAATGCTGATAGCCTTGATACGCATCTTTCATGCGAAAGCGCATATTTGCACGAAGCGACACGGCTAATGAGGAATCCAAATATATTTGCGCCTGACCAAATTGTTTCAAGTCTGTGTAAAAATACCCTAACAAATTGTAGAAACGCGAATTTGACACGGCGTTTTCAGGATAACGGGTGACAACAGTCAGTGCCTTGTGGAAATAATCCTCTGCGGTCGCGTAATCCCCCTTGCGCCGCGCTATATCCCCCAAATGTGACAGCGCAAAAGTTTGTATCGTGCTGACGTTGTACTGATTTGCCAACGCAAGTGCTTTTTTTGAATATGCTTGTGCAAGATTTAGATTGCCCATTTGAAGATAAGCGTAGCCAATATTCGACATCGAAGCGGCGTACCTGTCCATTTTTCCCAAGTGGAGAAACATCGGTTCGGCACGCTGATAAAACTGGAGTGCATTGCCAAAATCCCCTTGCTCAAAGTAGCAAATACCGAGACCGTTCCAGACATTCGCCAGCCCTAGTGAATCATTCAGCTCTTCAAACAACGGAACGGCACGAAGATAATATCCCGTCGCATCGGCTAATTTTCCCAACCGTTGATAGGCAAAGCCAATATTTCGACACGCATCGGCAATGCCCTTTTTGTAGTTTGACTTTTCCGCAGCCGCAAGCCCTTGTTTCCCATACACCATAGCGCTGTCAGCCAGATAGGCATTATAAGCAAAACTCAGATTATTCAAAAGATTTGTAAAAGCAGTATCCTCAGTCTTCGGTCGCTCCAATGCAGATCGCAAGGAGTCAATCTGCAAGGGCTGTGTACTGGCGTACTCAGGGCAAATGCACCAGAGTAGTAAGACGATCCAACAACAGCCATGCAGCGTGAATTTCATATCGAATATTTCCTCAAGACAAACAATAAATCACCAGAGTTATTCAGCGTGAACCAGTTCCCGTGCGCTTTCCAGCGCTGCATTCGTAATTTCCTCGCCGCTTAATAGCCGCGCTACTTCGTAAATGCGCTCTTCTTCATTCAAAATCACCGCCGAAATTCGAGTGCTGGTACTGGTTTGGCGCTTTTCGACCATGATGTGTGTGTCGGCAAAAGCGGCAATTTGCGGTTGGTGCGTGATAGCGATAATTTGGGGATGTTTCGAGAGTTCTTTCATCGTTTTGCCAACCTTTTGCGCAATGCGTCCGCTAATGCCTGTATCAATTTCATCAAACACCATCATCGGCAGACGGTCGGATTCGGCGAGGGCGGCTTTGAGCGAGAGCATCACGCGGGAAATCTCACCCCCAGAGGCAATACGCGCCATCGGCTTGAGTTCTTCGCCCGGATTGGCGGCTATCAAAAACTCGACCTTTTCTGCACCATTCGGATACGCAACGACGCGCTCTGCATCCAACAGCACAAACAACGCATCATTACTCGTCCCAACGGCAACCTCACGCGAAAAATTCACCGCAAAACGAATATGCGGCATACCGAGATTTTGCAGCGTGGCGATAATCGTTTTTTCAATTTTGGCAGCTACTTTCTTGCGATGTTCCGACAGTGTTTGTGCGGCTTTCGCCAAGGACAGGCGTGTTTGTTCAATCGCTTTGCTGAGGCGCTCTTGAGCGGCTTCGACGTTTTCCGTCAGTTCTGCATCGCTTTTCAATTCTTCCCATTTTGCAAAAAGTTCCTCCGCACCGCCATATTTCTTGCGGAGACGCGAGAGTTGCTGCAATCGATAACGAATTTCTTCCAAACGTTCCGGCTGAAATTCAATATTATCGCGGTAGCTTTGGGAAAATTTGGCAATCTCGCCCACAACAGCGATTGCCGACTGACATTCGCTGCGGTATTCGGCAAATTCTTTATCAATCTGCGCGAGTTCATCCAAAATATTTTTTGCCGTTGCAAGCCGATCACGCACGGAATCTTCGTCATCGTAAAGAAGCGCAGCCAGGCGGTAGGTGAGGTCGTGAAGCTGCTCGGCATTCTCACGCAGCGCAAGTTCTTGTTCGAGGCTTTCTTCTTCGCCTTGTTGTGGATTGACTTGGGTGATTTCTTCTAATTGAAAACGGCGAAATTCCGACTGTTCGCGCAACGCCTGTTCGCGCGAGGCAAGTTCGGAGCGCTCTTGAATCTGGCGTTTGAGCAGAGAAAAATGTTCCTGGTATTTTTCTAAACGCGACACCACCCCTTCAAAATTATCAATAAAATTCACGTGTGCTTCGGCGCGAAGCAAGGATTGATGCTCGTGCTGCCCGTGAAAATCCACCAATTGCGCACCAACTTCGCGCATAACGCCGACAGCAACGGGCGAATCGTTGACGAACGACCGCGACGTGCCTTTTTCCGAGATTTCGCGGCGCAAAAGCAGACTTTCGCCATCATGCTCAATCTCGTGTTCTTGCAATAGGGGTTGGATATATTTATTGCCCGCGATAAGGAAATTTCCCTCAATCACGGCTTTGGATGCGCCTTTGCGGACATATTCCGCCGAACCGCGCTCGCCAAAAAGCAACAAAAGCGCATCAACAATAATGGATTTGCCAGCACCAGTCTCGCCGGTGATAATATTTAAGCCGCGTCCAAGTTCGAGGTCGAGTTCTTCGATAAGCGTGAAATGACGAATGGTCAAGCGTTGAAGCATTGGTGAGCTATCAAGAGTGGAAGAAGGTTCGCCAAATGAGTTGTTTCGGCAGAAAAAGCCAAGCCGCAAAGTTATGAAAAGTTTGCGTGATTTCCTGCGGTGATTTTTGTCTTTTCGGGGTTTACCGTGCTTGCCGAAGCATTTTCTGTGCCAGCGCATTGGCGGGATTGATGCGCAGCGCCTCTTGAACAGCCTGAAGGGCCTCTTGTGGCTTTTCTTGGCGGGATTTGACAAGAGCAATATTCAGCCACGCAATATCGGCAGCCGCGCCAAACTGCGTTGCGGACTGATATGCCGCCAATGCTGTTTCCAAGCGGTTCGCACGGAGTTCCGCATTGCCGCGCTCAATAGCTTCTTGCGCAGAGCAGAGCGCCAAACGCTGATTCACAATATTGTCGTAAGGATTCAGTGCCACTGCCTTCTGCAAGTAGGGAAGCGCCTCCGCGTAGCGCTGACGACGGGCATAAACCGACCCGATATTCGCTAATGCTAATGCCGGCTCACGATTGTAGGACAATGCCTCGCGGTAATGCGCCAGCGCCGAATCGAACAACACAGAATCGCCTTCTGTGGCGCGTCGGAGCGCTGTGTGTCCGCGAAACATCGCCCAATCGTGCTTGTACTCGCGGTTTTCCGGCTCATGCTCTAATGCTTCCACATAATACTGCCGTGCCGAATCGCCAAGCGGCGTGTCTTCTTGCGGGGCGTAGCGCTCGAAGTAGAGCGCAAGCGTGTAATAGCCACGTCCGTAGGCAGGAGCAAGCGTCGTGAGCGCAGAAGCACTTGCGTACACATCCCGCAAATAGGCGCGGCGGCGCGTGGAATCGGTCTCGTCCTTCGCCCGCAAAAGCGATTCCAGCGTGAACGAGGCTTGCGCCTTGATACTGCGCGGGGTGTCCTCAACGGCAGCACGAACAATATCGTAAGAACTGCGCCAATCGGGAATACGCTCCAGCGTCCGAACCACAGAGACAAGCGCGATAGCGCCCATAAACACGATAAATGCTTTTTCCCAAAATTCTGCTGAGTACTTCAGCGCTCCAAAACGCTCACGGAGAAAATCCACAACCCAAGCGAAATTAAAAAAGCCCGCCGTTACCGCCAGCGAAAAGCCCACCGAGGGCAAAAACATAAAGCGGTCTGCCATTGCCGAGCCGGAATAGACAACGAGGTTTGACGCGATAGACATCGTGGCGGTCATCCAGAGCAAGCCCAGTGCGGGGCGGTTGTCAGTCGGGTTATTGGAGCGGATGTACCACACGCCGTGCGCCACCAACGCAATGATAAGTACAAGCACCAATGCGGGTTGCCAGCCCCAACCTATCGGCTCAATAACGCGATAACCGTAATCGAAGGACATCGTGCTTGGGGAGAGAAGTTTCAGCGAATATGCGCCCAGCACGGTAATTTTGGTCGGCAAAAGTTGTCCCTGTGCGGCATTGGCGTAAGGATTATTCATGAGCGATGTGAAATTCACATCGTCAGCGCTCCAATCCGCAATGCGCAAACTCAGAAGCAGCCACGCAAGCGCCACACCGCAGAGACCGCCAAAGGCAGCAGCAATGCGCTTTTTGTCGGCACGAGGCATTTGCACAACCCATGCGGCAAGGGGAAATATCGGGAGCATGGTCACAGCATTTTCCTTTGCAAGCAAAGCGAGAAAAAATGCAGCAAAAGCGCCCAGAAGCCGCTTGACATCATGCGTTTGGACATACCCCAACACAAGCCACAACGCGGTCATGGAGCAGAGCAGCGCCAAAAGTTCGTCGCGGCTCTTGATATTGCAAACAACCTCCGTATGAAGCGGGTGCGCAGCAAAAAGCAGCGCTGCAACAAACGGCAGAAGAGCATGAATACTCGTTCCAATCGGCAAAAATACCGCAAAGACCACAAGTACCGCCATCGCATAGAGCAGAGTATTCGTGGCATGGCGCAGGACGGCATTATTTCCTGCAATCTGGTATTCGATGGCAAACGTAATAAGTGAAAGCGGGCGGTATGCACTTCGTTGCTTGGCAGAGCGCATAATAGCGGGCTGCCCGTCGGGGGAGAATGTTCCGGTAAACGTCGTGGCAGTGCTGAGAATCTCCGGGATGCCCGCTAAACCTTTGATGACCGAAGGTTGGCGCAGCACCATTTCGCCATCGTCCAGCACGTAGTCGAAACGGAGCGTTTGGGCGTAGAGTAGAAGCGAGAAAAGAGTAAGAATAAGGGCTTGTAAGCGCGTATTGGCGGCAAATGTTTTCATGGAACATTGTGGGAACAGTGGTGCGAATGAGGCTTCCGAAGGGAATGTAGGTGTTGTTTTGACGGCGCAAATTTGCGGAAATCCTCAGAAATAGCCAAAAGAAAGCATCAATCAGCATTTGCGACCACACCGAAGCACCCTGCCGTGAGCGGCGGAACAACTATCCACCATCATTTTCTCCGGCAGGGACGCGAAGGGCATAATCTAGCGCATAGCGATAACAATAACCCCAATGGGTAGCGGAACCGAAGCAGTGGTCATACGGCACGATGCAGCAAAAGAGAGGTCTTGCCAATATCTCCTACAAATGTCGTATTGTTTCTGTGAAGAGACAAGGTTTTTGGGGTGGAACGTTGTCATTTTGGGGTAGAATGCAGAAGAGCGGGTAAAAAGGAGGTAGAATCGTGCGCAAGTCCGCACTTTTCCGCCTCGCTCAAAACAACAAGCAAAAAAACGGTGGCTTGTCGTCAAAAAAGATTGTACTTTTGTGGTACGCATTCAAGCGGCTAGACACAAATGCCGACAAGCGTATAATTATCAAAATCTTACGAGCTTTTTATGCAAAATATTACCTCCGCACAAGCAATGCAACATTTGGTATTGGCAGCCCGCCGGAAGGGGCAGCGCATTGGCGTTGTGCCGACGATGGGTTTTTTGCATGAAGGTCATGCCTCGCTTATCCGCGAAGCCCGTACGGTGAGTGATATGGTCATTACGACGATTTTTGTGAATCCTCTTCAATTTGCACCCAACGAAGATTTTACGCGCTATCCGCGTGATTTGGATCGCGATACTCGTCTGGCAGAAAGCGCAGGGTGCGATGTCCTTTTTACACCGACTCCAGAGGAAATCTATCCGCACGGCTTTCAAACAACCATTTCCGTTGGCGGCGTAACAGAGCCGTTTGAAGGGGTTTTCCGCCCAACGCATTTTGACGGTGTTGCGACGGTTGTTGCCAAACTTTTCCATCTTACGCAGCCCGACAAGGCGTTTTTTGGACAAAAAGATTACCAGCAATGTATGGTCGTCAAAAAAATGGTTTCCGACCTTGCTATGCCTCTTGAAATTGTCATTTGTCCGACGCTCCGCGAAACCGATGGACTGGCAATGAGTTCGCGGAATGTGTATCTTTCGGCAGAAGACCGCCAAAAAGCAACGGTTCTTTTTCAAGCGCTGCAAGCGGCGAAAACACTGATTCAAAGCGGTGAGCGGCGCAGAACAATTCTCGAAGAGGCACTCAAAACAACGATTCTACACCAAAGCGGTATTACGATTGACTACGCCGCCGCCGCCGATAGCAAAACACTGGCACAGCCCGATGAATTTTCACCGGAGCAAGCAGTGGTGCTGCTTCTGGCAGTGCGACTCGGTACGACGCGGTTGATTGATAATCTTGTTGTTTGACGTGGAAGGAAGCGAGTATCTCGCTGCTTTGAGCGAGGCTATCGCTCTCCGCCAGAAACCCATCACAACCCCAAACGCCCATGCCTGAACACCTCGACTGGAAGCCCCATGACAACGACGCTTTTGCCAGCAATCATCCCGCTTTGTATTGGACGGATGACGCTGGCAAGCGACAAGAACGGTCATATCGTGCGTATTATGGCTATGGTTTGGAAATGTCTTCATTGCTTGCTTCTCACGGTGCGCGTCCTGGAGACCGCATTGCGCTTATTGCGGCGAATAGTCCTCAGATGGCGCAAGCGCTGCTTGCGTGTTTGCAATCGGGATTCACTGCCGTTCCGCTTAGTCCACGTTTCCCGCCCGCTACGCTTGCGGGATTGCTCCATCTCACCAATGCTCGCGTTATTCTCCACGACGATACAACGGTAAATCTCTGTTCCGAAGCCGCTTCAGAACGCGGAGATCTGCTTATTAATCTCAACAACGTTGATTTGAGCGACCTTCCCACGAACGCACATCCGATAGCTCACCAATTACCGCGAGACGGAGCGCAAGCAGCAACAGTGCTTTGTACATCCGGCAGCACGGGACTTCCGAAAGCAATGTTGCATACCGTCGGTCAGCATTATTTCAGTGCGGCGGGATCGGCAGAAAATATTCCTTTTGGTATGGGAGATTGTTGGTTGGCAGCATTGCCAATGTATCATGTTGGAGGATATAGCATTACGTTCAGAGCGCTTGTGGGCGGGGCAGCGATTGCGTTTCCAGAATATCGCGCTTTCGATGTGCAAGGTTTGAAGCGCACGTTGGAGCGTTTTCCCATTACACACTGCTCGTTTGTTGCCACGCAGCTTTTTCATGCGCTTGGAGATGCGGCATTGGTGCGGCAGTTGGGGCGCTTGAAAGCGATTCTTTTGGGCGGAAGTGCTATCCCACAAACCTTGATTCAATCGGCGTTGGAGCGTGGTTTGCCAATTTACACCAGCTACGGCTGTACCGAAATGGCATCGCAAATCACAACAACGTCGCGCTCCACACGAACAGACCTCGAAACCTCCGGTAAACTCCTCAACTACCGAGAACTCATGCTTGCGGAAGATGGTGAAATATTGGTACGCGGGAGAACACTCGCTGAGGGGCGATTGACCGAAACGGGCATTACGCCTATCACTGATGAATACGGCTGGTTTCGCACGAACGATTTGGGCGAATTCGACGCGGAGAGACGATTGAAGGTTATCGGCAGGAAAGATGCCATGTTTATTTCCGGCGGGGAAAATATTCATCCTGAAGCGATTGAACACCAGCTATGCGAGTATCCAAGCGTTGTTCAGGCGATTGTCGTTCCGACGGCGGACAACGAGTTTGGCGCACGTCCCGTTGCTTTTATCCAATTTGCCGACACGACCGAATGCCCCGAAGACCGCATTGAAGCGTTGCGTGGGTTGGTCGAGGCGAAGCTGCCTCGCTTTGCTGTGCCACGTTTGTTTTTTGCGATGCCGCAGGAGATGCTTGTGGGTGGGCTGAAACCTAAGCGGTCAGATTTGAAGCGCTTGGCGGAGGAATTGCAGAGTGTTGAGTTTTAAGTGATAAGTTCTAAGTGTTGCGCCGCTACGGGGCATCTGAAAAAGTATGTGCTAAAACCTCATTGCAAAAACCAGTATTCATGAGGCTTCCAAGACTCATCCCTTCCTTATCCTTTCCCTACTTAATAAGCACATTTGGTAAGAGTTCTTTTATGCGCTGCACTTCCACGTCAGAAAACAAGTTACCACTCAGGCGCAATTCCTTGAGATTGACCAATTTTTCTATCCCAAGTGGAAGCGTCGTCAGATTGTTTCCCGTCAAATCAAGCATAACGAGACTGGCGAGTTTGCCAATTTCGGGCGGAAGCGTTTCGATTTGATTATTGTCCAGATATAATTCCTTCAAATGCCGCAGCCAACCAATGCTGGGCGGAATATAGGTCAGATAATTCCGGCTTAAATACAGCGTTTGCACATTGGTCATGCTGCCAATGAGCGAGGGAATATCCTCCAATTCATTATCGCTGATGTCGAATGCTCGCATATTCGTCAGTTTGCCAATTTCGGCGGGCAGTTTGCTAATGCGGTTACGCCGTGCGTACAAGACCTGCAAATTCGACAAATTACCCAACGCGCCCGGCAAACCACGAAGATTATTGCGGTTGATGTAGAGTTCCTGAAGATTATAGAGTTCCGAAATTTTCGGCGTAAGTTCGTTCAATTTATGCACATCCAACTCCAACCGAAATACTTGATCGCGGTCTTCAAAGGCTTTCTCGATTGTTTTATAGAGAGGAAGCGCGGCGAGCTGCGCGGAGTCAAGTAATTTCGCGGGTTTTGGCGTTGAACCTTGTGCAAAAGCCTGTAAGGATGAGGTAAATACGACAATACTGCCAAGCAAAAAACGGGTAATACGCATAATGTCTCAAGTGAGAGTGGAATAAGTAATCAATACGAGCAAACTATTCTGCCGAAGGCGCTTCAGACAACGGTTTTTCGTCAGAAGATTTTCCAATAGCAAACCAGTCAATATTGCGCGTCACATACATCACGACTGCCAGGATAATGAATAAGCCAACGCTGCCCAAAAGCAAAGCAAAATCTTGTAGTTGCAAAATAATAAATAAAAATCCGTACAACACTGCCAAAATACCAAAAATTATGACGGTCGCTTTGTTGTTCGCCAGCACACTTCGCGTGTAGAGCGTGATAAGCGCAATTGTCGCCACGCTTGCCGCCCAGTACGCACGATTGAAACTCATCTGCTCGGAAATAGACAGCAATAGCGTATAGAATATCACCAGCGCCAGCCCGATAAGCACGTATTGAATCGGGTGAATCACGCGCCGCGTCATAACTTCTGCCATGAAAAACGCCAAAAATGTCAGCGCTAAAAACATAATTGCGTATTTCGCGGTGCGCATTGTTTTTTGATATTCGTCAATGGCGGGAATGAGTTTTACGCCAAAGGTTGATTCTTTGATAACGTAGGCATTGCCAACCCAAACTTGCGGATAATTGCGATTCAGATGGAGAATTTTCCATGCGGCTTTGAATTTCTTCTCCGTAACATCACGATTTTCAGGAAGATACGCCCCAACAAAACTGGGATTGCCCCATCCGGCTTCAATATTCACGCTTGTTTCGCGTCCGACGGGTGCGAAACTGAGCGTGGTGCTACCGTTGAGATCGAGTTCAAGCGTAAAATCTGTTTTTTCGGTCGTATTGACTGGCGGACGAATCGTGATGCCCTGCTCCAAGACTTGCGTGGAGAGCAGACCCGGATTTGCCTCATAGTCAACGTTATTATAGCGCACCTTCACGCTTGATTTAATCCCTTTCAAATCACTGATTCCAAGCGATATTCCGGCTTCTTTCCACAAAATTTTATCGGCATCAACTCCCAATTCTTTCACGCCATTAGTCAAAAATGTGCCGGAAATAACAATTTTGGAACGATACAAAATCACCTCGTAAATGCCGCGATACCGCACCTCTGGGGTGAGGACAGTTGTCACGGTAAGATTTTCCGGCAAAATATGGATGTAATCGGTGATTTCTTCCATAAAGACTGTCGCCACGCCTTTGTCGTTTTGGCGCTCTTGACGAACAATCGTTTTGTAAGGCAGCTCCAGTATTGGTCCCATAATCGTCTGCGCATCGCCCCATTTGCTGCTTACCTCTTTGATTGCTTCTTCCCGCCGTGCTTCACGCTCGTAAATCAAACTTTCAACAAACGACACCGGAACAAGCATAAGGAGTGTCAGAACGGCAATGATAATCATGCGCAAACCGACCGAGTTTTTGAAATATGTCGTAATCATGGGGAAAAAGGAATAGATGAAAATAGCAGTGGTATTTACCGCACCAATGCAGAGCCATATTGACGGGAACGGAAATCGCTTGCCAATATACACAAAATCATCATTGCTTGGAATAGACAAAAATTCTTGTTTGATGGTTTATTGCGCATTCCGTCAGCAACAATGCAAAAAACGTCGGGTGGCATTGTACCAACCGACGTTTATCGTTACTCGAAGCCTTCCGAAGAAGCTACCGTATCCTCGTCAGTTCGGACGACAGCCACCCGACGGGCTAAGAAGCCGCCGGATGGCGCGGTTCTCTTCTCGTCAATTCCCACCCAGACGACAAGATATTTTCGCTCATATATTTCCGCTCGTCTGACGAGGAGCGGTCTCCCCGTCGGGCGCTTTCCTCAAGCGTCCGGCGGGTGTGCGCCTGACGCGGAGAGGGATGTTCCGCCCAAGCGAGAAATTGCGTATTTTTGTGGGAACACTGACTCATTCACTTTTGCAAAGACCATGGACACCAGTATCGAAGACCTTCGCGCCCTCGTTGCACAAAGCATTCTCAGCACCGAGGCATTCAAAAACCAAATCGCCGCTTCGCAAGAAGCCGCCGACCGCCGTGCGGAAGAAGCCGACCGCCGTGCAGAGGAAGCCGACCGCCTTTTTGCGGAATCCAAAGCCGAAGCCGAAAAGCGATCGAAAGAAATTGACCGCCAATTGAAAGAACTGGGTAAGCAAATCGGTGGACTGGGCAATAAATTCGGCTCCTTCACCGAAGGACTGGCACTGCCGTCGGTTGAAACCTTGCTCTTCGATACTTTCCAGATTGACGAATTTCACAAGCGCTGGAAAAAGCGCATTGGTGATAAGCGCATTGAAATTGATGGTTTAGGTTTGGTGAATGGCGCACGGAATGAAGGCTACGTGGTAGAAGTCAAAAGCCATCTGGATATGCGGGCTGTAGAGCAGGTGCTGGAAATCATGCACAACATTCGCACGTATTTTCCTGCTTTTGCCGACAAAACGTTTTATGCGATGATAGCGGCGGCGGATGTTCACGAAGACGCTTTTCAAGCGGCGGTGAAAGAAGGCTTGTATGTGGTGGGTTTTGCCGATGAACTGATGACGTTTTCGATGCCAGAAGGATTTATTCCAAAGGCATTTTGAGGATACCGGGCTTCGTAGGGCATTTGTGTGCGAAGAAGAAACAATCTCCACGTCGGGCGCTTTCTTGAGCGTCCGGCGGGTGAGTAAGATGGGCAAAAGAACCATCCTTCAAGGCTTAATACCCTCAAGTTCGTCGGCAATGGAAGCACCGCTATAGATTTTCCGCAACGCCTCAATCACAAACGCCGGATGCACACACAGCGTCCGCCCTGCCTCTTCGTTATAGACAAAGCGCCCCGTCAGGCTTTCGATATTGCCATCGAAGACCAAACCGATAAATTCAAGGTTTTTGTTCGTGAGCGGCGAACCGGAGTTCCCACCCGTAATATCGCACGTTGTCACAAAGTTCACGGGAGTAGAAAGTGTCATTTTATCCCGTGCCGTGCCTTCTTTCTGCGCAGCAAAGCGCCCCGGCAATCGGAAATCATTCGCCACATCGCTCGCCGCGAAGCCCGCAGCGCGGTCGAATAAGCCGTAAAGCGTTGTGTGCATCGGCGCAAGCGTCCCGTTCATGCCGTAGCCCTTGACCGTGCCGACACTGAGGCGAAGCGAAAAATTTGCATCGGGGTACGCATTTTTACCATAGACCGCAAACCGCGCCAATGCTATCTTTTCGAGTGCAGAGGCAAGTGGTGCTTGAATGTTGTTTCGTTGATATTCCTCGCGTTCCAGCCAGAGGGGAACAAGTTTGCGCATAAAGACAATCATTGGGTCATCTGAGCGTTCAATCGCCTTACGCCCGCCTTGCAGGAGCGTTTTGCGAAAAGTGAGGTCGCTCAACCGCGTACCACGCACGGCATCACGCGCCACATCCGCCGGAGTGCGTAAGATACTGCCTTCGCCAAGCATCATCCGCACAAAAGGGTCGCCAGCACTGAGTTCAGATAGCAAAAATTCTAATTCTCCCGCAAGCCGCATTTCTTCATAGTCCAACGTAATTTCGGCGATACTGAGCGCTTGCACTCGGAGTTCCGCAAGCAATTCCGCGCTCATGGACGATTCCACACCCACTAGGGGCTGTTTCTCTGAAGGTAATTTTTCAAGAGGTAGTTTTTCCGGCGATGATTTTTCAGCAGATTTTCTTTCTTCGGTCTGCCCCGAAGCCGATGTGCCGGTTGTGGCTTGGTTGTTCTTTTCCAAAGCATACCGAATAATGCTCAGAGCAATGTCGGCAAGCGGTGTGGAGAAAGTCGAGGTATATTCTTTGAAAATAACGGCTTGCTTTTGCACAACGCGGGCAATCGTTTCCCATGCATCACCATAAAGTTTGCGCAAGTCTTTCTCAGCATCAATTTTTTGGCGAAGCTCCTGCTCACTTTGACGACACTTTGCTTCGATGGTATTGTCCATCAGCCCCTTGTATTCGCCGATAAACGATTTTTTGATATTTTCATCGTTCAAAATATCTTCCAACGCCCGCCGTGCCTCAGTTTCGCCGCGCTCTCCATAGCGGCGGGCAGTCGCCAGCATAGCATTGATGCGGCGCAGCATGAAGGGATAGAAAACATCACGGTTAAAGACGAATTGCGCGTAAGTATTGAGGCGATTTGTTGCGCCCGGATAACCGGAAACAAAGACGGGTTCATTGCCGGAGTAGCCTTTGGTTTTCCATTTGAGGTAGCAAGGGCTTTGAATGGGCTTCCCATGCTCATAGACTCGTACAAGCGCAAAATCAAGCGCATAGCGCGGATAGGTAAAATTATCAAAATCGCCGCCAAAATTTGCCGCCTGTAATTCCGGCACTGCCACCAAACGCACGTCGGTATAACGCTTATACCGATAAAGCCAATATTCACCGCCGGAGTAGAGCGTGACAACCTCGGCGCGAATGTTATTACGTCCCGATGAAGCCTCTGTTTCGATGCGGCTAATTTCGGCTTGTCGTGCTTTGTAGCGCTCTGCATCGGTCATGCTTTTCTCGCCTATCTTTGCCATGCGCAGCGTGATATTTTCCATTTCCACCAGCACATTCAATTCGCTATTCGGGCATTTAATCTCTTGCGCCGGAGTTGCCGCCGCAAAACCATTGGTGAGAATGTCGCGTTCTTTGGTGGAAAGCTGCTGAATCTGTTCCAAAACGACATGGTGATTCGTTATCGCCAAGCCTTTTGCGCTGACGAATGCGCCCGAACCGCCGCCGGAAGTGAAGCGCACCGTCGCCAAACGTAAGGTATCAAGCCATTCTTTGCTGGGTGTGAATTTGTAGCGATCAAAAAGCAGTTTGAGTGGTGGGCTGTCAAATGTCCACATTCCTTCGTCGCGCTTTCCATAATGTTCTTTGCCAAAACTGAGCGTCAAGGCGCAGAAAAACAGGACAAAACTGATGACGGCGCAATGTCTGAATTGAAGAAATGCTCGGTAAAGGCTGTGAGAAAATGAAACATTCGTCAAAAAGTGAGACAGGTCAAACTGCTTTACGAGGAAAGTTTGGGGAAGCATAAAAAACACCTAAAAAGCTGATATAATCTTGTGTTGCAGCCGTTTTTTGTCAACACTTGCAAGAAGCAACAACGACTGGCACATTCTTTGACTATGACAAAAAGTAATAGTCCGAGATTTCATGCCGAATGTGCGGTATAAATATAGGACACTTCTTGTTCTTTGTCAACTTCTTTGAAAAGAATTTATCAATGGTTTTCTCACGAGCGCGGATGTGCTTGTTTGTAGGAATCTTTCAGGCGCTCTATCGAAACGTGGGTATAGACTTGTGTTGTGGAAAGCGATGCATGACCGAGCATCTGGCTCACGGCGTAAATATCGGCTCCATTGTCCAGCAGGTGCGTTGCGAAGCTATGACGCAGCACGTGAGGGCTTTTCTGACGGGCTTCGGTGGTGTTTTTCATGGCACGATGGACAACCTGATAGACTTGCGAAGAAGTCATCGGGCGACCTTTTGGAGAGAGAAAAACCGCATTGGCGCTTTCCGGCGTGACAAATTGCGGACGCACATTCAGCCAGGCTTTCACCGCCGCAAGTGCTACTCCGCCGACGGGAACGATACGTTCTTTTTTGCCTTTCCCCAGTACGCGCACAGTACAGTTGTATTCGTCGAGTGCCGCAAGCGTCAAACCTGTCAATTCGCTGACGCGCAAGCCAGAACTATACAAAATCTCCGTCAAAGCCTTGTCGCGGAGTCCTTTTGGCGTGGTCTGGTCGAATTGCTGCATTGTGGCAGAAACTTCATCTTGTTGTAAAAAATTAGGCAGTTTTTTCTCACGCTTTGGTGTAGGAATAGCAGCAGTGGGGTTCTTTTCGATAAAACCGCGCCGAAGAGCAAATTTGAAGAGTGATTTTACGGCAGCAAGAGATTTACGAACGGTGTTATTTTGATTGCCCAAATCGTGTAGCCATCCGGGAAATGAACGAATATCATTGAGGCGAATCGCTTCAATTTCCGGAACTTCACCGCAAAATTCCTGTAAGTACGTTCTGAATCGGTCAAGTTCAAAAGAATAGGCTTCAACGGTCAGTGGCGAATATGCCCGCTCGGTTTCGCAATAAAGAAGAAATTGGTGTTGAACGGCATGAAATTGCATGGCAACAGGTATGGTAAAGACAAATGGTAGAAATTGACCGCAAACGACAAAAAGTGATTGCCGTGAGAAGTCTTTGCACAAATTAGACGTAGCAGAAGGCGACAGCAAGAAAAAAATAGACAAGAGCGAAAAAAAAGTTTGAAAAATAGCGCAAAGACTTGTAGCTTGCGCCTAGCTTAGACGAATAGCCTTTCTGTTGCGACCGCAGCATTCGCAACAGCGTTGCATTTCCAAAGCAAAATTCCACGCTATATCGCGTACCACCACTACGGTTCAGGGATGCCCTAGGGCGTTCTGGTCGTTGTTGTTGATGTGTGGCAAAAGAATAGTATTGCCCTAATACTGCTCTTTTGAATCATCAAACCTAATGCCAATTTCACATTGGCAGTAATTCCGAGACTGTACGAGTGTACAAATTCTAGCCCTTCTCGGCATTGTTGTTTTGGTTTTGATGTAATGTATAAACGTCGATGTACGCCCGTATCTTACCAAAGACTACGCCCTCTCTTGGCTCGTACTCGCTTTTATACTTTTTGCGTAGTAACTTGCTATTATCCCCATTTTCTCTTAGTATTCATGCTGCTTCCTCCGTTCCACAAGGCTGCACCATGGATGTTCTTGCATTGCTTAAAAAACAAAGCGCCTTGCGTTATATGCTCCTTTTTATTGCCGGAGCAGCAATAATCTGGGTACTGGCGTTGCGTTGGCAGCACAATCGTATCGTCAATCGCGTGAGCGTCGTTGGGACGAGTCTTTTGCGTCAGCAAGAAATTTTGGATATGGTCAAACTTCCCGGCACTCGTGCAATTCGGGATATAAAGACGAATGAGATTGAGGAGCGCCTGAAAAAGCATCCTTTTATCAAATCCGCGTCGGTATTTCTAGGCGCAAGCGACGCTTTGACCGTGACGATTGAAGAACGCAAGCCGATAGCACTTGCCGTCAGCAAAGGTCGGCAGTATTACGTGGATGCCGAAGGACGTTTGCTGCCGTATCGCTTAACCGAAGTGGTGCTGGATTTGCCCGTTATTTCTGGGCTTGGGCGCAATAGCCTTGATTCGATGCGTTTGGCGGCAGTTATTGGCACAATGCTCACACTGCAACAGCAAAACAAGCATTTGTATCAGACACTCTCAGAAATTGATATTCAATCAACGGGAGATATGACGCTCCATTTTACCGAAAGCCCTGTGCCAATACGCTTTGGCAGTGAAGACGGCAAAGAGCAAAAGATAGAACGTATCGCCACATTCCTGCATCACGCAGGACAAACCCACACAAAGCTCAAGCAACTTGCCTACGTGGATGTTCGCTGGGAAAATCAAGTTGTGGTGCGCCTTGTAGAGGAATAGCGCTCTATTGCTGCAACCGAAAAAATTTCGCCCCATAATACAATATGCCATTATGAGCAGAATGAGAAAAATAGTTGACCCGCTTGACACCCAGGGTGTCGCCAGTGATGGCGCTCGTATTGAGCATTCGGCAGCACGGAATTTCGTCGTGGGCTTGGATATTGGCACAACGAAAATTTGTGCGATTGTTGCCGAGGTTCACTCGGACGCAACAATGACGGTTGTGGGAATTGGCAGAGCGCCCAGCGAAGGCTTGAATCGTGGTGTGGTGGTGAATATTGAAAAAACGGTTAATTCGATACGAGAAGCCATTGATAAAGCCCAGCAGCAATCAGGCGTTGCGATTGAGGAAGTCATTGTGGGTATTGCTGGCGACCATATTCAATCGTTTCAAACCACTGGCATTATCTCTATTTCTAATCCCAACCGCGAAATTAGCCGTCACGATGTCAATCGTTTGCTGGAAGAAACGCGCAATATCGCTCTTCCTGCCGATCGCCGCATCCTGCATATTATCCCGCAAGATTACATCATTGACGGACAAGACGGAATCAAAGAACCCGTCGGCATGAGTGGAATCCGCATGGAGGCTCGTGTTCACGTCGTTACGGGCTTGGTCACGGCAGCGCAGAATATTTATCGCTGTGTTGAGCGCGTTGGGCTGCGGGTGCGCGACCTTGTGTTGGAGCCGATTGCCAGCAGTTATTCGGTTTTGGACGATGAAGAAAAAGAAATTGGTGTGGCGCTGATAGATATTGGCGGCGGCACAACCGATATTGCCATTTTTGAAGAAGGAATTATTCGCCACACTGCCGTTTTTGGGATTGCCGGACGGCAAGTCACCGATGACATTCGCAAAGGTTTGGGCATTTTGGCAAAAGAAGCCGAGCGCGTCAAGCGCGAATACGGCAATACCTTCTCGGCAGGGCTGACCTACGACGATATTTTCATGATTCCCGGCGTAGGCGGACGCAAACCAATGGAGTTCACCAAAAGTATGCTCTGCCAAATTATCCAGCCGCGTATGGAAGAGTTGCTGGAATTTGCCTACGCAGAAATACGGCGTTCGGGCTATATTGAACGGCTTTCGGCGGGTGTTGTGCTGACGGGTGGCGGCTCGCTTTTGCGCGGAACCGAAGATTTAGCATCGGAGATTTTTGGATTGCCCGTAAAAATCGGTATTCCCGTCGGCTGCGGACAAGACGGATTAGCGCCGGAGATTGAAAACCCGCAGTTTGCCACCGGTATTGGTCTTATTCGCTATGGAGTTCGGCACGAGCAGTATTTGACGCTCCACGATCTTGAGGCAACGACGACGACAAATGCAGCAAGCGCAAACACCACACCACCAATACAGGGTAGCGTCCCGAATACGGAAGAAGAATTGTTTGACGATGAGCCGATGATTGAAGAAGCCGCCATCAACGGGCAGTATGAGCGTATTACGGTCTTTGACCGTATGAAATCGTTCTTCCAAGAACTTTAACATTGCGCCAACAAATGAAACAAGCATAACAATATATCATTAACAGTTTGAAGGAAACAGCCGTGATTGAAATTGAAACTACTAATGTCCAAGGCGCGAGAATTTGCGTTGTTGGAGTCGGCGGCGGCGGCGGGAATGCCGTCAACAGCATGATTAACAAGGGTTTGGCGAAAGTGGATTTTATCGCCGCAAACACTGATATTCAAGCACTCCAAGCAAACTTGGCTCCACAAAAAATTCAACTGGGAAAGTCTTCCACACGCGGCTTGGGAGCTGGAGCCGACCCTAATGTTGGGCATAAAGCCGTCGAGGAAAGCGCCGAAGAAGTACGCCAAGTCCTTGCTGGGATGGATATGGTCTTTGTAACAGCCGGAATGGGCGGCGGTACTGGCACGGGAGCCGCTCCAGTGGTTGCAAAAATTGCCCATGATATGGGGGCGCTGGTCGTTGGAATCGTCACCAAGCCCTTCAAATGGGAAGCTGCCAAGCGCGGGCAAGTAGCAGACCGAGGTGTGGAAGAACTGCGTAAAAATGTTGACGCGCTAATTGTCATTCCAAACCAACGCCTTTTGTCCATTATTGACAAACATACCTCTGTCAAAGAAGCATTTCTGCGGGTGGACGATGTTTTGTACAACGCCACACGCGGTATTTCCGATATTATTTCCGGTGCCGGATATATCAACGTTGACTTTGCCGATGTCCGCACCGTGATGAAAGCCACCGGGGATGCGCTGATGGGAACAGGTTACGCCAGAGGCGAACATCGCGCTATCGAAGCCGCACAAAATGCTATTTCCTCTCCGTTGCTGGACGGTTTGTCTATCAAGGGCGCTCAAGGCGTATTGGTCAATATCACCGCGACGCAAGATGTAACGATGTTTGAAGTCAGCGATGCCGTTTCCGCCGTTGAGGAAGCAACAGGAAGCGATGTCAACCTCATTCACGGCGTTGTATTTGACGAAGGTATGGGCGATACGCTCATGGTAACAGTGGTGGCGACAGGTTTCAATCACGCAGAGATGTACGCAGCAAACGAGCGTTTGCAAGTCCCCGTTTCTATGCCAGTTGCCGCGCCCGCACAGACACCAACTGCGCCTTCGGTTGAACATCCTGCACAAGCCCAACCAATCGCCCCAACACCCATAACCGCCCCCCGTGCTATTCCATCTCGAAGCCCAAGCGGTATTCAAGAGCTGCAAAAATACGATGAACCAGCATACAAACGCCGCGATGTTGCGGGATTCGGCAATGGCGTGAAAATCAATCGTTTTAGCGACAATACCGACCAGCCCAACGATGAACAAACAAACGGCGAGGCGCTGAATAAACCTGCATTTCTGCGTCGGATTATGGACTAAAGCAGAACATTACTGCTCAGATTTGGACGATGATTATGGGTTAGATATTCAAAAAAAAGCCTGTCGGTTGTAGTAACTGACAGGCTTTTTCATGTTTAACCGTAATACGGAATTTTTTCCTGCGCCCAGTAAAACACGTCGATATACCGTTGAGCGCAAAGCAGTGACGAGTGGTTTGCCATCATACCATTCTTCACGAGCCGCAGCCAGTGGTCTTTTTGGAAGTAGGTTTCGATAGCGCGATGTAGTGCATAGCCCATTTCTCCGGCGTTGTAATCATCGAAAACAAAACCGTTGCCTTCGCCGCTATATTTGTCATATTCGCTGATGGTATCGGCTAAACCACCAACGCTGCGAACAACAGGTACAGTGCCGTATTTAAGGCTGTACATCTGATTCAAGCCGCATGGTTCAAAGAGCGAAGGCATAAGATAGATGTCCGAAGCAGCTTCCACGCGGTGCGAAAGGTTGTCGTTGTAGCCAATATAGACCAATGCGCGGTTGCCGTACTTTTGGCGAATGCTGCGAAAATAATTCTCGTATTGGTCAGCACCAGAGCCAAGCAACGCAAAGCGTACGGGGTAATTTTGGAGAATACTTTCGAGCGCATTTTGGACAAGCGGAATACCTTTTTGGTCGGTCAAGCGGGTAACCATGCCGATTATCGGCATATCTTCCTGCATTTCGCTCTCGTCCACTCCCCAATCTTTCAAAAAGCGATATTTATTCGTCATTTTGCCGTCGAGTTGGTTCACGGAATACGGCGCATAGATTTTATCGTCAACTTCGGGATTCCAGACAGTGTAATCAACACCGTTCAAAATACCGATAAAATCACCGCTTCGAGCATTGATGATGCTCTGCAGCCCGTATCCTTCTTTGGTGTAGCGCACCTCAGCAGCATAGCGCGGGCTTACCGTCGTGATTTTATCCGCAAAGAAGATACCGATCTGCATGGAATTGACAACGCCGTGCGATTCAAACCACGAGCCTTGATAAAACTCATTCATGCCGAATCCCGCAAATGGCATGGCACGGCGCGGGTCGAACTGCCCTTGAAAGACCATGTTGTGAATAGCATACACGCCCGCCGTCCGTCCAAAAAACTCGGTCATGCGGTAGTGAATTTTGAGCATTGGCATGGTGAACGCGGTGTGGTAATCATTCGCAAAAATCACATCCGGGCGGAAATTCAGCACTTTTGCCGTCTCGAAAACAGCACGGCAGAGAAAAATAAAACGGCGGTCATTATCGCCAAAACCATCGGGATTGCCATAAATCCCCCAACGGTCAAAATAATCAGCATTTTCAAGAAAGTAAACCGGGACATTTGTTCCTGGAAGCGTTCCCTTCCACAAGCGGGCGTATTCCGTCCACCAATCAATCGGCACAGGCACGATCATATCGGTGCGTTGAAGATTCCATTTGTGAACGTCAATATTGGCATATTTGGGCATAACGATAACGACGTTATGACCAAGCTGTTCCCAGTCTTTCGGGAGCGCACCGCACACATCGCCAAGCCCCCCGACTTTGGCAAACGGAAATACTTCGGCGGAAGTAAGCAAAATATTCATAGAGCGGAGGAAATATGATAAAAGGAGTTTTGTTGCGAATCAATGAAAAGGGTGTAGTCCATTATCAATCAATGAACTACACCCATATTTCCATCACCGTTAGGCAATCGTTACGTCATTGCACAAGTACACATCTTGGATTGTATTGAGCAGTTTTGCGCCTTCTGCCATCGGGCGCTGAAATGCTTTCCGTCCTGATATTAAGCCCATACCGCCGGCACGCTTGTTGACAACAGCCGTCATGGTTGCCTCGGCAAAGTCATTGCTGCCAGAAGCGCCACCGCTATTGATAAGCCCCGTGCGCCCCATGTAGCAGTTGGCAACTTGGTAACGGCAAAGGTCAATTGGGTGGTCACTGCTGAGTTCGGTGTACATCCGTTCATCAAGTTTGCCATAGCTGGAATTGCCCATATTCAGCGATTTGTAACCACCATTGTTTTCCGGCAATTTTTGCTTGATAATATCCGCTTGAATCGTCACACCGAGATGATTTGCCTGCCCCGTAAGGTCGGCGGAAACGTGATAGTCTTTATCGGATTTGAACGCATTATTGCGAACATAGCACCAGAGAATAGTTCCCATACCAAATTCATGCGCGGCAGCAAACGCTTCTGATACTTCAACAATTTGACGAGCGCTTTCTTGCGAACCGAAATAAATCGTTGCACCGACGGCAGCAGCACCCATTTCATGGCATTGCTTAATAGTTCCGTACATGATTTGATCGGCTTTGTTTGGGTACGTCAAAAGTTCATTGTGATTGATTTTGACCACAAACGGGATTTTATGGGCATATTTCCGCGAAACTAAACCAAGCACACCGTAAGTCGAGGCAACCGCATTGCAACCGCCCTCAATAGCAAGTTTGACGATATTTTCGGGATCGAAATAGATAGGATTTTTTGCAAAACTCGCCCCTGCGGAGTGTTCGATACCTTGGTCAACGGGCAGAATCGAGGTGTAGCCTGTTCCAGCGAGGCGACCGGTGTCGGTGATCCATTGCAGATTGCGTAAAACGCGATTATTGCGGTCTGAACCAGTAAATTCGCGGCTTACAGCATCACCACTTGGAAGGTGCAACTGGTCTTTGCTAATGGTTTTGCTGGTGTGGTTCAGCAAATAATCGGCTTTGTCGCCTAAGTGCTGACGGATTTGGTCAATCATTGCCATAGCGAAACACTCCTTAACAGTGTATGTGTGAAAAAATGAGGAAAATATCGTTTTAAAACTGCGGCAAAAATACGAAAAAGATTCACCTTTGCTCAAGCAATTCTGCCAAATAGTTTTCCACGCCAAGAGCGCATTAAAATTCAATACCCGCCGCTTTGAGCTTTTCCTGCAAAATGCGCGTAGCTTCGCGCTCTGCGGCAAGTTCGCTGAGTGCAGCAAGACGCTCCTGCTCGGCTTCGATACGACCCTGTTCAGCCTCAATACGACCCTGTTCAGCCTCGATACGACCCTGTTCAGCTTTTGCTTGTGCTGCTACGCGCTCAAGATACGTGAGGAAGCGTGTTCCATCAGGGTAGTACAGCGCAAGGCTTGGTTCGCCTTGCCCCTTGCGCTCGCTATTCCACGTGACCTCGAAGCGCACACCTAAGCGCGGGCTTGTCCAGCCATTGGTATCGGTTTCGACGGGAAGAAGTTCGTCCGCATAGCGCACAAATACTTGCAAAATGCCTTTTTCCATATCGTAAAGATAGTATTCTTCCACGCCATGGCGGTTGAAAAATAAGGCTTTTTTTGCCATTTCGCCGGGCGTATTGGCATCGGAAAGAAACTCGAAAACAACGTGGAACGGCTTGTCGTCTTCCTCCCATTGTTTATAGGAACGGCGCGGTCCGGGCGGGCGGTCAAAGGCAACCATGACATCGGGTGCAACCACAATTTTGGGTTCGCCTTTGACAGGGTACCAAAACAAATCTGCCGCTACAAATACGTCGTCGCGGTCAGCAAAGAGCGTATCTAAGCCGTCTTTGGTCATTGAAATTAATTCGTAATGCTGCGTGTTATTTGCCACGGGTTCTCCATCGGACTCGGGATAGTGAATATAGTCAATGGGGTAGCTGCGGACAGCCGTCCGGCGGGGCGGTCTGACAGTGCCAATGGGGGCATCGTTGCGTCGTTTTACGGAAGTGGACATACAGAATCTCCTAAAAAAATGATGCCCAGAATTTACGATAAATTTTCCTGAAATGCGCGATATTTTAACAACTCTTTAACGACTTCGCACTAAACTTCTTTCTTGCGGCAGAACTCTCACTCTATGAAGACCAGAAAGCAGCGCTATTCCACACAGAACGTTGCTTTTTCACTGTCATTTTTCCATGTATTTCTAGGAGTTTTTCGTTATGAAAACCAATATCGCTTCCACCAGCGTTTACGCATCGGACGCACCCGTGCAAACGCTTCGCCACACGCTTTCGGCAGCCGTTCTTGTTTTGATGGGGCTTGTTCTTATCGCTGGCGGTCTTTTTGCACAACCACCCGGCAAAGGGCAACGCATAGCGCCAGAGAAAGTAACCGAGCGCCGCACCGCCCATTTGAAAAAAGCGCTCAAACTTACCGATGAGCAGGTCGGCAAAATTCAGCCCATTATTCTCAAAGGCGCACAGGCAGGACAGAAAATTTTCGAGGAGAAAAAAGGCGACCGCAAAGCTATTGCTGAAGCAATGAAAAGCACTATGGAAGCCACCGATAGCGAAATAAATGCTCTGCTGACGGCAGATCAACAGAAAAAGTTCGACGAAATGCGCGGCAAAAGGAAAGAAAAGATGGAAGAGCGCATGAACAAACGCAAAGAGAACAAAGAGGGCAAATAACCCTGATTCATAGCTAATTTGACAAAATCTCTTCGCCAAAATCCCTTGAGAAAGCGGGTTCGGCGGAGAGATTTTTTTCTACCTCGTTTCTCGTTTGGGCGCATGAAACCTTTTGCGTACTTTTGCGTTCTAAATCACCGACAAAGGTTCACAAATTCTGTTTTTATTCAATTTTTTGGAGTTATTTCCAATGATGTTTTCCACACTTAAACGCGCCGCTGTAGTCGGCATCTCGGCTTTTGCTCTTGCCACCACAAGCCTTTCGGCACAAACGGTTGACGAGATTATTACAAAAATCAACGACGCTTCGGGCGGCGAAAAAGTACAACGGGCAGTTAAATCTCAAGAAATGCAGATGGAGATGATTGTTAATGGCGGGGCTGTCAAAATTCCGGTGAAAGTTATTCAGCAACGTCCAGCATTTAATTATCAAGAAGGGACATTTCAAGGAATGACCTTCAAAGAGGGCTATGATGGAAAAACAGGATGGGCAATTAACCCTTTTGGCGGACAAATGGATCCTGCGCCAAAAAATGAAGAAGAATTGAAAGAATCCGAAGAACAAGCGGATATGGATGGTCCATTCATTGACAGCAAAACCAAAGGCTATAAAATTGAACTAATGGGCAAAGAAGACCTTGATGGCGAGCAGGCATTCAAACTCAAGGTTACCAATAAGCATGGTGATATTAAATACATCCTTGTCGGTGCTGATAATTATTTGCCAATTAAAGTTATCTCAAAGAAAAAGAACAAAGAAGGTGGTGAGACAGAGGCAGAGACGTACTTCAGCGATTACAAGAAACTGCCAAACGGTTTGGTTATGGCTCACACAATGGAGACCAAAATTAAAGGGCAAACTGTCCAAACAATGGTGACGAAATCTGTTACCTTTGATAAAACCTTCGATGCAAGCATCTTTGCTGCTCCGCCAGCAAAAAAAGCTGATGCAAAAGCTGAAACGAAAAAATAAGACTACTTGTTCAAAAGCAGATACCTTCGCCGGACGGCTTTGCCCTTGTGCAAATCGTCCGGCGAGGGTGTTTTAAAGCGCTTTCTCCGCAAAAGCCTGTGCGTTCAAGACAGTCACAACCATATTTCAGGCGCTTTTACATCGGCGGCATTTTGACAAACTTCGTTCGTGCGTACAAAATACTGAATTGCTTATTGTGCATATTTTTTTGCGAAATAGTGCCAGGTGCTGTTGAAACCTGTGCAATGACGCACCCTTCATCGTGTGCAAATTGCAATCGCGCTTGGATTAAGGCTTGTTGGACACCGCGCCCACGAAATTTTGGCTGCGTGGCTGCACCGGAAAGCATCGCCACGCCGTCCAGAATCGTGATTCCGCCTGCTCCGGCGATTTCGCCGTCAATCGTCACAGCAAAGGCAGAACTGCCCGCAGTTTGTATCGAAACAACGAACATCTCACGAATACTTTGCGGAATTTCGCCTTCGCCAATGTTTTGTTCCATAAAGCCAGCCGCAATCGCCTCTGCCGCAGCCTCCAATTCCGTTGCTTCCAGACGATACGGGCGAAGCGCCGGAGCGGGAGAAGCGCCGAGTTGTTGCAAATCAAACCCTAAGACGTGTGAATATTCGCATACTGCGTAGCCGCGCTTGCCAAGCAGTGTCGTCAAACTCATATCGGCGAGGTTGGCAACCTCAACATGAGTAGCTGCGCCGCGTGAGAAGAAAAATTCTTCGATAGCTTCTATCTGCTGTTCTTCCACTTCGCCGTCCATTCCTAAGCCAAATGATTGTGTGAGGGGGGATTCCACTCCGGCATAGAGCGCTGCGGCGCTTCCAAGTCGTAGCGCGGTTGTGGTGGAATCGGATAAGAGTTGTTGGTATGCTTTAGCATAATCCATTTGATTTTGTGCTTGCGCCGTTTCGATGCGCTTTGCAAGGTCGGTTGAACCGAATATCATTGTAAAAATGTTGAGAAGTAAAAAGTACGCGGGGGCTAATTCCCCGACGATGTATGGTCATGAATAATTTTCCAGCCTTGCGGCATTTTGCGGAATGTGAGCGTGAAAAGCCCTTGTGGTCGGTCTTGTGGCGTTTTGTCCTGCTCACGGGTGAGTTCCCATTTGCCAAAAACAAGCGCCGCATCGCTTGAAAGCAGACTAATTTCGAGATTAGCAAACGTGAGTTTCCCCATAGCCGCTTTGTCAGGATAGCTTTTTTTATAGCGTTCCAACGTCGTTTTCCAACCACGACGAATGTTTCCACCGGAGGCAAAGCGCAAGGAATCCGTATTCCAATAGCCCTGCATAAATTCTTCGATATTTCCGGCGTTCCATGCTTGAACTTGTGCGTCCAAGACGGCGCGAATGGCTTTGTCGGGCGACTCTTGAGCGAAAAGGGCGCTTTGCAGAAAAACCAGCGCAAGGGCGCAGAGAATCTGAGTTTTCATAGAACAATGCTTGGTTAGTTGGTTAGTTGGTTACTTGGTCATGAGTTGAGTGTTTCGCGTTGTAACGGCTAAACACCGCAAATTACATCGATGATTTTCCCGAAATTAAATCATCTGGAACATTGCCTTTGCCGACAATATCAATAAAAATGCTGAGGAGCGAAGGCTGGACGCGCTCAATCTTGTTCAGAGCGAGTCGGGGAATCAGATGAGGTATGAGGTCGTTTATCGTGACCGACGGCTCTAAATCTATCTCGGCATAATTGGCAAAAATTTCTGCTTTTGCCACACCGCCGAGCGAAGAAAGAAACTGCCCATCGCCCTCAAATTCAATCAGCACGGTATTCGAGCCAAAACGCTGCTTCACGGCTTCCACTGCGCCTTGCACGACGGCTTTACCTTTGTTGTAGAGGATAATTTCATCACAAATTTTTTCGGCGGATTCGAGTTGGTGCGTGCAGAAAATAATAGCTTTCCCGCGATTGCGCAAATCCATCACGACATCTTTGAACTTGAGTTGATTCACGGGGTCTAGGCCAGAAAATGGCTCATCTAAAATGAGTAAATCCGGGTCGTGCAGCACGGCGGCGATAAACTGCACTTTTTGTTGATTCCCTTTGGAAAGCTCCTCAATTTTACGTTTCTCCATACCCTGCAAATCAAATCGCGCAAGCCACTCCGCAACAAGCGCCTTGGGATTTGCCGATGAGCCTTTGAGCGTCGCAAAATACGCCAGTGTATCGCCGATGGTGCTTTTTTTGTACAAACCGCGCTCTTCGGGCAGATAGCCGATTGCTTTTTTTGTATCTTCGCTCACGGCATTGCCTCGGAACGTGATAGTGCCAATGTCGGGCTTAAGAATATTCAAAATCATGCGGATTGTGGTCGTTTTGCCGGCACCATTGGGTCCTAAAATGCCCAAGACCGCGCCGGGATTGACGGAGAAGGAAATCCCATCAACAGCTTTAAGACCGCCTTTGTAGGTTTTATGGATATTTTCAACGATGAGCATAGAGCAGAAATAAGGTGAAAAAGAAAAAAATGCGTGGTGAGTTATGCCGAAATACAAAAAAATTCCGTAAATTGCGAATCCGAAACATTCACATTTTATGAACAAGCAACAATGCGAGCGAGTGGATATTAACGGACTGTTATTGATGCAATGATAATCAAGGGTTCTCCATTGCCAGCATCCGTCGTAATGCAAGATACTCAGCTTTGCACTAATTTCACAGCATTGTCCGCCATTCACATAATTTTTTATCGTAACGATCATTTGCCATAATGAACACCATCTATCTGGTACGGCACGGCATCGCCGAGGACACAAATTTACTACGCCCTGATTCTGAGCGGGCTTTGACGCAAGAAGGCATTGAAAAAATGCACGGCATAGGGAAGCGCCTTCGGGAAATGGGCGTGAAACCGCACTTGATCATCTCCAGCCCTTACAAACGCGCCGTCCAGACGGCAGATGTTCTTGCCGAAGAACTAGGCTATACGGGAGAGCGTTACCAAGATAATCGCATTACTCCTAGTGCGCGTTACGAAGCTTTTTCAGCGCTCTTTCAAGAACACAAAAGTTTTCGAGAAATTATGTTCGTCACGCACGACCCATGTGTGAGTTTTCTCGTTGGCTCTATCTGCGGCGGCAATAATTTTAATATTGACTTCAAAAAAGGCGCTGTCGCCTGCATTGGCATTGGTCGCCAAAGCCCCCCGGCAGGAACGTTGCTTTGGTACGAAACGCCGAGAACACTGCTTGGCGCGTAAACAAAAGCGAAAAGAGATGATGAGTTTTGAAGGCGGAAAGGCGCTTCAAAACTCATTGTCCGTTTTTTCTAGCAACACAATTTTCCATACTTCCCCACTAACAACGATATGTTTCATCTCGACGAATCTCTCCGAACACTTGATAAAACGACGCTCTACAAAGAATTGCTTCAGCAATCAAGCGGATTGCTCCATGATGAGCGGGACATGATTGCGAACATGGCAAATATCGCATCGTTACTCTTCCATTCCATGCCAGATATTAACTGGTCGGGCTTTTATCTTTGGAAAAATGGCGAACTCGTGCTGGGACCATTTCACGGAAAACCCGCGTGTGTCCGCATTGCCTTGGGCAGAGGTGTTTGTGGAACAGCCGCCGCAACACGCCAAACTCAAGTCGTCGAGGATGTACACGCTTTCCCCGGACACATTGCCTGTGATGCAGCTTCGCGCTCGGAAATTGTTGTACCGCTTATACACAACGGGCAACTTCTCGGCGTGTTAGATATTGACAGCCCCATCATCAACCGCTTTGATGCAGACGATCAACAAGCATTGGAGAGCCTTGCGGCTTTGTTACTGAGTGCTTCGGATGTCGCGTCGTAGGCTCAATCTGACCATTTCACCTGTTTTCTACGTTTATGCGCTTACTTTTATTCGACATTGACGGCACGCTCGTTTCGGTGGAGCGCACTGCCTCGCGAGCGATGCTGCGGCGCGTGGTGGAGGACGTATTTTCTATCGCGCTGCCGACAACCTTTGAATTTCAACTTGGTGGCAAAACCGATTACCAGATTATGACAGAAGCCGCACAAATGCTGGATTTGCCGACAAGCCTTGTGGAAGAACATCGTGAAAAAATTCAAACCACACTCACCGCACACACCGAATCCCTTTCCAACCCCGTAACCATGCGTCTTCTGGACGGAGTACGTGCATTAGTTGAGTCGCTTGCCAAGCGGCACGATGTAGCATTGGCGCTCTTGACGGGGAATTTAAAAACGACTGCCTATCTCAAATTACGTCCGCATGGCTTAGATACGCACTTCCCCGTCGGTGCTTTCGGTTGCGACCACATTGACCGCGCCATGTTGCCGCCGATTGCCTTGGAGCGGGCAAATGCGCACTATACCAATTTCACCGTTAGCGGGAAAAAGTTTTCCCCAGAAAACACGCTCATTATCGGTGATACATTGAACGATATTCGCTGCGCAAAAGCGCATGGAATCAAGACGTTAGCCGTTGCTACCGGAGCCGTCAGTGCCGAGACCTTACGCGAAGCGGGCGCGGAATTTGTTGTCGAAAATTTTGTGGATGTGCGGGCAATTACGGATATTGCGACGAATTTTTGACTTAATCTTAGGGCAGCACAAATGCTGTTTCTCACCCCCGTAAAGATACCGCCATTATGAAGACGACCTCAACAGAAAAACGCATCATTATCGCGCTTGATGGTCCTGCCGGCTCTGGCAAAAGCACCACAGCACGGCGAGTAGCCGGAGAACTTGGCTATGTTTATATCGACACTGGTGCGATGTACCGCGCCATCACGCTTGCCGCCCTCCGCGAAGAGCGTTCGCTTACCAACACCGATTTACTGCCGCTTTTGGAAGACTACCATCTTGAATTGGTCATTACACCCGATGGACAGCGCACCATACTTGGGCGCGAGGACGTAACACAAGAAATCCGCTCGCCAGAAGTCACCAAATTCGTCAGCACCGTCAGCGCACTACCAGCCGTGCGGGAGGCGCTCTCAAAACGGCAACGCGACATGGGGAAAAATGGCGGTGTCGTTATGGATGGACGCGATATTGGCACGGTTGTCTTTCCTGAGGCAGAACTCAAAATTTTTTTGATGGCTTCGTTGGAAGAGCGTGCAAAACGGCGTTTAGCGGAACTTGGGGAAACGACACTATCACTCCAAGAAATGTGCCGCCAAATTGATGAGCGCGACAAGCAGGATGCCGGAAGACTCGTCAGCCCGCTTCGCAGGGCGCATGATGCGATTGAAATTGATACATCCCACCTCAGTATTGAAGAACAAACTTCGCGTATACTTGCGCTTGCTCGTGAGCGTATTCTTGCGTAGTAGTCAACCTCACCACGAAATGCTTCCTCCAGACCACGCTCTTCGGGAACTATTCGCAGCAAAACAATGTTTTTGCAAAAAAGAGTCCGACTTATTGCTCTCCCCACAGGTTTCAGCAAAAAGACTATCTTGGCAGAAGAATTTATCCGATTCTATGAGTACACACGTAACAAAACCTATGCTCACCACAGAGCAGAAATGCCGGGCCGTTCTTGAAAGAATGGCAGAAGTTGCCCGCGAGGGTGATGATAT
The DNA here is from genome assembly GCA_947459425.1 of Ignavibacteria bacterium. Lineage (GTDB taxonomy): Bacteria > Bacteroidota > Ignavibacteria > Kapaibacteriales > UBA4661 > PH2015. The sequence continues at coordinate 32,157 of CANHDJ010000035.1, forward strand.
TATCCTGCGGCATAATGAAGAGGGGAACACCTTAACGGTCTATGTAGGATTTGGAAGGCAAACGTGTGGTGCTGAAGATGCAACATTTGAGGAACTTGTCAGCGATCTCTATCGCCTGTTTAATCGGCAATACGGCGTTTCATTTGTGAACCTTCACGATGAAGATGATTGGGAAACCCTTGAGCCACCCGTCTTGCGATAAATCCCCATTCTAATCCAGAAAACACCTCAACGCTGCACTTGAAATGGTTTCGTATAGGACATGGAAGGGGATTTGAGTTGTAAAGTGTAATTTTGCGTTGTATAGGCTGACGTTTCAATTTTAAGCGTAATTGTATGTGTGCCGACTTCATATTCCCCATCTGCCAAAACACTGACCTCCCGTCCGGTATTATCATAAACAGCAAGGTAAATTTTTTCACGCCGCTTCACGCCAAAACGCACTGTTGCCTGACTATTGACGGGATTCGGAAATACCGATAATGTCACCATTGCTTCACCATCTGTTTTTGCGATTGAAGCACCCACCAAATTTTTCACATCGTAGCGGTGCATTACACCATCTAAGCGGTCAAGAAGATATAATTGATTCCGACGAGAGTCTAAATACACCACCGGAGAAATCGGAGAGGCGGTGTTATGCAAAACACGCGATGCCGTAATAGCGAGCGTTTGCGGGTCATGTTCCTGCGCAATCAGTGTCGCGCCCGACTGCGTGATGGAGTAAAGAATAGTTTCTTTGCTGTTATAGCCCAAAAATCGTGCTGCCGTCGGAAGATGATGCGTAATGCGGTTTGTACCGCAATCAATCCCTATCGCCCCGACGTAAACCCGCTTTGCCAGAGGGTCGTAGGTCAGCAAATTTTCCGACCAAAGGCTCATACTTGGTGTCCAGTGCGAGGCAAGGCTCAGAGAGTCTATAAGAATAGACGTGTTCAGATTGTAGATATTCAGCCGCTTTTGCGTTGCCCGCAGCACATAGAGCTTGTTGACATCGGGAGCAAGCACCATTTGAATTTTCCCCGTGCCACTTTCGCCAGCTCCATAATTGTAACCCCAGATTTTGAGTGTTTTTTCCGTTGCAGACGTTGCCAAATCAAGTACGGCAATACTTTTGTATTCTGGCAGAGCAACATACATTTTTTGACGTGCTTTATCGAAACTCATCGTCGAAAGCGCATCGCCACGCTGTTCCTTAAAGCCAAAAAGTAATGCTTTCCCAATAGCCGTATTCGTAAAGGTGGAAAGCATATAGACAGCGTTTTCTTGATGAGAAAGTGCAAAGACGCGCCCATGCGAAGAGTCCACTGCGAAGGTTGTCGTCCATGTTCCCGTTGGAACTTCGCTAATCTCCTGACCGATAAAGGTGTAGAGCAGTAATCGTTGGCTTTTTCCGAGATGATTTGCCATGTACAAGGTTTGCCCATCGGGTGCAAGCGCGAGGTCGTCGAAATGAATTGCTAATTCGTTTGTTGTCTCAGGTTTGAGCGTGTTCATATCGTACCAAAAAACCGCTGATTGCTGTTCCGATGCCACCGCTAACCGCGTGTGAATTTCATCTAATGCCATTGCCGAGGGCTTCAAACCAAGCCTTACCGAGTCGCGTGTGTCGTCAATAAATCCCAAGGACAGAAGTTTGCCAAAATAACCATGTTCGCCGTGCGCAGCATTGCCATTGTCATTCATGGCAAAAAAGCGCTCTGTGGCGGCAGAATACGCAAAGTGTGAGTACGTACCACGAAGCGGAACCGTGCGTACAGGTGCATTGCTCCCCAGTTGGAATATACGGACGTGCGTAGGCGTAGCAAGAAGGAAACGATTCCAATTGGTATCAATAAAGGCGCGAAGCACTGTTGTAGCATTGGGATAGGTAAAACTCCGCACAAGCGGGTACGGCGGCGTAAGCGTGTGCATAGCAAAGCGTCCTTGAGCGCCTGCCGCAGGATCTTTGGAGACTGCACCGGGGTCTTTCGCCACAGCATACAAGCGGTCGTGCAAAGAATCAAGCGCAATAGCGCCTATCACAAACGGCATGAGCAGTGTGTCTTGCTGCCGAAGCGTCGTGCCGTCCAGCACCCGCAGAATACGTCCGTCGGCAATAAACAATCGGTTATTTTTGTTGAGAACAGCAATATCCTGTATTCCACTCGAATAGGTACTTGTCGTAACGACTTGATTCTGTACGGGATTGATGGCATAGAGCGTTTTAATGGAATCATGCTGTGTTTCCGACGGATAAAAATACAGTAAACCACTCGCGGGATTGACTAAAATATTCAATTTGTCGCCACTTGGGGTGAACGGCGGATTGACAACGCCAATTTGCTGAAGACTATCAGTGGCGAACATTGGGAAAATGGGCGAGACAGGGGATGCGCAATAAGCACGATTACGGTATTCGTCAATAGCAATGGAACAGGGCTGAAGCGTTGTCGGGAAGCGTTGTCCGAGTTTTTGACCTATTTTTACCGTTTCGATGAGGCGATAGGTCTGCGTCTGTGCAAAAAGCAATGATTCCCCGTTCAAAACCGCGAAGCAAAGCATCAAGCAGGTGAGAAAGAGTGGTTGACCGAGAAAGAGGACTCGTTGAATCATAACAAAATATCACAGTAAACACAAAAAAGCACTGCAATACGTGCTGTGCGATGAATTGAAGGTATAGCGTATTGTCTATTTAACCAGAAAATAGAGAATTTACCGCAACCACACAAACACGATTCGTGAATTATTACGCCATTTTGTGAAAATATCATCTTCCTTGCAAAGAACGTTGGTTTTCTGCGAAAGGCTGTGTACTTTTGCGGCTGTGATGTTCGTGAATTTGCTGCTTTTTGCGGCTTAAAAACGGTATTTGTCATTTTTTTGAATTTTTATGTTGAGGAGAGAAGATTATGGGCGCGATGATGCAAGCCTTTTACTGGGATTGTCCGAAAGCGGAAGATAAAGAGTTTCAATGGTGGAACGTCGTCAGAGATGCCGTTCCGTCGCTCAGAAAACTCGGCTTTACGGCACTCTGGCTGCCACCGATGAGCAAGGCAGGCAATGTCGGCGGGCAATCCATGGGCTACGACCCTTACGATTACTACGATCTGGGCGAGTTCGACCAAAAGGGCGGCATTCCGACGTGGTTCGGCACGAAACAAGACCTTCAAGCACTCATCAAAACAGCGCACGACGTTGATATGCAAGTTTATGCCGACCTTGTGCTGAATCACAACAACGGCGCGGATGCGCAAGAAGTCAACCCTTTGACGGGAGATAAAAACTGGACAAAATTTGCCCCCAAAAGCGGAAAATTTCCCCGCGACTGGGAAGCGTTTCATCCCTCGTCCTTCCGCACCCACGATGAAGACCCTTTCGGCGGTATGCCGGATTTATGCCATTACAATCCTTACGTGTACGGGGAGTTTCTGAAATTTGCTCGTTTCCTTGTTGAGGAAATGGGGTTTGATGGCTTCCGTTATGATTTTGTCAAGGGATTTGGCGTATGGATTATTGATGCGATTCAAGGGCAGCGCTACACCAAAGATGGCAAGCCCTACAAACCCTTTGGCGTGGGCGAGTGCTGGGATAATAAGTCGGTGATTGACGATTGGCTCAACCGCGTGAATGCTACCTCCGATAATCCCGTCCGTGCTTTCGACTTCCCCTTGCGCGGTCGCTTGAAAGATATGTGCGATACGCCCGGCTGGTCGCTCCGCAATCTACCCCACCCCGGAACCCTGATGACAAGCCGCCCGACGGATGCTGTTACCTTTGTCGAAAATCACGATATTGTCCGCGACCATCCCATTGTGAGCGATAAATTGATGGCGTATTCGTTTATTCTCACCCACGAGGGCTATCCGTGCGTCTTTTGGCAAGATTATTTTACGTGGAAATTGGCAAAAGAAGGTACGCCCAACGGCATTGCGGCTTTGGTTGAAGCACATCATCAACACGCTGGCGGCATGAGTTCGGTCATTTATCTGGATAATTCGCTTTACATGATGCAACGAAGCGGCTGGGATGAGCAAAAAGGGCTACTCTACGTCTTGAACAGCAAACCAACCGCAGAAGGCTGGAACGGCGCTCGCGCTCAAACACGCTGGCGCAACACGACGTTCAAACCTATCGCGTGGACAGAAAACGCCGACGGCGCTCCGAAAGTGCAGGTCACCGATGGAAGCGGACGCGGTGAGTTCTGGGCACCGCCACGCGGCTATGCGGTATATATTCCCGAAGAGGCATAACGATACTTGTTTTTTAGGTAGTGGTATAAATTTACATGATTTTATGTAAGTTTGTAAGAAATAAAGACGTTTATTCCCTCTATCGTTCCACTATGATTACCGAAACCCATACCCATAGCTGCGGAAAATGCGGCAGTACCAATATCGTTCGCAATGGCATCAA
>CANHDJ010000036.1 GCA_947459425.1 Ignavibacteria bacterium
AGCGGTGGAACAACACCCTTCGGCAACGAGTGGGGCGTTATGTCCGCAAAACCCTCTCGTTTTCCAAACGAGACTTTTGGCATCAGATTGTAACCGAAATGTTTATTATTACTTACAATCTCTCATGTATTACTTGACCACTACCAAGTATAGAACACGAAAACCAGAATCACGCCAAAGTTTTCTGTAAGTCTGCTAATGCTTCTTCTGAAGCCAGTTGTTTGGCAATTTTTTGATTCTTGCCGCTTGCGGTATATTCGGTTCCGTCGGGCATAATGATTTTGCAATAGACCACCGGAACGTGCGCCGCACCTTCTGTCCAGACCTCTGTTGTCAAATTTGCACCAAATTCTTTTTGGACATATTCGACCAGCGCCGATACGGGATTGCCCACCGCTTGCGCTGCTTGATTCCACTCGGCAAGCAATAAGCGCTGGTCTGCCGCCGATAATGCAGCAAACGCCGTGCGCAGAGCATCAAGGCTGGTTGGAATTGGAGTGGCAATCGTGGTTGCCTTTGCTGATACTTGAGGCTTTTTGGTGGCGGTCGGTGCGGTGCTTTCGACTGATTTGGTCTTGGCAGTCGCCGATTTGATTACGGCTTTTTCTGATGGTGTTTTTGGTGTTTTTGTTGGCATAAAAATAACGTCAAAGTGCGATAAAATCGGAATCACTCAGAAAGTATTCTCCTTCTTCGATGCGCAATTTAGTGATGATTTCTGATTCCAACAACCTTGTTTTCCAAAAATGACCATTGCATTCAAGAGAAATTTTCAAGAGCAGGGCGAAACGGCATCATCCTCACAGCATAAATCCACACAAAAACTACGCAGAAGAACTTTTTTGATATGACAGTGTTGATGCGTATTTTGCGAGATAAATTGCTGATTCTCTTGCCATTTATCTTGCTATTGGCGCAATAATGCGCATAGTCTTTTCACCTTTTTCATCCTCTCAATTCTCTCATTCTATGCGTTTTTTCCTTACCTCGCGGGGTTTATTGCGCATTGCTCTTGTCGTTTTCGCTCTTGCGTGTACAGGAAGCAACCGCCTTTTTGCCCAATTCTCTGCCAATGGCACAACTGTTTTGCAACGTCAAACGCTCTCGTTTAGCGATATTTTGACGATGGCAACTCTCGCCGAGGGCGATCTTATTTTACGCAACTGCACGATTCACAATGATTCCGTACTCGCCGACCCCGCAAGAGAAGCCGAGTGGCGGGCGAAATTGATGGCAACGAGCAGCAAAGACGGACGTATTCTGGTCGAAACCAAGTTAGAGTTCGATTCCTGCCGCTTTTCGGCAATGAAAATTAGTGGTTTTCATTTCGACAAAGGCATAACGTTTAATAGCTGTACCATTGATGAATACTTGGGGTTTCAGAAATGTTATATCACCAGTCTCGGTGTTTCTAAAACCGCTATCACCTCCGGTGTCGAAGTCGAGGGCTTGGTGAATTTTGAATTAGACAGGTGTATCATCGAAAGTTCGGTCTTTGCGTCGAACACCATCAGCAGCGTCAACTATGAAAAAACACGTTTTACCCAGTTTTCGCAAGTGTTTTCGCCATTTTCGCAACCCTTGAACGATTTTACCTTCAAAAAATGTACGCTCGACAGCACGGCAAATTTTCAACTCAGTGGTCACATCCGCACCTGTACGCTCACCGAAGACACCACCGACGGCATTCTCAACATTAGCGCCGTTATTTTGAACATGATGAATGTTGAAAAATGTGCCTTGCGCGGTGCTGTTCTCTACGATGCTTTTAATACGCCGGAACGTGCGACAACCATGCGTTGGGAGCAGTTCGCGGGGTACAAACTCACCGTCAGCGACACCGTTAGTGGTCGGAACGTCACCGAGCAGAGCGATTATGAAATGCTACTTAAAACGTATAGCTTTTTCTACAATATTTACGGCAAAAACTGGCAGGACGAGTCCAAAAATGATTGCTACGTGGAGATGAAAACCGTACAGACACGCTGGCTCGGCATTTCCTACCAACGCTCTCCCACGTTCACGAACTGGATGGTTTGGAAACTGAATATCTTCCTTGAAACCTTCTGCAAATATGGCACAGAACCAGTGATGGCGATTCAATATTCGCTGTGGGTGTTGCTTCTTTTTGCAGCGCTCTATTTTATTTTTCCCAGCCAGCCCGAAGCAGTCAACGGTGTGCGCTTCACGCATACCTTCTACGATTTGGCTTCGCACAAGGAAGAGCGCCAGCGCCAAGCGGCACTGATCGAACAGGAAATGGAGGCGCTTCGCAAATCCCACTGCGACGCACCGGCTCTTGTCCGCACGATTGGTACGCCGTTCTACTACGGACACATCTTTCAGTATCGGCTTCGACTCTGGGCTGTGCAGCAAAGCGGCTATGTGCAAACACTTCAAAAACGCTGGGATACTTCGCCGAAAAGCCGCCTCGGGACTATTCTCGTAGCATTGCTGTATTTTGGTGGTTTGCTCATCATTGCTGCTCTTATTCGTGGAATCAATGCTGCCGCGCTTAGTCTGAATGCCTTCGTTACGCTGGGCTACGGCGAAATTCAAGCCAAAGGTTTGGCGCGGTATTTGGCGGTATTGGAAGGTGCGTTGGGCTGGTTTTTACTTTCCATTTTTAGCGTAAGTTTGATTAGTCAAATTTTGCAGTAAAAAATTTTATTTGCCTTTCATAGCAATCTCTATGTCGAGCAGACAAGCCAACAATCACCAACAACGCCGTTCACGCGCTCAATCTCGCCTCGTCGAACGGGGCGATAAGACTCATGCAACTTCTCGGCAACAACCTCTGCACAAAGCCACCGTGCCACAACAGCCTCTAAGCCAGTTGCCAAGCGGCTTGGGAGTTTTACAGCAAATCCGCATTACGCCGCGCCGATTGAAAGAATCACTCACAACGGCAGAACTGCTTACGGTCGTGATGTTGAGTATTTACGCGGTTTTGGGCTGTATTTTTTCGGCAGAAGTGAATAATGCACTGATGTTTGTGGTGGTGAATGGTTGCTTTATCTGGTTGCAATGCGCTTTGGCGGTGAGCGTGTCGGAGACAGATTCCGGCAAAGTATTTCGGTCGTTGCTGCTGGCGCGGAGATTTTTCCTTCTGCCCGCCATTTACTTTATTTACTCTCAAGCGCATCTCTATATCACACATATCAACCCACGAGATTACGACGCTGTGCTAGCACAATGGGATTTTACACTTTTTGGCGTTTACCCGACACAATGGATATATCAATTTGCCAACCCGTTTTTGACGGAATTTCTTCAAATCTGCTATTTTCTCTATTTCTGGATACCGCTTGGCTTGGGCGCTGAGTTCTATGCAACCCGCCCCACGCAAGTCTATATCCGCTACGCGCTCTATGTGGCGTGTGTGAGCTATGCGCTGTACGTGGGGTACTTTTTTATGCCCGCCATCGGACCCTGCTTCACACTGCATGATTTTTCGCTCTTGAACCGCGAACTTCCCGGAATATTTTTTACCGATACCCTACGCGCTATTGTCAACAATGGCTCTGGTGCTGGCACGGCGCTTCCCCATCTGACCGCCCACCGCAACTGTATGCCTAGCGGTCACACGATGGTGACGCTGCTCAATATGATGATTGCTTTTCGCTGGAAGTCGCGGTTTCGCTGGGTGTATTGCGTTGTCGGATGCGGGATTATTGTTTCGACGGTGTATTTGCGGTATCATTATGTCGTGGATTTGCTCGCCGGCGCAGTCGTGACCGTCGTGGCAATTCTCGGCGGACGGTTTTTGGAGCAGTGGCTTCGCAAAAGAGGTTTTGCGAACGCATGACACAAGAGTTTCTCCCCAAGGCAGCAAACAAGCGTTGTCTTGCGCTCAATTATCAATACTTCACTACCTTCTGCACCGTGCGCCGCCGTGTTTTTTGGCTTTCCACTTCCACAAAATACACTCCCGCCGCAAGACCACTCACATCCAGCGCCGTCGCGCCCGCCGCATCCGAAAGTGCCGATACCTGCGAACCCAGTGTATTCATCACACGGACGCGGTGCAGTTCGTTCTCCGGCAGCGCAAGCGTGATAGATTCTTGTGCGGGATTGGGGGAAAGCGTGATGGGGCTTGGAAGCGTGAGGTCGCGGGCGGAGGTTCTGGCTGTTATGGTAAGCGTTGTAACTGTCAAATATCTGTCAGGTAAGCCAAAATCATCACGATAAGCTGAGGTAAAAGTAAACACGATTTGGTGAGTACCAACAGTGATAGACGGCATTGGGGGAATAATAAAAAATGCCGTACCGCTCCTTCTCGTTCCCGATGTTGTCCAAATTGCTCTTTCAGGTCCAAAATTATGTGATTGGAAGGAAATAAAGAAAGTTGACTCTGTTGAAAGAATATACTCTTCTTCAAAGCCTTGTAAACGTACCTCCATACGGTAAACGGAATTTGAGGCTGTTGTTGTGACAGGGGTAACAATAAATGCTTTGAAATTCGTATCTCTGATAACTCTGTGGTAATACTGTGGCTGAATCATTCCACACTCCCTCGCCGTCAAGCCTGAAGCTGCCACCCACGCTGTGAGTTCCGGCATTGCCATTGCCGCCAGAATATCGTATTTATGCGCGGCAGTGATACGCTCTGCAAGGGCGCGTCCTGCCGTTTGTTCGATTAAATACCCCACAGCACAGATGTTTCCTGCTGCGTCAATAAAGCAGGGGCGGCGTTCATGGGGGAAGTCGAGATTGACGGGAAATACGCTCGCCAACCGGTATTCGTGCAGTAGCGCCAACATCCGTGCGCGGCGCTCACGGAGCGGGGCGGAAAGGTGCGCCACATCTGCCGTGCGGAGGAGATTTTCGACGTATTCCAAATGTGTTTGAATGCGGAGGCGTTCATTCGTGGCTTCGGTAGGCGCTTTTCCGAATGTTTTTACGAAAGAAACATCGCCCAGAATGGCGTTGACGGTGTTGTGATTGGCGGAAAGAGTTGGCGCGGCTGGTAGCGTTATCGCGGCACAGAGAAACACGAGTGCGGCAGCGAGTATGGAGCGTTGGTTCATGGTCAAAAGGGAAAAAATTTGGAGAAATCCTGCAATAAACCCGCCGTCAAGATACGAATTTTTTCACTCCAAATCTCGCTTTTCTGACGGCTTGTGCAACGTATATTTTGCTTGGAAACGAACACGCAATTTATGGGAGGCTATCCCCTTCTTGAGGCATGACGGCAGGAGCTTTTTCCAGCAGTTCACGCAAACGACCCGGTTTTGCACGATTTGCCCGCTTCTCCAGATAATCCGTTGTCACGATGCTGGACATCTTTTCTGCCAATGCAAGAACGGCAAATTGCTCAACAGAACTTTGGTCTCGCTCGGCTAATTCTTTGACTTTATTGTAAATGCTATCGGGAACGGTAATAGTAATTGCACTCATAACTCTTCTCCGAGAATGGTCAAAAATTGTGACGGTAAAATAACTGCAATGCCGAATTTTTCAATGCCCTTAAAGTCTTTTCTATTGAACGTAATGATGTAATCTGCCTCAGCAGCAACCGCTAATTCTGCAACAAATTCATCATCTGCATCGGGCAGCATTGGCCGCCACAAATACCATATTTCATGTTTGAAACCCCAAAAACACAACTCATCCAAAATTTCATCAATCTCCGATTCTGTGTACTCTCCACGATGCTGAGGTCGCTTCAAAACGTCTTCGTATTGCAGCAAAAGCGGGACGGATAAGTGAATACGGAACGTTTGCTCTGAAAGACGTGCAAGAATTGCATTAGAAGCACCCAAACGTGAGTGCAAGGCGGCAACGAGAATGTTGGTATCAAGAACGACGTTGAGCATGATATTTTCAGGGCGGGATATTTTTGAACAACCTATCGTAAGCGCATTTCCCAATCCTCTTCGTCGTACTTGCCTTCGGCTTCATTGCGTTTTGCGTCTTCCACCAAGAGCATGAGAAGCGCGTCAGATTCAGGTGTCGCCAGAAGTTCATTCCATCGGTCTTGACCGTGGGCGGAAGTTTCTTCTTTGGTGGCTGGCGCTTTATTCGCCAGGATCCTTGATGTGCGCTGTTTTGGGGGTGTTTGTACGGTTGCCATAATGGGAAAATATCGTATGGAGAAATCCTGCAATAAGCCCGCACACAAGATACGAAAAACTTTCACTCCAAACCTCGCTTTTTTGCCGCTTCAATCACTTGCACTCCTCAACTATTCGACGGAAAGACAGTTTCGATCTTTTTCAAAAAAATGCTTAATCCCGAATCACTGCCATACTCCGTGCTTGCTTGTCACCAACGTTGACGCTGTATTCGGCAACCGTTTTAACGGAGCAACCAACAACCTCATTTGTGCCGCGCTCACGGATAAATTCTTTTGCCGTGATTTCTAATTTGTACGCTCCATCGGCGGGAAATTTCACGTGAACCGTGAGTTTGCGCCCTTCGCGGGTGGTTTTAATGGCAGAATATTGTTCGCGTGCGTCTTTTTCAGCATAGACCCGTGCGCCAAGGTGCAAGCCGGAAGGCGCATCAAAGCTAAGAGTCAGTGTGCGTTGCTTTGCAGCAATCGCATATTCACGGTGCGAAAGCGGCGTGATGAAATACCCATGATACGCGCCAAAGCACTGAACACTATTCAAAAACTGCTCTTTGGAAATCGGCTCATCCAGTAATTGCCAGCGTTTGTCGTCGGGAAAACTGGTATAAATCATCTGTTCCGGCGCAATGCAAAAGAACGCATCGGCGTAGGTGAGTTTGTACGAACCATCGGTTTCTACTTCTTTGTACACGGGCAAATCCACCAAGTACCATTTCCCGCCCGTGCGGAAAGCGTTCCATGTATGCCGTTTGAGCGTAGAAGCGTCGCCGGGCGCAAAGTTAAAGCCTTTTTTGAGTCCGCTCACGACAAAAGTTTCGACTCCGGCAGCGTGCATCATACGCAAAAAGAGTGCAGCAAAGCCACTTTCCAGCGCTTTACGGTTCATAAACACACTATCGGCATTGTCGGATGGGCGATTTTTTTCATTGGCGGCTGCTTCAAAATCGTAGCTAACATTCGAGGTGATCCAGCGAGCAATGGAGCGAGCTTTTTCAATATCGTTGGCAGCAGGTTTGGTCAAATATGCCACGAGCTTAGGAAGCGATTGCGTGGCGATGTGTTGCGGAACACGCTGGGCATACTGGTCAATAGCGGCAAAGCTGATGGACTCTTTTGCCAATGCTTCTTTTGCCAGCGTTTCTTTAGCAAGCATTTCTTTGGAAGAATGTGTCGCTCCTGATGCGTCGTTGTTGGTCGGCGCAAGCGCTGCGGCAGATATTGGCAACGCTATCATTCCGAAAAGTATCGCGCAAAAAGCGGGCAAAACCAAGCGTGAAGAAGCGTTGACGAGCCTAACGATGGGAGAGGTGTAGAACGGTATCATAGCGTGAAGAAGGTGAAAATGGCTCTCATTCTTGAAGAGAAATTCTTCGGGTTGAAGAACCCGCACAGAAAGCGAAAATTACTGTGAATTTCACGCGCCCGTACGGGTTTGTTCGTTATCAAGACCGAGAGCAGGATGGTGCTTTCGCTTGCCTTGTGCAAGCGTATTTATACTCGCTCAATTTATATGCCAAAAATCTTTCCTCACGATGCCAGACCACAGAAGCCGCAGTAATACAGGGTTTCTATGGCATGACCGTTATGACTGGTTATTTGCTCATTGCGCGTCGTTTTTTGCCAATATTCTCAAAATAGGACACACTCGCCTTCACAATACGAAAACAACTTCACATTCCGTGAGAATTTTCCAAGAAAATTCCTTGCTTGCGTCCCGAAGGAAGAGTATATTTGCATATATCACACTTTGTGAAGGGACAACGCCGTGTACGTGCGTCCCCAAGAGTAATTTTTTCTCACCGCCATTGGTTGCTTCCCGACTATGACCAAACATTCCCCAGCACGCGAAATCCTCCAACGGATTAAAGATCTCTACGATATTTCGACCGATGCCGAACTCGCTGAATTTTTTAGCATTACGCCGTCGGCACTTTCCAACTGGAAATACCGCAATACGGTTGATTATCGGTTGCTTTTCGAGAAGTGCTATGGTTTTAACTATCACTACATCATCACCGGAGAAGGCGATAGATACGCCCCCGACGAAGATGAAATCCTCGAAATACAGCGCGGAAACAAGGACTTACGCACGTTAGTTTTGGATGAAGGCGTGATTACGCAAAAAAAAGTGCTGATTATCGAAGACCACGTGCAGATGCGGCAACTTATTGAGCGCCATTTGAAGAAAGAAGGCTACACGGTTCTGGGCGCGGGCGACGGCACAGAAGGCTTGGCAATGGCAAAGGAGCATATTCCCGATGTCATTATTTCGGATATTCTTATGCCCGGCTTGAGTGGTTATGAGGTCTTGAAAGAAATTCGCGCTGATTTGCATACAACGCATATTCCCCTGCTTTTTATCTCCAGCAAAGCCGATGGCGCGGAAATACGCCATGCGATGAATCTTGGCGCAGACGATTATTTGACCAAACCTATTCAAATCAAAGAACTTATTCATGCCGTTAATGCGCGTTTACACAAAAGCGCCCTTGTGCAACGGCAGATGGATTCGGTCTTGCAAAAAATCCGCTCCGGCTTCGTGCGCGTACTGCCGCATGAATTTCGCACACCGCTTTCGACCATTATCGGCGGAACAAAATATATTATCGAATCCTTTGAAAACCTCAGCAAATCGGAGATTTTGGAATTACTCAAAATGGTGAATAGTTCGACGAACAACCTGAATCGCCTTTTGGAAAAAATTCTGCTCTATGCAAAATTGGAATCCATCGCTCAAGAAGGGACAGAAGGTTTGGAGCAGCTTGGACGGCGTATTACCGACAACGTCGGCGACTCTGTCTCGGAAATTGTCCTTGATGTGGCACAGGCGCAAAATCGCATGAAAGACATTGAACTTGACATTGCTCAAGAGACCCTCAGCGCCGCTATCAGCCCCGTCTATCTGACGACACTTGTGACCGAATTGATGGATAATGCCGTTAAATTCTCACAAATTGGAACACCGATTTTTGTCAGTTTTGCTCAAGAGGGCGACATGGCTGTCCTTTGTGTCCGCGACGAAGGACGCGGGATGAGTCCGACACAAATCAAAAACATTGGCGCATTCACGCAATTTGACCGCGAAATGTATGAACAGCAAGGTATCGGACTGGGCTTTTCTATTATCGCACGAATTATAGACTTATTTGATGGAAAACTTGCCATTAAAAGCGAGCCGGCACGCGGAACACAAGTAACCGTTTCCCTGCCAATTGCACACGCAGCGAAATCGAAGAAAAATGGCGCTTCCTGAGGTTTCTTGTAGAACTTTTTCCTACATCACCGTTGTTTTCCTGCACCAGCTTTCGTAAGTTGCGGCGCAGACAAATTCGCCGTTATTCCCTACTCTTGCGTTTATTCATGCCATCCCAGAACACCGACATACCACCAGCAAGCCCATCAGCATCAACGCCTCGTGCTGTTCCGACGATTCATGCTCCGCACGATGAAACGGAATATTTTCGAGCATTTGTTGAATTGGTGCGGGTTTTGCGTGTGGAATGCCCTTGGGACAAAAAGCAGACCCACACGACGCTCATGCCGCTCTTGCTCGAAGAAGTTTATGAGACGATTGATGCTGCACAGGCAAACGATGCCCCCGAATTGGCAAAAGAACTGGGCGATATTCTGCTCCACGTCGTGATGAACGCCGTCATAGCGGAGGAAACAAGCGCTTTTTCGATGAAAGAAATTCTGGAGCGTGAATTTCAAAAACTCGTCACGCGGCATCCACACGTCTTCGGCGATGTGTCGGCTGATTCCGCCGATGCAGTGAAACGGAATTGGGAGCAGATTAAAATGCGCGAAGGTCGGAAATCGGTCGTCGAAGGCGTTCCAAAGCATCTTCCCGCCTTGCTTCGCGCCACACGGATTCAAGAAAAAGTCGCGGCGATTGGTTTTGATTGGGATGATGCCGAGGGAGCATTGGCAAAAGTTGCCGAGGAATTTGAGGAACTTCGCGCAGCCCGCAGTGCAAACAATCACGCCAATATTGAGGAAGAGTTTGGTGACGCGCTCTTCGCTCTCGTCAATGCCTCGCGTTTCCTCAACGTCAATGCCGAACAATCGTTGCAAAATGCAAATGAAAAATTTATGCGCCGCTTCAAACGTATCGAAGAATTAGCATTGGCGCAGAATAACACCCTTGATGCAATGAGCCTTTCAGAAATGGATGCTCTGTGGAATCAAGCAAAAGCAGAAGAAAAGCACTAATCCCACTATAACAATCTATAAGCAACAAGCTCCACGAAACCAATTACTTCCACGAATGAGCACCTGTATCGAAATACGCGGTCTTTCCAAGACGTATAAAAACAATAAACAACTGATTGAGGCTCTCAAGCCGATTGATTTGGATGTCGCGCAAGGCGAAATCTTCGGACTTCTTGGTCCCAATGGAGCTGGTAAAACCACGATGATTAAGCTCATGCTGGGCATTATCGCGCCAACGAGTGGAAGCTGTCATATTTTGGGGCAAGACATTTCCTCGCTTCAAGCAAAAGAACTCATCGGATATTTGCCGGAAAATCACCGTTTTCCTTTGTATTTGTCAGGACAACAGATGTTGGAGTTCTACGGCAACTTAGGAGGAATGTCGGGAAAAACACTGCAAACGAGGATTGAGGAGGTATTGGAGTTTGTGAACATGACGGAATGGCGCAAACTCAAGATTCAGCGCTATTCCAAAGGAATGATGCAGCGTATCGGATTGGCACAAGCATTGCTCAATCGTCCGAAATTACTGTTTTTGGATGAACCCACCGACGGTATTGACCCCGTAGGACGCATGGAAATTCGCCAAATTCTTGAAGTCGTCAAAAGCGAAGGCACAACCATTTTTGTCAATTCGCACTTGCTTTCGGAAGTGGAATTAATCACCGACCGCGTAGCCATTCTCCGCAAAGGTGTCGTCGTCAAGGCAGGAAACACGCAGGAACTCACGCAATCGCACGACATTTTTGTTATTCACCTTGCCGCCGGAACACCGCCCAGCGACCTTGCCGGAATGACCCATTTCAGCGCGAATACGCAAGAAATCGAACTGATTGCCAGCACTCCCGATACGCTCAACGTCGCTATTGATACGCTTCGCAAGCATAATTGCCTGATAAGCGCCATTTCGCCCAAGAAAAGTACGCTGGAAGAAATTTTCATCGCGCTGATGCACGAAAAACAGGAGCATCTTACTCCGGCGTAGGTTGTTGTTTGCCTTGCGATCTACTCACCAAGAAATTGAAAAAAAGCGACGAATGTTTTCACATTCGTCGCTTTTTTTTACTTATATACTGAAGAAGGTTGAAAAACTCTTCCCGTCCGGCGGCTGAGGAGAGTAAATACGCTGCCGTCGGGCGGGTGCTGCGTCTGCAACTTTCACCCTTTATGAGTATAACTTTTTGAAGAACGCTTAGGTTCCGGCGTTGTAATCATTGATATATGCCAACTGCTCTTTGCTGAGTTTGTCCATGGACATACCCATCGTGCGGAGTTTAGTTTCAGCGATAAACTCATCTTGCTCGGGATCAATATCCAAAACTTGGTTTGGCAATTTTTTACCTTCTTTGTACGCTTTTGCAAGTTCAAGATGGCACATAAGCTGGTTCGAGAAGGACATATCCATTACTTCCGACGGATGCCCTTCAGCAGCAGCGAGGTTGACCAAACGACCTTCTGCCAAAACATAAATTTTG
The DNA here is from genome assembly GCA_947459425.1 of Ignavibacteria bacterium. Classification (GTDB taxonomy): domain Bacteria; phylum Bacteroidota; class Ignavibacteria; order Kapaibacteriales; family UBA4661; genus PH2015. Next base: position 11,764 of record CANHDJ010000036.1, read on the forward strand.
TTGCCGTTTTTGAGCGTATATTCTTCGCAATTTGGACGAATTGTGCGCTTGCCTTTGGAAACTTCCTCAAGTTCTTTCAAGTTGATTTCCGCGTCATAGTGTCCGGTGTTACACACAATCGCGCCATCTTTCATCGAAAGGAAATGCTTTTTGCGAATGATGTCTTTTACGCCCGTTGCCGTGCAGAAAATATCGCCTTCTTTAGCCGCGTCATCCATAGACATTACGCGATAGCCTTCCAAAACGCCTTTGATAGCGGAGGTTGCTTTAACTTCGGTGATGATAATGTTTGCACCCATGCCGCTTGCGCGTTTTGCAACGCCCTGACCGCAATGTCCGTGTCCGGCAACGACAAATTTTTTGCCAGCAAACATCACCGATGTAGCGCGGAGAATACCGTCAAGCGTGGATTGACCGGTGCCGTAAACGTTATCAAAATCCCATTTGGTAATAGCATCATTAACGGCATAGACTGGATAATAGAGCTTTCCTGCTGCTGCGCGGGCGCGAAGGCGCTGAACACCAGTGGTGGTCTCTTCGGTGCCGCCGATAACTTCTTTGCGAGCATAATCAGCGTATTTCTCGTGAACGGTGTTGATAAGGTCGCAACCATCATCAAGCGTCAAATTTGGCTTGAGATCAATGGTGCGCTCAATACACCAGTAGAAATCTTCGTGGTTACCGTACCATGCAAAAATGGAAATACCACCTTTTGCAAGAGCCGCAGCTACGGGATCATTGGTGGAAAGCGGGTTGCAGCCCGACCACGAAACTTCTGCACCAAGTGCAGCAAATGTTTCGACCAAAACAGCCGTTTCTTTGGTCACGTGTAGCGATCCGGCAAGGCGCAAGCCTTTGAGCGGTTGTGATTTTTTGTATTTGTCGCGGATGTGCATCAAAACAGGCATACGGGATTCTGCCCACTGAATAAGTTTGCGTCCTTCTTCTGCTTGCGAAATATCGCGGACGCAGTATTTACCAGCGACCTCGCTAAAGGTGCCTTTGCCTTTTTTCGGCGGGATTCCCGTGCTTTTTGCTGCACCGTTTGTGTGAATACCGTTGGTTTGTGCGCCGTTTTTATGAGCGCCATTTTTTGCAGCAGGCTTTGCTGATGCTTTTGCTGCGGCTTTCGCTACTGCTTTAGCAGCTTTTTTTGCCGGAGCTTTTTTTGTTGCGGTTGCCATAATTGGTCAATGCTAAAAAATTTGAGAAAAATGAGATTATGAATAATTGTGCTTAGTATTGTAATTGCTGAAGATAGCCGTTGAGCGAAAGGAAGTTGTCGGCGGCTCTTTTCAGTTCTGTCGCGGCATGATCCCAGAAAAGAACATGAACCTCGAAGCCTTTTGCTTTGACATTATTGACTACAGGCAGGTAATCTGCATCGCCCGCCATGATGATAAAAATATCACCCCGCTCGGCAATGGTCAGCATATCTTCGGTGATATTCATGACCATCGTTGAATCTACGCCCTTTTCTTTATTGCGCTGATTTCGGTTGAGGATAATCAACTCAAAGCCTGACAATTCTGCCGCTTTCCAGACAGAATCAGCCTCTGGCGGGCGCGAACCGTAAAAACGGGCAACTTTAATTGGTGCGTGGTTTGCAATGGCAAGTGCCTGACCAAAATCAAGTTTGAAATCATTATCAAATGTTTTGGTATCGGTTGCTTCCCAGACATCAAGCGCTTTGCCTTTTTGTACAGCGCTTACTTTCTTACCTTCAATCCAAAGATTCGAGTTATCCAAATAAATAAGTGCGCTCATAATGCAATCTCCAAAATGAAAAAATCACCCAATCTTCTTAAACGTTTCAACAAGGTCTAATTGTTCCCAAGGGAATTCATTACGACCAAAATGTCCGTATGCCGCCGAGGCACGGTAAATCGGGCGACGCAGGTCAAGACGTTTAATAATGCCATGTGGCGTGAGGTCAATATTTTTGCGGATAAAGTCGCTGATAGCCGTCGAAGCAACCGTTCCGGTATTATGCGTATTGACCAGCACCGATACGGGCTGCGCAACACCGATAGCGTAGGACACCTGAATCGTACACTCTTTCGCCAAGCCCGCCGCAACGATATTTTTCGCCAAGTGCCGCGCTGCGTATGCTGCCGAGCGGTCAACTTTGGTTGGATCTTTGCCGGAGAACGCGCCGCCGCCGTGCGGGGCTTTACCACCATAGGTATCAACGATGATTTTGCGACCTGTCAAGCCTGTATCGCCGTGTGGACCGCCGATAACAAATTTACCTGTCGGGTTGATGTGATATTGCGTGTTGGCATCCAGCAGATCCGCCGGAATCACGTGCTTAATGACGTGATTGATAACATCATCGGTAATGGTTTTGTTCTCAACATCGGGGTCGTGCTGTGTGGAGACAACGATTGCATCAACACGCTTAATCGTGTTGTCGTCGTTGTATTCAAGCGTTACTTGCGATTTTGCATCGGGACGCAAATATGGCATCAGCGACGGATGCGTTTTGCGAATTTCGGCAAGTTTATGAACAAGTTTGTGCGCAAAGGTAATCGCAGCCGGCATCAATTCCGGTGTTTCATCGCACGCATAACCGAACATCATACCCTGATCGCCAGCGCCGCCTGTATCCACACCTTGTGCAATATCGGGAGACTGACGGTTAATGACATTGACCACAGCGCAAGAATCGCAATCAAAGCGGTATTCTGCTTTGGTGTAGCCAATATCACGAATAACACCGCGCACAAGGTCTGGGAGGTCAATATAGGTTGTGGTCGTGATTTCGCCGCCCACAACAATCAAGCCTGTGGTGGCAAATGATTCGCAAGCTACACGTCCCATTGGGTCTTTTACAAGAACGGCATCAAGTACCGCATCGGATACTTGGTCGCACACCTTGTCGGGGTGTCCTTCGGAAACGGATTCGGAGGTGAAGAAGTATGACATAATTGAAGATTTTTGATAAAAATTGTACAGTGTTTTTTTGCTTTCGTTCATTGAATACACCAGGTTTTATGCTGGTTTTGAAACTATGGCGTACTGAAATCTACTTCGCTGGAATCGCCCACATTGATACGGCGGAAATTCCCGCGCACTTGAGCGTTATTGCCAACAATAGAGCGGTCGAGCATGGATTGGTCAACGGTGGCATAATCGCTGATGATGGAATCGCGGACGATGGAATTAAGCACCATTGCACCTTCGGCTATCGTGGCGTAAGGACCAATCACCGAGCGCTCCACAACGGCGGTCGGCGAGATATAGACCGGCGGAATCACAATTGTATCGACGCACTCGCGTGCAAGCGGCTTGCGTTCGAGCAGATAGCGGTTTGTCGCCAGCATTGTTTCCGGCTTCCCGCAATCGTACCAACCTTCGACGGAGAATGTTGTGAATCGCTCTCCGCTATCAATCATCCGTTGCAGCGCATCGGTAAGCTGGTATTCGCCACGAGTGCGAATATCGTTGGAAACGATATAATCCAAACATTCCGCCAAGAGCAACGGTTTTTTGATATAATACAGCCCCACAATAGCAAGGTTTGTCGGTGGAACTTCGGGCTTTTCGACTAATTTGGCTACAAATTTCCCATCGGCATCCATCTCCACAACCCCGAAACGGCGCGGGTCGTCAACGGTTTTCACGCCGAGCGAGCTATGCTCAGATTGCAAAACATTTGCCAAACCGACATCGAAAATGGTATCGCCAAGAATAATAAACATCGGCTCGTCGCTGAAGGTGTGCCGCGCAAGCCAGAGCGCGTGTCCCAGCCCCTTCAGTTGCGACTGCTCAACAAAATCACATTTGAGGGAGTAATTTTCGGTAATATACTCTTCGACTAACTCTTTCAGATAACCCGTGATAATGGTGGCTTCCGCGAAGCCTTGTTGAACAAGCTCATCAAGAATATGACCGAGAATAGGCTTACCGGCTACATTAAGCAGCACTTTGGGGAGAGTGTATGTATGAGGGCGCAAACGACTGCCGACTCCGGCAACGGGGATAATTGCTCGCATTTGGGGGGGTATCTTCCTTGTTGTAAGCCCTGACGGCTTACCGTAATGAACGTTTTTTGAAACTAGTTCCGTTACACAAATAAAGCCCCAAATATACAATTTTTTCAGCACTTTGCATAATTTTTGCAAGGATTGTACGAAAATTATCCTATTCCCCTGCAATGACGACACGACCAACAATGCTCATGGAAACGTAACTGTTTAGGTCTCATGGAAATTTTATTCATTCGCCCCCTTGACAAAGGGGAAACGGGGGATTTTTCGCGTACAACGAGAGATTTGAAGCGGTGTTTTAGCCGTTTAATCCCCCGTTCCCCCTTTGTCAAGAATACGACAGCGTTCTGCGCACCTGAATAGTTACATAGAAACAAGCATAGGAGCGGCTTCGAGTTTTCAGACCTCATCGTTTATACGTCACCGCACTTCCTTAGGCAATTCCGACCGAAAGCGTCAGTGTTGGCACACCAACAGCACCCGCTTCCGCACTCATCGTTGCAGTCACCACATCGCCCGCAACAACCCGACCAACACCTTCGGGCGTTCCGGTATAGATACAATCGCCCTTGCGGAGCGTGAAGACTGCCGATAAATACTCAACCAACACCGCAACACTACGTTCCATATACGTGGTGGAACTTTGTTGCCGTGTTGTTCCATTAACAGCGAGTTCAAGGGTAAAATCGGGAATACTCGAAAAAAGCGAGGCAGGAATAATGCGGGAAATCGGCGCTGAGGTGCGAAAGCCCTTTGCCACCGCCCACGGCGAACCCTCTTGTTTAGCGGCAGCCTGCACGTCGCGGAGCGTCATATCAATTCCCAGACCATACCCCGCAATCACGCTTGCCGCCTTGCTTGCTGGCACATCGGCACAATCTTCGCCAATCACAACCACCATTTCCACTTCATAATGAAGATTCGTGGAAAATGCCGGACACCGCACCGTTCCGCCATCGGCAAGCAAAGCTGCGGGCGGCTTCAGAAAAATCATCGGCGAGGCAGGTACTTCGCCTCCCATTTCGCGGGCGTGGGCGGCATAGTTTTTTCCAATGCCAAAAATTGTTCCGGCTTCAAGCGTAGAGCCGTCGGTGAAGGTAAAATGCGGATGTGAAGACATGGTGATAGTGATGGTTAAAAAATGGAAATCGGCTGCCAAATATACGCAAAATCATTATTGCTGGGAAACGGAAAACCTCAACTGGACAATATCGCCGCTACCACAACTCCTTGCCTTCTGCGGCGCTATTCTCCTTGTTGAGTGCTGGGGGATGATGGTTTTATCGCGAAATTGCCCGCGCTTACGCCAGACCTGCGACAATCGGCTGTAATTCTTCCGGCGAAAGCACCCGGAGTTTCGGAAAATCGCGCTGGGCGAGAACCTTAAAATGCCCGTCGTTTGTTACAATGCAATCGGCATTTCCAGCCAATGCGCAATCAACAAACTTGTTATCATCGGGGTCAGCCGTGATACAGTTCCAGCGAAAAAATACGATAACGCGGCGTGATTTCGGCAATTTTGTGATGGCTTGGAGAATATTTTCAGCGACAATCTTGCTGGATTGCCGCCCAATGATTTCTTCATATTCAAGTAAAATCGCCGTACAGAAAAGCATAGAACAACGCCCGTCCATGACGGCATCCCACAACCAGCGATACGGCGCAGCGCGACCAATACTGCTCAACAGCACGTTTGTATCTATGACAATGTTCATAATGCTGTGTCGGTATTCGTGTACGGGGTGCGCAAATGCGCTTGCTGCCATGCTTTGTAGGTTTCCTCCGGCGGATTGCCCGATGCTGCGAGAAAATCATCCATCGCGGCGTGTGCTTTGTCGGCGTAGTAGCGTGCTAATAAGTGCTGAATATCGCTTAATTCCTCGTCGGAAGGCTCATGAGCGTAAATCTTGAGCAATTCCAGTTGGAGGCGCGAAAAATGTGTCGGTTCCATGATGTATTCTCCTTGTTGAGTTGGTTGTTTTATCGCGGAATCGTCGTGCTTACGCCAATGCGCACACCGTCGTAGCCGATGACCCAATTCCGCCCGGGAATGTAGGAAACAAGCGGCACGTAGGCTGTCAGCGACACTTCGTCTTTGAACATCCACAAAAGACGGCTCTCCGGCGCTATGTCGGCGAGATTGATGCTGAGGGAGATGCCGGAATCGAAGTGGAATCCACCCACAGCAAGTGCGCTAGAAACCCACGCGCCCGGCTTTAGGAATTGTATCACAGGAATATCCGCACCAATTGCTTTGAAGGTTTTGTTACCTAAAAAGAAATTTACGGCTATAATTAAAGGCTCTGCAGCAACTTGAGAGCGTACAAAACCTCCACCGCCGGGAGTAAACACAGGCAGTCCAAATCCTACAAAACGGTCTGAGGGCACGGGACGTGAGAAATTTTGAGGACTAATGCTAAAGATTCTGGCGAATCGTGCTGGTACATTCTCGTAATTATCTATTATGCTGCCACTTTGCAACGTCGTTCCATTATCAAGTCCGTTGGCGCTAATGTACAGCAAGCTACGTGATTTTATACTAAACAGAGGTGAATCGTACAGTATTTCTGACCACTCTGTTCGGAGTGACAGACTACCAGACCATTTATAGCTATCTGAACTCCCCTGAAAAAAATTGGGTTCAAGCTGCAAATACCCAGTTTTCCAACGTTTCTCGAACTGCGCACCAACTCTGAAAAGAATTTTCTGCTCATTATAGTATGTTGGATCAATAAATGCAAGTCCATCCATCATAACTGACGTGAGATTAATTTCCTCTCCCGCGTAGCGTATGGCAGAACGTATATCCTCGAAACTCCGTAAGGAAATACCCCAGACACCATCCATCATAAACAAACGAGCTTCCCCAGTGTTCAATATATTACCGCCCTTCCAGTTTTGGCGTATTGCAAATTGAAAATCAATAGGAATATAAGGAGACACTCGTTGCTCAAAATTGAAGTATAAACCAAAGGTAATCTTCGGTGAATTATACGTGCCTATCCCGTCTGCTCTCAATCCAAGCTGGAAACCACCAACTGGATTCCACCAAACTGTTGGGCGCACCGAAACGCCATAGTAATCAAGCGGCATTGCTTCATCAAACCGCGTCATAAAGCCGAACTTTACATCTGGCATGGCAGGAAATAAGCCGCCCGCTTGGATGCTGTTTTTCGTGAGGTCGCTCCGAAGCAGATTTCCTGCGGTGTCCAGCCGAACTTCTCGAAGCGGGGTGTTGGTGATAAATTCCGCTGTGTAATCGCCTGCCGCCCAGAACCACGGCGCAAGGCGGGTTGTGTCCTTGTTCGGTGCGTTCAACATATCGCTGGGAATGTGGATTTTCGTCCGCAAACCCGCATTGTCGCTGGCGAAAAGATTGAGCGGTACGTGAGCGCGTTCTCGCTTCGTGAGTTGGAGCGTATTCTTAAATTTTCCATCCGCCGTCGGCTCAGAACGCAAGGACTGAAGCGTGTAGTCGGGGAGTTCCGTTCCGCGCAAAAAGGTGTCAAAAACTTCATCCATGCGCTGCCCAAAGGTTTCGCTTGCCAATTTCTCAAAATCCGGCGGATAAGGGTGACGGAAGCGCCACACGCCTTGATAATTCCGCAAAAGCGCATCAATCTTGTCTTTGCCAAAGGAATACTCAAATTGCCGCATCCAGGCTGAACCTTTTCGGTAAACCATCACGGCGGTCATGTCCTCATTGAAGCGGTCATGCGGGATAGAGAGCGGTTCGTCGTAGCCAAGCGCGTACACCCGCAAAAAAGAGCGATTCGATTCCAAGGCATCTTTGCGGCGCGGAATAAGCGTGTTTTCAAGCCATGTTGAACGGATTTGTTCATCAATTTTGAACTCCTCAGCCATAATGCGGTCGGTGAGGTAGTCCGTAATCCCTTCGTCCATCCAAGCGTGTTTGGTCTCGTTGTTCGCCGCCATACCGTAGAACCACTGGTGAATCGCCTCGTGCGCGACCGTTCCCAGCGTACCGTTGTAGTCCGAAGAGCGTACCATGACAAGGTTCGGGTACTCCATGCCGCCGTCGCCCGCTTGGGTGCAGGTGAATTGCTTGTAGGGATAGGGCAGATATTTTTCACCCAAAAAGCGGAAAATACGCGGCAGCCAGTCAGTGGCATTCTTCCAGACCGCATCGTACTTGGGTTTGGTGAGAATGTGAAAGGTCATGTTGGGCGAAATGGCAGAAGAAGCGGGCATTTTGACAACGCGGTGAATGTAGTCCGCATCGGCAACCCACGCGAAATCATGCACGGGAAATGCCACGAAATGCCATGTTTTTGTGCCTTGCGGCTTTTCGGCATCGGGACGCGGCATGACGGTTGTGTCTCCCTGAGCAACATAGCCAAAGCCGCATTCTTGCGGGTTTTGGAGGTCGCCGGAAGCACCGACGACGAGTTTTGCGGGGAGTGTGATTTTCACGTCATATTTGCCCCACACGCCGTAAAATTCGCGCAGAACGAATTGATTATTTTGCCAGCCGTGTTGGTCGTACTGGCACAATTTCGGAAACCATTGCGCCATCGAATACCGCACCCCTTGAGCATTGTTGCGCCCTGAGCGCCGCACCTGCACGGGAACTTGCCCCACAAACTCGAACTCAAGTGTGGTGCGCTCTTGCGGGAGAAGCGGTTTGGACAAATCCAGTCGAATAATCGTTCCTAAGCGCTCCACCGTGAAAGGCGCACCGTTGCTTGTTCCGGGGAGAATGTCGAGTTTGCCGATTTCGTTGGGTTTGAGATTGGCGAAGGTCTCCGGTTTTAAGCGGTTCGGACCAATTGCCGCGACGCGCTTGTGCGTGAGGCTGTTCGGCTGAAAAGCGTTGAAATGGGCATGGAAGAAGATTTGGCGGAGCGTGTCGGGCGAGTTATTCGTGAACTCCACACGGGACGTGCCTTTGAAGGTAAAATCGTCGTCGTTCACCGTGACGTTCATCGTGTGGACAAGCCCTGCGAGGCGTTCTTGCTTGAGGCGCTCTTCCATGTCGGCGGGGAAGCCGCTTGGTTGCTGTGCTTGAGCAAGAGAAGTCGCAAAAAATAGTAACAGCAATACACCACTAAAGAGAAAAAGGCGCACCTGTCGGGCGGCTTCTTCGCCGTCCGGCAGGTTATGACTGAAGCGGTAGAGCGGGTATTTGCTCTGTACCCGCCGGACGGCGAAGAAGCCGTCCGACGGGATGGTTCGTGGCGCGTCAAACCAGCGCCCTTCGGAAAAACTCTTCCCGTCCGGCGGCTGAGGAGTACAAGTACGCTGCTGTCGGGCGAGTGTGGCGTATTGACGGGCTGGTGCAGACGTGATATTTATGGGCTTTGTGTGACAGCACTTTGCCGCCTGAAGGAAATTTCGCATATTTGCAGCCTTAAAGTTCATCAAATATTGAATAAATCGTGTTTTCTATGAGTATCGGACAGCGCATCGCGCTTGCAATCGGACTTCCGCTTGTTGTTGTTGGCAGTGTCGTGGCGTATAGCGCGGTACAGCTTTTTAAGCCTGTGGACATAACGCAGCCAACGGATTTTTACGTCAGCCCCAAAATGAGTCTCAATACGGCTATTTCGCAACTCGAAAGCCGATCCATTATTACCTCGCCGACCATAGCCCGCGTCTTTGCTCGCATGGTGGCGTGGCAGTCGGAGCGCGTCATTCAGCGCGGGACCTTTACCATCGAACCCGGCATGGAGCAGTTTTTGGTTATCGTGCGGCTTTTTTCTAAGCGTAATTTACAAACAGCAACCGTTACCTTCCAAGAAGGAATCACGCTGCGCAAATATGCCGACCTTGCGTCGGAAAAAATCGGGTGCGATAAAGGCGAATTTTTGCGGATTGCCTACTCGGATTCGCTCCGCAAAGCGCGTGGGATCACGACCGCAACGATTGAAGGCTATCTGATGCCGAATACCTACGAGTTTTACAAAAAAACTCCGGCACACGAAATTCTGGATAAACTTTTGGATGAACAAGATGAATTTTGGGCAAGCGTCGTAACAACGGGCAGCATCAAACTCGACCGCCATCAAACGCTGACGCTGGCTTCGATTGTGGAAGCGGAAACGCCTGTGGACGACGAAAAGCCACGTGTTGCGGGGGTCTATTGGAATCGGTTCAAAATTGGGATGAAGTTGGAAGCCGACCCGACTGTGCAGTACGTCTATGACATCAAAAACCCCAACCGCACCAGTCGCCGTCTGCTCTTCGCAGATTTGGAAATCGAAAGCCCTTTTAACACCTACAAATATGCGGGATTGCCGCCAGCGCCGATAAATTCCCCCGGACGCGCGGCAATACAAGCTGCATTGAACCCCGAAGCACATGGATTTTACTATTTCGTGGCAAAATTGGACGGTACGAACACGCACACCTTCACGCGCACGGGCGCAGAGCATCAGCAAGCCGTAGCGCTTTTTCGGGCGCGACGACGGGCAGGGAAAATCAATATTTAGATTGCCCTTGCATGAAAAACGAGGACGGTACGCAAAAGAAAAGCCCCACAACCGCATCAATGCTTGGTCGTGGGGCTTTTCATTTTTTTTACTGACATTGTTAGGAACATCTGAAAAACAAGTGACGAAACTTCGTTGCAAAAACCATCATTCATGCGGCTTCTGGATTTCGTCCCCTATCCCTCATCCTTTCCTTAGGTTGTTTCTTTTGCAGACGAGCGACGGCGACCTTTGGTCGGCGGCGGCGGCGGCGGCGCGGAGAGACGCTCCGGCAAGTTGAGATAATATTCTTCGTGGTCGAAGATATTTCCAACTTCGGTGTGAATAACAATATCTTGGAAACGACGCAAGCCCGTTCCTGCCGGAATAAGCTGCCCCAAAATAATGTTTTCCTTCAAGCCCACCAGATTATCCGACTTCGCTGCAAGGGCAGCTTCGGTCAGAACCCGCGTAGTTTCTTGGAAGGACGCTGCCGAAAGGAAGCTCTCGGTATTAAGCGCTGCTTGGGTGATACCGAGCAAGACCGGTTCGGCAATGGCGGCTTCGCCAGTGCGCGAGACGGCAAGCGCTTTTTCTTTCTTTTTCAACTCGCCATTCACTTCGCGGAAACGCTTTTTGTGAACGATTTGGTGAATGTTGAATTTCGAGTCGCCTTTGTCTTCGATAACAACCATATCTTTGATACGGTCGTTTTCGTCCAAGAATTTAATACGGTCAATTTGGTCGCCTTCGAGGAATTGCGAATCACCCGGATCAATAACACGGCTTTTTTGCAACATCTGGCGCACAATGACTTCGATGTGCTTGTCGTTCAGTTTCACGCCCTGCATACGGTACACCTCTTGAATTTCGTTCGTGAGGTATTCCTGCACGGCGGCTGGACCTTTGATGCGCAAGATGTCATGTGGGTCAATCGAACCGTCTGTGAGACGGTCGCCAGCACGAACGGTGTCGCCGTCCTGCACAACCACGTATTTGTTAAGCGAGATAGCATACGTCTTTTCGGTAACGCCGTCAAAGCTGATAACGCGAATAGAACGCGCTCCACGCTTCATCTTGCTTTCAAACGCGACCGTACCGTCAATCTCCGATACGACGGCTGCTTTTTGTGGAGAACGTGCCTCGAAAAGCTCCGTTACGCGGGGCAGACCGCCCGTAATATCACGGGTTTTGCCCGAATCACGCGGAATTTTTGCCAGCGACATACCGATATTCACGTACTCATTTTCATCAACCGTGATTTGGGCATTCGTCGGAAGGCTGTACGCCTTGAGTTCCAAGCCCTGCTCGTCAACAATAACCAACTGCGGAGAACGGGTGCGGTCACGCGATTCCATAATCGTTTTCGAGATGTGACCTGTCTGCTCGTCAATTTCCTCACGGAAGGTCACGTTTTCAATCATATCGCGGTAACGGACGTATCCTTCACGCTCGGTGATAATCACGGCATTGTACGGATCCCATTCGTAGATGAGTTCGCCTTTTTTCACCATTTGACCGTCTTTAACGTGCATATGTGCGCCGTACATGGTTTCGTACTTCGTCAAAATGCGGTTAGAATCCGGCTCAATAATGTTGATAAGACCACCACGATTGACCACCAACTCACGCGCAATCGTCATACCCGAATCATCTTCGTTTTCGGCGTGAATCGTTTTCACACGGTCAAACTGGACAATACCGTCAAACTTCGCCGTGATGCTGCTTTGAGCGGTAATAAGCGATGCCGTACCGCCCGTGTGGAAGGTGCGGAGCGTCAGCTGCGTACCCGGCTCACCGATGGACTGCGCTGCAATCGTACCAACAGCCTCGCCTGTATCCACCAGGCGTGCTGTGGCGAGGTTACGACCATAGCACTTCGCACAAATACCCTGACGGGATTCGCACGACAGCACCGACCGCACAAACACGCTTTCGATAGCCGTATCTTCGATTTTGCGCGAGACTGACTCGTCCAGCAAGTCGCCTTTTTTCGCAATGAGTTCGCCGGAAAGTGGATCGGTGATGTCATAGAGCGACACCCGTCCCAAAATCCGCTCATAAAGCGATTCTTTCACCTCTTCGCCGTCTTTGAGAGCGCGAAGTTCCATCCCGCGAATCGTGCCGCAATCATCTTGCGAAATAATCACGTCCTGAGCCACATCGTGCAGACGACGCGTCAAATAGCCCGCATCTGCCGTTTTAAGCGCCGTGTCAGCAAGACCTTTACGCGCACCGTGCGTGGAGATGAAATACTCCAAAATTGAGAGACCTTCTTTGAAGTTCGAGATAATTGGGTTTTCGATAAGTTCGCCCGTCGAACCCGTCACGGATTTTTTCGGTTTCGCCATAAGTCCGCGCATACCGGCAAGCTGACGAATCTGCTCTTTCGAGCCACGCGCTTGCGAATCCATCATCATCCAGAACGTGTTAAAGCCTTGTTTGTGCTTCTGCAACTCGTTGTAGAGTTTGTCGGCAATACGGTTGGTTGCCGATGACCAAATATCAACGATTTTGTTGTAGCGCTCACCGCTTGTGATAACGCCGGCTTGGTAGTAGCTTTCGATTTTGTCAACCTCAAGCTGTGCGGTATCAATCAGTTTTATTTTTTCATCGGGAATAATCAAATCTTCGATGCTCACCGACAAACCACCTCGCGTTGCGGCGCGGAAGCCTGTTTCTTTGAGCGCGTCCAAAAATTCGACCGTTTTTGCCATGCCTGCTTTTTGGAAGCACAGACCGATAATTTGGCGCAAACGCCCTTTGCCAAGGGCTTCGTTCAAATAGCCCACTTCTTTGGGAACGATTTGGTTGAAAATCACGCGCCCGATGGTTGTTTCGACCATTTGCCCGTCAAGACGGACTTTGATTTTTGCGTGCATTTCCGCCACTTCATTGTTGAACGCCATGATAACATCTTCCGCACCGTAGAAAATCATGCCTTCGCCCTTGATTTTCTCTTCTTCGGTCGAACGACGCATTTTGGTCAAATAGTAGCAACCCAAAACCATGTCCTGCGACGGTACGGTAATTGGAGCGCCATTCTGCGTGTGCAAAATGTTGTGCGAAGCAAGCATGAGCAAAATCGCTTCAAGCTGCGCTTCGTGGGAAAGCGGTACGTGGACAGCCATCTGGTCACCGTCGAAATCCGCGTTAAACGCCGTACAAACAAGTGGGTGCAAGCGAATCGCCTTACCTTCAATGAGGCGCGGCTGGAATGCCTGAATACCCAAGCGGTGCAGCGTGGGGGCGCGGTTCAGCAGTACGGGGTGTCCTTGAATCACGTGTTCCAAGATGTCCCAGACTTCAGTTGTTTTGCGCTCGACCATCTTCTTAGCGCTTTTCACCGTTTTAACGTGTCCGCGCTCAATGAGGCGGCGAATGATAAACGGCTTGAAGAGTTCGACTGCCATATCTTTTGGCAAGCCGCACTCCCATATTTTCAGCGTCGGACCAACCACGATAACCGAACGACCCGAATAATCCACGCGCTTTCCGAGAAGGTTCTGGCGGAAGCGTCCGGTTTTGCCCTTGAGCATATCGGAAAGGGATTTCAAGGTACGTTGTGATTCGGCGCGGGCTGTCGAGCGGCGACTGTTATCGAAAAGCGAATCAACCGCTTCTTGGAGCATACGCTTTTCGTTGCGCAAAATCACTTCCGGCGCTTTGATGTCAATCAGGCGCTTCAAGCGATTATTGCGAATAATCACGCGGCGATAAAGGTCGTTCAAATCCGACGTAGCAAAGCGCCCGCCTTCAAGCGGTACAAGCGGACGAAGTTCCGGCGGAATCACGGGAACAACTTCCAAAACCATCCACTCAGGATTGTTCGGAATACGTCCGTCATGGCGGTCGCGGAAGGCTTCGAGAATGCGGAGGCGCTTCAATTGGTCAGCTTTTTTCTGCTGCGAGGTTTCCACTTTGACCATTTCGCGCAGGTCTCCGGCATCTTTGTCCGGATTGACGCGCTTGAGCAGTTCTTTTATCGCCTCGCCACCGATAAGAGCAATGAACTTTTTCGGGTCGTCGTCATCCATACTGCGCTCTTCGGGTTTGAGCGAATCCATAATGCGCAGATACTCTTCTTCGGTCAGAAGGTCTTTCATCTGCAAGCCCGTATTGCCGGGCTGCACGACGATATAGGATTCGTAGTAAACGATGCGTTCAATATCCTTTGCCGGAAGCCCGATAACAGCCGCGATTTTGCTGGGCTGTGAGCGCAAAAACCACACGTGGACGACAGGCACGGCAAGCGTGATGTGTCCCATGCGTTCGCGGCGAACGGATTTCTGGGTGACTTCGACACCGCACCTGTCGCAGACGATACCTTTGTAGCGAATGCGCTTGTATTTGCCGCAAGCACATTCCCAATCCCGAACGGGACCGAAAATTTTCTCGCAGAAAAGACCGTCTTTTTCAGGACGGAAGGAGCGGTAGTTAATCGTTTCGGGCTTGGTAACTTCGCCTTTCGACCAATGCAAGATTTCGTCGGAAGATGCGATGCGGATGGAAACCCGCGAAAAGCCTTTACGTGGAATGGAGCGTGATTGCATATAGCGTATGCCCTCTGCTTGTGTTGGAATTGAGAATTGTGATTTTTGTCAAAAGTATTGTTTTGGTTCAGCCGGGGGATGATAACGTTACGACCGCTCAACCATAACGGCAAATGAATAGCCATTGGCAATTAAAATATCCGTTGCGCGGTCAGCCACAAACTCGCGCATCTCTGTGCGGCGGTCTTCATCCATTGAGGCATAAACCTTTATCCAGAAGCGCCGAGCCTGTTCCGGGTGCGGCTGGATAGAGGAAAAAACAATTTCAGGAAAGTATTTTTTCGTTTCTTCATAAAGCTGTCGAGCAAGTTCTTTGGCTTTTTGTGTCATGGTTGTAAGCGTTTTGTAACTTCTGAAACAAGTTGTGCTTTCGCTAGAAATTCAGATTTCATAATTGACGTGAGCAATGATCGCCGTAATGTTATTTCAAAATCGCCTTGTAATAATCCAAAATATGCTGAAACGCCGCCAAAAGTTCGCCAATCTGACCGAGATAGTATTTGCGGGTATCCACAAAGATTTCTTTGCCTGTCAGACGAAGAAAAAGCCAATCGTCGCCCGTTGTGACGCAGCCGTAGATGGTTTCAAGCGGTGTGCCTTTTTTCTCGTTGTAAATCTTCGCGCCCAGCATTTGTGCGGCGCACTGACCAAGCCATGCGTCAATATCGTCGCGCTTTACCTCGACAAGCTGCATGACGGGTTTGCCAATAATGCGCTTCGAGGTGCTTTTTGCAAAAAAGAAATCACACTCGCCCTTTAAGCCCTGCTCCGCGTCCGCATTGAGCGTTTCGCCGGAATAGAGCGTAAAAAATTTGTCGTTGCGTTCCCAGAGTTCAATCATCAAGGGAAAAACAATGGCTTCCGAGCGGAATTTTTCTGATTGCCCGCCCAATTCTTGTGCTAAGTTTAGCGCAGAAAGAAGTTTTGGGCTTGGTTCGAGCGGCGGCAACACCGAAAAAATTTCCGCATCCTTGAGTGAAATACCAAACCCAGTTTCGATATCCGATAAAGAAAAATTGCTGTACGCCATCGTTGCTACGGTGTTAATATGTTCTGCCGTTTGGGTAATTTCTCGCGCTGACGCGCCATTTTTTGCAAGGTCAAACGATGTCCGCCAAACCTTCTGCGCCAATTCCACACGCTTCTGCGCCGGACGCAAATACTCCTGAATATCGTCATTGCTATTCCACTGGCACTTATCCACCAAATCCACCACCGCCGCATCATACTCCGCCGCGACAATACGCAGCGCATCAAGCTGGGAAGCGGTTTCGGGTATGGGTTGGAGTGTGGACATGGTTGTTTTTTGATGAACGTTTTTGTAATCTTTGCTCAAAAGCCCCAGCCGAGGCTGATGCCGCCCCAAGGTTGGAAACCGTTGCTTAAAATGAAGGGTGTAAAAGCGGCACCAAAATTGAAACCGCCATGTAAAGGTTGATACCTATAGCCAAGTCGAAAAGTAGCACCTAGCTCGAAATCACCACCACCACGTGGATCTGTACGAGTCCACACAGCACCAGCGCTTATTTCACAAAGATGATCACGTTCTCCAATAAACCCATTAAGTGTAATTGGGACAATAACGCCTAATGGTGTAAATCCTAAACCCAAACGCAATGTCAAATATTTTGATACTGCGCCCTCATAACTTATTGAGCCTATAAGTCCATTGCCCAAAAGCTCCAAGTGAACGGTATTCCAAGCCGTGCGTTCCGCTTGAACACTTGCTTGCGTAGATTGCACCACTTGAGCGGAATCCCGCACTACCGTCTGTGCAGACAAACCGCCCACACAGAGCAGAAACACAAGAATATGACAAAGAACGTATCTCATAATTAGCCTTTTTTTATCCTATACACCTGTGCTTTTTGGAACGAAAAGACCTGCTCTTTGAAGAGCGGTAAGACCTCAAGTAACTGTGAAATCTTGCTCCTTTTCACATCCAGTACAACAACGGTAATGTTGTGTTGGAGCATATTTTGTTGGTACGGGAGATTTTTATCAACTGTCAGCAAGATGTCAAATGCTTGCTCTACCGCAACTTTTAATAACGTACCATTCTTCAAACCGCTCCAGCCCATGTCGTTGAGCGTATGCACTTCAAATTCCAATAAATGTGCTTTCACTTTCTTGGTCATGCACTCATCCAACAAAATCTTCATGGAGCAGTTCCGTTGATGCGAGAATCATTTTTTGCGAAATTTCCAAAAGCCCAACAACTTGCTCACGCCGTACCGAAGGAAAATCCTCCAAAAACTCCTCAATCGAATCACCGGTTTCGAGATAATCAAACAAGTTTTGAAGCGGTACGCGAGTGCCGTTGAAAACGGGTGTTCCGCTCATTATCTCACTATCTACATTGATGATTTTCATAGAGAGCCTCCATAAAGGTTATTGCGAAAGCGAGTGTTGAGCCTTGAAACATCATCCAAAACTCAACACTCATCCTTCAACACGATTGTTTATTCCTCCACGCGCACTTCCAGCGCCAGACCTTGCAACTCGCGGATAAGGACGTTGAAGGATTCCGGCAAGTGCGGCTGCGGCATATTGTCGCCTTTGACGACGGCTTCATACGCCTTGGCGCGACCTTGTACGTCGTCGGATTTCAGCGTCAAGATTTCTTGAAGTGTGTGCGCCGCGCCATACGCCTCAAGCGCCCAAACTTCCATCTCACCGAAGCGCTGACCACCAAATTGCGCCTTACCGCCAAGCGGTTGCTGCGTAATGAGCGAGTATGGTCCAATCGAGCGAGCGTGAATCTTATCGTCCACCAAGTGCGAGAGTTTGAGCATATAAATCATGCCCACCGTTACGCGGTTGTCGAATGGGTCTCCGGTGCGTCCGTCGTAGAGCAGCGTTTTGCCGTCGCGCGGCAAACCTGCTTTTTCAAGGTAAGCGCCGACTTCATCCCACGAAGCACCGTCAAAAATAGGCGACGCGAACTTCGTACCGAGTTTTGACGCTGCCCAACCAAGTGCTGTTTCGTACAACTGCCCCAAGTTCATACGCGACGGTACACCAAGCGGATTCAAGACAATATCCACCGGCGTTCCATCGGGCAGAAACGGCATATCTTCTGCCGGAACGATATTGGCAACGATGCCTTTATTTCCGTGGCGACCTGCCATTTTATCACCGACTTGGAGTTTACGCTTTTTCGCTACATAAACTTTCGCCATTTTCATAATGCCGGGCTGCAATTCGTCGCCCGTCAAGACTTTTTGGCGCTCAATGCGCACGTCGTCTTTAATGAGCGCAATTTTTTGTTTGTAGCCCGTCAGCAAACGGCGCAGTAACGCCATTTTCTCTTTGCTTTCCACGCACTGCTCGGAAAGGTCGAACTGCGCGAAATAGTGCGGATTTTCGTTGAATTTTTTGAGAACTTCATCTTCCTTGAGTGCTGTGCCAGCGCGGAAAATCGCCTCGCCTGTGAGGGTACGCATACCGCCCATGACTTTTTCGCCATCCAGCAATTTGGAAATACGCTGCGTGGTGTCCCAGTTATGGTCGTTGATGCTTTGATTTTCGCGTTGGTTCAATTCATCCTGACGCTCTTTTTCCTGACGGCGCAAATCTTGTTCGCGGGTCATCAAGCGGCGTGTGAAGAGTTTGGTATTGATAACCACGCCCTTCAAGCCCGGAGGCGATTTCATCGAAGCATCTTTCACATCGCCCGCTTTGTCGCCAAAGATAGCGCGAAGCAATTTCTCTTCTGGTGTTGGGTCGGTTTCACCTTTTGGCGTGATTTTACCAATCAAAATATCACCTTCGCGCACGTTTGCACCAACCCGAATGATACCGTCTTCGTCGAGGTCTTTAGTCGCCTCTTCGCTCACGTTGGGAATTTCCTTCGTTAATTCTTCCTCGCCACGCTTGGTATCGCGGACTTGCAACGAAAACTCTTCAATGTGAATGGAGGTGAAAATATCTTCGGAAACAACTTTTTCGGAAAGCACAATAGCATCCTCGAAGTTATAGCCGCTCCAAGGCATGAACGCTACCAAAACGTTGCGCCCAAGCGCCAATTCACCAAATTCCGTCGAAGAACTATCCGCCAAAACCGCGCCTTTCTTGACGCGCTGCCCCGAAACTACACTCGGACGCTGATTAACGCAGGTATCTTGGTTTGTACGGAAAAATTTAATGAGCGGATACACAACAACGGGGTTGTAGTCAAATGTCACGAGGCGCTCTGCTTCCGGCAGTTGGTCGTCGTAGCGAATGCGGATGTAATCGGCGCAAGAGTATTCCACCGTACCGTCAAATTCCGCAACGATGATAGCGCGGGAGTCTTTCGCAACAAGGTGTTCCATACCCGTCCCGACAACAGGTGCTTTCGGGCGCAGAAGTGGTACGGCTTGGCGTTGCATGTTAGAACCCATGAGTGCGCGGTTCGCGTCATCATGCTCCAAGAAGGGAATGAGCGACGCAGCAACACTGGCGATCTGGTTCGTGGCAACGTCCAGATACTCCACATCTTCGGCGGTAACAATCACGAAATCACCCGAACGACGCGCTTTAATACGCTCACCGACGAGGTGATTTTTGTCGTCCATCGGCGTGGAAGCTGGTGCAATAATGCGATCTTCCTCTTTTTCTGCGGTTAAAAATTCAATCTCATTCAGCACTTTGCCATTTTTTACTTTCAAATACGGCGTTTCAATAAAGCCAAATGCGTCAATACGCGCATGAATCGAAAGCGAGGAAATAAGACCGATGTTCGGACCTTCCGGCGTTTCGATGGGGCAAAGCCGTCCGTAGTGCGTATAGTGAACGTCGCGCACCTCAAACCCTGCGCGTTCGCGGGTAAGACCGCCCGGTCCAAGCGCTGACATACGGCGTTTGTGGGTCATCTCCGAAAGCGGATTGGTCTGATCCATAAACTGCGACAATTGATTTGTGCCGAAGAACTGGTTAATAACACTCGAAATTGTACGAGCATTCACCAAGTCAGCAGGAGTCAGGGTTTCGGTATCATGGATGTTCAAACGCTCTTTGATGGTACGCGCCATACGCGCCAAACCGACGTTTAATTGCGCTCCAAGCTGTTCACCGACCGTGCGCACACGGCGATTGCCCAAGTGGTCAATATCATCCACCGGCTTACGACCAACGCGCAACTCAATCAAATATTTGATGATAGCGATAATATCATCAAGCGTCAGCGTTGTTGTTTCGGGGTCAATGCCGATGCCGAGTTTATTGTTCATGCGATAGCGTCCCACCAAGCCCAAATCATAGCGTTTTGCATTGAAAAAGAGCTTGTCTAAGAGTGCAACTGCGGTATCAAGGTCGGGCGCTTCGCCGGAGCGCAACTGGCGGTAAATCCCTTCCAACGCATCTTCTTTGGTGCGGGACGGATCTTTCGCCAACGTCCGCGCAATAATCGGCTCATCGCTGGAATTGGTGTATTTGAAGAGTTTTACTTCTTGGATGCCTTTGGACGCACGAATCGTCAGAATCATGCTTTCGTCCAAGATAGTATCGCGTCCGGCAACAATTTCACCTGTGTTAAAATCAACAATATCGGCAGCCACACGGCGACCAACGCAATCTTCTTTGACTTCTTTTGCTTTTAGCGATTCAGTCAAATTGAACAAATCCAAAATCTGCTCATCCGACGAGTATCCAAGCGCCCGAAGGAGCATGGTAACAGGAAATTTTTTCTTGCGGTCAATGTAAACATACATGACTTGATGAATATCCGTCGTAAACTCCACCCACGAACCGCGAAATGGGATAATACGTGCCGAAAAGACGCGGGTTCCGTTCGGGTGCATTGCATCCGAGAAAAACACGCCCGGCGAGCGGTGAAGCTGAGAGACAATCACGCGCTCTGCACCATTGATAATGAAGGTTCCGCGCGGGGTCATGGCAGGAATATTACCCAAATAGACATCCTGCTCAATGGTCTCAATGAAATCTTCCGATTTCGGGTCTGCCTTGGAAGAAAGACGCAATTTTGCTTTGAGCGGGCGAGCGAAGGTGAGTTCGCGTTCGCGGCACTCATTTTCGGTATATTTCGGGCGCTCAATGTAATACTCAATAAATTCCAACTCATAAATTTCCCGTGCGTCGCTGATGGGAAAGTTGGTCAAAAATGCTTGCTGCAAGCCAAGATTTCGTCGCTTGGCGGCTTCTGAGCCGTCTTGTAGAAATTCTTCGTAGGATTGCATCTGCACCGAAAGCAGGTCAACAGGGCTGTTGCGAGTGGGAAACTCTGCAAAGGAAATGCGCTCGCTGTTGGGGCTGCCAATGTCCACGCCAATAGTTCCGTTTTTGCCGTTCATCGAACTCATTGAGAACACCTTTTGAAAATGTGTTTGAAAAGTTAAGCGTTTTTTTTGTTCTGCGTTTTAGTAGCCTTAGACAAAGAGAGGACTTCCCGAATTACACCGGAATTCGATGCGATTTGGGAAATCCTTGATATAATTGCGTTTCGTACAAATGTGCATTGCGCTTTCGGGGCGGATGCTTACAGTGTGTGCAGGCTTCAGATACGGCTTTTGCGTATGTTCCATGCTCACAAAATAGCCGCTTTATGCGGTTGTATGGTTGCTAACCAGCAAATCTATACTTTTTACGGGAGACTGCCAAATACTTTTATGATTTATTTAGGGCAACCGCATAAAGACAGAGGCAGGGCAGATTTGGGCAACAATGTTTAAGCAGGACGCTCAAGCAGAAATTTCCATAATTTTTCGACCATCTTCAACAATAACCGCCCATTTTATGCTATATTGCGGACTGTTTTTGACACATTTTCGTACAGTTTTCCAACCGCATAAAACCAATGGCAGACAAGCAAACACCGCTCATGCGGCAATACAGCCAAATCAAGAAAAAATATCCCGACACCGTCCTGCTGTTTCGCTTGGGCGATTTTTTTGAGACCTTCGAGGACGATGCCGTCATCACCGCCAAAGCCTGCGGAATCACACTCACCAAGCGCAACAACGGCGGTGCGGAAGAAACACCGCTCGCAGGATTCCCCTACCACCAGCTTGACAACTACCTTCCCAAACTTGTCCGTGCCGGATACCGTGTCGCTGTTTGCGAACAGCTCGAAGACCCCAAGCAAGCGCGTGGAATCGTGCGCCGCGATGTGGTCGAAGTCGTTACGCCGGGTGTAGCGTTTAACGAGAAACTGCTTGATGCGCGGCGGAATAACTACGTTGCGGGCTTGGTTTTGCTGGAAAGCCGCACGGGATCTGTGATTGGGGTGAGTTGTGCCGACATTTCCACCGGAGAATTTTTCACCACCGAAACCGACGAAGAACATCTCGCCACGCTCATCGAAACTCTGCAACCCGCAGAAATCCTCATTCCCAAAGGCAAAACCGACGCGCTCACGCCACACATCCGCAAGGCATTTCCTGCGAATGCTCAACCGGCGCTCACGCGGCTTGAGGACTGGGTTTTCGAGGAGCGTTTCGGACGCGATACTCTTTTGCGCCATTTCAAAACGCAAAATCTGAAAGGCTTCGGCATCGAGGAATTAAGCGCCGGAGTAGCGGCGGCAGGAGTTGTGCTGCACTACATCCAAGAAGCGCAAAAAGGGCAACTGCCGCACATCCAGCGCGTTTCGCTGTTCAATCCCAGCGAATATATGACACTGGATTTTGCGACCAAACGCAATCTCGAAATCACCTTCAGCATGAACGATGCTTCCCGCGAGGGAACGCTCATCAGCATCCTCGACAAGACCGAAACCCCGATGGGAAGCCGTCTCTTCAAAAAATGGATAACGCGCCCGCTTCGCCGATTGGCACAAATTCATCAGCGTCAAAATGCCGTCGATGCTCTGCACCGCAGCGATAGTATTCGTGCGGTACTCAGAGCGGAACTGGGGCAGATGGGCGATTTAGAGCGGCTTATCGCTAAAATCTCGACAGGACGCGCCACGCCGCGTGATGTCGTCGCACTCGGCAAAACACTTGCACGACTGCCGCGTTTGAAGGAGCTTTGCACGGGTCTTGGCTCGGAGGCACTGGAACGCTCGGTGCAGAATTTGCGCGACGTAAAAAGCGTTGTAGAGCGCATTATTGCTGCGTTTGTGGAAGAGCCTCCCGCACAAGTCGGCAACGGCGGCGTATTCCGCGAAGGCTTCGCGCCGGAACTGGATGAAATCGTGAATGTGATGTATTCGGGGAAAAATTGGATTGCTGAGTATCAAGAGCGGGAGCGGACTGCAACGGGCATATCGTCGCTGAAGGTCGGTTTTACGGGTGTTTTCGGATATTACATCGAAATCTCGAACACGCACAAAAGTAAAGCGCCGGAGCATTATCAGCGCAAGCAAACACTCACGGGCGGCGAGCGCTACACCACGCCCGAACTCAAGGAGATGGAGGCGAAAATTCTGACTGCCGAAGAGCGTTTGGCGGATGCGGAGCGGGAGGTTTTCCAGCGCATCCGCACGGAAATAGCGGCTTTTGCGGCAGATGTTCAGCACAACGCGGCACTTGTAGCAGCGATTGATTGTTTGCAAAGTTTCGCTCAGGCAGCCTGCGAGTACGATTACGTCTGCCCTGAGGTGGACGAATCCGACACGCTCCATATCGAAGACGGTCGGCACCCAGTTGTGGAGCGGCTTTTGCCGATTGGCGAAAAGTACGTCGCCAATTCAACCCAGATGGATACTCGCCGGGAGCAGATGCACATTATCACGGGACCCAATATGTCGGGCAAATCCAGCTATCTCAGGCAAATTGGCTTGATAACGCTTTTGGCGCATATCGGCGCATTTGTTCCGGCAAAAAAAGCACATATCGGGCTGATAGACCGCATCTTTACTCGCGTCGGAGCGCAAGACAACATCACCGCCGGAGAAAGTACATTTTTGGTAGAAATGCAGGAAGCCGCGAACATCATCAACAACGCGACGGCGCAAAGCCTTATCCTTCTGGACGAGGTAGGACGCGGCACGGCGACCTTCGATGGAATTGCGATTGCATGGGCGATTGCCGAATATCTGCACGACCGCATTCATGCAAAGACGCTCTTTGCAACACATTATCACGAAATGACTTCCATCACCGACCGCCTCCCGAAGGCGCGGAATTACAAGGCGGACGTGCAGGAAGTGGGACAGAGCATCATCTTCACGCGTCGCGTCGTGGAAGGCACGGCGAATCACAGTTTTGGTATTCACGTAGCAGAAATGGCGGGCTTGCCGAAAGACCTGACCGAGCGGGCGCGAGTGGTGATGCGGGCACTGGAAGCTGAGAAAAATGCCGAACTGACTCAAAATATCGTGCAATCTATCCCGGACTTGCCAGCGCTCAATCCATCAAGGACTAACACACTAACAACTAATGACCATACATCCGAGCCACAATTTTCACTCTTTGAAATACGAGATGACAAAATCCGTGACCGGATTCGGAAAATTGACGTGAATGCCCTCACACCATTGCAAGCATTGACCTTGCTGTCAGAACTACGAGCGATGGTGGAGGCGGGATGATTCCCGCTTCACGCCGAAGGCAGAAATTGCGTATATTTGCCATCTTTAGTGCCTAACGCTTTTTTCTTCTGATACGTCATAGCTTACTAAAGCTAGTTGTATCTAGTCAGGTAGGTGTTTTGCCCTTTTGTTAAAATCTGGGCTAAAACTTGCAATAAGCTCTGAAAATCGCCCGATTTTTTACGATTCCTATTGTCGTTTTTACAAAATCGTCTAAATTTTGGA
>CANHDJ010000037.1 GCA_947459425.1 Ignavibacteria bacterium
AACTGTTTTGTGTAAACGTTCCCTCATCCCCCGCCTTCTCCCAGAGGGAGAAGGAGCTAAGACAAAGAAAATCAAAATACTCTGAAGCCCTCTCCCTCTGGGAGAGGGTTGGGTGGGGGGGCATTTACACAAAGTTTCGTACACTCTCCACGTTTTTTGGCGTTGTTGATGCAAGCATCTCCGGCGCAAAGCCGCGCCCTTCATCCTCGCCTGTGATAACGAGCCATTCCTCTCCTTTGCCTCCGCGGGCAGTATTTACGCGCTTTTCGATGGCAAAGTCCAGCACGAGCGATTCCGCTTCCGCGTGTTTGCGGCAGTTGTTCACGATTTCTTGCACAATGCGATAGACGGAAAGTTCACGGTCGGGCGCGAAACGGCATGTTCGGACTTCTTCTACATTCAGCAAAATCTCCGTGTGCGGCATTGCGGGGCGCATGGCGCTGATGAGATCTTCCACCGCTACTGCCAAGCCCGCCGCTTCAAGGTTCGCGGGGATGAGGTTTTGTGCGATTGCGCTAATTTCGCTAATTGTTGTGCCGAAATCCTTCAGCGACCGCATAAAATCTTTCGCTGTTTGAGGTGCTTGCTCCAACAAAACCCGCTCTACACTGCTAAACGCCATTTTTGCCGCCACTAATTTTGATTGAACCCCGTCGTGCAGTTCTCGTTGAACCCGCTTGCGCTCTTGTTCCACGCCGTTGAAGGTTGCTTGCACGACGGCGCGGCGTGTCTTTTCGGACTCTTCCAGCAAACGACGCACCGAAGCCGCACGGGCGCGGAAATACAGCATTCCCCAAAGACCGCTCACCATCAGCACGGCAGCGATACTGAAAGCGATCGTGGTGGTGCGTTGTTGCTCCTTTCGCACATTTTCGATAAGCAGTGTTTCGTTTGCCCGGGTAGTGGTGATGCGGCTTTCAGTTTCTTGAATGGTGCGATTGGTATTTTGCAAAGCAAGCGAGTCCGCCAGCAAACGTGATTCTTCCTGAAGCACGAAGGCTTTTGCGGCATTGCCGAGCGCAGCATGAGCAAGCGCACACTCGCGCAAAGCAAGGCTTCTGTTGTACAGCGATTTTGACCGCGTTGCCACCGTGAGCGCGTGTTCGGCTTCTTGAAGTGCCTCGCGGTTCATCCCCAAAGAGCGCATCACTGCTGCAATGTTGGACAAAAGAAACTGCTGATACCCAAGATTGTAATCCAATATTTTGCTTTCTGCTAATGCTTGCTGCACGTAGCGTTTTGCTTCTTCACGTCTGCCTTCGCTCGCACAGATTCTTGCACAGTGGCGAAATAACGCGCAGGCGGCGAGATGTTCTACGGGCTTGCTACTCCGAATCATCGTTTCTGCACGATGGTAGCATAACCACAAAGAATCCCGTTTGCCAAGTGCTTCGTAGATAAGCCCCATATTATGCAGTGTCCAGACGATTCCTTCCTCACGAAAAATATCCTCCTTTTGGCAGTGATTCACGCACGACAAGCGATTCTTTGCAATACCGCAACGCTGTTTGGGGATTGCTGGAGCGCAAATACGCATCTGCGACCAAGTTTAATGCCAAACCAAGCCGTGCGCTATCACGCTGCTCACGCGCACTTTTGACCGCTTGCAAACTATACTCCAATGCAAAGGCAATATCCCGTGTTTCGTCCAGCGCGGTCATGCCCAAAAAACAAAGAACAGGAGTTTGAACAGATAAAATATCCTCAGAGCGCAGATAGCGCAATACATCCAGATACCGTGAAACTGTTTCATTGGCAGAAATGACGGTACCGTCGTGTTCATTGATAACGACTAAAAATCGTGCTGTGCCAATATCTTCTTTTCGCTGCAATTTCTCGGACAGTGTCAAATACTCATGGGCATACAATGTGCGCTGTGCAGCAATATCCGTGTATCGGGAAAATTTCGATGCCCGATAAAAATTCAGTTTTTCCTCGTCGTTCAGTGTACGCAAGATGGAATCTACGGTGTGGGAACGTTCTTGTGCAAAGGATGGTACAAGAGCGCAGAGTGTCATTAACAGACAAATACAGAGTTGGCGCATAGTTTTCGGGAAAAGGTTTGGAGGGCTCATAGAATCATCATTCTTTCGGTTATGCCCTATCACATTGTTCCACAAATATATTCCTTTCTCGAAACGAGGCAATACGCTTTTTCAGGTTTTATGCGGGGTTTACCTCACAAAACCTGTTTTATTGAACGCAATACAAATGGATGGTTCAGTTGAGTTTTTTGACGAGTCGGAGGCGATTCATTTGGGGGGAGTTTCCACGCTCAGAGGTTTCGGCGGGGAAGTATTCGACGGCATCCATGACCATACGAATAATATGCACACCAAAGCCGCCTTTGCGGTGTTGGGCTGCGTATTGCTTCAGGTCGGGAGCAGGCACGGTGAGGGGGTCGAAAGATGTGCCGTTGTCAAGGATTTCTATGACAAGAGCATCGTCATCTTGGGGGCTTATATCAACAAAAAATTCTCGTGCGTGGTCGAGATGATAGGAGTGACGGATGAGGTTAGAACAGGCTTCATCTACAGCCAGAGCGATTTTATGAATGCCCGGCTCGGAAAATCCAAATTCACGCGCTTTATCCTGCACAAACTGGCGGATTCGCTCCAGTTCGGTTGTATCGCCAGAAGCCGTCAGGCGCTCGTGTATGAAGGAAGCTGTTTTGGACATTCTGTCTTCGGTGCAAAAAGAAGTGGCTGTAGGGTAACGCGCAATAATCATTCAGATTCTTTTGCGCTCATAAAAAGTTTATGCCTTTGCGTGAAAGAAAGGGATTTTTTTGTTCTCTTGTTGTGTATCAAAATTTCATGCCGAAAATTTGGCGAGCGCCTCTTCTTCTTTTTCGGTGATGTCAAACAGCATGGGGAAACCGAGTAAATCAAAGACCGTATAGACTTTTTGTTTCATTGCGGTTAGCTTTATATCGCCGCCAGTGGCGCGTACTTCTTCGATAAACACCATAAATACGCCAAGTCCGGCGCTGCTGATATACTCCAAATCGTTGAAATTCACAACGAGACGATGCTGCCCAGCAGCAATCGCTCCTGCTATTGCTGATTCGAGTTCCGGTGCGGTATGCGCGTCCAAAAAGCCTTTAAGATAAAAGACTTCTGTGCTACCGTTATTTTTTTGCTCAATAGAAAATTTGCTCATAACTGTCTCTACGCTTTGTGGGTCAAAAAGTTGCATGATGAAAGATCGTCATTATCCATGCTGTTGCTCACGATTACAGCTTGCAAATATACTGAAAAAATGATTGTTCGCTGGTGGTAAAACCCAAGAGCCGCATCAATGCTCTTCTCTGCGCATTTGCATTGGCTGAACAATAAGAAAAAAAACAGCACTCAGATAGCCGAGCATGGATAAAAATGGTCCTGCGCCGCTTAAAATCGTGATGCGCTTGGTGAGGAGTTGTTTTGCTGCTTCGAGGGGAAATTCAGAATACGAAGCATACCGCACGAGTTGTATCAGTTCGATATCGTAATATATTTGCCAGCATTCAATCGGAACATATAGTATCACGAGCATCCCGCCGATAAATAAGCCACCGCGCTGCCGCCAGAACGCTTTATGCGAAATCCACAAATATCCGCCCACTGCCAATAACACGCTATAGCCACTTAGGGTGTAAAATGATGTTTGTGCAAATAATCGTAAAGCTTGTGCTTGTGCCAGTGGCGGCATATCGGGCTTAAAAGTAAGTGTACCGGGAATGAATAGGTCAAAACCAATGGCAGCCCGAATTATCAAGCCACCAAGCCAGACGATACCACCCAAGGCGGTGAGAAACAAGGCTATTCGCTGTGCTGTCGAGAGCGTTGTCATAAAAATGTCTTTGAATAGGGAGGAGCAGATAGTTCTGAATGTTCGGGGCGAGGTGACCGAAGCAATCAGAGTTTATCAATAATAAATTCTACGCGGCGGTTTTGCTGTCGTCCTTCTTCGGATTTATTGCTGGTTGCGGGCTTTTCCGCGCCAAAGCCTTTTGCCAGAAGGCGTTTTTGCTCAATACCAAGTTGTACAAAGTATGTGAAAACGGCTTGAGCGCGTTTTTGCGATAAATCCAGATTAGCTTTTTTTGCTCCGACATTGTCGGTGTAACCCGCAATGGTGATGGACATTGAAGGATTGCGCAGCAAAACGTCAGCAATGCGCTTCAATTCCGGGTCGGATTCCGGGCGCAAGTCCCATTTTCCGGTATCGAAAAAAATGTTGTTTACCAGTACGGATTGCCCTTTTTCAAGTTTCACTAATCGCAAATCCCGCTTGACTTCTTGGTATTTTTCCAAATTCCGCAAATCAATATTTTCATTGATGGAAATATACTGGTCTGCTTCGGCGCGAAATCCATAGAGTTCGCCGACTGGAAGCGAGATGGTATAAGCTCCCGTTAAAGAATCACTCCGAGCAATGCCGATTTCACGCCCCGTGGTGAGCGATTCATAGCGAATAATCGCACCAATGGGCTTTTTGGTGCGGGCATCCACAACCCTTCCCGACATGAGTGTCACGGGGCGCGGACGTAAGGCATCGGGTATGGCGATACGATAAATATCACCTTTGCCGAAGGTGTCTTTGTAAGAAACAAAGTACGCAAACTCGCCCGAAGCAGGAAGAGAAAAATATGCGTCCCAATCGCTGGTATTGATGGACGGACCAAGGTTTTGCGGCTCTGTCCAATGCTGCCACGTCGAATCGGTGCGGCGCGTCATAAAAATATCGTTGTTGCCATAGCCATTATGCCCATCGGACGAGAAATAGAGCGTTATGCCGTCGCTGGCAAGAAAAACCGTTGTTTCGTCGCCGGGCGTGTTGACATCATATCCGAGATTGAGCGGCGGTGACCATTTTCCGCTTGGTTGCAAAAAACTCACGAAAAGATCCATTCCGCCGATGGAGGTATTTCGGTCAAGTGCCATAAGTAAGGTCTTGCCGTCGGGAGCAAGAGAATAATTGACGACATCTTTATTCACTTGATAATCCATAATTTGCTGGCGCACTGGCTGGCTCCAACCCTCGGTGGTACGGTATGACATCGAAATTCCGCCACGAACGCCACCATTCGGCAGATACACATTACCGACAAGCATGGTGTTTCCATCGGGTAGAATGCCACAAAGGAAGTTTGGGTGCTGGTTGTTGAGCGGTTGCCCGATATTTTTTGCTGTTCCCCAGAAAAGCTGATGAGTCGTACTATCTTCTTCCTGTTCGGCGTACCAAATATCCTCGAATTTGTCTGCCCCGTAGTTATTCGGATAATTTTTCCGACAAAAATAGAGTGTTTTTCCGTTAGGCGCAATGATGGGAAAAAGCTCGTCCGACGACGTATTTACCCCTGCTCCAAGATTTTCTGGTGATATTTTTGCTTCCACACCTGCCACGAGGTTGATTTCCGGTTTAATTGTGTCTCGTGTTGTGCCGAGTGCAATGGCATCAATCTCGTTCGCACCAGCGACTAAGCCGACATTGACGACCAATTCGACTTCGCTCACTTTGAAGGCAGGGGGTTCAAAAAAAACATTGAGCATTCGCCAGTTTATCGGTAGTGAACGGGGCTGCGCCTTATAGACGGTATCAAATTCCTGTGGGCTTGTGCCGCGAACAATAATGGCGGAAATTGCGCCCGGATTAAGGTTTTCCGCCACCGCCACCTGCTTCGCAGCCACTGGTACAGCAAAGCCGACGCGGAGATTGTCGGTAATACTGACGAGTATTTTGTTGTTGTCTTTTGAGGACGACCACGAGCAAGGATTGGTCTCACCTGCACGGGAAAGGATGTTGGGCTTGCCGAGCAGTTGAAATGCGGAATACGCGCCAATATTACGGGTCTGCGAGGTAATCCGCACCAATTTCGATGCCCATTGTACTTTTGGCTCCTGTGCAGTCGTCGTGCCGGAGGAAAGCGGTAATGATGGCGATGTTTTTTGCGCACTCAGCAGAGTACCGGAAATTTCGCACAAAAAGAAGAGTATCAAAAGCCGCAACAAGCAATATTGTGAAGACGATGAAATCAAGCAGTGCAAGAGAATCATGGAATAGTTATCATGGTGGTACGCCAGTCTGTGACTGGTGTTTCGGTTTGGTTAAGAGCGCCCGATAGGATTTCGTTGGACATATCGGGCAAAATACGCAAATTACAAAGGTACGGGTTTTTTGTGGTAAAATCATAGAAAACTCGCTGAGGTCTTGTATTTTTTGAGGCGATTATTGCCCACAACGTTTATTCTGCTGAACTGTTTATGGCTACATCACAACACTTTCTCGCTACCGCAAGAGATTTTCAATCGCATAACGACCAACTTGCCCTTGGTCTTTATCTTGAAAGCACCTTGACGCAGATTCAGAGGCAAGGCTCCGCTGATGCGGAGGATATTCGGAACGGTATTGATTCTTTGGCACAGCAACTTTCTAAGCCGCTTTCGCATTATACTGAACTTTTGGAAGCCGCAAAAAAGCAGGCATTGGAGACACGCCAACGAGCATTTGCACCATTCTCGAATTTTCTTGTGGGGGCGACGCTGATTGCGGAGGATGAATCGTTTTCTATCGGCTGCAATGTTGAATGTAGTAGCTACGGGCTGACAATCTGTGCAGAGCGCACGGCATTGGTCTCGGCGGTGGCACACGGGAAAAGGCGCTTTTTGGGGGTTGTCGTCGCGGCGGATACCGATAATCTTACGCCTCCCTGTGGCGCGTGCCGACAGTTGTTATACGATTTTGCGCCGGATGCACTTGTTGTTCTGGTGAATCTTCAGGGAACAGAGAAACGCTTTACGATGAAAGAATTATTGCCGGAAGCATTTTCGGCGGCATTTTTGGCGTGAACCTGCTTGAGAAATAGCAACGAGCGCGATAATGTTGCCCCACAATGGCTTTCTTCCTTTCTCGCCTCAATTCTGCCGTGCATCGATCATCGCACGAAAATCATCTGCAAAGGTTTGTGGGTCGATTGGTTTGGCAATGCAGCCGTCAAAGCCCATAGACAAATATTGTTCACGCTCGCCACGGCGGATAAAAGAGGTTAAGGCAAAAACCAGTGTTTGCGGTGCTTGGAAGGACGTGCGAACGCTGCGAAGAATATCCATGCCGTTCACGCCTTTGGGTAGAATAATATTCGAGACAACCACATCCGGCGTATGAGCGTCCAACCAATGCAGCGCCGATGCACCATCGCCAAAATCTTGGACGTGAAATCCCCCGCGCTGAAGCAGCATCACAAAAAGTTTGCGGGTAATGGTATCGTCTTCAACGAGACAAACGGTCTGCATAAGATAGCGAAGAATAACAGTGATAGGACTTACGAAAAAGAACTATTTCGGGGCAAGGGGTTGAAATCCCTTGTTGCGTAAGTCGTTATTTAACAAGGTTCTTTAGCCCCTTGCTCCGGCTTTTTTCGTAAATCCTAAGTGAGTGCCATGTTTCCTCACCCGTGATTACTTGGTGGAACACAAGGCGATTTAGAGACGTTTTTGGATAGTGCTTATTGTGCAATAATGCAAGATTTGCCAAAACAAATGCTATATTTCGGATGCTGTTCGCAATTGCGCACCCAATTCATTCCAAAGTTTCACCCAAAGCCGCATGAGTTCTCGTTTCTCCAAGCCATTTGCCGGTTTGCTGACGGCGCTGCAAGACGCACTGCCCATTACGCAGAGTGAGTTGATTGTCGTTATCGTCTTGCTAGGCGGACTTGGTGCAGGAGTTTTTTTTCGGCAATGTGGCTCAACGCCGCACAATAGCGAGGTTCGCAGCGAAATTCTCCGCTTGACCGACAGTCTTGCCGATGCAGAAACAAGTACCTTTAGCGGTACAACACCGAGCGCGGAAGCGGTTCCGGTACTCACCGCCGCCGATACGCTTGTGCGCAAGCCAAAGCCCTTCCCTTCCAAGTTCGGTGCTGCAAAAATTTCCTCTGGTGTGATTTCGCTGAATAAGGCGGGAATGGAAGAATTGATGCGACTTCCGGGCGTGGGCAGAGCGACGGCGGAGAAAATACTGAATGCCCGGCAAGAGCGAGCATTTCGCCGCATTGAAGATGTGATGCGCGTCAAGGGCATTGGCAAGAAAAAATTTGAGGCGATGAAAAAATTTCTTGTTTTGTGAAGTTTTTTTGAAATAACTCTCCCTAGTGTGCGTTTTAACCGCCCCAACCCCGCACCACACCTCGTTGTAAAAAACTACTTGACAAACGTGTATGGATTCTGTAATTTCGGCATTCGTGTTCAGAGAGTTGTGTTCGGAAGGAAAATATTGTTGTTTGGCACTGTGTTCTCATACACTGTTTCACCTTTCACCGTTCCTCTTGCACCATAGAGTTACAGCAACGGCATTGTGTAGTTGTTGCAAAGCAGATAGATTCACCTTAGAAATACCTGTGTTTTGATTGGCTGCTTTGTGTGTTCGTCTTGAGATTATCCCCAAAAGGCTTTTTTTCCGTATTGTGGTTGGAAGTTTTGTTTGCAACAAGACTCTTTTGTCTTGCGCTCTTGTTGGCGTGCGATATATGGAGCGTTGTTGTGTGTTGTCCATCGCAACTTGGTATGTGTAATCAATTCAATGTTCTTTTTTTCATTCATTAAAACTCGTAGCATTATGCGAAAATTTACGACGTTACTGCGTTACTGTGCTGCTGTTGTGCTGTTCTTGGGCATGACTTCGGCGCTGGCTCTGGCAGCAGGGCGCATTGTCGGGAAAGCCACCGACGACGACACAAACGCGCCACTCGGCGGCGTGAGCATTAAGGTAAAAGTAGGCGGGAAAGTGATGGGCGCTTTCACCGGGAAAGATGGTAGTTATGAAATTCGGAATGTTCCAGAGGGAACATACGAGCTAACCGCTGCTTATATCGGTTTTAAATCTCAAACAAAAAAGATTACCGTTGCGGGAGATGCCGATGTTAAGGTAGATTTTAAAATGCAATTAGATCTGCTCCTTTTGGAAGAAGCCGTGGTAATTGGCTATGGCACGAAAACACGCAAAGACTTGACGGGTTCGATTGCCTCAGTTGATGCAAAAGAAATGCGTGAGAATGCGCTACCAAGCTTTGAGCAGATGCTTCAAGGTCGTGCTGCTGGTGTACAAATTATTGCCTCTAATGGTATGCCCGGTGCGCCTGTTTCGGTACGCGTACGCGGTACTGGTTCTATTAACGCAAGCAGTGAGCCGCTCTACGTGATTGATGGTGTACCAATGGCTACTGGTAGTCTTGGGACAAACTTCCGTACTGCCACCGAGACCAATGCTCTTGCAGATCTGAATCCCAATGACATTGAAAGTATTGAAGTGTTGAAAGATGCCGATGCCTCCGCTATCTACGGTGCGCGTGGCGCTAATGGTGTTGTGTTGATTACGACCAAACGTGGTCAAGCAGGTATTACTCGCTTCACAGCAAGCTATGTAACGGGTTGGTCGAATGTTTCCAATCGTCCGGAGTTGTATGACGGTCCGGGCTGGTTGAATCTCTGGAACGAAGCAAATCGTAATGACAGTATCGTTTCTGGTCGCGGAACGGCGTATCGTCGCCCGCGTCTGCCATTCAATGTTGGCACAAACCCTGGTCAGATAACCCCATCGAATACGAACTGGCTTGACCAAGTGTTGCAAACAGGTCGTATCAACGAAGCAAATATCTCAGTTGCTGGTGGCACAGAAAAAACAAAATTCTATGTTGGTGCAACCTATCGTAATGAGTCTGGCTATCACAAACAAAGCAATTTGGAACGTGTTTCTGGTCGTTTGAACCTTGACCACAATGCAACGGAAGATTTGACTGTTGGTATGGGCATCAGCCTCACACGTAACTCTACCGATAGAACTCCAGTAGCTTGGGCAGGCGGTATGGGATGGGCCCAAAGTTCCGCACTTCCTATTTTCCCTATCAACAATGCCGATGCTGACCGCACATATTTCCAAGGTACAAACTTTGGTGCAAACCCTGTCGCAAAATTAGAGGGCCAGCAATTCAACCAAACGACCTTGCGGACGCTTGCAAACGGATATGCAGAGTACCGTTTTAATGGTCTTGGTATTCCCGGACTTGCAGTGCGTCTTGAAGGTGGTTTGGATAGAACAGATTTGGCAGAAAACTATTATGAGCGTCCGTTTATTCGCGGCGCTAATAATGCATTCTCGGAACTTCGTAATGTAGCCATCACCAACTGGAATACAAACACAACATTGAATTACAACACAAAAATCGGCGATGCCCACGTTATCTCTGCGTTGGTCGGTATGAGCGTGTACCGCAGCGACTTGCTAGACATTAAGTTTAACGGCTTTGATTTCCCGAATCCATACTTCCAAAACCCCAACAGTGCTGGCACAAAAGACGGCGGCTCGAATGCGACAGCATATAGCTTCGTTGGCTACTTCGCACGATTAGACTACAAATTACTTGACAAATACCTCTTCAAAGTGAGTATCCGCCGCGACGGTTCTTCGCGTTTCGGCTCGGATTCACGTTTCGGTACTTTTCCTGCTATCGGTCTTGGCTGGCTTCTCACCGAAG
Organism: Ignavibacteria bacterium; assembly: GCA_947459425.1. Classification (GTDB taxonomy): domain Bacteria; phylum Bacteroidota; class Ignavibacteria; order Kapaibacteriales; family UBA4661; genus PH2015. The sequence continues at coordinate 10,517 of CANHDJ010000037.1, forward strand.
AGGATTTCTTGAAAAACAATGAAACTGTATCACTTTTGAAACTTCGTGCAAGCTATGGTCTCTCGGGTAACGCAGAAATTCCTGACTTCCGTCGTTTTGGCACATATGCGGCAGGTGCAAATTATGCTGGTCAATCAGGCATCCGTCCTGACCGCATTGGTAACAGCAATCTTGGTTGGGAACAAGCTGCTATGCTTGATGTCGGTATAGATTATGCTTTCTGGCAAGGTCGTCTCTCCGGTACTGTTGCATACTACAACAAAACAACCTCAAATTTGCTTTTGGAAGTAAGTCAACCTTCTTCAATTGGATTTAATACGATCCTTCAAAATGTTGGTGTTATTAACAATAGCGGTATTGAGCTTTCAATTAGCTCCAAAAACCTTGTGGGCGATTTTACATGGTCCACGGATCTTAATGTCGCATTTAATCGCAATGTCGTTAGTGAAAATGCGGGATTGCCACCGGATGCTATTGCCGGCCCGGGTGAAACACGCATTTTGAGAGGGTACCCAATCGGTACATTCTTCATGAATCGTTTTGCATATGTGCAATCAAGAAGCGACTCTGTGAAAATTCAACGTCGCAGTTCGGATAATCAAACCTCGTTCGACCCGACGAAACCAAATAATCGGTCGAATGTATCCGGTCGCTGGATTGATACGACAGTTTTCGTTCGCGGCGGTTCTCCACTCTATTACAATTTGCAGGGACAATTAACGGACATATACGATACCAAAGACCGTACCCCACAAGGACAGCCATATCCTACCGCGATTGGTGGTATGACGAATACTTTCACGTACAAAGGCTTCGATTTGACAATTCTTGTAAATTACTCATTTGGTAATTCCTTGTATGATGATGCGGCAAAACGTCAAGTTGGTAATGTCGGCTTCAACTGGAATCAACGTGTGAATGAAACAGAACGACGCTGGAAACAAGAAGGCGATAATGCTACCGTTCCACGTCTTACACTCACGGAAAATCGCGATATTAACATCACTCGTTGGTTATATGACGGTTCCTTTATTCGTTTGCGCCAACTAACCATTGGTTATACATTCCCGTCTGATGTTGTACAGTCGCTTGGTCTTGAAAGGCTTCGCCTCTATGCAACAGCAAACAATTTGTTTACATGGACAAATTATCCGGGCTGGGATCCTGAAATTCAACGTGACCAATACGCTGCTCAAGGTGCAAATCTTGGTGCAAGCGTGACCTATCTCACGCCGCCACAGGCGCGGGTATTCATGGTTGGTATCTCTGTTGGTTTCTAAGGTACTTTCCAAGTACAGTTTACTCTAATCCTTGAATTATTGAACCCAAAATATTCACTTTATATGAAAAACTATCGTAAACTTATTGGCGTGGCTGCCTTTACGGGACTGATGGCGTTTACGGCGTGTGAAAGAGTGCTGGACATCCTGCCCCCACTCGACCTTGCCACAGAAGCCGCATTAACCACAACAGCTGGTTTGGAAGCGGCACTCATCGGCTCATATGCACCAGATGGCGGTTTGGCGAGCGGTGCATTGGTGATCGGTAACTGTCAGCGTGTTGGCGAAATATGGGCGGACAATGTTATTGCCGCAAATCCAGGCTTTGGTGAATTGCAAATCATCAATCGTACTTTGAACTTCTTTAACGATCAGGGGCGTGGTATCTGGGAAGGTGGCTATCGTCTCATTAATCGTGTAAATAATGTTATTGATGCCGTTGATGGCGGTAAAGTTTCCGATGCGGCATTCGCAGCAAATAAAGACCGTATCAAAGGCGAAGCGTTGTTTATTCGTGGGTGGGTACAATTTGAACTTGTACGTTACTTCGCACAGCCGTGGGGCTTTTCTGCAAATAACAGCCAACTTGGTATCGTCTTACGCGACAAACCGACTGTAGGCTCTGCTGGTGCAGTACGGGCTCGTGCTACGGTTGCCGAAACATATACCCGTATCATTAACGATTTGCAACAGGCAGAACAGCTTTTGCCTGCTGAAAATCGTAATGCTTGGCGTTCAAACAAAGCTGCCGCAGCAGCTTTGCTGGCACGAGTATATTTCCAGCAAAACGACTTCACTAATGCTGCTGCTGCTGCCAGTCGTGTGGTATCTACGAATAAATTCTCGCTCACTGATACGCCTCGTGGCGTATTCGACAACAACACCAACACCGAAACAGTATTTGGCTTTGTGAGCAACTCACAGCAAGATGCAAGTGGCGCGCTCTTCGGCTCATATAATCAAAAAGATAATGAGCCGCCATATTTGCTTGACCCCGATTCTCCCGTTGTAAAGATATTATTTCCTGCAACCGGCTCGTCGGGTGACAAACGCGATACTCTCTTCGCAAAACGCGACGGTCAGTTCTACGTTGCAAAATATGATCGGCAGTTTATGAGCATTCCGGCAATTCGCTATGCAGAGATATTACTTATTCGCGCTGAAGCTGTTGCTGCTACAAACACAACACAAGCGCTTGCAGACGTGAACCTTGTACGCCGACGTGCTGGTTTGTCCGCACTTACTGGTCTTTCTGGTGCGCCCTTAGTGCAAGCAATTCAGCGTGAGCGTCTCATTGAACTTGCTGCTGAAGGTAATCGCTTTCATGAGCTAAAACGTTTGCAGCAAAACATCCGCACCACACGCTGGAATGCCGCGACGCTTATTTTCAAAATCCCTGATGTGGAAGTAAGCGCCAATACGTTAATAGAACAAAATCCTGACTAATTTCTTGTCTGTCAGTGCAGAGGCGGGAAAAGACAGTTGAGATTCTTCACGTCTCTGCTTGATTTTTTGATGACTAATGGGTATATTGGAACTGATTGCCTTAAGAATATGTTACTTTAAAAAACAATGCAGTTTTCTGCAATTCTCTTTCATTTTTCTTTGGAGATTTATTATGAAATTTCGTTCCTTTCTTGCTGCTGTGGCAGTCGTTATCGTGATGATTCCGGCAGCATCCTCGGCACAAACAAGAACTCGCTCACTTGCCCGTGCAGTTACAATTGCTCCGGCAGGTCGTGAAATTGGCACAAATGATTCCATTCGCGTAATCTATACACCATCGCTTGACACAACAGGCATGGCTACTGGTACAGGCTCCGCAAATACGATGACGACCGTCAGTCCTGTGTTTGCTTACACCACCGCACGTAGTGTTGGTGCTTCAGGCTGGGAAAGTGATTATCAAGTTTCTGCTTGGGATCAAGTGGGGACAACGCCTGCTTTGACCATGACCCGACAAGGTACGAACGCTTGGGCATTGAGTATTCCAAATATTCGTACGTTTTACAAAGTTCCTGCTGGTGTAAACCTTGATGCTATCTTGTTCGTATTCCGCAATGCTGCTGGTAACGTGCAAGGTAAAGACATTGTTATTCAATTGAGCGGTACGGCAACAAGTGTGCGCAACGCAGATGTGTTCAGTGCGGCAAGTGTTTATCCAAACCCTTCTTCGCAATCGTCGAATATCAGCTTTAGCTTGAAATCCGCAGGCAGTGTAACGGTTCGCGTTATGGATGCACGTGGTACAGTAGTGAAATCTCTTGTAACAAACCAGTTCTATAATAGCGGAACAATCAACCTCATAGATTGGAATTTGACCAATGACAGCAACGCTCCCGTTGCAAATGGTGCATATTTCTATCGCATTGAGGCAAACGGCGGTATGGAATTTGGCACTATCATGGTTGTACGCTAATTGGTCTTGGGAAGTATTTGTAAAGCCAAATTGGAATAAACAATCAAATAATAGCCGAATGCTTTCCACAGTCCAACTTGCTCTTTTTTGTTGAAGATATTCTTTGACTGTCGGAATAAAAATTCATGCCCCTTCTTGGCAATCAAGAAGGGGCTGTTTTTTGTATCTTTATCATCAATTAAGTAGGGTTTGAATTCACCCAGACAAAATTGTTTTGAATCGTTAATTGGTTTCAATGTCATACACCAGCCCCATCCCGCGCACGTGCAGGGTGGGGCTGGTGTTTTTTTGGGGGAAGGTGGAGAAATATTCCGGTAAAATCGTATATTGCTAACGGATATTTTTTTCACCGTCAGGAGAAGGTCTATGCTTTTGCCATATGAACAGAATCAGGATACATCAATCTTGCATGATGCGCCAACAGCAACATCCGATGTAATACCAAAAGAAATGAAAGCTACGCCTGAGCAAAAGGGTACTTCTGCTCCAGCGCAAGATTGGATAAGCACTCTCAGAAGCCCAATCCCCATCTCGGAGCGTCCGAGTATGGAAGAGATTGTCCGTATTGTTCGTATTGTTCGTGCTTTTGGTCATGAATAGCATTGTGATTGATACAAGCGTTTGGCTTAGTTTTATTCTCAATAATCAGCTTCCAATGCTCAGCGATGCAGTACGCGCTGGGCGCGTTGTCGTGTATTCTTCTGCTGCCCTTCGGGCAGAGATTCTTGATGTTTTGCAGTATAAAAAATTCAAAGGTCGTTTTCTTCCGATGCTCGCACAATATGGGTTAGCGCATGATGCGCTCGCTTCCATCACTGAACCCATCTATACTTTTTCAGACTCCCCCGATCCGAAAGACAATTACCTTTTCGATATTTGCCGCGAATCCCGCGCTCAATACCTCGTAACAGGCGACCACGCTTTGCTTGCAATGGAGCGAGTGATCTTTCCCGACCTTCATACAACGGAAGTAATTTCGTTGCAGCATTTTCGGGAGATTCTTGCTGAGGTGGGTTGAGATGGATGAAGGATGTTATGCAAACAGCCCCACTCTGCGTACTTGCGGGGTGGGGCTTTTTTTGTTATTTTGAGGTTGTTTTCAATACCTCACAATACTAGCAACATAGTATGCACACCCATAATACGCCCCAAGAAGCCGCATTTAACGAGGAACTGCTTGCAGAAGCGCACCGTTTTCCTGTGGAATACCGTGCAAATCTCCTTGCAATGATGCGCATTTTTCGTGAAAGCATAACCCTTCCTTCGGCAACAGCGAGCTTTCAAGCGGGTTGGCAAGAAGCAGTGCGTGGCGAGACGTTGCCCGTCGCTGCCTTGTGGGAGGGAATAGATGCTGAGTAATGCAGAATTGCATGAGTCCAGTTTGCCGCCGATTTCTATTGAATTTACGCCAGAGTTTAAGCGGAATGTGCGCACATTAGCAAAATCGTATCGTTCAATTCGCTCTGACATTGACCCATTTATCAAACAATTACAGAATGGTGAAACACCCGGTGACCAGATTCCCCGCGTGGAATATACCGTTTACAAGGTGCGTCTTGGTAACAGTGATGCACAAAAGGGGAAACGAGGCGGCTACCGTGTAATATATTACCTCAAAACGCCAAGCACGATAATTTTGGTAACAATCTACTCAAAACTCGAACAAGGCGATATTTCTTCAGAAGCGATACAGAATGCCATTGAGGAACTTGGGGGTTCGTTCTAAAATATGCCTCCGAAACAGCCCCATCCTGCGATATGCAGGGCGGGGCTGTTGTTTTTTGGGAGGCGACGGAAAAAGTAGTAGATTGGGGTAGTTACTATTTTTACCACTCATTGATACAATATCATGCGTCGTATCCGTTTGATACTTTTTGTTGTCCTCTATATTCTGGGCGTTTCGTCGCTTGTTGCTCAAAATACGGGTGAGCGTATTTTCTATATGGACGCTTCCGAAGATTCGTTCCGCAGTTTCGAGCGTAATGCGCAATACATTGACATTATCGGACCTCAATGCCTCAAGGTGGATGAAGATGGCGTTGTTTGGGGCGGAGTGGATAGGCGCATTGTGGCAGTAGCGAAAAAGCACAATGTGAAAATTATGCCGCTTATCGTGAATCCGGGATTTAATCTGGAAATGCTCCACAAAGTTTTAATCTCTCGTGAGGCGCAAGAACGCTGTGTCGTGGCGCTGCTCGACCTGTGCCGCAAAGAGGGATGGTACGGTATTCAGTATGATTTTGAAAATATTCATATTGCCGACAAAGCTGCATTTACCGCATTTTTCAAACTTGCGGCGGATTCGCTCAAAAAATATGGCTTTTCGATTAGCATTGCCGTTGTTCCACGGGCAAGTGATTATGCGGGTTTGGGGGATTATCAAAAGTGGATGTTTGAGTATTGGCGCGGTGGGTATGATTACAAAGCACTTGGCGCAATCGCTGATTTTATCTCGTTTATGAGCTATGACCAGCACACACGCCGCACTACACCGGGTCCGGTTGCGGGTTATACCTGGATGGAGCGCTGTTTGCAGTATATTCTTCAACAAGTACCAAAAGAAAAAGTGTCATTGGGCTTGGCTTTGTATTCGGACTATTGGTTTCCGTCCTACACCAACCCACAAACCGTCAATGCTTGGGGGCGTTCGCTGAATTATCCCGATGCGGTGGGCATTATGGAAAGCGGCGGCGGTAAAATGGAATGGCACGAGCGCGACAAGATGTTCTACACCGTTTTTGAGCGCGATGAAATTTATGAGCATATTTATTTTGAGGATGCGCGGTCATTCCAAGCACGGTTGGAATTGGTCAAAAAATATAATCTGCGTGGCATTTCCTGCTGGCGTTTAGGGCAGGAAGACCCTGCCATTTTTAAGGGGTTGTCAGTGAAACGCTAGAAACAACAATGACAAAGCTGCCTCTAAGACAATCCGTAGAACTACCGATTTTACTCTTTCCGTACTTGTGCTGATAGAAAAAAACTATTGTTGTTGTATTTTCGTATAGACAACGATGTGGGCGAGTGTGATTATGGCTAAAGTTGTTTTGCATTTTTTTACCATTTTTCTCCTTCGGGGGGTACAACTATGAGTTATGGCGTGTTTCATTCGATGCTGCGCAAAGGTGCGCCAATTCTTGCTTTAATGCTCATTCTCGTCGTGATATTTTTTGCTGGTTGCGAGAATTTTTCCGGTCCGGCAAAAGGCGAAAAGAAAACCGTTGCTGACCCTTGCGATACGGTGAATGTGTCGTATTCAAAGACCATTCAGCCAATATTGCAAAGTAATTGCTATAGTTGTCATGCTAACGCATTTCAAACCGTTGGGGTAAATATGGAGGGGTATAGCAATGTGAAGCGTTATGCCGATGCAACACTCCTTGTTGGTGTAACTTCACAGCTTCCCGGCTATTCACAGATGCCGCCGCCGGGTCCGCTTTCAGACTGCAACAAACGTCTTATTCGCGCTTGGGTAAATCAAGGTGCAAAAAATAATTAAGAACTAACGAGGAGTTTTCTCATGATGTCTGTTACGGTGTTTTTTCGCTATTGGCGAGTCTGGATAGCTTCTGTGGTGCTTCTGCTGCTCGTCTCGGCAACAAGAGTATCGGCGATACCACAATTTACGCTGCTCACGGGCAATAAGTGTTTGAATTGTCATATTACCTCGCAAGGAAGCGGCTTGCGGAATGATTTGGGGTGGTATATGGCAAAAGATATGAAAATACTGTCCGCGCACAGCGTTGGTCTTGAATTTATCGAAAAAGCAGAAACCAATAGTATTGCCGATGGTGCATTGCTCTTTGGGTTTGATGCCCGCGTGCAGATGACCCGTTCGCCCCGTACTGCCAATGCTCCAACACGCTTTATTCCCATGCAAACGTCCGTCTATGCCGCATGGATAGCGACTCCTTGGCTCACAGTGGAGGCAACGGCTGATGTTGGCGGTTTGTTGGCACTGTCTTCGGGACGTCCATTGCCTTTCGCTGGACAGCAAGCGTGGATGGCTTCGGCAATTATTCAACCTGCCGTAACGCTTCCGCAGCTGCGGATAGGGCATTTTCAGCCCTCTATCGGGATTCGGTACGACGACCACACAATGCTTGTCCGCCAAGTCGCTGGAACAAATACGATTCCGATTATTGCGCCAAATTTTGCTGAGTATGGTGCTGAAATAAATTTTGAGGGCATACAGTGGCTTTCGTTGACGGCTGGCGTATTTCTGCCGCGTTCACTGGGGCAACTCCGCACCGTCAATACTTTTGGGGAAACTGCTCCTCTGCTCGGCGAAACAATAAGCACCGCAGCCGCCGCATCAAATCTTGGTGCGCTGGCAGCATCACCGTCGTATCTCGCCCGTGCTGCTATTTTTCCTCGCACCGAAGACCACCTGTTTAATTCGTATCTGGGAGGATCGTATTTTGTAAATCGTACGTTTTCGATGATGAATATTTTTGCCGGCGTGGGACTCAGCGATAGGGTGGCGCTGCAAGGCGAATATGTACTTTCGGGCATTAAAGATGGTCGGCAGACGCGCAATTATTCGGTGATGCTGACCTATCAATTATTGTCCGGTTTGCTGCCCTTTGTGCGCTTTGAACAAGGCACAACGCAAGTTTCCGACCCCAATGCCAGTGCGGGCATAGCCGAGTTATACAGTACGCAAGCCTCCATCGGTGCGCAAATTTTTCCTCTCCCGTTTATCGAACTTCGACCCGAATTTCGCTATTACGACACCGAAACGTTCCGTTCAACGCGCTGGAATTTGCAATTGCATTTATACTATTGACTCTTGAGATTAGGGACTTGAATTCAAGGGATGTTTTGTCGCGTGAGTCTATCAAAATACCACTTTTTACGATAATTTTTTTTTGAGGGAAATGTTATGTGGAAACTTAGTATCGCTGTCTTTGCTGTTATCGTGGTTGCGGCTCTGGGGGTTTGGGTCGCAGATGGCAGTAATATTTTTACAAAGGACAAAGTTCAGGTTGTTGTCAAAACGACGAATCCGAATTTTGGCACCGAAGAAGAGCATATCGAATGGAAAGATGAATTTCATCTCGGATTGGATATTGCCGGACCGATAGGCGGAATTGGGCTGTTAGGCGCACTTGGCAGCTTTGTGATGATGCGCCGTCAAGGGCTGCGCACGATGAAAAATTCAGCATAATTTTTTTTCATTTTTACGTTCTTACCATGAAATTTCGCACTGTTTTTTCCTCGCTTCTCTGCTTTTGCATAGCATCGGTAAGTTATGCCGGAACAGGTTTTAACTTGAATACCAAAGGTGTCAAAAATGTTACATTGAATAACAAAATTGGCACCAATCAAGCACAATTCAGCAGCCGTGCGCCATTGGAAAATATTGACGGCGGTACAGCTATCGTAACTGGTTCATTTGCTCTTGACCTCGGCAACCTCGAAGCCACAACGGGTAAGGTCTTAGTCGCCGTCAACACGATGCAGACTGGTATCGCCCTGCGTGACCGCCATTTACAAGAAAAAGACTGGTTGGATGGTGAATCTTTTCCGAATATTACGTTTGATATAAAAAAACTTTCCAGTGTGCAGATTGTGTCAAGTGGCGGCGGGAAAGGTGTAGCCAAGGCAATCGCAGAAGGCACATTCTCGCTGCATGGTGTTTCCAAGGCAATGAGTGTCTCCATCGAAATTACCTACGTTGAAAAAAGCCCGAATGATTTGGTGATGATAAAAGTGAATGACTTTCCCGTTTCACTCAAAGACCATGGTGTCACCGGGCGTAAAGGAATTGTCGGCAGCAAAGTAAGCGAAACCATTACAATTAAAGCAATGCTCTACGGTTCAACAAATTAAGTCGTGCTTTTTAATCTCTGCTTTACCACGTTTTTCACCACAGTATTTTTGATGTTTATGAATACGACAGAAACCTTTCCAACAATAGAAGCCCCCGAAAACAGCACACCACGCCGCGATTTTCTCGTGCAAGCCGCATCTATGCTTGGTTTGGCAGTTAGTGCCGGAACAGTTATCACACTCGTCAATGCTTGCGAAACAACCGTCACCAAGCCTGCCAATACGGGCAGTACAAGCACTGGCGGTACAAGTGGCAGTGGCACAAGCACGGGTGGCACGATGACCTCTGGTAATGTCATTGCCATCGCTCAGGAGCAAAATTTGCAGTCGGTTGGTGGTGCGGTTATCAAAACGATAGGCAGTGATCAACTTGTCATCATTCGCACAAGCGCATCGGAGTTTCTCGTGCTGTCGGCGGTGTGTACCCATTCCGGTTGTACGGTGGATCTCCCAAGTGGCGGCAGGATAAATTGCCAATGTCACGGTTCAAGTTTTTCGGCAACAGACGGGCGCGTGTTGGTTGGTCCGGCGGCATCACCTTTGCGCCGCTATACCGCAGCGTTTGATCCGATGAAAAATGAATTGACGATTACCGTGTAATGCAAATTTGGTACGTGACGATTCCTTGATGATATGTCGAAGGCGCAAAAATATTGAGTTTTGCGCCTTCTTTTTTTTATTGCTGCGTAGATTCAGGTGTCCGCAGCCTTAGCGTGGAAGAGCGCTCAAAACCTCGCGTTTGATTACTTCCTGCTGCCATTCGGCTTCGTCGTGCTGCACGGCACCGAGATTGGTGCGAATGCTCACAATCGGCGTATTTGCGCTGAACAGCCCCAAAGCGGGATGCAGCCCTCCCATGAGTCCGAATGGTGAAAACTGTACGTCGGTATGCTTGGCGAAATTGTCGAACCATGTATTTGTGCGTCGCTCAGGTGCTTCGTTGAATGTAGAAGATTTTGTACTCGGCGTTTCCCGACGGGCTTTATCGAACTCCTCCGCTTGTTTGACGCAGTTTGCATAGGCGATGCCAAAGCCGACCGCTCCGCCCAATGCCGAAAGAATCGGTGCGTAGAAGATGAGACCATTAGAGCGCCCCGCATAGAGTGGTATCAAGCCAATCGTTACCCCCAGCGATGCTGCTTGATTGATTTGCAGTCCTTGGTCGAAGGTGAAATCTTTATTGCGAATAAGTTCGTTGCCAATCACGTAACCAAGAGCCTGTGCGCCGACCGTCAAACCCGAAAGCAAGCGTATATCAGGAATTTGACCATTGTTTTGTAAGGAAAGAAATCCCACGGAAAACGGAAGAATGCTTGCAAAACCTGCCGGACTATCAAATACCAGCGCGTCGCCCGGCGCAATATGCTGCCCCTGACCAATGCGGTATCCGAGAAAATATCCGCCAGCCGAACCCAGCAATGAAGCGGCTGCTGTCAAACGAAGCCCATTCGGATTGATATTCCCATTGCCATCAAACGCACCCAGCGCCAAGGCTGCAAGCGCACCGCTCAAAAAGGCGCTTCCGCCCATATTTGCCAGAATGCTGGTTTGTCCGTAATTGAGATTAAGTGCTTCCGGCAAACGCAGCGTCATTCCTGATTCTATCGCGCTTCCCACAACGCCGGAGATACCGAGAGCACGTCCTTCGATTTGCTGTTGGTCTGCTACGACCAAATATCCCGCAAGACCGTGAAGAAAGCCTGATGTGATACCGTTTGTAAGCATCACCGACGACGAGCGCGTGAACCAAGGCTGCGAAACAGCCCAGAGTGTGCCGCCGCCAAATGCTAACGGTGCGGCGATTGTCGTTACCCCAACCGAGCTAAACGTGCCGAAACCGACGTTGCCACCTGAAGGCGACAGCAAATCAGCAAGCAGCCCGTAGGACAAGCCCAGCGTGGTAGCGCTAATGACGAGTGAGGTTTTTTCCCAATCGTTCAAACTGCGCTCATCAAGCGGGCGGGCGAATTGCGCCCATGGATTGGTAAAGCCGCCTTGTGCGTTGCCGCCTTGCATCTGACCGCGTTGAAGTGCGTCGCTGACGCGGTTGCGCAAATCAATAAGTTCAGCCAAGGTCAAACGAATGCGCGTATTTTCTGGCGTACTGCCCAACAACTGCGTGAGTTCCAGCACAAACGACGAATCGGGAAGTTGGAATAATCGCGCATCAATTACGCCGCGATATTTCGGAAAAAAGCCGTATTGCCGCTCCATTTCTTCGGTGATAATCCACAGTTTGCTGTCCTTGTCGAACGGCGCTTGAACTTCAACTGCCGTCTTTGGTGGAGCGCTTTCGGGTGGCGTTTGCGCCAAGGCGTTATGACGCATTCCGCACAGCAGAATGAGACTCAGGATAAACGATAACAAGCGAGAGATTTTCATAGCAATATGAGAAAAACGTGAAAATATTAGTGAACTTCATTGATTTCATCCTCCAAACGCGGCTTCGGCGCTGGGTTTCCAAGGATAGTGCGAATACTCATTATCGGCACACCTGCGCCCATTATGCCCAAACCCGCATGAGGACTGAGCGCGGGCAACATACCAAGCGGGGAAAATTGGACATCCGTGTTGGCGGCAAGATTTTCAAACCATGTTCGTTCTGAAGGTACGATGCGGGGCGGAAGGTCGGCACTGGCTTGTGCGCCTGTGGCGGTGAGACGGCGCTGGTGCTGCTCTTCGGCATCTTTGGCGTAAATGAGATAGGGAATCGTAAAGCCGATAGCACCAGCAAGGAGATTAGCAACAGGTAATACAATACTTAATGCGGAACCTTGAGACACCCGATTCATAAGGTCTAAACCAAACAGAGCCATTGCCGTACTTCCTATGCCACTAGATGCTGTTATGACACGCCCTTGCAAATAAGAGAAGTCCTTGTCTTTCACCAACTCTGCACCTATAAAATGACCGCTAAGAATTGCGCCAATAGAAAATCCTAGCGCTACGGCGGCTCTCTCTTTCTCCACTTGAGTATGGCCAAGTGCGGAATATGTTCTAATAATTGCTGGCGGTACGGTTGTCAGGATATTTGTTGGCGTGGTCATTACCAGTGCATCGCCGCCTGTAAGCGCCGTTGATTTACCAACTTCGTTTCCAATCCAGTATCCCATTGCTGAAGCTAATAGAACGGATGTGCCAGTAATATAGTCAGACAAAGGTTGAGAATAATAATTCCCGAATGGGTATGCATAGAGATATTGTGAAAAGAAACTGGCAATAATTCCCGTTGCACCAAATGCAGTAATAAGTTGTGTCTGTGCTGGGCGTAGCCCTAACCAATGTGGTAGCCCCAGACCAATTCCTGCCTCTGACACACCTCCTAAGACTGCTATTAAATAGCTCAGATAGGAATTTCTAACAGAGTTTGCAGAAAAAAGCAAATCAAGAGCAAGTCCGTGTGCCGCACCTTGTAATAGACCATTTGTCCACATGACTGCAGAAGAACGATTATACCAGGGTTGATGCGCAGCCCAGATATGGATACCAAGGGAAGATGCAGATGTAATAATAGCCACTGGAAATTGTACTTGTGATCTATACTGAATATCTACTTGGGATCCGAAGCCCAAACCCCACACAGCCGTTCCAGCACCGAGCGCCCAGTCTTCAAATCCCGCTGTCCAGTCCTCGTTGCCCCACATCGTAAAGTCGCGTAGCGCCTCAGAACTAGCATAGCGAATACTTGAGACTTCTTGCATCGTCAGCGATTTCAAATCTTGTTCTATTTTTCCATTGACAATATGCTTCACCTCCAGTAAATACGCGCTGTCGCCTGTTTGAAATAAGCGGGCTTCATGGAGATAGGGATACGAGCGGAGAACGGCAAATTGTTTCTCAAATTCCCACGTCAAACGCATAAGTTTACCGCCGTAATCGAAGGAAACTTGCCGCCCCATTTCTTGGGCAAGATTACCCGTGAGCGGGGCAGATAACGATGGTATTTTCTGTACGGTATCTGCGGACGTTGCCTGAGCAAACGTGCTGTAATGCGGCGCACAGAGCAGCAGTACCGTGAATAGTAGCAATAGCAAGCGAGAATTGGTCATAATATTTGCCGAAAGAGATAGAGGCATTAGTGAACTTCGTTGATTTCGTCCTCCAAACGCGGCTTCGGCGCTGGGTTTCCGAAAATGGTGCGAATGCTCATTATCGGCACACCTGCGCCCATTATGCCAAAGCCCGCATGAGGACTGAGCGCGGGCAACATACCAAGCGGGGAAAATTGGACATCCGTGTTGGCGGCAAGATTTTCAAACCATGTTCGTTCTGAAGGTACGATGCGGGGCGGAAGGTCGGCATTTGCTTGTGCGCCAGTGGCGACAAGGCGGCGTTGGTGCTGCTCTTCAGCGTCTTTGGTGTAGATGATGTAGGGAATCGTAAAACCGATAATACCACCGACCAAACTAGCAATCGCAGAGGTCAGTTGTAACGATTGAGCATTCGCCGCTTGACCGCTAAGAATTGCTGCGCTGACGGCAGAACTCAGAACGTAGGTCGGCAAATAACCGCCGATGGCACTTGCCAGATTGATAATCCGCCCTTGCAAAAAGGAAAAGTCTTTATTCTGCACGAGCGCATTTCCGACAAGATGCCCGCCGACAATCGCACCAATCGTCGCACCTGCCGCGACTTGCAGACTCGTCACATTCGGTGATGCCGAGAAAATACTGATTGGCGCGGAGCCGATAATTGCTGAGGGCGTGGTCAAGACAACCGCGTCGCCGCCCGTCAATGCCGGAGATTTCGCAACTTCATTGCCGAGCCACATTCCAACAGCCGAGCCGATAAGTGTCGTAGCACCAACCAAACGCCCTGCATCATTGCCCGGAATAGACCGAAGATTATTCCCCGTTGCAAACTGCGCCAATACGCCCACATACACGCCGCTCCCACCAAAGGCAGTAATCATCTGGCTTTGCGCGGTGCTAAAGTTCAGCAAGTGTGCTAGTGCCAAGCCTGCTCCAGCTTCCACGCCGCCCATAATTGTTCCAGCAAGAAAGAAATCACCAAGATTAGTATTCTGGGGAGACAAAAGCAGATAAAGCGCCCAACCGTGCGCCGTGCCTTGCAGTAAGCCATTGCCCCACATCGTAGCGCTGGCGCGATTGTACCAAGGCTGGTTGACAGCCCAAGCGTATCCGCCTGTCGCTGCCAGCGTCGGGATGTACCAGATAGGAGTCTGTGGTGTAATAGACTGTCCTTGCGATGCCGTAATCGCATTGGTTATATCTACTACCAGACCACTACTCAAGCCCCATGCAGCCGTTCCTACACCCAACGCCCAATCTTCCCACACAGCAGTCCGTTCTTCATTACCCCACATTGCAAAACTGCGCATTGCATCCGAGCTTTCGTATCGAATGCGGGCAACTTCTTGCATCGTCAGTGGCTTCAATTCTCGTTCGACCTTGCCATTGACGATATGCGTTACTTCCAGCGTGTAGGCTGTGTCGGCTGTTTGAAAAAGGTGTGCTTCGTAGAGATAGGGATACGAGCGGAGAATGACA
The DNA here is from genome assembly GCA_947459425.1 of Ignavibacteria bacterium. Classification (GTDB taxonomy): domain Bacteria; phylum Bacteroidota; class Ignavibacteria; order Kapaibacteriales; family UBA4661; genus PH2015. The sequence continues at coordinate 25,561 of CANHDJ010000037.1, forward strand.
AATTGCTTCTCAAATTCCCACGTCAGGCGCATGAGTTTACCGCCGTAATCGAAGGAAACTTGTCGTTGGGTTTGTGGGGATGGATTGCCCGCAAGCGCTCCAGATGGCGGCTCTTGAGCAAAAGTAGATAAATAACTCGTCATCAACGCGAGCAATAGCGCGGCTACACGGTGTGGCATATTCACTCCTCAAAAATTTGGATAGGATGAAAGGCGGAACGTTACTTCTCGCCGTAGTGATTGGATGTTGAAAGTACCTGCTCAGTCCATCCCGTCGGGCGGCTTCTTCGCCGTCCGGCGGATTTTCGTAGCGTAGTAGTCGTGCTAGAAGAACCCGCCGGACGGCAGCGTATTTTCACTCCTCAGCCGCCCGACGGAAAGAATATTTCTTATTCCTGCAATTTACCCAATAAATCGTTTATACCACAATGCAAGATTCAGCAAGGTGTAGAGCGATTTTCCGTCATTACGCTTGCCGCTTGCATGGCGCTGCATCAGGCTTTCCAGCGTTGCCCGTTCAAAAATGCCTTCGGAAACAAGACGCGACGACAGCACTTCTCGTTCCCAATAGCTTTTAAGCGGCTTGCGGAACCATTCATTGACCGGAGCGACAAAGCCTTGTTTGGGGCGATAGATAATGTCGTGTGGCAAAATATCAGCAACGGCGCGTTTGAGAATGTGCTTTGTTTCGCCGCCCTCATGCGCTAAACGCGGCACTTTGACGTGTTCCGGCAGCCCCATGGTAAACTCAACAAGGCGGTGGTCGAGAAACGGTACACGTGCCTCCAAACCGTGTGCCATCGTGATTTTGTCAATCCGCATCAGCAACAGTTCCGGCAGACGATGAGCAAATTCAAAATATGCCATTTGCGAAAGAAAATCGGCGTTGGGCTGCCGGGCGTAAAGGTCAGATTGGATGCGACCTGCAAGGCTGTCCGATTGTGTGAAATATCGCCGAAATTTTTCCGTAAAAAGCCGCTCTTGCAACGTCGCAACAATATCCACTCCGCCCCCGCGATAAAGCGAAATACCGCGTCCAGAGCCGCGCCGCAGGTAATCTAATGCCAAAAACTGCCCTTGCGAAGCAAACAACGGTTTTGCGGCAGAATAGGTCAGAGAGCGCATCCATGCGGGTATTGCCTGATAATTCTTCCACCATGAGCGGTAAAAACGCATTTCGCGGTGCATCCATCCATAACCCGCAAACTGTTCGTCGCTGCCCTCGCCGCCTTGCACAACGATTGTTCCGCTTTGCCGAACAAGTTTGCTGACAAAATGAAGCGGGATGCAGGTTGGGTCTCCATTGGGTTCGTCTTCGTGCCAGACAAGCTGCTCCATTGCCCCTAAAGCATCGCTGTGGTCAATCTGCACTTCGTGGTGATTCGTCTTGAAGAGTTGCGCAATCTGGCGTGCATACTGAAGCTCGTTGTATTTTTCCAATTCCTTAAATCCTACCGAAAATGTATCAACAGGGCGATTCATCAATTCCGCCATGAGCGCCACATTTGTGCTGGAATCAATCCCGCCACTCAAAAATACACCAAAGGGAACATCGCTCATCATGCGGTCTTTGACGGCTTGCCGCAAAAGGCGCATAATTTCTTGCTCAATCTCCGGGGCGCTTGATTGCTGGGTTGTTTGGTTATTCGTCATTGCCTGAGCGGGATTCCAGTATTCTTCGATGCGGAGGTCGCCATTTTTACTCAATCGCAAAAAGTGTCCCGGCGCAAGTTTGTGAATATCGGCAAAGAGCGTATCCGCGCCGCTCATGGAGTATGCGAGATAGTTCGGCAGTTCGTCCATATTCATCGCAGCGCTTATCTGCTCATGCACGAGCATTGCCTTGATTTCGGAGGCAAACAGAAAACGTCCGCCTTGGAGCGTGTAGTAAAGCGGTTTAATGCCAATGCGGTCGCGGGCGCAGAAGAGTTCTTGCTTGTGGTCGTCCCATATTGCCAAGCCCCACATTCCGACCATTTTTTGCAGTACCTCTGCGCCCCATTCGGCAAAGCCGTAGAGGATTGTTTCAGTGTCGCTTTGGGAGCGGTACTGGTAGCCTTTGGCTTCAAGTTCGCTGCGCAAGGCGCGGTGGTTATAGACTTCGCCGTTAAAAACGATGGTAAAACGTCCGTCGGCGGTGGTCATGGGCTGATGCCCGTTTGCGGAGAGGTCAATAATTGCCAGTCGGCGGAAGGCAAATCCGGCTTTGTGGTTTGGCGACATCCATTGCCCTTCGTCGTCGGGACCTCGGTGGGCAATACTGTCGCTCATGCGCTTCAAAAGAGCGTTGCTGATTCTAGGCTGGGAGGCTGAATACTCAATAATTCCGGCTATTCCACACATAGAACGAGGGTTAGTGGGAGAAGAAATTTCTGACAAAATAACCATATAACAGCAAAGGCGCAAAAGCCTTTCATAATTCTAGCTTTTGCGCCTTCGATTTTTGATTTTTTTTTCCTCAAACCAACAACGCATAGAGCAAAATCGCCGTCAACGAAAAGCGAATACCTTTGCGAATCGGTTGAGAATTGCGCTGGTAGTAATCAAGAATATAAGCGCTTACCAGTGTCAAACTAACGACCGCCACCGCAACAATCGCACCTTCGGCAAGTGTCAACGAGCGATACGCCGTGCCACGAGCAATTCCTCCAAACCAAGGCGTACCGAAAAGCAAGACCAGATGCGCCGTGTAGATATACAGTGATTTTTTGCCCAAGCGCGAATAATACTCTTCAAAGCGGCGTGTGAAACGGTACAAATACGTCAAAATGCCCATGAACACGAGAACACACCCGATGCGAATAAGGGCAAAATGCGGGCTGGCAAGATAATAATCGTGCTGAGGATAGAAAGTCATCGGCAAATACGTTCCCGCAATGCCTAGCGCCAGACACAGTGTGCCAATGGCAAACGCATAGAGCGGAAAACGGCTCTCACGCTCATTTGCAGGGATTTCTTGCAGAAGCGTTCCAATACCAACGCCTACAAACATATAGGCAGCAAAGGGCAGCAACGTAAAGAGTGAGCCGTGTTTGAAGGTGAAATACGCACCCATCCACTCCGGCATAAAAGCAAACCAGTTGACCGTATCGGCAACAGGCGAAAGTGCGAGAATACACGCCGCAATCACGAGCGAAATAACGGCAAAGGTGCGGTTGTTTTTTGTCGCATTCATTAGCAACATCGTCAAAATCAATGTTACGCCGGAGACGTGAAGAATATTGGTCTGAAAGAAAGCACGCCATCCGTCGGGCGGCACAAACGGCAAATCAAATACGCGATTTGCCGGAAAAACCAGCAAATACGCGATACCAATGAGCATCACGCCCCATTCGATACGCTTGGAGAGAATATTCGTCGGGATAGTGCCATCCGCATTACGTTTAGTGGCAAAGACTTGAACTGCACCGGAAATAATCAGAAATGTCGGCGCAGTCAGCCCGCGCAAGAAATGCCAGATGTTCCAAGGAAACTCGGCAAGATTGAGATACTGGGGCGAAACCATTGCATCAAGCGTATGCCCTTGCATCATCATCACCATTGCCATCAGGCGAACAAGGTCGAGAATGTAGAAACGTTGCGATTTGGAGGACGTAATTGCGGTCGTGTCTGCGGTAGCCATGAAAAATGAGCGCTGGTAGAAGGAAAAAAGAACCGATGTGGATAATGGAAATTACAGACTACAAAAATGTGCCAAAGTTTGTGCATTTTCAATGTACAAACGGTTAATTTTTATTCATTTTCCCCTCGAATATGCAAGCCCGCATGAATCCTTATTCACACGGGCTTGCAAACCACATTCTGTAATGAGCAATCATCACATCACAACCTTTACGTGCTGCCTCATGCGAGAGTGATGCGCAAAATCGTCCTCCATGCTATACGCACAAATCAAAAATACCGATGCAGCTTCCGTCAGGTTGTGATGAAAACGGTCTTGCGCGTGCTGTGTGATGGTGAATGATACCGTGCTTATGCCATGCTGCTCCGTCCCTTGAACATTGCTGACGGCGCTTGTGCCGCCAAGCATATTCACAGGCAAGTGTTCGCCAGACCGAACAACGTACTGGTCTTCAATTCGTACTTTTCCTTGCTCAATGCTTGCCATGATGAGGTTTGTACCGACAATATCATCGTGGGTGTTGAATCCAAGCGCTAACCAGCCTGTTGTTGGAGCCGTCATGGTACATTCTATCGTTCCGCCGGGCTGCAAAGACCATCGCACCGTCATTCCATCAATTTTGACGCTTTTTTCTTCCATACCCTGATTGAATAATGGTTGTGAAGGAAGTGATAACGAGAGTAAACCACTGAAAAACACGGTCAAAAGCGCTACAATGCCAAAGAAACGGTTGCGGCGCATGAGGTTTGAAAGACTCTTGCTCATTTTTCTTTCCCCCGTGCCTGAAGTTCAACAAGGTCGTGAACAAGTTGCCATCCCGTTTCTGCCGAATAAAAGAGTGAAAAGGTTGAGGAAAAATGGAGCGCCGCACTTTCGAGTTCTGCCCGAACAATGGCGGTATTATTCCAAAGCTCAACACTACGAATAGCGATAGTACGGGGCTTTCCGCCAATTTTTCCTTCGCTGATGAGCCTCAGGTACTGCTCACGGCTCTCAATGACAGGTGTCGCAGCACTGGTTCCGGGTAAATGCGCTAATGCACGGTAGTTTGGGTGCATCAACTGTTCTAACGCCTTTCTGTTGCTTTCATCTCCCGCCTTGATAAAGGCAACAACACGCAATTCCACAGCTTTTTTATCGGTATTTTCGTTGGTGATGTTCGCTGGTGCTTGTGCCAACACGCTCAAGATTGCGCCCGATATGGCAAATGCAATTGTTGCAAAAAGAGTTTTCATGGTTTTTCCTTTGTGTAGTAACTGTTAAATAGCTAATAGTTAGTGTGCTAACTATCGATATAAAAAAATACTGTTTATTTCTCGAAATTCTCAATCAACCGCCCCAAAACCCTCTTAAATACACGCAAATCAGATTCGGAGATATTGACAATTCCTTGCTCTCGAATAGCCATCACCATCGGCAAAAGTTTTTTTACCATCATTTTTCCCTCATTGGTTGTGTAAATCTCAAATTTACGACGGTCTTCCGAACTCATTTGGCGATAAACCCATCCTTTTTTGACAAGATTATCAATAATTCGCGTAACCGTTGGTGCGTCTTTGAAGGCAAATTCCGTGATTTCAACCTGCGAAAGCCCCTGCCCGTCGTGAATAATATACAACACAACCCACTGTTCGACAGTAATGTCCACGCCCGCTTGCAAAAAGGTCTGCTGCGATACCATGCGCATTTGGCGAATAGCACGTTCCATCAGGTAAGGGTACGCCTGTTCTATTTCCATGTAGTTGCTGTAACAATAGTTGTCATGCTAATTATTGTAAATTATTTCTAAAAAAACTCATTTCCAAATTATTTCGGACAAATATAACAAAAACCCCGCAATGCTCGGCACAATGCGGGGTTTGCGATGACATTTATTGACAGATAACGATTACTCCTCATCACCAGTGCGCAATTTCTCCAGCACCGAAAAATCTTCCAGCGTACTAGTGTCGCCTGTTACGGCATTGCCGGCGGCAACTTCGCGCAGTAATCGACGCATAATTTTTCCACTGCGTGTTTTGGGTAATGAATCCGAAAGCCTGATTTCATCAGGCTTGGCGATGTGTCCGATTTCTTTTGCAACGTGATTGCGTAATTCCTCTTTTAACTCAGAAAGCGCTTGGGTACTTGCATTCGCCGCCGTTTTGAGTGTGACAAATGCCACAAGAGCCGAGCCTTTAATCTCATCCGGACGCGCCACCACAGCCGCTTCTGCCACTGCCGGATGCGATACCAAGGCGCTTTCAACCTCAGCCGTTCCCAAGCGGTGTCCGCTCACATTGACCACATCGTCCACCCGTCCCATAATCCAGATATAGCCGTCCTTGTCCTTCCGTGCGCCGTCGCCGGTGAAGTAGTATCCACGCCGCTCCGGGGTTTCGGGGAACTCATCCCAATAGGTCTTTTTGTAACGCTCATCGTCTCCAAAAACCGTGCGGAGCATGGAGGGCCAAGGATGTTTCACAACCAAATACCCGCCTTCGTCGGCACCGCACGGCGAGCCGTCCTTATTGACGACATCCGCTAATATGCCCGGAAGCGGCATGGTTGCTGTGCCGGGCTTGGTGGGCGTTGCGCCCGGAACAGGTGAAACCATCATCGCACCTGTTTCGGTTTGCCACCACGTGTCCACGATAGGGCAGCGTTTGTTGCCGATATACGTGTGATACCACATCCACGCTTCAGGATTTATCGGCTCTCCAACCGTTCCCAAAAGCCGCAAAGAGGACAAATCATGTTTCAGCACATAGCTTTCGCCCGATTTCATAAAAGCGCGAATTGCTGTCGGAGCAGTGTAAAAAATCGTCACGCGATGGCGCTCAATGATGTCCCAAAGCCTATCCGGTGCGGGGTAGGTGGGAACGCCTTCGTACATCAGCAGTGTCGCGCCATTCATCAGTGGACCGTAGGTAACGTAGGAATGACCTGTTATCCAGCCAATATCTGCCGTGCAGAAGTATAAGTCATCGTCGCGCATATCAAACACCAATTTGGTCGTGTATGCGGCTTGCGTTAAATAACCGCCGGTAGTGTGTTTAATGCCTTTCGGTTTGCCCGTCGAACCGCTTGTGTAGAGGATAAAAAGCGGATGTTCGGCATCAAGCTCTTCGGGCGGACAGACGTTAGCGACGGCTTGCATACGCTCGTGCCACCAGTGGTCGCGTCCGATGGACATGGCGGTTTCTTCCTGTGGAGCGCGGCGAAAAACGACGACATTTTCAATCGTCGGCGTTTGCGCGACAGCAGCATCCACGGCGGGTTTGAGCGGTGTAAAAATACCTTTGCGATACGCGCCGTCTTGCGTAATGACACAAACCGCTTTGGAATCATTGATGCGGTCGCGGAGCGCTTCAGCCGAGAAGCCGCCAAAAACGACATTATGCGTAGCGCCAATGCGAGCGCACGCCAGCATAGCGACAACTGCCTCCGGCACCATGCCCATATAAATCGCTACAACATCACCTTTTTTTATGCCAAATGATTTCAACACATTCGCAAAACGGTTCACTTCTCCATGCAGAGTTTGATACGTGAGCGTTCGGATTTCTCCCGGTTCTCCCTCCCAAACGAGCGCTGCTTTATTGCGCTTCCACGAACCCAAGTGGCGGTCGAGGCAGTTATAGGAAGCATTGATTGTTCCGCCTTGAAACCACGTTGCAAAAGGATATTTCCATTCCATCACGGTATCCCATTTTTTGAACCAATGCAAGGCGTTTGCCTGCTCTTCCCAGAATGCAACGGGATCTTCTTCGGCTTTAGTGCGGAGTGCGTTTAGTTCTTCTAACGATTTGATAGTTGCTTTTTGCGAAAATTCTTGTGGTGGCGGGAAAACGCGATGCTCCTGCATGACCGATGAAATGGAGTTTTGCGCGTTGCCATAGACGGCGGTAGTAGTATCCATAATCCTGAACGATGAAAAAATGAGAGAAAAAGGATTAGCTTGGGAACAACGAATAAACATAATGGAGTGCGAACGGAAGTGTACGCACTCCATTGAACACAACGGCTATAAATCTACACAATTTTACCATCATCACGCATAGTTTCCAGCTCGTCCCAAAGGCTATGACGCTTTTTGTTGTTTATCAGCGCCGAGCCAATAACAACCGTTATGCCCGCCACAATCATCGGATACCACAAGCCCGCAAAGGCATTGCCCGTGTTGATAACGGCAAAAGTTCCGATAGTCGGTAGCAAACCACCAAAAATACCGTTTCCGATGTGATACGGCAGCGACATCGAAGTATAGCGAATTTTGGTTGGGAAAAGTTCGACAAGGAAGGCTGCGATTGGTCCATAGACCATCGTCACGAAAATTACTTGGAGAAAAATCCAAAAAGCAAGCATTGCAAAACTTGGCACGGGCTTAATCTTTGCTGTTGCCATCGCATCGGCAACAATGGGTGAAAACTCGCCTTGTTGCACTCCGGCAATGGCTTTTTCCGCAGCAATAACCTCTTTGCGGGCGCTAATGAATTTATCCGGCTTGAGCATAAAGCTAAAAAAGCCTTGTGTTTCTGCGGTTGCTTGAGCGGCGAGGGGCTGAAGTTTGGTGATTTTTTCTTGTAAAACCGTCGTAACCGTAGGTGCATTTATCTTAATGTATTCTGGTGTGTATCCCGCCGAGTTGATCATTTGGGTATAAATCGGAATATAGGCAACCACAGCAACAGCGCACCCTGCAAGGATAATCCATTTTCGCCCAATGCGGTCGGAAAGCCAACCAAAGAAGATAAAGAGCGGTGTTCCGATGAGCAACCCAACGGAAATAATTTGCGTCGCCGTTACGTACTCGACTTTGAGAATAGTTTGCAAATAATAGTAAGCGTAAAACTGTCCGGTGTACCAAACTACGCCTTGTCCGGCGGTTGCACCTAAGAGTGCAATCAAAACAAATTTGAGGTTGTACCAGTTACCAAAGCTCTCTTTGAGCGGATTTTTTGATGCTTTGCCGGATGCTTTGAGCTTTGCAAACATCGGTGATTCCTTCATCTTGCGGCGAATCACGTAGGAAATTGCGACGAGAACAATCGAAAGCAAGAACGGAATGCGCCATCCCCATTCTTTGAATGTCGCCTCGCCCATTGTCAAACGAATACCCAATATCACGCCCAGCGAAACGAATAAACCGAGCGTGGCGGTTGTTTGGATATAGCTGGTGTAATAGCCGCGCTTGTCATCGGGGCAGTGTTCAGCAATGTACGTCGCAGCGCCACCATACTCGCCGCCCAGCGCCAATCCTTGCAGTAAGCGCAGTGTTAGGAGTAAAATTGGCGCAAGCGCTCCTACTTGCTCATATCCGGGCAAAATTCCGATAGCAAACGTCGAACCGCCCATAAGAACGAGTGTGACCAAAAATGTAAATTTTCGCCCTATAATATCGCCCAGCCGCCCAAAAAAGAGCGCTCCAAATGGGCGCACAATAAAGCCCGTTGCGAAGGTTGCCAGCGTCGCAACCATTGCAAAACCTTCGTTATCTTTGGGAAAAAAGTAGGTATTTATGACGGTAGCAAGCGCCCCGAAAATATAGAAATCGTACCATTCTATCAGCGTTCCAGCCGATGATGCGCCAATAACGCTCCAGATATTATACGATTTCGTATAATCTGCATCGTGCGTGTGGTGATGTGAGGCATTCTGCATATTGATACTCCTGAACCCGTGAAAAAATCAGACAATTGTTGCAAGGATAAAGCCGTAATGGTGGCAAAAAATCGTAAAAGGAATATTTCAGCGCTACGTGTCCGAATTAACAAAAAAAGCGACTCAAAAACAAGAAAATAGACAAATTTATACCATTTTGATTTAATTTTCGGGTAGTGGTATAAAGGTACATGATTTCGTGTAAATTTGCAGAAAAAGAACCATTGTCATCTCGTCAAGCCAATACCATGATTGCTGAAAACCCACATCCATAGCTGCGGTAAGTGTAACAGTCAGAATATCGTTCGGAACGGACGTAATCGCTACGGCATAATACCCGTGTAAGGATTGTGGAACCTGTCGTGTTGTCAACCCAAAGTCCCAAGCCCACACGCCAGAGCGTCAAGAAGAGATTCTGCGCATCTATCAAGAACGAAGCAGTATGGGGGGGGAACGTGCAACCAGCGTTTCACGTCATACCTTGGCATCATGGATAAAAAAGTCGTTCTCTCACCAACGATAGCCGAGACGCTGCTTCCAGCCAAAGCAGATGATGTTTTGGAACTGGACGAGGTCTGGTCATTTGTTTTCCGTCGCAGCAATAAACGCTGGCTTTGGACAGCA
>CANHDJ010000038.1 GCA_947459425.1 Ignavibacteria bacterium
CTTTGGCGAATGGCAGGTAATGGATGGCGCATAGTTTTGAAAATAAATTTGTGTAATTATCTTGTAATTACCAAATATACATAAAATTTATGCACAGGCATTAACTTGAATTGGTATTACAGCTGATAATTTCCTGCACAAGATTGAGCCTTCAAAGAATTTCGTAAAACGTTGCGGAATCAATTATTAGGTGCAGATGTAGAACCTGAAATTTCTATAGAACTAATACGCCATAATGACGTGCCTACAACAATGAGTAATTACGCGAAATTCACACATGAAAACCTCAGGAAAAGGCTGAAAAATTCTGAAATGGTAGCGAGAAGGTAACAGGAGGTTTTAGAAGATCCAGCCATTGATGGGTTTTTCCATGTGAAAGATTAATCTTCAAATCCTTGTAAGCCGATGCCTTACAAGGATTTTTTTTACCTGATCTAAGAAGGCAGAGACCCTCGTCCCAAACCTGAAGATTACAAGAAATAACAAATCCCCCTCTCTTAATCCCGCACAAGTGCTGGCAAATTCGGATTATTATTGATTTCCGGCTGCACAATCGGCAAATAGCGCCATGTATCGGGACGCAAATGCCACCGATTCAAACGGCGCTGGTCAATCAGCCGCAGCCCCGTCAAAAAGAGTTCTTTTTCGCGCTCTGCCACGATAAGGTCAAGCGTCACAACAGTTCCGGCAGCCAAAGCACGAAGCCCCGGATACGACGTGCGAACAGTATTGATGCGGTTCAGAGCCGAAGTCGTATTGTTCATCAAACGCAATTCGCATTCGGCAAGCATAAGCTCTGTTTCCTGCCATGACAAAAATGGAATCGGTGAGTCTTGTGCAGGATATTTTGTCTGAATGTAGAACGTGAAGCCGGAACGGGTTGTCGGACCACGCAAGCGCAAGCGCACCGAATCAAGGGGGTCTTGGCGGAGATAAAGCGTATCGAAGCGTCGCGCTGGAAGATAGACGTTGCGTCCCAACCCCGCATTCAGCCAGAGTTGGTTGGATAGTTGCAGGTTGTACAGCGCTTGAAACACGGCATCGCCTCTGCGAAGACCATTTTGTGCGGCTTCCAGTGCTTTATCAAAACGCCCTTCCATCAGGTGAATCCGTGCCGAAAGCGATTGCAAAAGCCGCACCTCGTAGGGAGAGGTAACATTTTGTGCGGCTCGTGCGAGTTTTGCCAACGCCGAATCGTTCATGGCAGAAGATGGGATAAATGCGCCGTTGTCAATCACACCGCCGCCTTGTTGCTTGTTAATGCCGATATACGCCGCATAAAAATACCGTGCTACCGCGCCATGAAAATTTGCTTGAAAGAGCATACGCCGTTTCGCTGAATCCCGCGCAAATACTATCGTTTCGGCACGTACCGCTAAATCGTCTGAATGAAAACGATAGCGCCCCAAGCGGTTCTGTGCGCCGATGAGCGTCGTATTGGAGCGGTCAATGGTAAGTGCATTATCCAACTCTTCGTAAATCACAAGCCCGCCCGCACCAGTCCTTGCATCGAAGAATAATTCATCGGAAAGCCCGCCCGCATACAGTGCCATATCGGTATAGGAATCAGCAAATTGCGCCTGTACGCCGCGAATGAGAAACTCCGATTGCGACTCGGCATTGAGCGCATCGTCGGAAATAAGGTCTATGGGGCGCTTAATATCCTGCACGAAACCAGAGCATGACAGGCAGCCAAGCAAAATGAAGCATGAAATAAACAAGCGAAGCATTATTGTTCCTTGAAAATAACCGGGAAAATAAGCGGGCAACCCGCCAAACTAACGAATGACCAATGACCAATGACCAAGAAACCAATGACCAAGAAACCAATGACCATTAAAAACCAACCGTCAGAGCAAAATTTATCACACGCGGCTGTTGAAGCGTATAATTGTCCAAGCCCCGCGAAAGGCTGCGTGAGCCGTCCCGCGCTACTTCCACATCCACGCCGGAGTACCGCGTCCAGAGCGCTATATTGCGTGCGGAAGCTGTCAGAATCAGGTTTTTTACGATATTTCCGCCGAGAAGTTCACGCAAAGCATTGGTGGCGTTATAGCTCAAACTCACCTCGCGCAAACGTACCCAATCGGCAGGCTCTACGCCATTAAAAAACTGGCGATGGTCGAGCCGTGCAAAGCGCTCTGCGGCGGCGTTGTAGGCGGGTGTGTTCGGCGTAAGACGCTCCACGCCTTGTACGGCAGGAAGAGCGCGAATGGAAGCAGGCTGCATGGCATTTCCCGGCAATCCGAGTTGCGTGGCAAGCGTGTTGTATTCGAGATTGTTGCCGCGTGCTGGATTAGTCGAAAGCATCCGGGTATTGTTGTACAGTACGTGTCCAAGCGCTGTTTCGACCATTGCATAAAGCGTAAAATCTTGCAAAAAGCGGAATGAAACATTGAGCGAACCGGTATAAATCGGCACTGGCGTTCCGGCGTAGGAGCGCAGGGAATCTATTTTGGGACCAAGAGCATAATCATAGCTTCCGCCCTGCAAATAGCGTGGTTCGGTCACGCGAAAAAGATAAAATGCCGATCGGCGCTGACCGGGCATGATGACATTCCGCCCAACGCCCGCAAAAAGCGGTGCTACGCCGCCAATATCCTCGACAACATTATCCGCATAATTAAAAATCGCTTGCACGCGGAGTTCCGTGCTGTTTGTCCGAATAGGAGTTGCGTAAATGCTTGATTCCAAGCCCCATCCGCTAATCCGCCCAACATTACGAGGAAAACTCGACACCGTTAATCCAGTCGAAGGCGAGTTAAAGAAATCCACGATAGAATTATCCGCGTTCTGCCGATAGTAGGTTACATCAATGCCGTAGCTGTTTTCCCACTCCAATTCCGCTCCAAACTCCACTTCCGCGATGCGTTCGGGCTGAATTGCAGGATTGCCAATGCGCTGTACCAGCGCTCCCACGCCATATCCCGATTGAATACTGCCCCAATACCGCGCTACACCTTCCAACGAGGATGGCAACTGCCCCGATTGCCCATAGGCAATACGCACTTTCGCCAAATTCATCTCGGCGGGCAGCGCGAGAACTTTATCGAGCCGGAGAGCAGCACTGGCGAGGGGGTAGAAAATATTTGGTGCTTGGGGTCCAACCGAACTGGCGTAATCGTTGCGAATGCCAAACGAGAGGAAGTACGCGCCTTTGTAGGACAATTCTTGTTGCAAAAACACGCCCGCTTCGCGGTCTTCACGGAAGGATTCATTCGCAGAAATAAGGCTGCGTGCGGCTTCTACGTCTTCAATCAGTTCAGACGCAAAATCTTGTGCTGCAACATCGAAGCCACTGCTCAAGCGCACAAAAAGCTGCATCCCGACAATCGTGGTGGATTGCAATTCGTCCAGCAATGACGTGTTGTAGGCGGCGTTGAGATCAACGGTGAACTGCTCCAAACGCCGATGTTCGAGGTCGCGGCGACCATTGGTGATGCGGATATACGGGTTCGTTGCGGGGAAAATTTCGCGGAATTGATTATTTGCGCCGTCATACCCCGCAACGCCGCGCAACGTCAGCCCTTGAAACGGTTTGAGCAGCATTTCCATCGAGCCGATAAAACGCTGCGACGCAACGGAATTTTGTACACTTTCCAGCGCGGCTTGGGCATTGGCGGGGCGCAGACTGCCGAAGGCATTAGAATAAACGTTTTCGGGACGAAAACCCAGTGTATTATTCAGCAAGCCGTAGGCGTTATCGTCATTTTGAGGCGTGAAAATGAAACTGCTCACATAGTTCGTATTGATTTTGAGCGAGACAATTTCCGACGGAAACGCTTCAATATTGGCGCGCAGAGAAGTGCGCTCCAACGAATTTTGGGCAATAATTCCCTGCTCGGTGCGACGGTCAATCGAGGCAAAATAATTCACCACACCCGCATTACCACTGACTCCAACGTTGTATTGGGCGAGATTGCCGCGCCGCAAAAGTGCGTTTGCTTCGCGGAAGGAGAGTGCTTGCGTTTCGGTATAGAACCGCGATGGCTCGTTCCATCCGGCAATGGCTTTTGCTTCAATCGTGAACTTATTGAGGGCGGCTTTGCGGCTGCCCAATTTTGTTTTGATAATAATTACGCCATTCGAGCCGCTTGTGCCATACAAAGCCGAGGAAGCAGGTCCTTTCAGCACCTCCACGCTTTGAATATCTTCGGGATTGAGGTCGGCAAGGCTGGAACTCCTCTGTCCACCTGCTTCAAAGCCAATTTCGGAATTATCAAAGCGTACACCATCAACAAAAATGACGGGCTGACCCGTGCCGTAGAGACCGCCGCCGGAGCGCACATTAAAGCGCACTCCGCCGCCAACATTCCCCGAAGCAGGAGCAATGCTAACTCCGGCGACTTTTCCCGCCAAAAGCTGCGTCAAATCTTGAAAGGTATTCCCTTCGGTAAGCGCTGCGGCATCCACCCGTGCAACGGCAATTTCGGCGATACTTTTTTGCGTCCGCGATGCAACACCAGTAACGACAACCTCCTCCAGACCACGAATGTCTGGTGTCAGCTTGAACAGCTTTGGCTCTGGTTCAACGGAAGTCATCATTTCTTCAAGGGTTTCTGCGCTTGAGAAACTTTTGTAAAGCGATGCGGTAATGGTGAGACGATACGCGCCCGGCTTCAACTCGGTAAATTCAAACGAGCCATCCCGAAGCGTGATTTTCCCCTGTGCTTCTTTTCCTTGTGCCTCGCGGTTTTTTCCTTCAAGCACAAGCAGCACCCGTGCGCCGGAAACGGCTTCACCGGTGCGTGAATCAACAACTTTGCCGCGAAGAAACACTTGCTGGGCAAAGAGTTCGGGCGCAAGAAGAAAGATTGTTAGGAGCAGAAATCGCAAACGCATAATCGTAGTTGACAAGTGGATATGACATGAATACTATCGGAGATACGCTATTCTACAGTAACGCTCTTTGCCAGATTGCGCGGCATATCAACGTTGCAACCACGCTCGACGGCAATGTAATACGCCAAAAGTTGGAGCGGAATCACCGACAGAACGGGCGTGAGCAATGGCAATGTGTTCGGAATATAAATCACGTGTTCGGCAAATTCCGCTATCCGCGTGTCGCCTTCGTTCGCAATCGCAATGATGCGACCATTACGGGCGCGTACTTCCTGAATATTGGACAACACTTTGTCGTAAATTTCATCCTGCGTTGCAATGCAAACAACAGGCATATTTTCGTCAATCAAAGCAATCGGACCATGCTTCATTTCCGCCGCCGGATAGCCTTCGGCATGAATATAGGAAATCTCCTTCAGCTTTAATGCGCCTTCGAGGGCAACAGGAAAATTATAGCCGCGTCCGAGGTAGAGGAAATTTTTCGCATCGGCATATTCGAGAGCGATTTTTTTTATGGAATCAGCGCGACTCAAAATATACTGAATCTGCTCTGGAACACGCTCTATTGCTTGCGCTACCTCCATTCCCTCGCGTTGCGACAAGCGCCGTGTGCGTCCCAGATAGAGCGCGACGAGCATAATTGCGGCGAGTTGAGATGTAAAGGCTTTTGTTGAAGCAACGCCAATTTCCGGTCCGGCGTGGAGATAGATGCCCGCATCAGTCTCTCGCGCAATCGAACTGCCCACAACGTTGACCAAACCTATTGCCGTCGCGCCTTTGAGTTTTGCTTCGCGGATAGCGGCAAGCGTGTCGGCGGTTTCGCCGCTTTGTGAAATGGCAATTACCACGTCGTCCGGCGTAATGACAGGGTTTCGGTAGCGAAACTCCGATGCGTACTCGACTTCAACAGGAATTCCGGCAAGCTGTTCAATCATGTATTCGCCCACTAAGGCGGAATGCCACGATGTACCGCAAGCCGTGAAAATTACGCGCTTGGCACGGCGCAATTTCTCCAGCACAGGCGTTAAGCCGCCAAGCCGCACATTTCCTTCGCTGGCAAGCAATCGCCCACGAAAACAATCGTTGAAGGTGCGCGACTGCTCGTGGATTTCTTTCAACATGAAATGGTCGAAGCCGCTTTTTTCAATGCTTTCGAGGTCAAATTCGACTTCGTGAATGATGCTGTCGGTGGTTTCGTTATCAATGGTTTTGGTAACGTAGCCTTCCCGCGTGAGGATTACCATTTCATCTTCTTGCAAATAAATCACATGGCGCGTATGCTGGATAATGGCGGAAGCATCCGACGCAAGAAAATTCTCATGCTCTCCAATACCCACCAGCAGTGGGCTTCCGCGCCGCGCACCGATGAGTTTGTCCGGCTCTAAGGTCGAAACGACGGCAATGCCAAAAGTTCCTTCTACTTCGCAGAGCGCCAAACGCACGGCTTCGGTGAGGTCGTGTGTTTTTTCGTAAAATGAGTGGATGAACATTGTTAAAACTTCGGTATCGGTTTCGGAACGAAAGACATAGCCGAGTTTTTGGAGACGCTGTTTGATAGCGGAATAATTTTCGATAATGCCATTGTGAACAAGAGCAATCGTCTCAGCAGCGTCGGTGTGCGGATGTGCGTTGACATCGTTTGGAGCGCCGTGCGTTGCCCAGCGTGTATGCCCAATGCCAAGCGAGCCACGTAGTTGCTGTTGTTTGACGCTTTTTTCGAGTTCACTCACTTTGCCGGCTTTTTTGCATACTTCCAGACGGGCGCTACCGTTCACGCCAGTTGCCAATGCGATACCGGCAGAGTCGTAACCGCGATATTCTAAGCGCTTCAGCCCTGTCAGAATAATGGGCGTTGCATTTTTTGAACCAATATAACCAACGATTCCACACATGGACAATACCTCGTTTTTTGTGGATGAAAAGGTCGTGAAAAAGACTACTAATCTACACTTTTCCGTACAAATTATTGCAAGCAAAAAAAAGCCGCACGAGAAATCGTGCGGCTTTTATGGCATTGTGCTTGTCGGGGCGACATGATTCGAACATGCGACGTCCAGTTCCCAAAACTGGCACTCTACCGGGCTGAGTTACGCCCCGATCCGACATAGCTAACTGTCAAGACTTCAAAGATACGACTTTTATACGACACTTGCAAATTTTCCGTTCATATTTATTTTTTCGTTAGGTTTTACGCCCTCGCGCTTGAAGAAATCTTTCACATTTTGCGCGGCTTGTCGGATACGATGCTCATTTTCGATAAATGCAATCCGCACATATTCGTCACCGTAAGGACCAAAACCAATTCCCGGACTGACCGCAATTTGCGCTTCGGTAATAAGTTTTTTTGCAAACTCAAAACTGCCTAAATGACGGAAGTGTTCTGGTATTTTTGCCCAGACAAACATACTGGCTTTTGGCTCTTCCATCTCCCAGCCCGCACGGTTAAAGGATTCCACGAGAACTTTCATGCGTTTTTCATAGGTTTGGCGGATGATTTCCACGTCGTTGTCGTGATTGTTCAGCGCTTCGATAGCGGCGACCTGCAAGGCAGTATGTACGCCATAGTCGTAGTAACTTTTGATTTTTGCCAATGCGCCCACTAATCGCTCATTTCCGACCATAAAGCCCGTCCGCCAGCCCGCCATGTTGTAGCTTTTTGACAACGTAAAGGTTTCGACAGCAACATCCTTCGCTCCATCAATTTGCATGATGGAAGGCGTTTTGTAGCCATTGAAGGAGATGTCGGCGTATGCTATATCGCTCACAACATAAAACCGCTCTTTTTTTGCCAGTTTGACTAACTCTTTGTAAAAATCCAGTTCGACGGTAATGGTCGTGGGATTATTCGGAAAATTCACCACAACAAACTTTGGCTTCGGAATGGCTTCACGAATGGCTTTGTGGAGATTGGCAAAAAAATCTTCATCCGGCGAAAGTTTGACGCGATTGACGTTGCCGCCAGCAATCACCACGCCGTAGGTATGAATCGGATAGCTGGGGTCAGGGACGATGACCAAATCGCCCGGGTCAACCGTCGCCAACATAAAGTGTGCGTAAGCGTCCTTGGAGCCAATAGAGGAAATCGCCTCGCGCTCGTGGTCGAGATGAACGTCGTAGCGACGCTCGTACCATTTGCAAATTGCCTCGCGCAAACGCACAATGCCTTTCGATGCCGAATAACGGTGTGTTTTGGGGCGTTGCAGCACTTCGACGGCTTTCGCAATAATTTCCGGTGGCGTGTCGCCGTCGGGATTGCCCATGCTGAAGTCAATGACATCCTTGCCTTCGTGCCGCTCTTTCATTTTGAGGTCATTGATAAGGGCAAAAATGTACGGCGGCAAACGCTTAATGCGGTTAAATTCAATTTCGTTAAACATACAAATACAGAAAAATAGTTGGGGACACGAATGTATGAGGATTACATCGTTGTTTCGGGATATTCAGGATTGGAGAGTATTGGCGATTATTCTAATCAGCAGAAACACTCATCTCGGCAATCTGCTCCGGCGTAGCGCACGGCAGTTCGAGGAAAAATGTCGCACCATTCCCTAATGTGCTGTGGCAGCCGATATTAGCGCCCATCGCATCGGCAAGTTTTTTAACGATAGACAGCCCAAGCCCCGTCGAATGCTCTCCGGCGGTGGGACGAGCAGAAAGGCGTTGAAATTTTCCGAAGAGCTTCGTTAAATCCTCTTCACTCAATCCCGGACCTTGGTCTTGAATTTCCAGACGCACTATCGTGTGCGCTTCTTGCCCATTCTCGGCGACATGGCGCAGAGATGCACGTACCATAATGGATTTGCCGTGAGGAGAGTATTTCAGCGCATTTGAGACGAAATTATCGCAAATTTGCTGTAACGCAAACTGGTCAGCAAACACAATCGCGGCAGGTTCGATGTCCATCTGAAAGGTGATGGCTTTGTTTTCCGCTTGTTTGCGGTACTGCTCTGTAATTATCTGCAATACTTCGCTTAAACGAATCGGTTGCTGCTCAAACGTTATGGCTCCGCGCTCCAAGGCATTAGCATTGAGCAACTCGGCAATCAACGTGAACATTCGGTCGGAAGTTGAGAGAATCGTCTGTTCAAACTCTTTTCGTATTTGCTGTGGCAAGGTTTCGTCATGAACAAGTGCGTCAGCAATACCGCGAATGGCGCTGAGAGGGCTTTTCAGGTCATGAGCGACGATGCCTAACAATTCATCTTTGTCGAGGTTGAGCTGATGTAATTTCTCATTGACAATTTGCAACTCTTGATTGCGCTGTAAAAGCAGGTCTTTGGTATGCTTGAGTTCCAGATGAGTTTTGATGCGGGCAAACAACTCGGCTGCATTGTAGGGTTTCGTGATATAATCCACCCCGCCCAACTCAAAGCCTTCGACAATGCGCTTTTTGTCAGTAAATGCTGTTAAAAACACGATAGGAATATCGCGGGTTACAGCCGAATTTTTCAAACGGCGTGTTACTTCAAAACCGTCCATTTCAGGCATTGAAATATCCAAAAGCAACAAATCCGGCAAACGCTCGGCAACAGCCGCCAATGCCGCTTCACCACTGGTACAGGTGCTGACACTGAACCCACGCTTTTGGAGCATAATGCCCAAAAGATTGATGTTCTCTTGGACATCGTCAACGATAAGGATGTGATTTGTATATTCCATGGATATAGTGAGATGGATGCACCAACCGACAACGCTCAAAAGCCTTTCAAACCTTGAGTTTTTTTATGGAAAAGCACACCAAGATAAGAAGAAAAATGCTGACATTGAACAATAAAACATATCGTTCATAGTTTCTCGCGCTTTAATTCCCGCAAACGCCTTGCCGCCTCTTTGCCGAGTTTACTTTTGGGGTCGCACTTAAACGCCAGCGTATAGTATTTTACGGCTTCAGACTTGATTTTTTTTCGGTCATACACGCGAGCTAGTCCTATCAGTGCTGGCGTGTGGCGCGAGAGAACGGTGAGAGATTTATTGTACATCGTAATCGCCTCTTCGTCACGGGCTTGCAAGGCAAAGACATCCCCCAAACCTTGCAGAACGAACATATTCGTCGAATCAATATCCAGCGCACGACTATAACACTCAATCGCTTCATTGAAACGCTTTTCATTGATGTAAAAAGTGGCAAACTCGCTTAATACTTCGACATTTTTACGGTCTGTCTCCATAGCGCGTCGGTACTCGTCTTCGGCGGCGGCGGGTTTCTTTTCTGCTCTGTAAGCGCTTGCCAAGATGCGCCGTGCGGTTACTTCGTCGAATGCCATTACCTCTTGCGCCAAGCGTTTTGCTTCTTTGATGCTCCCGCCCGCAAATGAAGGGGCTTGCAGATAGTATTGTGCCATTGCAAACCGTGCGTTGGCGTGCTTGGGATTGATTTTGAGTGCTTTTTGAAACGCATCACGGAGACGGCTTGCCACCGATAATGCATCAATAAGTTCGCCGTTTAATGCCTCCAGACCATAGACCGCACCAAGCCAATAGTAATAATCGGCATTTTTGGGGCTGAAGTGTATTGCTCTCAGGCAATATTCCTCGGCTTTGTCAAGGTTTTTTCCTTGCACAATTTCCATCTGGCAAAGCCGACAATGCGCTTCACTATTGGTTGGGTTGAGCTTGAGTGCCGCTTCAAACGCATCTTGGGCAAACGTGTATTTGCGTAGTTCCATCTGCGCAATGCCATATTGTACAAGCGAATCGGAAGCGCTTGCAGGGCGCACCAATACTGCGGACGGGCGATTCACGGTCGAATCTGCATTCCACGAGGCAGACTGCCACAAAAGCGCATACACAGCGACAGGCTGGATGAGAAACACCACACAACCGCAATACATCAGGAAGGGAAGGCTTTTCATGGCATGAACAAGTGTTAAAAACAGGGACAAGAGCGTTTCCGCACAATTTACACACCCAAAGTTTTGCAAGAAAGACTTTTGTAGGCGAATACCACGAAAATAACACGAATTTGACAAAATCGTCAGGAATGTTTCGCCTCAATAGCTTTTTTGTTGCGAAAATGCTTGTGTTTTGAGATATTAAACTTCTGTGGATAGTCACAAATAGTTCAGGAGTTTCTGTTTCTCACCCCACCACTAGAGCAGTTATGAGAATCCTTGTTATCGAAGACGAAAAAAAAGTCGCCAGTTTTATTCGTCAAGGACTGAGCGAAGAGATGTATGCCGTTGATGTCGCCTACGACGGCGTAGAAGGCTTAAAAATGGCGCTGGAGACGTACTACGATGCTATTATTTTGGATGTGATGCTTCCGAAAAAAGACGGCATGACGGTTATTCGGGAATTACGTGGCAGTGGTTGTGTTTCGCCAGTGTTGATGCTGACTGCCCGTGCTGGTACACAAGACCGCGTACAAGGGCTTGATTTGGGTGCTGATGATTACCTCACCAAGCCATTCCACTTTGAAGAACTGGCTGCCCGCGTCCGCTCACTTCTGCGGCGCACCGGCACCGAAAAAACTATCGTTCTATCCTGCGGCGAACTTTCGCTCGATACCGTGACGCACCGCGCCTCGCGGAGCGGCAAAGAGTTTGAACTCACTACCAAAGAATATTCCCTTCTCGAATATCTCATTCGCAACAAAGGTCGTGTTCTCAGTCGCAGCCTGATTCAGCAGCACGTTTGGTCGTATAGTTTCGATACGGAATCGAATATTATTGATGTCTATGTCAAGCGTTTGCGTGGCAAAATCGGCGACGAAGGCGCAGCACGGATGATACGCAGTGTGCGCGGCGTGGGCTATATCATGCGCGAACCCGACCCAAGCGCTCAAACAGGAGACGACGACGATGAATAACACGTTAACGCCTCTCCATCTCAGCAACGACGGATTTTATACGCCTATCCAAGGCAGCCTTCATACCGTGCAGGAGCAATTCGACCTTTACCAAAGAACCTGTTTTCCGGCGCGACCATCGGAGTTTTTTGCTTTAGAATTATGCGGCGAAGCGGGCGAATTGGCGAATTTGGAGAAAAAGCGATGGAAAGGCAAGGCTATTGCGCCGGAAGCCCTTGCCGATGAAGCCGCCGACGTGCTGATAGCACTGATGAATTTTGCCAATGCAAGCGGTATCAATCTTGGCGAGGCTGTCCGCGCAAAACTTCTCCGCATTGAGGCAAAACGTCAAGCACTGGCAGCAGAGGGTGAAGAATATTAGATGCGTTTTTCGTGAGCATCCCACACATACCATGTCCATCGCTGGTTTGCTTTCGAGCCGACAAACGACCAAAACCCCATCAAGTTCCGCTGTCGCTACTTTCTCTTTCTTTGCTGGTAGCAGCTTGGTAGGAATCTTGTCGGCTTCGGCTTTGATAATTGCCCTCAGGCTGCCAGAGGTGAATGTCGAGAACATTTTCAATATCACGAATGCCACTGTTACGCATGGTCATCGGTACGACCAACGACCGTATTTCGGGTTTCCATGCAAGGGGGTACGTGGTTTGAAACCTGCGCTTGCAACATTTACGTAAATACCGTTGGCGGTATATTCTGCTTGTTCCGTTGCGCTTTATATTTTCGCTGTTGCGGTCAGGATAGCGGACGAGGGTAATTTCTGTACAAGCCATGTCGGAAAACTACGCCATTTTCCTGACTTTTTTGCGCTTTTCTTTTCATTATTACCCTGAAAAGCCCGCTATTCCTATACAGTAACTCTTTTAGGACACGACCCTCCATTGGAGGCTGGATGTGCAGATGAACGAGGATCAATGCCGCGTCCGAGGTGATGGGGCGGAGAATCTTGCTGTCATCCGTCATATCGCCTTGAATCAACTTCGACGCGAGAACTCTACCAAAAAGAGCCTCCGCATCAAGTAGCGCAAAGCCGCCATGAATAACGACTATCTGGAAAAAGTGCTTTTTGCACTCTGATTCTTTTTCATGCGATTGCCCTAGCTTCTTGCCACTCGACTGGCGTTTACGTCTGAATCGTTGCGACCAGCCACCGTCACATAAGGAAAAAGTCTTCACCGCAAACGCCGTGAAGACCCTTTTCCAAATGGTACCAAGCCGTCATGTATCAATAATTATCAATCTGCGCACGTTGCAGTTTGCTTGAGAAATCCACATAGACTGATTTCCATTCCGTGAAAATCTCAAATGCTGTCCAACCGCCCTCGCGGTGTCCATTGCCCGTGCCTTTTACGCCACCAAACGGCATATGCGCCTCTGCGCCGATGGTTGGTGCGTTGATGTAGGTAATACCCGCTTCGATATCGCGTATCGCACGGAAAGCGCGGTTAACATCGGATGTGAACATACTTGATGATAAGCCATAAGCGCAATCATTGATAAGTTCAATAGCGTGATCGAAGGATTCCGCCTTGGTGACCGACAGCACCGGACCAAAGATTTCCTCACGGAAAATGCGCATATTCGGCGTGACATCAAGGAAAATGGTTGGCTTGACAAAACAGCCCATGCCGAGTTTCGGACCGTCGTCGCGCCCGCCGCCTAATGCCAACTTTGCGCCTTCTTCACGACCGATTTCGATGTATTTTTCGATTTTCGCCAGTTGGCGCTCGTTGATAACGGGACCAACTTCGGTATCGGGGTCTAAACCAGGTCCCAAGCGGAGTTTGGAAGCGCGGGTAATGAGTTTATTCGTGAATTCATCGTAAATATCTTTGTGAACAATCAAGCGCGAGGTAGCCGTACAGCGCTGCCCCGTCGTGCCGAAAGCACCCCACAGTACGCCTTCGAGTGCAAGGGCTTGGTCGCCGTCCTCCATGAGTGCAAGAGCATTTTTGCCGCCCATTTCGAGCGAACATTTTTTGTTCATTTCGCCACACTTTGCAGCAATTTTTTTGCCCGTTTCGGTCGAACCCGTGAAACCAATAAGCCGTACATCCGAATGCTCCACCAATGCCGCTCCTGCTGCTCCTGCACCGTGAACAACGTTGAAAACTCCGGCAGGTAAGCCCGCTTCTTCAAGAATTTCTGCGAAAATATTGGCAGAATGTGGGGAATCGTCCGAAGGCTTGAAAACAACGGTGTTGCCGCAAACCAGCGCGGGAATAATTTTCCATGATGGCACGGCTATCGGAAAATTCCATGCCGTAATGATGCCGCAAACGCCAATCGGCATACGAAACGACATATTCATTTTATTTTCCATCTCGCTCGGCGCATTAAAACCGAATAAGCGACGACCTTCGGTAGCCGCATAATAACAGGTGTCGATGGCTTCTTGCACGTCCCCTGCGGTCTCAAATGTGGGTTTGCCCATTTCACGGGTCATAATGCGCGAAAGCTCTTCTTTGCGGCGTGTGAAAATATCGCCGGCTTTGCGCAAAATATCCCCACGTTTTGGCGCGGGAGTCAGTACCCATGAGCGCTCTACGGCTTTACAGGCTTTGACGGCAGCGTCGATGTCGGCGGCATCTGAAAGCGGAAATTCGCCCACAACGTCGCGTTGGTCGGCGGGATTGAGGTTTTGGTACGTTTTGCCGGAGGCAGCCGCTACCCATTTGCCATTGATGTAATTTTTGAATTGTTCCATAGAACCGTGTTGCAACCTTTCTTGAGCAAACATTGTGAAAAACACACCTACTTTTTTTACGACGCAAATATACGAACAATTCCCCGAACAACGAGTGTTTTTGAGAATTTCCGGGCAATGAGAAGTTAGCTGGATTGGCGAATACTCAAGAGTGTTGGAACACGATTCTTCGGAATCCGCTCTTACCCTTTATGAAGCTCCATCACGGTAATTTCAGGTGAAATCCCCACACGCCCCGGATAGCCGAGAAATCCTAAGCCACGATTGACGTACAAATATTGTTTGCCTTGATTGTACAATCCCGCCCATTGTTTGTAGAAATACTGTACCGGACTCCAGCGAAAACCGGGGATTTCCACACCAAATTGCGCCCCGTGCGTGTGACCGGAAAACATAATATCCACGTCGGGAAATTCCTTGCGGACTTGTGCTTCCCAATGGCTTGGATCGTGGGAAAGGAGCAGTTTGACACTGGCTTTTTCTGTGCCTTTGTGCGCTTTGGGCAGATTGCCACGTTTGGGGAAATTCATAGCGGCACCCCAGTTTTCAATACCGATAACGGCAATACTCGCCCCATCGCGCTCGAAAATGCGGTGTTCATTCATCAGCAACTCCCATCCTGCCTCTTTGTGGAGGCTTTTGAGGCGTTCAAAATTTTCCGCTTTAAGTTCTTTGCTGTCCCACTGCACGTAATCGCCGTAGTCGTGGTTGCCGATGGTTGAGAAAATGCCCATCGGAGCGCGAAGTTTTTTTAAGACTTCCAAATGCGGGTCAACTTCGCTCGAAAGATTATTCACCAGATCGCCGGTGAAGAAGATAATATCCGGCTTCTGGGCATTGACCATTTCAAATGCCCGTTCCAAAGGCTCGCTGGAAATAAAACTTCCAATGTGCAGATCGGAAATCTGGACAATGCGCAAACCAGCAAATGATTCCGGCAGATTGGGCAACGCAACTTTGACGCGATGTACCTTGTAGTTGAATGCGCCGCGCACCATTCCGTAGAGCATACTCCCAAACGGCAATGCGGCTGCCACGAGTGCAAGATTCGTCAAAAATTGTTTGCGCGTAATCGGCGGAAGCCCGTGAGCGAGGTGTGGTGCGCCTCTCAAGGCATCAATTTTCATCCACGCCCATTCACCAATGCGTAACACATCGTCCAGAAGGAGAAAAACCGAACCCAGAAGTTTCGATATACCGATGACGAGAATAAAACTCACCAGATACACCCGCACAAACTGTGGCCAGTATTGGTACGGATAGGCAAACGGCAGAAGTAGCGTAATGATGGTGATCACCGTGAACGTCCAGTACACCCATGTGATAAGGCTGCGTTTATTCGGTGAAAGTGTGCGAATGAAATGACTGACGGCATGAAAGAAGTACCAATCCAATGCGAGAATAAGCCCGAAAAGGAGGACGAAGCGAAGAGAGAAGGTCATGGAAATTTCCGAAACGTTATACGCTCAAATATTGTTCGCTGACCCGCCATAAGCGTTCGGCGGTGTCGGCATCTTGTGCCAGTTTAGACGTAACACTGATCTTTTTCTTGTTAAAATACTCTCCCGTGACGCTTTCAACGCTGGGCGAGGAAGCAAGATAAA
This sequence comes from Ignavibacteria bacterium, assembly GCA_947459425.1. Taxonomy (GTDB): domain Bacteria; phylum Bacteroidota; class Ignavibacteria; order Kapaibacteriales; family UBA4661; genus PH2015. The sequence goes on from CANHDJ010000038.1 coordinate 15,959, forward strand.
TCGTGGTTTCTGCGCCTTTTTCGGGCGTGAGCATAAACAAATCGGTAAAAAAGCGCACAGGCGCGGGAATAATACGAAAGAAATTGGTTGCTACAACGCCCGGATGGAGGCAATTTGCGGTAACGCCCGTGCCGCGCAGCATCGTTGCTAAATGGCGCGTAAAGAGGATATTAGCGAGTTTTGATTGCGAGTATGCTCGCCAAATGTTGTAGTTCTGCTTGCCTTCGAGGTCATCAAAATTGATGACACCGCTCCGATGCGCCTCGGAAGAAACGTTGATAATCCGTGCCGGAGCGCTTGCTTTCATCATCGGCAGAAGCAGTTTCGTGAGCAGAAATGGTGCCAGATGATTGACGGCAAACGTCAGTTCTATGCCGTCGCGCGAGACTTTTCGTTCGCGCTCCATCAGCCCGGCATTATTGATGAGAATATGCAATCGGTCGTATTTTGCTTGGAAGGATTTAGCGAAAGTCATTATTGAAGCAAAGGAGACGAAATCACAGAGCATAATGTCAATATTGGGATTGCCCGTACTGTCAGTTAATTCTTGTTTGACCGAAGCAGCAAGGTCAAGATTCCGTGCTGCCAAGACGATGTGAGCATCCATTTTTGCGATTGCGCGAGCAGTTTCTTTGCCGATTCCCGATGTTCCGCCCGTAATAAGGCATACTTTTCCTGCGAGACTCATTGTTACAAGGGTGAATATTGGTAAAACTTTGAACAGTCCGTGCAAATATACACAAAATCTTTCGTAAACCTGTTCTAGGCTGAGAAATGCAAATGACGAAGCAATTTGGCAATGAACAGAAGCAAAAAGATTTGCTATTGCGAATAAATTGCAGTAATTTTGTGTCAATATGAACACAACGCATCCACAGCAACCATTCGACCAGCTTCTTGAGCGCGTCCGCGCTTGTGTGCCGCGTCTGACAAAGGGCAAAAAAGCCGTCCTTTCGGTACTCTATCGCGCCGATTCGCCTCTGACGGCGCATGAAATCTATGCGCACATCAGCGATACCGCGTTTGACTGCACCTCCGAAGACAAGCAAGAATCTATTGACGTTGCAACGATTTATCGCAATCTGGAGCAGTTTGAAAAATTGCATCTCATCAACAAAACTGAGCATTCCAATGGCGGTTGGCGATACGCACTAGCAGAAAAGCACCATTCCCACACGATAAGTTGCGTCCGATGCGGCAAAGAAATATCAATGGGCGCTTGCCTAATGGCAGAAGTAGAAAATGTGATTGCCCAGCGCACGGGCTTTGTGAATATCCATCATATTGTCAATTTTACCGGTTCTTGTCCTTCTTGTCAGCATCAGTAATCACCGCCAATTTCCACCGTTTTTCCGCTATCGTTTTTTTGCATGAACACTCTTTCGCCTGAACAACATCATTCGGCACATATTGCCCCCGCGTCGTCTATGAATCACCACACAGTATCAAAAACATTATCCAGCCCCCAACAAACCTCGTACATTGACCGTTTGGGTATTGCCCTGTCGGGGCTGTGCGCGGTGCATTGTTTGCTGCTACCACTTGCGCTGCCTTTTATGGGAACACTCGTGACCTTCATTCACTCAGAATGGACACACGCTCTTTTGGCAATGTTGATTATTCCGACGGTTGTTTTTACAGCGTGGAGAGGCTATAAACATCACGGCAAAAGCGAGGTTCTCTGGCTCTTGGGCATCGGCGCACTCGCTGTACTCGCGGCAATTTTTGTTGGTGAACAAGGTGCGGGCGAACACGTCGAAACAGCCGTAACAACGCTGGGAAGCGTATTGCTTATTACGGGGCATTGGCAAAACCACAAACATTGTTCGCTTTGTGCAAGCGGGAAACCTCATGTTCACTAGGAATGTCCTTGGTTATTTCGTATCTCCAAATCTCACAACCCCAGAAGCAATGCGATATGCAGACCAAGAGACCATCGTGACCAAATCTCCGCAGAAGTGGAACGCAGTTCGGGACGCACACCCCGAAATTGCCACGTGGCAAAGAGCGCCGGAGAAGCATACAAGCCCTTTGCAAGCGGTACATCCGCTCCAAGTCTCGCTGTTGCCGATGCCGTCCAAGGGAAAATGGTGAATTTCGTGTCTGCAATGGAGCGCTCCGGATAATTATAACTCCCTGCCGATAACGCTGAAACCCGCTCAAATACACGACTATTGCGTTGCGCCGTATCGCTGTATCCAAAACTCACACCGAGTGCAAAAAATAGCGGGAGAGGATAAAACTTATATTTTGCACCTGCTTCCAACGATACCTGTCGGGCGATATGCTCAAAAACATACTCCGTGACAAGCGTAGGGCGATTGATGATGCGTCCTTTGAAGCTATCGCCCGGAGCAATAAATGTTTCTGATTGATATTGAAATTGTAATGCCCCAAAAAGTGCGATATTGCCCGCTTCGAGCCACTGTTCTGCCATAATGCCAACACGCCACTCCTGCCCTCGCGCATTCTTGAACTCCGCACAAAAACACGTGTCTCGGCTGCTCAAAATTTCTTGATGCTGCAATCGTGTTGTGTTTTGCCCATACGGTGAATATGCTCCATGTACCCCCACAAACAGCGTTGGCGATTCCGTTGGAAAACGTGCTGAATACTGCCAATTAAAGCCCTGTGCTGATAAAGCAGCAGGAATCAGCAGCAGCCAGAGTCCAAATGCCAAGATTGAGTACGTGATATATCGTTGAGATGATTGCATTGCAGGAAAAGAAAGTCGTTACGATAGGCAAAAATTTTGCGTCATTTTATCTCCGAAAAATCTATATCCAAAATCGGGTATTCGCGCCAGTTATTGTAATCAAAGTGCCACCATTCAATAGAAAATACCGTAAAACCTTGTTTTTCCATTTCCTGTTTGAGTAAATCTCGCATCCGGCGCTGTTCGTCTGTACCACCAGTGTACGTGGGATAGGCGCGGTCGGTCATTTCGTCGTACTCGCTGGGCATGGAGATTTCTTTGCCCGTTTTCAGGTCGAAGAGTGACAAATCAACTGCGCAGCCCCGATTATGCCGAGAGCCATTTGCTGGGTTAGCAACGAATTTTTTCAATGCTGCCGGAGTGACATCCCAAAACAATTTTGTCACTCGCCACGGGCGATAGCCGTCGAAGATCAGCAAGCCATAGCCGTACTGCTTCAAGCTACGATGCGCTTTGACAAGTGCCTCCGCCGCCGGGCGCTGCAAAAAAGCACGTTCTTCTTTGTAAAGCGGTCGTCCGACAAAATTATTCGATTTTGCGTAGCGTACATCCAAGCGAATGGTAGGGTCGAGTTTGATAAGTTCGATTAATTCGGATTTTCGGAATTTTCCTTCCTCTTTGGGCGGGTTAGAAGCTCCCGCCGAGATGGTTGTGTCTTGTGCAAACACTGCCACTACGCTACCGAGAGCAATGCCGATAACAAAAGATGCCAATCGGTGAAAACGTAGATATTCAATAGGAGATTTCATAAAAAATGGAGGAAAATACGTGAGAAATACGAAGAAAGCGCCAATATACGGCATTGTTGGTTTGTCTGCAAATATCGTCGCATGGGGCAAGCGGTTATTGCTCAAAAAGCATGGTTGCTCAAATATTGTGGCGGAATCGGACGCTCTGGCGTTTGGTCGTTCCACACCATTGAGCAAACGCGCCATTCTTCATTGCCTTCACTACCAATGCGAACAAGTTGAATCGTGTTAATGCCGATGCTGAAGGGGGCTTTGGAAGCCGCATCAAATCGTGCTTCGTAGGTACTGAAAACGTGTGCGATATTGCCAAAAACTTCCATCGTTCGTGCGATTTCTTGTTCGTGAAATTCCTCCAAACCGCCCGAATGTATTGCCGATTGCACAGCATCAATAAACCCTTCAACGCTCATCACCACAGGTGTGGCAGGATTATTATTGTTGATAAGCAAGCCCTCTGGCAGAAAGAGTGCGCGGAGGCTGTCAAAGGTTGGTTTTTTGCCTTTGCTGAAGCAGATGCTTTGATAAAGACTCTGCAAGAGGCGATCAATATTCTCAAGAGAAGTGTTCATGCTTCCTCACGGATTTGATGTGATAAATTCACGAAGATTAAAAATCATCAAAACGCAGACTGAACGAGACTGCGGGCTGCGCCACGCCGTTAATAAGGGCATATTGAGCGCGAAATTGCATATTCCATTGCCGCGCCAATTCAAGTCCCGCAGTAAGAGTCAACAAAAAACGATTGTCGGTCGCACCATCCAAAAATGTCGTACTTTCGGAATCAATCGGAGCAAGCGTCAGCGTATCGCGGCGAAGCGTTTGCAGTGGGTCGCCCCCGACATTGCGAATAAGCGCTCCATTAGCGTCGGTAATGTTCTTCCCATGACGCTGCCAAGCCGCTCGCAGCGTTATCGGATAACGCGAACCATACCAATAGCGAATTTGCGCCATAAGTTCGTCGGAATTAGGACGTAAATGTCCTGCAAACAAGATTCCATCATTGACGACGGCATTTTGACGGTCGAAATGCGTGTAGGTATAAGGCTCAACGCGGGAATACTCTACGGTCGCATCAAATGGGGCTTTCCAGCCAAATGCCGACGGAAGCGCCATTATGCCAACGTTCCACGCCCACTTATTTGCCCACCATGCCCGACCAACTTTCGACATACTGAGATCATCGAGCAGAAACGTGCTTTTGATTTGCACACCTGCCAGAGGTCGCACCGTTGCGTCAAGAGCAATCTGAAAATTATCGCGGTCGCGCAAATCGTTGGTAAGATTGCGAATAAAGCTGACGGGAAGCGCATACGCTAAATCAATATTCCGACGTGAGTAAATCACCAACTCGTTAAAACCAATCTCGCCCCACGCTTCCCGAAAGGCAAAACGGTGATGCGCCATGTATTTATCGGCTATTGGCGTTTGAGAACCATGCGAAAGCGGGTTGGGTTCGGGCTGCCCAAGCAAGGTAAAATGCGTGGCGCGGTATTCAAACCCGTGAAATCGTGCGCCGAGCGTAACGGCATCCATTGGCAACGCTTGTGAGGACATCAGCGAACGCATACCGTAGCCAGCGCCCATTAAACGCGCTTCGCGCCCGCCAATGGCATAAAACCAGTCTTTCTCAAAGCGCACGTGCGATTCGGTTGACTCAAAAAAACGATGGTCGCCGACGCGGAACTGAAAACTCTGATTGAGTTGGGGGTCATCGTACAGGAAAAGCGGTGTTCCGCCCAGTGTTCGTCCTGTTTGTGCTTGGAGCATAAAACCCAGCATTCCCGAAACCGTTCCTGAGATGCGCCCGCCCAGTGCTGCGAGAATAGCGGTTGTTTGGTCTCGTTCGACAGGTGGACTGCCTGTTGTGGGCATAGATGCTGTTTGTGCGCCCGTTTGCCAACGCGCTTCAGCACGAATAAATGGCACAAGACGGAGCGTCAGCACGGAATCTTGTACGAAATAGACAAATTTTTCCTCGTCATCAAACAAATGCTCAAAAAGCAATGCTCTTGACGTGCTGTCTTTGGGGAAAAGTAGTGAACGCCCTGTTTGTAGAATATCAAACTCTCGTTCAAAGCGCGTCAATACGGACTTTTCCGCATCCGATAAGAGTGAATCATGCCTACGCACTGATTTCAATGCCGCAATAATTTCTTTACGCTGAAGCGGCAGCACCGATGTTGAGATGTCGGCAGGCAAGATTCCTTGCGCCTCCCAGCGCATCAAGCCTGTATAAATTGGGTGGGCAATCGGAATATGCTCCACTTGGGCGTGGAGTGCTTGGCAAACGAGCAAGAATCCTGCAAAAAGTTGTACAATAAGACGATAGAAGTTGCGCATATTGGAGAAGAAATCGGTTGTTCAAAATCAATGCTCACGGGTTTTGTTGGAGTATGGCTGAAGGCATTGGTACACGAATGAGGCAAATGGAAACAGGCAACCGTGTACGACAACTCTTGATTATGGTCTTCGTCTAACCAGTTACCAACAGTGATTGTTCGCGTACGACAAGTTACTGAATTAGCAAATGTTGAGCAAATTCTGACGCAAGAACACGTGATAATGGTATTGGAATCGCCACACCGCTTTGTTGCACCGTTCATCCTGAACAAGAACGGCTCTGCATGGCATAAAAACTATGGTTGTTTGCTAAAGAATCCGTAATTTTCGGGTTCATTCGATATTTTCTCGAAAGCAATCATGAAGTGGATGAAGTATATTTTTCTGGTGGCACTCTCTGGTTTGATGCTCCTTTGCGGGAGTATCATGCCTTTGGCTGCACAAAATCAGCTCCCCACAGCGCCGCTCAAACGCTCATCCGATACTGCACGTTCTGGTTCTGCAACCATTTCGCCCAGCAATAAAGACGCTTCCGACGACGTGTGGACAAATATGCGCACTTCCTTTTCGCTGCCATTGGAAGACCTTGGCAAAAAGCCCGGAATCTTTGTCGGCAGCATCAATGCGTGGGTTCCGCTTCGGGCTGTGTTTCCACTTGCCGTGCCGTTCGACCCTCAAAACCCCAGCACACAAGGACCACCTCCGAACAATCTCCTCGCGTTTGCCTCGGCGACTTACTTCCCGCTTGGTTACTGGTTTTTGAACTTTTCCTATTTTCAGTTTATTGGTCGTAAAGAAGTGTTGTCGTGGCATCCGGATTTCACGTATAGTTTTGGCTACAACGATTGGCATATGTACACCTTTAGCCTTGTCTATGGCAATTACGGCGGCAACCGCTTCAATCCTGATGTGAGCAAAGGTGAACGAGTAACCCAGTTCGACCAAGGCACGTGGTCGCTGGGCTTCAAGTTTCCCGCACCTGAATTTATGCGCTCTATCATGGAATTTCACCCGACAAGCAATGTGCAACATTTGGCAAATCTAAACGTCATTCCGAGCTACTACAACGTGAATACAAGCCGCTTTGAGCAGTGGCAAACGTTTTTATCGCTGCAAACGCGCTACAATATTTATGATTATTTTTTCGGCTTGCTGACGCTGTTTTATTACCCAAGCGCAGCACAGCAGCAGCCTTGGAACCCCGATTTTACCTACGGTTTCGGCTATGCCAACTGGAATTCACTCACGGTTTCGGTGCAGTACAACAATTATTCCGGCAACCGCTTTCCGTGGAATAAACCTGCGCAAAATACGGGTAATTTTCTGGACGGTATCTTCTCGATCTCGTTCAATATCACCCTCTAAGCCGCATACAACCTTACAACTCTTTCTTTTCCATTTTTTATTTTTCGCAAAACTATGTTGACAGAAATCATTACCGAACAAATGAAAGCCGCTATGAAAAGCGGCGACAAGCTCCGTCTGGAAACCGTTCGCTCCATCCGCGCACTGATTTTGGAATTCGAGAAAAGCGGCGTAGGACGCGCCATGACGGAAGAAGACGAGCAGAAATTGCTTATTTCGGCGGCAAAAAAACGCAAAGATTCCGTCGAGCAGTACCGTGCTGCGAACCGCGAGGACTTGGCATCCAAAGAGGAGGCAGAACTGGCGATTATTCAAGAATTTCTGCCAAAACAGATGGATGAAAGTGAAGTGGAAACAGCTCTGAAAGCCATTATCGAACAAGTCGGCGCAAAAACACCGCAGGAAGTGGGCAAAGTCATGGGCGCTGCAATGAAGGAACTGCGCGGCAAAGCCGATGGAACGCTTGTACAGGCTGTTGCGAAGCGGCTTTTGGGGGCGTGAGGGAGGTTGTGAACGGTACATTTCATGTAAACGAGGAAGAGAATGGATATTCGAGAAGCACAGATTGAAGATATTTTGGTGAATGCACCAATGCTGACGCAGCAAATTCTTCGCCTTCCCGAAGAACCCAGACTTATTGCTCGGCAAATGATATTGCCTTCGGGAAGGCTGGATATGCTGTATGCGCATCAGCGACAGTTTCTTTTGCTTGAACTTAAAATAGAGCCGTTTCAACAGCGCTTTGTGGAGCAGGTGTTAAGCTATTACCAAGATTTACAGCAAATTCAGGATGCAGGGCGCTTATTTGCTGGCGTTATTCGCCCGTACCTGGTCTGTCCCAGCTTTACCGAAAAAGATCTGTTCACTGCTGCAAATGCTGGTATTACCTGCGTTCAATACGACCCGGAAGCGGTGCTGCGCTATTTTTACGAGCATCTTCGACCTGTTGCGTCATTTTCAGAAATAAAGCCGATAGACATTGGCATCTGGAATCTTCATCTGATTCACAAATTCATCTATTTTCTGGAAGAAACAAGTAGCGTCAAAGCGTTGCAACATCTTGTCGGCGGCTCACCAAAGACACTCTACAACAAAGTTCGCTTTGCGCACGAGTTACAACTTATTCAATGGGAAGCGCATTCGGATATGATTTCCTTGACCGCTATTGGAAAAGAATATGTTGCGGCGCGAGACAATGCTTTCGATGAGCGCCTCAGCGAGGAGCAAGCAAGTATTCTTCGGAAAATTATTGTTCAAAATCCTTACGCTTCTTCGGTTATACTCGGTATTGCGTCTATCGCCGAGTCTGTTTTTGCCATGTCAAAAAATGTTCATCCTGTTCCACTGGAGCAGTTGAGCGAATATTTCACCTATCATTCCGGCAAAGTTTTCGACTGGCAAACTCCCAAGGCGAAATATAATGCAACCCGAATGTATGCCAACTATGCTGTTGATTTAGGATTACTTGCAAAGACCGATACTTCGGTGTACGTAACGCCCGAAGGCTATAAATTTACTGCCCAAATGCAACTTCACAAAAGCCTTCGGCTCGTCGATACGCTTGTTGTGAGATAACACCACTAACGAACACCGTCATGGCATACAGCGATTTCAGTTTTGCCGACTTGAAAAAATTCCACCTCCGTATCGTCAGTAACAACACGATGTTTGAGCAGGTGCAGCCTCTGTCGGCGGAAGATTGGCTCGTCAGAATGCTGGAACGAAGCGTTACGCGGGCGCAAGCAATCGGCACGGAAAAAGCTCGCTCGGAGTTTATTATTGCTCCGATTTTGCTGGAAACGCAGGTCATTGTTGGTGCTGAAAGACTTGCGCTGTTCTCCGGTACAGAATTTACGGTGGATGAAACGCAAGGATTAAAGGGACGTTGCGACTATATGTTTTGCTCATCAACCAACAGTTTTCAAATTGAAGCGCCCATCCTCGCGGTTGTCGAGGCAAAGACCGATAATATCAATGCCGCTCTGCCCCAGTGTATCGCAGAACTCCTCGCTTCGCAAATTTTTAATGAGCGTGAAGGCGTGAGTATTCCTGAGCTTTACGGCGTTGTAACAACAGGCTCTCTCTGGCGCTTCCTTCGTTTGAAGGCATTGACGGTCGAAGTGGAAGAGCGTGACCGCTCTGTTTCTGACTTGGAGGAACTGCTCGGAATACTTGTCTCCATTACTCGTGTGGGTTCTGCTTCCGCTTGATTCGGAGAAATCGGCGGAATACAGCACATCAAAACGAAAATAATCAAAACCATCAAAAACCGCATGAATACTACTCTCACAGACACCCTCGAAGAATCCGTTCTCGCCGCTCAAACGCTTGACAGCGATCTAGCGGAGCGCTCTTTGGAAGAACTTGAATTTCCCAAAGTGCTGGAGCGACTTGCTGATATGGCATGGTCGGACGAAGGGCGCGAAATCCTGCTCGACCTTCGCCCAAACCCCAATTTGCCAGAACTCCGCGCAGAACTTGAGCGCGTGTACGAACTCGTCCGCCTTGTCAATATGGGTGAGCAGATGCCCTTGGAGGGCTTTGCTGATATTCGCCCCGCACTGCACAAATCACGCATTGCGGGGGCATTTTTGACTCCGCCCGAACTGCTTGCCGTGCGAGATGTAATGCGCTCTTCACGCCTTACTCGCAGTTTTTTCAATACGCGGCGCGAGACCTTTCCCACAATGGCGGAATTTTGCGCTCCTCTGCACGAAAATCGTCTTTTGGAAAAGCATATCGCCGACGCGATTGACGACACGGGCAATGTGAAAGATACCGCCTCGCTTGATTTAGCGCGGATTCGCCGCGAAATTATTGACACTTCCAACAAGCTCCGAAGCCGTTTGCAGAAGATTTTGAAAAAAGTAATTGAGGATGATGTTGCGCAGGAAGAATTTATCACCCAGCGCGACGGACGCTTTGTGCTGCCGATGAAAACCGAGTATAAACGCCATATTCCGGGTATTATTCACAGTGTTTCGCAGACGGGTTCGACAGTTTTTGTCGAGCCAGCCGAGACGTTTGACATGAACAACGAACTTTCGCTTTTGCACAACGAAGAACGGCGTGAAATTGAACGGATTTTGACCACGCTCACGGGCGAACTTGCCGAAGATGCGGAGGAATTTTTACGCTCGGTTGGTATTCTCGCCAGCATGGATGCTGCCTTGGCGAAAGCCCGCTATGCGATTGAATTCGATGGCATGAAGCCGGAAATCACCGATGAAAACGTGCTTGTGCTTTCCAACGTCCGTAATCCCGTGCTTCTGCACAACATCAAGCGCGAGAAACCGCATAAAAACGGATCTTCCGCAGAGCGCAGCATGAAAAGCATCATCCCGCTTTCGATTGAGTTCGATGGCACTGAAGCCATTGGCGCAAGCAGTAATGCGGTCTTTGGGCATTTAATTTCGGGACCCAATGCCGGCGGAAAAACCGTTGCTATGAAAAGCATCGGGCTGAATATCGCTATGGCGCTGTCAGGAATTTTCCCGTGCGGATACTGCAAAACCAACTTCCGCGAGGTTTTCTCAGCCATTGGCGACAATCAATCCATCGAAAACGACATGAGTACGTTCTCGTCACAGATTTCGCGGTTGAAGGAAATTTTGATGAATGCTTCCGACAGCTCGTTGATTTTGGTGGACGAAATCTGCTCCGGCACTGACCCGCAGGAAGGTTCGGCGCTGGCGGTGGGCATTTTGGAAGGCTTGCTGGCACGAAAAGCATTTTTCGTCGTAACAACGCACCAATCCTCGCTGAAAAGCTATGCGCTCACGCAAAACGGCATTATGAACGCGAGTATGGAATTTAACACCGACAAACTTGAGCCGACGTACAAGTTTTTATCGGGTGTTCCGGGCAATAGCTATGCTTTTGCTTTGGCCCGAAACATCGGTTTGCCACCGCGTGTGATGGAAAAGGCGCAAGAATACTTGGGCGATAAGCATAGTACGCTGGAAGAAAGCATTGAGGTTATCCAGCAATACCGCCGCGAAGCAGAAAAATTGCGGCGCGAGAGTGAAGATGTGAAGCGCCGTGCGGAGCTTCGCAAAACAGAATATGATCAAAAATTTGCAGACTTCAAACTCAAGTACAACGATTTAATGCGCCTTGCAAAGGACGAAGCTGCACAAATTGTCGCTAACGCCAATAAACTCGTCGAAAACACCATCCGCGACCTGCGCGAAGCCGCAAAAGAAGAACTCGAAATCACGAAGCGTGCATTAGTCATTAGTCATTCGTCATTAGCCATTGGTCATTCGTCAAACGACAACAAGAATGCTCCAATGAGCAATCAACCAATGACTAGTGACCAATCAACCAATGACCAATACACCAAGACCCTTGCCGATGTGCGCCGTGAGTTTGAGGCGGAAAAGAATAAAATACAAACTACCGCCGAAAAGCAAGCAAGAAAGCCATTGGTGGAGGAGCCGGACGAATTGGAAGAAGGCGACACCGTTACAATGGAAGATTTTGCGACACCGGGCGTGATTGTGGCACTCGACCGCGAGGCTGGGAGCGCTGTTGTGGAGTTTGATGCGGTGAAATTCCGCACCACGCTTGCGAATTTGAAACGTGCCGGAGCGAAGCAAATTAAACAAGCGAAAAAGCCGATTGCGACAGGTGTTGGGGTGAATTTTGACGCAAAAACAGAGATTGATTTGCGCGGAATGTATTCCGATGAAGCCATCAAAACCGTCGAACAGGCGATTGCATCTGCTCTCACGGGCAATGTTCATGCACTGCGCATTATTCACGGAAAAGGCACAGGCGCGTTGCGTCAAGCCGTGCAGCAGCATTTACAGCACCATCCCGCCGTGAAATCGTTCCGTAATGGGCTTTTGACCGAAGGCGGCGCGGGCGTGACGATGGTGGAATTATTGTAGGATGACGGCACGATTTCTGAAAGTGTGAACCATGAAACATGAAAAAGCAGACCAGCGCCCGATTCTATCGGACATTCAAGCCTACAGAGTTGAGCCAATCGGCATAATTTCTACACGCTTTCAGCAAAAATACGACGCGCCACACCAAAGTAATCAAGCAATCAAGGAACAAGCCACAAGTAATCAAGCAACAGATAACAAGCAATCAAGCGACCGATCTGCAATCATCCATCTTCTTCCGCATCAAAATTTTGAACAGTCACTTGCCGATGTGCAAGGTTTTGAGCGGGTTTGGCTTGTGTACGTTTTTCATGAAAATCTTCGAGAAGGGCAAACGCACTGGAAACCAAAAGTGCTGCCTCCGCGAGGGCGTGTCAAGCGGGGCGTATTTGCTACTCGTGCGCCATACCGACCGAACCCGCTTGGTATCTCGGTTGTGCGTGTGCTTTCTGTGCAAGGCTTAGTGCTGCGTGTGGGCGATTGCGATTTGCTGGACGGAACACCGATTTTGGATATTAAGCCTTATATCCCGCTTTACGACTCGTTTCCAGACTCGCGCACGGGCTGGGTGGAGGAACTTGACGACCAGCCGTTTACGTGTAAATTTTCCCCCGAAGCCTCTTTGGAACTTGCGTTGGTGGCAAATGAACATCCCACATTAGAAGAAACCTTGCGTCGTGTGCTGGCGCTCGACCCATTCCCGCATCCGTACAGGCGTATCCGCCCACTTGATGCCGACAAGGGTTTGTACGAATATGCCTACAAAACATGGCGTATTTCCTATTGCATTGACCAAGAACGCCGCCATATCCTTATCACATCGTTGGTCAATGCGGCTAAATGACGTATATTTGCCCACGCTCTTTTTTCCATTTCACGATATTTTTATGCTGGATTTAGAACTCAATATTGCCGAACAGCTTATTGTCGTCGGCGACCGCGTCCTAATTCAACCGCGCACCCAAGAAGGCGAAACGAAGGCTGGTCTTATCTTGCCGCCCGGTGTGGAAGGGCAGGACGATGCTTCAAGCGGTTATGTTATCAAGGTTGGTCCGGGCTATGCTGTGCCGAAGTCGGACGATGCCGAGCCTTGGCAAAGCAAAGACGAGCAGGTGAAGTACATCCCATTGCAAGCCCGGATGGGCGATTTGGCGATTTACTTGAAAAAATACGCCATCGAATTGCGCTTCAATGACCGTAAATACGTCGTTGTGCCGCATAATGCGATTTTGCTCTTGCACCGCGACGAAGGGCTTTTTAACTAAAAAATTATTGTTTTGTAACCTTGGACTGACAATCCTTTTTCTTGTTATATCTATGACACAAAAAATTCACGAATCTCATGCCGATGTTCTTCAAAACATTGAAGCCATGATCGTTACCTGTTATCGCCTTCATCCTCAAATGACGGACTACTCCGTTGATGATGCTTATACGGCACTTGTCAATATCTATAAAGCAAAACTCAATAATCAGTCGCCACCAGCACCCCGTACAAAAGACCCTCTTGCTTTGGAGCTTATTGAGCAAATAGAGAGTGTCTGTCAGTGGCGTATGAATCAAGGAAGGAAACCAGAAATACCGTTAAACTTTATTGAGCATACAGGAGTAGTAACGGCTGAAATTATTCTTCGTTGTTTTAAATACTTGCAGAACTCACGGAAAACTTGGACGGACCAGAATGGTCGTCAAGGGTATTTGAAGTATGCAACGGGATTTATTTCACCACTATCATAATCGCTCTATGGCACACCTCACCTCGTTCACCGTCGAAAATTTCAAACGCTTCGAGCATTTTGAAATGCAGAATATCGGGCAGTTTAACCTCATTGTTGGCGATAATAATGTGGGGAAGACGAGTGTTTTGGAGGCGTTGTTGGTGGATGAGAATAGCGACATTGTTCAAGCAAGATTTCTCAAAGTCTTGACAGAATTTCGTAACCTGCAAAAGATTACGGAACCCTATTGGCATTTTTTTATCAACCGCGCAACCTTGCTCACAGAGCGCTTGCCAACGAAATTTACGCTTGGTCAGACTGAAGGGACAACAATTATTGCGACCGGACCGATTGAAAGTGGTTACAAATGGTTTGTTAATGGTGAGCATACGAATGTTTTGTCGCTTGAAAATACCGTAAAGATGAAGTATAATGGTGTTTTTCGTTATGACGGTACGAATAGTGTTCATGTGCCGCTTGTGCCTTTTGCGCAAGCATACAGCAATGTTCTGGCAAATATCTATTCGGCATATTTTCAACGTGATGAGGGCAAAGATGCTGAGTTAATGAAGACCTTAGCAATTATGATTCCCCAGATAAAAAAAATAGATGTTGATAATGCGACTTCCACCGATGCGGTGCTGTACATCGGTCAGCATGGGCAGAGAAGCACGATGCCGCTTGCGATGATGGGCGATGGCACGATTCGTTTGGTTCGTATTGCATTTGAACTAGAATTGCACAAAGGTAAGCGACTGATGATCGACGAGATTGACGCAGGTTTGCACTTTTCACATTTGCGCAATTTTTGGAGAAAAATCATTCTTGGCGCAACCCTGAACGACATTCAAATTTTTGCGACTTCGCACAACTGGGAATGTTTAGAAGTCTTCAAAGAAGTGCTGGAAGAGCCGGAAATGCTGGCGTTTCAGGACAAAGCACGGTGTTTTACGTTGATTGACAGCCCCGTTACGAAGCGTGTGGAAGCGGTTTGCAGCACCTTTGAGCAATTTGAAACTGCCATAGAAAATGGAACTGAATTGCGTGGAGGGGCGGTTGTATGAGGTCTGCAGCGTTATTTGTTGAAGGTATTGCCGATGTGAAATTTTTTCAAGATTTTGTGCAATATCATTTCGGACAGACCTTGCAAGAAGGTCAACACATTGTCAAATGCTCAGGGAATGGTGGACTCGCCGCGCAAACCAACAAATTCACACAGTTCGCGTTGCAAGGTCTGACAAACTGCATTATTTTCGACGCGGACAGCGAAGAACAAGAAACGGATTTTGCCGGAACAAAAGACCGCATTGCCAAAGAATTAGCCAGCATTACCGAGACGATACACGCCGAACGCCCTGATTTGCCTGTGCAATTTGATGTATTCTTGCTCCCAAACAACTACGACAACGGTGATTTGGAAACCTTGTTGGAACGCATCATTAATCCTGCAAACCAGCCCCTGCTTGATTGTTGGGATACGTACGAACAGTGCATTTTAATGCAACAAAAGCGCATACCGCAGACATTGAGCGTTCCGATTCGGAAAAGCAAAATATACAGCTACATGGAGATTTTACACGGCACATCAAACAAAGAACGTGAGCAAGCAAAAGAGAAAAACCGCGATTATGCCAAACAGGAAGATTGGCTGCTGAACCATCCCGAAACGCAGAAACTCCACGCTTTTCTTGCTCATTATTTCTCCTCCACACTCAATCAAAGTACACCATGATTCTCGACCTCGACGCAATCCCCTTTTTCCTCGACAAAGACGCAACCGACGATGATTATTCGCTTTTCAGTGGCGAATATTCTTCCGGTAGCTCAGGAATTATGCGCTTTGAAGACAATGCGCTTGTTTTGGAATTCGTTACCGCCCTAAGCGAATATTCCATCACCAGTTTTAAACAATCCCGCACTGATGTTGAAACCCGCATCATTCCTTTGCATTTGATACAATCTATCGAATGCAAACGTTGGAAAATGCGCAACAATACGGGCGATTGGAAACACATCTGGAATCCGAAAATGATTATCACGACCAAAAGCCTGAAAGTGCTGGAAAATATTCCCTCGGCACGGGGAAATGAGCTTATGCTGACCTTGGAAGCGCGAGGGCTGCAAAATGCCCGCGCTTTTGCCGTGCAAGTGGTGGCGCTGCTGGCAGAGGAGCGTTTGCAGCGCATAGAATCCGGCACGGCGCAAAAGAATTTGCCACCCACGACTTGAGAAGTGCCTATGAACACTGATTCCGCAGAATATCGCAGTTTTTGCGTGGCAAGAAATGTGCTGGAAATGGTCGGCATCCTGCACACGATGGGGTACGAAAAAATGAGGATTTATGCGGGTTTGTCAGCCTCTGGCATTCATTGGCGCGTTGAAATCGGTACAGCCAAGTTCCCCCAAAAAGCCCATTACACCACAGCACAAAAAACACAGTATTTTGGCTGGGATGATGCCGCAGAGGATACGCCGGAGGAACTCGCCCGAAAATTTCTCACACGATTTCCCGCGATTGCAGAAGCGGCACATAAAAAAGACAGAAAATACCGCGAATGGTACAGCGCAATGCTCCGCCAAACCTCACCATTAGGCGTTTTGCGTCAGTATTCCGATTGGGACGAGGACTACAATTTGGGCTTACCCGTAATGATGTTCAATGCCGACGCGATCCGTGTTCCTTTGCCGCCCGCATAACCCTGCCAAAGTTTCGTGTAACTGTCCAAATCAGTATTCCTCCCTACCTGCCTTGAAGCAGCATAGTTCCTTGCGATTGAACACTCACCGACGAAATACTCTGCGCTCCATTTCTCAACGTTAAGCGGTAGAAATACAATCCTGCTGAAAGGGGCATGGATGCAGCATCACGAAGAATCTCACTAAGACTGACGGTTCCACGCCCCGCAGCAATCACGCGGGATGCAGAGGCAATCACCACACCCCGAACATCTGCTATCACAATTTCCAACTCACCTGCCTTTGGTGCAAGGAAATCCACCCAAAGCGCATCGCTAGAACGAGCCGACTGCGGATATAATGCCGAAGGAAAATCATTCGCTGCGAGTGGCTGTGAGACACCAGAAGGCGCTTGATAGGATATGCGGTAGAGCGAACCCGTGTTATCATCGGAACTGACAAATAAGTCTCCCTGCGGGCTGAAGCCGATGCCGACAGGTCGTCCCCAACGTTTGTACCGCGCAGAGTCCGTGAGAAATCCCGTGAGAAAATCTTGCGTAAAATATGCCCCCGAAACCGCATCACGCGCCATAAACACGACATTATACCCAACGGCTAGTTTACGCGATGAAGTGTCGAAGGAACCATGAACAGCGACAAAGGCACCATTGCGAAAATTGCGCGGAAATGTCGGCGTGGTGCAAAATTGCAAGCCCATTGGCGTAGAGTGTGCGGGCAAGAGCGCTTCGGCGAGTTTCAATCGTGAGAAGCGACTTGAATCGGTATTGGTCAGAGGCAGCATAGCGCGGTAATTGGCATTTGCCTGAAAGTTCGTCCACGCCGCACGAATCCTACCTGTCTGAATTTGTGTGTTATTGCCAAGCACTATTCCATCAAGCGTACTATACGCAAGGGGCCAGCCGTGAAAACTTCCTTCCGGCACAGATGTAATCATCTCTTCGGGCTTTTCCTCGCCGAGTCCGTTGCGATCGGCATTCGTCGCCCAGAGTTTTCCGGTCGAAGGCTCAATAGCAAGCCCTATTGCATTCCGCAAACCCGTAGCAAATATACGCCTTCCCGTGCCGTCGGCATTAAACCGCAGAATGGCAGAGCGTTCGGGGTTATCAGCACGGCAGGCATCGCAAGGCGCACCAACACTGAGGAAAAATGCCTTTTGCACGGAATCAAACAGAATCGTTCGCGTGTAGTGATTGAATACTCCGCCATTGGGAATACTATCAATAAAAACCGAGCGTGTTTCGTATATGCCGTCGCCGTCCCGGTCAAGCAATCGCCAGACTTTCGTCGGCTCTGCGACGTACATTGTGTCTTGTACAAAAATCATACTGTGAGCATCGCTGAAGGACGAGGCGGCAATATAACTGGTGTCGGCAACACCGTCGTTATTCGCATCGGGCAAGGCGATAATTTGTTCCGTAACCATATCTGTAATGTGCAAGACTCCACGCCGATTCCAAGCAAAAAATCGTGCTTTGAGCATCCCTGCATGAAAAACATTCATTAGAAATCCCGCAGGAAGCCTGACAGAATCGGGCGTGACGGTAAAAAACCGTGTGTATTTCTCCGGTATGGTTATCTTCATTCGCTGAAGCGAAAGCGGCTGAACGGAGAAGTTTTGGGCGAGGAGTGTTGTTCCAAGTGTTGCACTCAAAGCTAGTAATAATGCGGCAACGTGGAGTAAACGATAAAAGAATATAGTCATTACAGGACTGATAAAAATAAAAGTGAAAAGCAAACAAACCCGCTTGGAATTTAGTGATAATATCTGCAAGTTTCAACTCTTTTTCTCAATATTCCAAACTGCCATGAATCGGATTGTATTACCATTTGTTGTTGTCATGCTTTGCACAATAGCAATCATAAATTTTTCTCCCGGTAGTTTTGCTCAAGAGTGGCATGAAGTTCGCTCGACAAACGCGACAGTAATTGGCAATGCACTCACAATCGGCATGAAGTCTGCTCCCTTTCCTCATCCCAAGCGCAGCGCCGGACACACTTACGACGGCAAAACCTATCCTGCCGAGCAACATTACCGCGACAGCAGCGTAATGATATTCCTTCCAAAGGGCTTCAAATCTGGCAAAACAGTGGATATTGTCGTATATTTGCATGGCTGGGGCAATAGCATTGACACCGCAACAGCAAAGTTCCGCCTTGCCGAGCAGTTTGCCGAAAGTGGCAAAAATGCGGTGTTCGTGTTCCCCGAAGGACCAAAATTTGCGCCCGATTCCTTTGGCGGAAAACTTGAGGATTCATGCGGCTTACAGCGATTACTTTCGGAAACATTTGAAACCTTGCAACGCACGAAAAATATCAAGTCACGGCTTGGAAACGTGATTCTCTCAGGGCATAGCGGAGCGTATCGCGCAATAGCATTTATGCTGCTTCGGGGTGGTGTTCCCGTGCGCGAGGTGTGGCTTTTTGATGCGCTGTATGGGCAAACGGAAAAATTCACGCATTGGCTGGAGCATGATTGCAAGCGGCTTCGTGGGCGATTCCTGAATATTTACACCGATGACGGCGGCACAAAAGCGGAATCGGAGAAACTGATGGAAGACCTTGCCGCATGGCGCATTCCCTACTTGCTCAAGTCTGAGACGGAACTCACGGAACAAGATTTAAAGCGCTCTTCCGTCGTTTTTATCCATACCGATATTACACATAATGAAGTTGTTGTACGGCGGGGGCAGTTTCGGCAGTATTTGGAAACGTCGTCGTTACGTGAAATGAGATGATAACGTTCTATTCTTCAATAGTCTGGACATTTTAAAAAAAGAGTAGTAAAAAAGCATACCTCTTCCTTGATTTGTAAAGTAACCACACTGTACAGCATCAAGAAAAGAGGTATCATGC
>CANHDJ010000039.1 GCA_947459425.1 Ignavibacteria bacterium
AGCGGTGGAACAACACCCTTCGGCAACGAGTGGGGCGTTATGTCCGCAAAACCCTCTCGTTTTCCAAACGAGACTTTTGGCATCAGATTGTAACCGAAATGTTTATTATTACTTACAATCTCTCATGTATTACTTGACCACTACCAAAAGAAGTAATAAAATTTCGGCAACAATGCCATTCTTATTCGGTTCTAAATGATTTCAGTTGGTCAAGAAATTGTAGCAGTTTATAACGCAAGGTTTGAAGCGGTCTTTGGAACAAGGGGTTTCAACCCCTTGCTTCGTCCGAACAGGAGAGCAAGGGGCTGAAGCCGCCTTGTTTCTCACGTGCTTGACTATTCGATACCATAATCGTTTCCAACTGAAATCATTTAGAACCTCTTATTCGTTAGTAGGGCAGTTGCCGGACGGGATTATTGTTCAAAATAATAGGTATTGATTGGGGATCGTACACGACAAAGCTCATCAATAAGCCTTTCTTCATCGGTCATTGAATCTTCGGGACGAATCCCGAAAAGATTATTCGGAAGCACTGCCGAAGCATTCATGCCATCAGATACAAAAGCCATTATTGATGACGATTGCAGGGCATTCCGACCGATTGAGCTATGAATCGCAACTCTTGCTTTTCGTGTTGTTTTGGGTAACAATGCTTGATGGAATGTCTGGTCAGAACCAATACTTTTCGGAGGCGTTTGCGCCAGAGTTGCTGGGACAATATGCGCTGAAGACTCACTACCATTGGTGCTGTGTTTAATAGCAGAGGTTTGATAGAAGAAGAATAGCGCACCGCCACTCACCAGAATAAACGCACATCCGGCAGCAAACGCAACAGAAACACGCCACGACCAGACAGGAGCAAGAACAAATGCACCTTTTTTCCACGTAAAAACACGATGATACCACGCGGAAACAGTCTTTTTCTGGGACTTGGAGCGTAGAATCGCTTCAATATCCGATCCCGAAAGAAGCGCTGTGGGCGGCTGTACATCTGCCTCAGCCCGTGCTTTACGGAAAAACTCATGAAGATTGATATTCGTTTGCATGGTAGTTTAGGAAAAGATTGCAGAAAGTCTGTGATGATGCTCCGTATCGTTATCGCGTCGAGTGATTGCGGGTGTGCTATTCTTTGGCGCGGCGATGCTGTCACGCCGTTGCGTCGGATGCTCTGCTAAAAGCCTTGTCAGTGCTTGTCTTCCACGTGAAAGGCGTACTTTGAGGGCAATAAGCGTTCCGCCCTGTACATCATGAATTTCTTTGAGCGAAAAACCAAGAATTTCAAACATGATAATTGCTTCTCGCTGCTGTGTCGGCAGCATATCCAGTGCGGAATAGAGAAGCTGCACATCAGCATTATCAGTCCGCTCTTCATGGCAAAAATGGCTCTCTGCGCTATCGTCCAATGAAGTGAAGCGGCGCTGGGAATCTATATCCCGCCGATTCAGGCGAGTAGCGATCGTGAAACAAAAACTGAGCAAGGACTCAGGACGACGTAGCGTCGGAAAGCGCTCAAATGCTTGCGCTATCGTTTCAGCAAGAATATCTCGCGCTGTTTCCGTTGTTTCGCTTATCGTGCCACGCCGCCGCACCAATGCACGAACAAAACGCTCCAGATTTGGAAGAATCGGTGTAAGCGCTTGCATAAAGCGTTCTTGTTGGGTTAGGTGTACCACAAGGAATAGTAAAAACTGAAAAGGGCTGCATTGATGAGTATGTGCAGAGAATACAAGAAAGGTTACATCAGTGCGAAAATTTTTTACAAAACTCGGAGTGTGCAATCCTTGTAAATTCGCTGCACAGTCTCGTGCCCCAATACTCACAATTACACCACCAAAGAAATCATGCACCATTTCGCTGCGATTATCATTGATTTTGATTCAACTCTTGTTCAAGTTGAATCGCTTGAAGACCTCGCGGCAATAGCCCTCGCCGATGCACCCAACCACCAAGAGCGCATCGAAACTATCACCGAACTTACGAATCAAGCAATGGCGGGAACGTTGCCGTTCGACGAGGCATTTTTGGAGGCGAATCGGGAGCATTTGTCGGAGCTGGTGCAGGGTATTGAAAGGCAAATGCATCCGTCGCTCTCGTACGGGGCGACGACCCTGATACCCGTATCTACCTTGTCGGGAGGCTGTATAATACTAAGTTAGTTCTTTTGAAGTGGAGGCTCAGAGTAATCTTTTTTTTTTCGCAACACCGATAGGGCAGTTCTACTCTGCTGTGGGTGCCGTTTGACCGTGTGAAGAATCATGGCATCTTCTTTGGCGGAAGTTTTACGCGGTAGCCCCGGACGAGTAGCATCGGATAAGCCGCCCGTAAGCGTGTTCTTCCCAGTTGGTGAGCCAAATGCTGATGGTGTCACGGTCAACATCAAAAATATCTGCCAATTGGTCAATGCTGTACCGACGATCGCTCAGTAAAACGGCATGAGCGCGAAGGCGGCGTTTGAAGGAAACGTCATCGTGGTATAGGCTTGCAACTGCTTGCGAGTGTCTTCATTCAAGGGCGTAACGAATTTCATATGCAATGGCTATGGTCATTGAGGCAATGGGCTTCAAGGAAAATCTCGCATTTTTCTATGACTTTACCAAGATTTACCAGATTACTTTTATGAACAAACTTAGTAGTATGAACACTGTTCGTGGCGTTCCAAAATTTGAGTATATTGTTATTGCGTATCGGAAAACCCGTGCTGCCGCTTGAGAAACGGCAGCGTGGTTGAATAGGTGCGGAACAAGTTGCTTTCATTTTTATCAAAAATGGCATGAAGTGGTATTTGAGATATATTCTTGTGTGTATCTTGTTCGGCAGTGCGCCAGAAGTTGCCGCTCAATCGCTCACACCTGTGTTGGTGCTGGACACAGGGCGCTCGGAGCAGAATGTCCTTGGTCGTGAAATCGAATATTTAGAAGATGCTTCCCAAGCGCTGACGCTTGATTCGGTGTTAACTGCCGAATATACTCGCCGTTTTATGCCGATTCGCGGTCTTTATCCCAATTTTAGCTATACCTCGTCAGCATATTGGCTGAAATTTCGTGTGGTGGTACGTAATACTCCGCAGCAAGGGAAATGGCTGATTGCAGCCTATTATCCTTCGCTGGATTTTGTCTATGTCTATGGAATCTCATTATCTGGAACCCGTTTCTGCGGCAGATACAATGCTACTCTTACTCGCTGTGGCGCACGTGTGGCGTGGCAGGATAAAATTCTTCCGCATCGTTATCATCTTGCACCACTGCTGCCGTGGACTGCCCCCAACGATACACTCACTGTTTTGATTCGTGTCCAATCCCGCATGACACTCGCCGTGCCGCTTGAAATCATATCGGAGAGGCGTTTTGCCGATAATGAGCGCTCCGAAATGATACCAATGTGGATGTATTACGGCATTGTGATTGCAATGGCAATCTATAATCTGTTCCTGTTTATTGCTTTACGCGACCGTGCTTATCTCTACTACGTTGCCTATGTGGTGTTGTACAGTTCGTTTATTTTTGTCAGTGTCAATGGTCTGGTTTTTCAGATGTTTCCCTTATATGCACCGCTTGTTCCCGTGCTTGTCACGACATTTTCTCTGCTTGGTAATATCTTCGGACTGCTCTTTGCGAAGGAATTTTTGCATCTGAAAGAGTTTGGACGCTGGTCGGCGCGTTGGGGATGGGTGCTGATAAGCGCTTGTTTGCTGGGTTTGATTGTGCAATGGTTTGTTCCGATATCGCCGATGCACCGCGCATTAAACCTGATTGCCGTCTTAGTGATTGTGTTTATGATAACCAATGCGGTTCTGGCAATACGGCGTGGATTCCGTCCGGCGGCGTTTTTCCTGGCGGCATGGACGATGTTTTTTCTAGGGGCATTGGTGTTTATCCTTTCCAATTTTGCCATTCTACCGAAAACGCCGCTCGTGCAGTTCAGTATCCAGATTGGCTCTGCACTGGAAATGCTATTGCTTTCATTTGCCTTGGGCGACCGTATTGCTGTTTTGCGCAAAGAGCAGGAACGCGCTCGTGCAGAGGCATTGCAAGGCGAAATGTATCGTTTACGGAACATTGAGCTTGCCGAGGCGAATGAGGAAATTGCGCGGCAAAAGGAAGTTTTGGAAGAACAGGCACGCGATATTGAGATTGTTAATGCCACGCTTCATGAACAGAATGAGCGTCTTATGGAGCTTGATAATGAAAAAAATGAATTTTTGGGCATTGCAGCACATGATTTGAAAAATCCACTGGGCGCAATGCGCGGTATGACGGAAGTGTTGCTGATGGACAATGAACGGATGGGGGCTTCTGACCGTGCCGTGTTTTTGCGTCAAACATTGTTGACGATTGACAGAATGATAGAATTGGTGCGGAATCTGCTAGACATCAATGCGATTGAGCGCGGCGGTATCACGCTTTCGCCTTTGCGTGTTGATTTCACTGCCTTGGTGAGGGATGTTCTGGCGGAATATCGGTATCATGCAGAAGAAAAATCGCTAACACTCGTTTTTGACGAAACAACGCACATCATCGGCAGAGCCGATACGAAGGCGCTTCGGCAAATTGTGGACAATCTTATTTCCAATGCTTTAAAATATTCACCGAAGGGAAAACGTGTAATGGCGAGGCTTTCACAGCACGAGACGAGTGAATTTATGGCGGTGGATCAGCGAGATATTCTCGCACGCCCTAAGCGAGGTGCGGTAGTGCGATTGGAAATTCAGGATGAGGGCGAAGGTATTTCTGAGCAAGATATGAAGCGGCTTTTTGGGAAATTTGCTCGTCTATCGGCACGACCAACGGGCGGAGAACACAGTACCGGTCTGGGCTTGAGTATCGTCAAGCGCCTTGTCGAGGCGATGGGGGGGCGCGTTTGGTGCGAGTCTGAACTTGGACGTGGTGCGACGTTTATTGTGGAAATGCCTGCCTGAGACTGGTGGTGAGAGCAGATGACGTTACCTTAGCAGGGGTGCTTCGTTTTGGAGCAGATGTCTCGTTTGGTGTCTCAAATGCGTGTTGGTGTCAGGCGTGGGAGTGTCCAATTTCCTTCACAGTGTCAGCAAAATACCACACTTTTTGCGGTAAAATAAGCACATAATGGCTTAATGAAGCCATTTGTGGGAATTGGCATGGTTCTTGGGATTTGCTCCGTGAACAATTATTCATTTTTTGTTCTGCTATTTTCCCTTGTCATACCGCTTCAGGACTTACGCCGATGGCTAATAAACGACTCTTTCAATCGCTTATTGGAGGCTTGCTGCCCAGCAACACTCTTCCAGGCACAAATGCCCATAACCAAGCTGGTGGAAAAGCATACACTTTGTCTCCAAAACACGTGCTTGCGCAGTATGCCGCAACAGGCTGTTTGAATGGAACGTTGTACGCGAGTGCGGAAAATCAGCTTGAGCAGATTCTTTCGCTCTGCAATGCTCAAAACAGACTTTGGAATAATGGTTTTATTCCAACCGAATTTATTGCTCAAACTGCCGTCTATGCTCGTGAGAGCGGCATGATGAAAGATGTTCCGGCGCTGCTTGTGGCATTGCTCACGACACGCGAAGAAACCGAGTATCTTAAAGCCGTGTTCCCGCGTGTGATTGATAATGGCAAAATGCTCCGCACCTTTGTTCAAATCATGCGTTCCGGCGCGACGGGGCGTAAATCACTCGGCACATTACCGAAAAAATTGATTTTGGATTGGTTCGAGAGCCGCACCGATGAACAGATTTTCACCAATTCTATCGGTAACGACCCGTCGTTTGCTGATGTGATTAAAATGGTTCATCCCACGCCGAAGACCGCTTCGCGACGTGCTTTGTACGGTTATCTTCTCGGCAAAGAATACATCCACGAGGATTTGCCACAACTTGTCCGCGACTATGAAGCATTCAAGCGCGGCGAGAGCGAAATGGTGCCGAATGTACCGTTTCAGATGCTTACAGCGCTGCCGCTTTCCAAGCGTGATTGGGTGCAGATTGCCCGCAACGCAAGCTGGCAGACGCTTCGCATGAACATTAACACATTTGCACGGCATGGCGTTTTAGAAGATGCCGAAGCCGTAGAGCGCATCATTGCTCGTTTGCAGGATGTTGAGGAAATTCGTCGCGCAAAAGCCTTTCCATACCAACTTTTAGCAGCATACCGAAATATCACTGATGTTGACGCACTTTTGGCAATTACCCCGACCAACGGCATGACCAAAGAAAGTATCGGCAAATTGCGCACGACGTTGGCAGAGGCGCTGCAAAATTGCAGTTTTGCCCTAGAAGCCGCATTGGAAGCCGCAACAGCGAATATTCCTGCGTTGGACGGTAAAGTCTTTATTTGCGTGGATGTTTCCGGTTCGATGCAATCGCCGATAACGGGGCATCGCAAAGGCTCGACAACAAGTGTGCGCTGCATTGATGTTGCGGGCTTGATTGCCTCGGCAATACTGCGCAAGAATCCTGCTTCGGAGGTAATTCCTTTTGAGCAGCACGTCGTCAAAACCCGTTTGCATCCTAACGATAGCGTGATGACGAATGCACAGCGTCTTGCTGCCATCAATGGCGGCGGAACGAATTGCAGTGCGGCATTGCGGCATTTGAACGAACACCATGCAAACGGCGCTCTAGTGCTGTTTGTTTCCGATAACGAATCGTGGATGGACGCGCAATCGTACCGCTCAACGGCGCTTGCGCATGAATGGGAAATCTTCAAAACCCGCAATCCCCAAGCACGGCTTGTTTGCTTGGATTTGCAACCAAACTCTACATCGCAAGCGCATGAGCGCGATGATACGCTGAACATCGGTGGTTTTTCGGATGAAGTCTTTACGGTGATAAACGAATTCGCTCACGGAAGGCTGAACGAAAGCCATTGGGTGGGTGTGATTGAGCAGGTTGAACTTTGAACAATGTGAGACGTGAACTGCGTTCGCACTCCTGTTGAACAACAAAAATCCTCTTGTTCCGAATGCTTGATGGAACTCCATTTGGTGATAGACGTTTCATCATCTCACTCTCGTCGGAACACTTTTTATGATGCGCTTCAGAGAATAAAAAAGCGCGGCAAATGCTGGTGAAACTCCATTCCCTGTTACGGACACCTGTTTCATCAATTTTCGTTGCCGCGCTTTTTTGTTGTTGTGGAATCTGGATGCAAAGAAGCGTATCCGACACCATCAGAAAGGCAAACTACACGTCAGAGAAAAACCGAAGGCATTGCCCGGAAGTGTGTTTGCACCTACTCCCCAAAGAAAATCGACACGAAAATTCAAAAAATCCGAAAAGAACGAGGGAATACGCGAAATTCCCACTCCGACTTCAGTATGCCAAGTGCTGGATGGCGCAAATGCTTGTTCGCCGTATTCGCTCGATCGCTGAATCGGCAAAAATCCCAGCGCATTATATTTTCCCGTTTGCGCCAGAAGAAGAATATCCAAACCCCGCCCTTTCCACGTCGGCAAGCCACAAGCCGCCAGAGCATATCCGAGAAATTGTGTTCCGCATGAAAAGAGACAAATTCCGTTCCGGCAAGCCCGTTGATGGGAATAGTTGCAAAATCGGTGGTGCGACCCGCAATAGCAAGACGGCGAAAGGCAATAAACTGTTCCTGCAAGGGCGCATTGCGGCTTGCATAGCCAGCATTGGCACTCAGACGGAGGAACATCGGCGCATATCCGGTATAAAACGTTGGTTGCAATAATTCTACACGCCCTTCGACTGAGCCAAACGCTTCACCCCCACTCACTTCTTGACCATAGCGCCCCACAAATCGCGCACGAACACTTGTTTGCGGGTCATCCATAAATGAAGCAAAAGCGTACAAATTATTCTCTGGCACGATATTCCACGAGGCTTCCGCTTGGAATATGCGATACGTTCCGGCGTTGGCTGGAGTTGTCGAACGCTCGTTTGGTAAAATTGTCGGGAGATTCGTGATGGAATATTGCTGTACCCCCAATGCCGCATCAAGACTGCCGTTGTTGAGTAAAAATCCAGCACCAAATCCTTCTTGACGATAAAAGTCCAGAAAATGTTGATACAAAATATACCCAAAAGGCAAGCGCGTGAAACGCTCTCCCAGCAAACGCCGATTCTGCAACGAGCCAATAGTAGAAAACGCCTCGCCCATGAGTGAAAGCCCGCCCTCATCCCATGTTGCTACGTCCAGCTTCAAACCTGTGTCGCCAAAGAATTTGTTGTGGTACAGATTCATCACGCCCGTTGCTAAAAAAAGCGCGGCAAACGTGTCATTCTCGCCCGGCGCTTCCCATTGAAATTTCACCTGTGCGCCGTAGAGCCAGCCTGTGGAGCGGGTCATATTGAATGCAGGAAAAAAACTGATGGCGGCATTGGTCGAAAGGCGAAACCCCCAAAGACCAAATCCTCCGCTTGTGGAGCGAGATTTTGCCGTGTCGGGTGGTAACGCCTTGACAACACTATCCACACGGCGGTACGTTTCTTTTTCCTCCGGTGTCAGTTCGGTGAGCGCATTGGTTTCCCAAAAGCCCGATGAAACCGAGTCTGCGCCCGCCGAAACAGCAAGAATACTATTCTCATTTTCGGCAGCCACCGTGACCATAGATGTTGTACTCCGCATTGCATTTGCTGTTGTGCTGGAAGCCGCTTCACTACTTGCATTAGAAGCGCTTGCGCTCGAAGCCTTTGGCGGTGCAGGTTTGAGGCTATTGCGCCGATTCGCATTGCCAAAGCGTACAGTCACAGCGCGATTGCGTTCGGTGTTGCTTGCGCTTGGCTTCCCGTCTGGTGTTACGGCTTTTTTCGCGGGGGCAAAATTTGCCGGAAGCGCGGGATTGACATCCAACTCGCTGACGATACTGCGGGTCTTGAGCGCAATGCCCACTTCTGCCAGCCCAGCGACAAATTCAACACTAAAGCTGTAGTTTGTTTCGAGAAGCGTCGGCAGCCAAACTTCTGCTTCTTCGCCAACGCCCATTTTATTATTGAAACGCTCAAACTTTTGGAAAAAAGAAAGTTCTGTGACGAACTTCATGGCGGTTTTCGCCGTTGGCTTGGCGCTAATCTGCACAATCGCGTAATTTCCCTCAATGATCTGCACTGTACCTTCAAATCCGGGAAAAATCTCTGCTTTGGGCTTAAAACCGATGATATACACCGTTCTGTCGCCTAATTGCTTACGATCGAGCATGATGTATTGGTAGGAATCCAGTGCTGATGCGCCAAGCGGGGTCGAAAGTCGCGTACCGTTGACCGTAAGTACGGGGTCGGTAAAATCAAAAAATTCATCAAAAACAAGTGTGTTACTTTCAGCAGGAATATTGGCAGTTTGACGGCGTTGCAAAATAGTTTTGCGCGTGAAAAGACTTGGTGTGTACTGCTTTTCAACACGTGTGAAGGTTTCTAATTGGGCGTTTTTCATTCTTTCTACCTGCGCTTGCCGCTCTTTACTGAGAAAAAGCGACAACCCTTTGGGAACAGCAATATCAAACGCCGTTTTGGAATAGACCAGCCCCGACGACGAGCGCAATTTTGCCCGATTTGCATCCTTATTCGCAATCGCGCGGCGAACAATTTCCGCCGCCGAGACCTCCGCAATCACGTCCACCGCACCCAATTTCACAATGGCGGGAAGAAGTTCCACGCGCACGGGGCTTACGCCATCTTTGGCTTCAAGCGTGATTTCAAGCGCTTCGTAGCCCAAAGAGCGAATAAGCGCTTTGTACGAACCTTGCGGCAGGGGCAATCGAAATTTACCGTCTTTGCCCGTGTATGTACCGCGATTGGTGCCTTGCACCCGCACCGATGCTGCGACGACAGGCTCGCTGGTTTGTTTATTGACAACAATGCCTTCGATAGGAATGAGCGGCGAAGAGGTTTCTTGGGCGATTGCCTCCGAATATGCGAAAGAAGCAACAAGAAAAAAACAGGCAAAATAATAACGCATGAAGAAGAAAAGTGGTGGAGGAAGAAGCGTGGAGAAAATCAGCGCGAAAAATCAATATACATGAGCCATGAAAAATACACCGTCAGCACAACACCCGCAAGCATGAGCAGCGCACCAGCCACTCCATACAAAAGAATACGCCAGTCGTTGGCATAACCAGAAAAAGGGTTGTGCGTGAAAATATGCTTCAGCACGTGCCGAAGTCCACCTTCGTTAAAAAAGTCTTCCGGCGAAAGCGCACGTCCCGATAGCGTACCGGAGCGCAAAACTGCAAGTACGCCGATAAGGATGAGAAACATTGCGGTAATGAGCATATTCTTGTGGGAATTTCTGCATAACAAATTACGACAACAGCCTCCGTGCGGAGCCTTGTATTTGCTTGCCTCTGGTGGGTTTTGGTGATGATGATTCGGAGCGGTTAATGCGGAACTGCCCGATAAGCTGTTGCAATTCTTCTGCCTGCGATTGCAGTCCCGATGCGCTCCCTGCGATATTCCCAACATTTTGTGCCGCCTCTTCAATAACATCGGCAATGGAACTGACGCTTTCCGCCATCATATTACTCGTGGTAGCTTGCTCTTCGCTGGCGGTGGCAAGTTGGGACATTACGTCGGAAACACGCTCGGTGCGCTGCAAAATCGCCGAAAACGCCTCCGATGTGCGGTTGAGCGCTTGCTGCCCGTCTTCCACAAGTCGCGTTCCGGTTTTCATTGCGCCGACGGCTTCACCAGTTTCTTTTTGAATAATTTTAATGGTATTCGAGATTTCCTTTGTTGCTTTTTGGGTTCGTTCGGCAAGTTTGCGGACTTCATCGGCAACGACCGCAAAACCGCGCCCTGCGTCGCCAGCCCGCGCCGCTTCGATAGCGGCATTCAAGGCGAGAAGATTCGTTTGGTCGGCAATTTCGTCAATCACTTGAATAATTTCCCCAATTTGTTCGCTGGAATTACCCAAAGCGCTGATTTTATCGGCGCTCTGAATCACAACATTAGAAATGCTGCGAGCGTTTTCTATCATGCTCCGCATAGCGGTATTTCCTTGTTGCGCATCATCGTTTGCCAGCGATGCTTCGTGCGCTGCAAGCGAGGTTTGTTGCGTGGTTTGTTCGATTGTCGCCGACATCTCTTCAACGGCGCTAGCAACGTGTCCAGCTTGCGAGGATTGTTTTTGCGATGATGAGGTAAGTCCTTCGGTAGCGCTTGAAATCTCGCTTGCCGCATATACGGTACGGTCAGCACTTTCGGCAACACGGGCAAGCATCGCTTCGACATTTTCAATGGTTTGATTCAGCGCGTGTGCGAGTTTGCCGATGTCGTCGTCGGACTGTTCCGGTACACGCACCGTAAAATCGCCATCTGCAACACGGCTGATGTGTCGAAGCAAGGTTTCAACGCTTTTTGCAAGATATTCTTTCTGTTCTTCGGCTTTTGCTAAATCATTGGCGGCGCGGCGCTCCGATTCTGCTTTGAGTTCTTCGAGTTTGTGATAATCTTCTTGTGCTTTACGCTCCGATTCGATACGGGTTTGGGCGAGAAGTTGTGTGGTTTCATCTTTGCCAAGTTCGCTTTGCGCACTAATGGCATTCATAAAGACGATTAAAAAAATCGTCGAAAATAATGCAATGTAGATTGCTTGTGTACCATCCTGTGCTTTGGGCATGGGAACAATAGCGTTCATGTCAATCATAAATAATATCACAACTAAAAGTAAGATTGAAATGCCAATCGCTCTCCCAAATTTGAAGCCGCCGAGATTAAATGCCAAAAGCGGTGCGGGAAGAAAAAAATAATGGCTATTCGATTTGATGCCGCCGTAACTAAAAAAGAGGGCGCTGACTACGACAATGTAGGTAGTTACTAATAGCGTCACTGGTAGTTTAATGGATGCGGTGCGCTTCATAATCGTTGGAATGCTGATGCTGATGATTAATCCCAGGAAGAGAATAATATCAGCAATACCAGCACCAGCAAGAAATACGTCTTGAATAATACTGAGAAGTGACAGTATCACGACCGTAAAGGATATGCTGACCAGCAGTCGCGCACGGCGAAATTCATCCGTATCATGGCGCAAAGAATCGGGAATAAATGAGAGAACAAATGACCGAAACATACGGTTTCCTTTCTGCCGCAGTATTGGGCAGTTTGAAAATGGGAAGTGATAGATGTTTTTTTGCAAACTACAAAACTTCTCTCAAAAAAGCGAACGCAAAAACAAACGATTTTATGCGAGTTTGAAGGATATTAACGAAAAAAGTTGAAAAAAATATTTGCTTTTGGAAATCGAAAAAAGTACATTGAAATAAGACGATAACCAAAAGCGTCTCACAACAATCTCAATTTTTTCGCACAAATTTCGCCAATGACCAACTCTGCCTTCCATAGCAACCTCGCTTCCTCCATGATGATGATGAATGCTTGCATGATGCCGCAAATGTGCTGCATGATGATGTGCTGCTATAACCCACACCGAAGGTGAGAATGTTGCTCTAATTTCAAGCTACTAAAGTTTACAAGCCATTCCCCTTCAAAGCGGAATGGCTTTTTTTATTGCCCGAACTCAATTTCTTTCATTTCTCAAAACCATTTTTTTTCATCAAGGAGATTTTTTATGAGCGCACAAACCGCACAAACCCCGACCAATGCTGCACAGGCGGCAATTCCAAACGTGATTCTTCGCCTGGGCGACACCGCACCAAACTTCACCGCCGAGACGACGCAGGGTCCGATTGATTTTCATGCGTGGCTGGGCGATAGCTGGGGCGTTCTTTTTTCGCACCCCGCCGATTACACACCCGTCTGCACAACTGAACTTGGTACTACCGCCAAGTACAAACACCAATTTGATGCCCGCAATGTGAAAGTCATTGCACTCAGCGTTGACCCGCTTGAGAAGCATCATTCATGGATTCAGGACATCAACGAAACACAGCACACTACCGTCAATTTCCCGCTTATCGCCGACCCGGATCGCCAAATAGCACTGCTTTACGGTATGATTCACCCCAACGCCTCAGAAAACGTGACTGTGCGCTCGGTACTCATCATCGGACCGGACAAA
Organism: Ignavibacteria bacterium; assembly: GCA_947459425.1. Lineage (GTDB taxonomy): Bacteria > Bacteroidota > Ignavibacteria > Kapaibacteriales > UBA4661 > PH2015. Next base: position 12,954 of record CANHDJ010000039.1, read on the forward strand.
AAAATCAAACTCACCATCAATTACCCTGCTTCGACAGGACGGAATTTCCTCGAAATTCTTCGTGCTATTGATTCGCTCCAACTCACCGCAAACTACGGCGTTGCCACTCCTGCCAACTGGCAGCATGGTGACGATGTTGTTATTGTGCCTGCTGTGGCGGACGCGGACGTTCCCACGCGCTTCCCGAAAGGCGCGACCTATTTGAAGCCGTATTTGCGTATTACGCCGCAACCGAATTTGTAATTTTTTCACCAGTCATTTACCAATTTTTTGGAGCCTCATCATGTCAGAATCCCGTCAAAATCTTGCTTCCAAGACACAACCGCTTGACATTCCCCTGCCGATTGTTCAATTCAGCCGCGTCGTCTATGTGGCGGTTTTGGTAACGGCATTTGCCCTCCAAACGCCACTTCTCACCACGATTCTTTTGGCAATCGTGGTTGTGGGTGTTGTAGGCGGTGCCGGATGGAACGTCATCAATAGGGCGGGGCGCTTGCTTCTGCAAAAGCGCATCAAATCTCGCACGGCTGTGCCCTTGGAGGATGTGCGTCTTATCCGCTTCAATAACTTGATTGTCATTGGCTTGCTGGGGGCAGCGCAAGTGACGTTCTGGGTTGCGAAAACACCTGTTGTGGGTTGGGTTTTCGTGGGGTTTATTGTGGCAGCGTGTGTGGCGGCGTTGTCGGGATATTGCGTGGGCTGTACGCTCTACTATCAGTTTAAGTTGCACAAATACAAGTTTTTAGGGGAGGCTTGAATAATTTTTAGCGGACGAGATGATGAAAAATCTCGTCCGCTTCTGTATTTTTGCGCCCTTAGAGCATTTTCTTTTTTTCACTTTATTCTTCTTATCCAATGAAAGAACTTACCGTCAGCGACCTAAAATCGCTTTTTGATGCTAAAGCAGATTTCCAACTCATTGATGTCCGCGAACCACATGAAATTGCTGTTGCGACTATTGGTGGCGAAAATATCCCGCTCGGCACGGTCTTGCAAAACAGCGATAAAATTGCCACCGACAAGCAAGTCGTGATTTACTGCCGAAGCGGAAAACGCAGTGGTGATGCAGTCTTGGCACTGGAGCGCCAATTCGGTTTCGATAATCTTTACAACCTCAAAGGCGGCATTCTTGCCTATGCTGATGAGATTGACCAATCGCTCACCAAATATTAACTATTTCCAAACCAGATTCTATGCCGTATCCAGAGCGCTTCGATAATTTTGAAACAAACGCCATTCGCCTTCAGAATGAACGCGCCGAGCGTGAACACTCGGTTCCGATTTACATGAGTTCCAGCTTTGTTTTTGAGGACGCAGAGCAAGCACGGGCAATGTTTGCCGATGAAATTCCGGGCAATATTTATACACGCTTTTCTAACCCGAACAACAGCGAGTTTATTGAAAAACTCTGCGCTCTGGAAGGTACCGAAGACGGCATTGCGACTGCTTCGGGAATGGCGGCAATGTGGACAAGCCTAGCAGCGTTTCTTCGGAGCGGCGACCACGTACTTGCTTCACGCTCACTTTTTGGCTCGACGCACCAGATTTTGACGACACTGCTGCCACGCTGGGGCATCACTAGCTCATACGCCGACATTGCCAAGCCGGACGAATGGGAAGCGCTTATTCAGCCAAATACCAAAATGATATTCGTCGAAACGCCCTCCAATCCTGCTCTGGACATCATTGACCTTGAGTGGCTGGGAAAACTTGCCCGCAAACACAACATCATTTTGAATGTCGATAATTGCTTCGCAACGCCGTATTTGCAGACTCCCGCCAAGTACGGCGCGGACTTGGTGACGCATTCCGCCACCAAATTCATTGACGGACAAGGTCGCGCTATCGGCGGCGCGGTGCTGGGGCGAGCAGACCTCATCAAGGAAGTGCGCTTCTTTGCGCGGCACACGGGACCTTCCATGAGTCCTTTCAACGGCTGGATTCTTTCCAAAAGCCTCGAAACGCTTGCCGTGCGCATGGAACGCCACTGCCAAAGCGCCCTTGCACTTGCCGAACGCCTCCAATCAAATCCCCACATTGCCTACGTCAAATACCCCTTTCTGCCTTCGCACCCGCAGTACGACTTGGCGCGGCGGCAAATGCGTCTAGGCGGCGGCGTGATTACCTTTGAACTCAAAGGTGGCATTGAGCAAGGACGGCGCTTCTTGAACGCACTCCAAATGCTGTCGCACACCGCGAATCTGGGCGACACGCGCACCATTGCGACGCATCCCGCCAGCACGACCCACTCCAAACTCAAAGAAGAAGAACGCCAAGCGGTGGGTATCACGCCGGGACTTATTCGCGTATCGGTCGGATTGGAGCATCTGGACGATATTACGCGGGATATTGAGCAAGCGATTACGGCTTCGGCGAGCGCCTAAAGTAGTGCGTAAAGCCTCAAATTTATCATGTTCAATCGTGAAATTTCAGAGAGTACACGATTTTTAAACCATTTTTTTTACTTCAAATTCCTTACCCACTATGGCTAAAACAAACGAAAAAGTGCAGCTTCATTCTCTGGGAGAACAAGCCGCGTACCAACTTGCCAACATTACCAAAACCGCACCGCAATACGGTGCAATCACTCCGCGCTGGCTCGTACGGCTTTTGGATTGGAAACCGCTTGAATCCGGCGTTTTACGCCTGAATCGCGTTGTAAACGAGCAATCCGTCGAGGTTGTTTGCGGGCAAGAAGAATCAAAACCACTTCCTGATACATTCGTCCCTTACGACACCAAGCCGCGTGAATACGTACTCAATTCGATTTCCTCCGCCTTGACCATTCACACTCGCATTTCCGACCTTTTCAGCAATCCTTTCGACCAAATCAAAGAGCAGCTCCGCCTGACAGTCGAAACCGTGAAAGAGCGCCAAGAGCATGAACTCATCAATAACAGCGATTACGGCTTGCTCAATAACGTTCCCGCTTCGCAGCGCCTCAAAACCCGCAAAGGCTCTCCAACACCGGATGATTTGGATGATTTGATCTCCAAAGTCTGGAAAGAGCCGTCGTTCTTCTTGGCGCATCCCCGCGCTATTGCTGCTTTCGAGCGCGAATGTACCCGCCGTGGCGTTCCGCCGCCAACCGTAACGCTCTTCGGTACACCGCTTCTGACGTGGCGAGGCATTCCGCTTGTGCCGACAGACAAGCTCCTCGTGGATGGCAAATCTAATCCTGCCGTTGGTGCAAAAGGCAAAACGAGCATCTTGCTTCTGCGCGTCGGCGAGAAAAAGCAAGGTGTTGTGGGCTTGTACCAACCGGGGCTTCCGGGCGAGCAAACGCCGGGCTTGTCCGTGCGCTTCATGGGCTTGGACAATAACGCCGTTGCGTCCTATCTGGTGTCGCTCTACTGCTCGGCAGCCGTGCTGACCGATGATGCTATCGCCGCGCTGGACGACGTAGAAGTTGGCAATTACCACGAATACAAATACTAAGGATTGTTCAAAAATAGTGTATCAAGTTGGCGTGTGAATCGCAAGTTCGCATAGACTATTGATAGTGCAACCCCTCAAGCGTTTGCACTCCACAACTTTATTGTTTTGCCAATCCCTACAAATATGACAAATCCAGATTTTCCTAACCTTACTGAGTCCGATGTAACGGGCGCTTCTAACGCTCATGCGGCAGGCTTGCCCGACCCGGCTTTACTTACGCGCCTGGCGAATGAGTTCTTCGGCAGGTATCAAGACCTAGCCGGTGCGCCTAGTGGTGTGCCGAACGGTCTGCCGAATGATGCCGCAGCCGCGTCGTTTGCTTCACGGCAGCCGCCTTCGTTTCCGGCAAGTGCGACGGGCGTTTCTGCACTCAATCCGCCCGCAGCACCAATGGGCGCTACGTCTGTGCTTGTGCCGTCGGCAGCACCCGTACCATTTCCGACTTCCCCGACCAATGCCGCAAATCTTTCTGCTTCTTCCGTTCCGACTTCGCCCGATGCTGTGCAGCACAATGGCGGTGCTGTTACCGAAGCAGACCTCCGAGCGCTTGCACACGACGTTTCCGGCGGTCAGCCTTTTGGTCAGGTTCCCAGCCCGTCGCAACCTCATTTGCCAAGTGGTCTTCCGAGCGGTGTTCCCCAATCGCCCGGCATCCCCGGTGGCTTTTCGGCAGCGAGCCTTTCGGATGCACCGTCGTTTTCGTTTTTGACGGACTCGCGGTCGCTTTTTGAAGCTGCTGCGATTGCGCCTCCTCCGGCTACACCAACGTCGGCGCTGCCTTCAACGGTGAAAATTCCGACCGAAACCGATGTAAAATCCTTTGCGTCCGTGCTTCCGGGCGCTTCGGGTGTGGCATTGCCGCAAGTGCCGTCCGCACCCGCTTCTCTGCCGCAACTTCCAGGCGCGTCGTCATCGCCCGTGCAAGCAAGCCATGTTCCGTTTGCCAACGAAACGCGCAGCATTGCAGGGCTAGATTTTTCGCCAACGCTCATTCCCTTTGGCGCTGCGCATCATGTCCCGTCGGTCGTTGGAGACATTTCATCGGTAGGATTTGATGTGAATGCTATTCGGCGTGATTTCCCGATTTTGCAAGAGCGCGTGAACGGTCGCCCGCTTATTTGGCTGGACAATGCCGCGACGACACAAAAGCCGAAAGCAGTCATTGACCGTTTGTCGTATTACTACGAACACGAAAACTCGAACGTTCACCGCGCCGCACACGCGCTGGCTGCACGGGCAAGTGACGCTTACGATGCCGCACGGGACAAAGTACGCCGATTCATAAACGCTTCGTCGTCGCAAGAAATCATCTTCGTGCGCGGTGCGACCGAAGGCGTGAACCTTGTGGCGCAAAGCTGGGGACGACAAAACATCCAGCACGGCGACGAAATCGTCATCACGCACCTCGAACATCATGCGAACATCGTACCGTGGCAAATGCTCTGTGCCGAAAAAGGCGCACGCCTGCGGGTCGCACCGGTGGACGATAGCGGACAAGTCCGACTGGATGAATATCAAAAACTCCTGAACTCAAAGACCCGCCTTGTGTCCATCGCGCACGTTTCCAACGCGCTCGGCACCGTTACTCCCGTGCAGGAAATGGTGGCTATGGCTCACGCGCAGGGCGCAAAGGTGCTTATTGACGGGGCGCAGTCGGTATCGCATTTGCGCGTGGATATGCAGATCTATGACTGCGATTTCTTCGTGTTTTCGGGACATAAAGTCTTTGCTCCAACGGGCATCGGCGTTGTCTATGGAAAATCCGACGTGCTGAACTCCATGCCCCCGTGGCAAGGCGGCGGCAATATGATTGTGGACGTAACGTTTGAAAAAACGGTCTATCATCCGCCCGCAGCCCGCTTTGAAGCTGGCACGGGAAGCATTGCCGATGCGGTGGGACTTGGCGCGGCGATTGATTATTTGGACAGAATCGGCATGGCGAATATCACGCGCTACGAACACGAATTGCTTGTCTATGCCACCGAAGCACTGCAACGCATTCCGGGTCTTCACCTCATCGGCACGGCACGCGAGAAGGCAAGCGTGCTGTCGTTTGTGCTGGACGGATACACCACCGAAGAAGTCGGTGCGGCGCTGAACAAAGAAGGTATCGCCGTGCGCTCTGGTCATCACTGCGCACAGCCTATTTTGCGGCGCTTTGGGCTGGAAAGCACAGTGCGTCCGTCGCTTGCGTTCTACAACACGTTTGAGGAAATTGACTGCCTTGCCGCAACCGTGTGGAACTTGAAGAATGGACGAAGTTCGGGCTTGGTGTAAAGCGTCGTTTTACAAAAAATGTGAGTAAAAAAACGCCTGTAAGGGTTGTCCTTACAGGCGTTTTGCGTTTGTACCTGAATTTTGTCAGCCGTTATTGAGAAGGCATTTAAGCGGTGAAGTTTTAGCAACTCAACTTTCAAAAAGGTTGTTATTTGAGGGCTTTTTCTGGAAAAGTTGTCAAATACTCCACGCCCCACGCATAGACCACAGCAACAATTTCTTTGGACTTCATGCCATACTCAGTGAGTCCATACTCTACTATCGGTGGAGAGATTAGCTTTACCGTTCGCTCTATCATGTCGTATTTTTCCAATTCTCGCAACTCTTGAATCAGCATTTTCTCGCTAATCTGCGGCATCTGGCAACGCATTTCCCTGCACCGTCTTTTACCAGTGAGTAAATATACTCATAAAGGGTGAAAACTGCACACATAACACTCGGCCGGCGGCAGTGTATTTGCTCTCTTTAGCCGCCGGACGGGAAGATCTTTTCAACCTTCTTCAGTATATGCGTTTTAACCTCATCAATACTTGTTCCCAGTCTGCTCGAAGTATTCCAGTGCGTATGAAAATTTGAATCGCCCATTAACCACCAACCACGCTCAAGAGCGCTTGCAATATGCGGTCTGCGGGTTTTAGGTGTGGGGAGTTCTCTCGTGAAAAGCGTTTCATATTGGCTTCCGGCAACAGAATACTCGAAAAGCCAAGTTTTTGTGCTTCATTGACGCGCTGTTCAATTGAAACAACTGCCCGCACCTCGCCTGTCAAGCCGATTTCTCCGATAAGCGCCGTGTCTGCTTGAATGGCAATATCGCGGAACGAACTCATAATTGCTGCGGCAACCCCCAAATCTACGGCGGGATCGTCCAAGCGCAATCCCCCGGCGATATTGACAAAAACATCGTGCTTGCCAAGCGCCAAACCAAGCCGTTTTTCCAATACCGCCAAAATCATCTGTAAACGGCGATAATCCAAGCCTGTGGCGCTGCGCTGCGGAACATTGTAGCTGGATGGGGTGACAAGTGCTTGCACCTCGACCAAAATCGGGCGCGACCCCTCCATTGCCGCTACCACAGCCGTTCCCGACTCGCCCGCGTTGCGTTGCGATAGAAAAACTTCCGATGGGTTATTCACCTCGCGCAAACCGTCTTCGCTCATCTCAAAAACGCCAATTTCGTTCGTCGAACCGTAGCGGTTTTTTGCCGCCCGCAAAATGCGATACGAGTAAATACGCTCTCCCTCGAACTGCAAGACCGTATCGACAATATGCTCCAAGACCTTTGGTCCCGCAATCGTCCCTTCTTTGGTGACGTGTCCCACAAGAAAGACGGGTTTGTGGAGCGTTTTTGCGGCTTGCATCAGCAATGCGGCGCATTCCCGCACCTGTGCCACGCTGCCGGGCGCGGATTCAATGGAAGGGCGGAACATCGTTTGGATAGAATCAGCAATCACCACCCCCACATCGTTTGAGCGCATAGCTTCAACGATTTCGTCTGCATTGGTTTCCGCCAGTACCCGCAAGCCCGTAAAATCAAGGCTCAGGCGGCTTGCACGGGATTTAATCTGCTGAAGTGATTCCTCGCCCGTAACGTAGAGCGGTTGCGCCGCGCCCAATCGGGCGCACATTTGCAGCATCAGTGTTGATTTTCCAATACCCGGATCGCCGCCGACAAGCGTGATAGAGCCACGCATAATGCCACCGCCGAGTACGCGGTCAAGTTCCGTGATTCCCGTCATAATCCGCTCTTCATTGTCTTGCTCAACGTCTGTCAGCAGAACGGGCTTCGAGCGCGTATTGGTACGGTTTTCCGGCAGGACGCGCCGCGAGGTAGCGGCAGATTCTTTCACCTGCGTCTCTTCGGTCATAGTGTTCCATTCGCCACACGAGGGGCATTTACCCGTCCAGCGCGGAGCAGAAAAACCACAGTTTTGGCAAGCGTAAATTGTCTTTGTTTTCATGCGTTATTGCGTGATAATGGTTGGGCATTGGGTTCGTTCCCGATACGCGGCAATATACGATTTTCTCTCGTTTTCTCTGTGGCGCATCAAGACTGCGTTAGCGCAAAAGACGCAAGGCAGCAATTTTTTTGACTCTTCTGGTATGGGTTTTTCGTAATATTGCATTTCCCGCAAACACAAGAGTCCAAGCACTTCTCACGAAATACATTTCAAGGAATAGCTATGAATTTCGGCAATTTTTCCATCGAACTTCTCGAAACAGGCGATTTTGCGCTCGACGGCGGCGCTATGTTCGGGGTCGTACCGCGCAATCTCTGGGAAAAAGCCTACCACGCGCCCGACGACCAAAACCGCATACCGATGAAAGCCCGATGCTTGCTTATTCGCGGGCATATTGGCGGAAAAGACCGCGTTGTCCTTGTTGACGCGGGCAATGGCGAAAAATTTCCCCCGAAAATTGCCCAACTCTACAAAATTGACAACACGCAGTTTCGGCTTGAAACCTCGCTTGCACGGTTTGGTGTGAAGCCGGAAGACGTGACGGACGTTATTTTGACGCACCTACATTTTGACCATGCTGGTGGTATTACGACGCTTGATGCTATGGGCAAACCCTACCCGACCTTCCGCAATGCCCGCCATTACGTGCAGCGCGACCATTTGCGGTGGGCGCAATATCCGACCGAAAAAGACCGTGCTTCTTTTTTTAGGGAGAATTTTGACCCGATTGTTGCAAGCGGACAGATGGAAATTCTGGACGGCGATGGTTCGCTCTGGGCGGACGACGGAATCAGCATCACGCTGCACAACGTTCATGGACACACCAAAGCGCTTCAAACCGTGATGATTGAGCTTGGTTCAGGCATCGAAAAAGAGCGTATCTATTTCCCTGCCGACCTGCTTCCGACCTCTGCACACGTCTCTGTGCCTTACGTGATGGCATACGACAATTTCCCGCTCACGACGATTGAAGAAAAGAAAGCGATTTTGCCGCGTTTGTACGAGGAGAAGTGGTTGGTTGTTTTTGAACATGACGGTTTTATGCAGGCTTCGCGGATTGTTGCTGCCGAGCGAGGTTTCATGCGGGGTGAGGGGGTCGTCATTACGGAATGGTAGGCACAGCCTCTACCGCCGAAAAAGTTTGGTGAAAAATGTGCTTGATCCCACCGATGTTTGCAAAAATTCTTCCAAATAATCTTTGTGAAAAATAATCATATCACCACGCCGAGAACTGATGAGATAATCGGGAATATCTCGCGCAAAACGCCTGATTCCATGCGAGTCGTTGTCCAACTGCAAGATAATTTTGTTGCCCTTGACCGACCACGCATCGGGGTTGTATTTCCAGAGTTCTAATAGTTCGGTTTTGATTTTATCGTGCTTTTGTTCGCTGTATTGATTGATGCTCGTCGGAGCGCACCAAACAGGCATTTGCGCTGAATGCTCACGAAAAATATCACACAAGACCGATGATGAAAATGCAACCACATCCTGCGGCTTTTCATGCTGCAAGGCATCCAAAACACGGCGCAAATACTCACGATAGAGCGCCGTCGAAAGTTCGCGTTTAATGCGTTTGACCTGTTTGGCGAGGTTGCGGCTTTCGCCCGTGTGGTCGGGCAGCGACGCATCGGTGTAGAGGATTAAACACCGCTTGCGGACTTCGGTTTCAAAGCTGTCGCGGTCAGCATTCATCGAAAGAACAATGGCGGGATATTCCTTGAGTGCCAGAAAATCATCTTTGATAACCGCAATGGCGTGGCTATTAAAGCGCGTATTATCAAGGTCGTCGAAGACCATCGGAAAACGCTTGTTCTGTTCGCGCAACCCAGCAATGGCGGACTTTGTGAACCAATCTTTTTCCAAAAAGCCTTCCTGCCCGAACATAGAAACCAAGAGCGTCCGCACAAGTTCGGATTTCCCACAATTACTTTTGCCGTAGAGAATCCCGACAACGGGATAATCAAAAATGTATTCATCCCGCGCCAATGCTGCATTGCGAAAATCGCAGATGAGCGGCGAAATATACAACCAACTCATAAACGTAAAATAATCTCGCGTGAGCCGTGCCGTATTGCCGCGAAAGTGCTTGAAACCATCGAAGTATTCCGTCAACAGCCGCACATCGCGGGCGATTTCGCTTGGCTCTGCCTCCAAAGAAATTTGCTTGCCCGAAACAATGACCGTGCCGGAAGCCGCATCAATACTCGCATACTCCGTCGGATTTTCGGTCTCGGTGCGCGAGGAATTTTTGATGTACTGCACGGTTTGAAGCGCAATTTTGCGGTCGAAGCGCATCACACCGCGCTCGGCAGCCACGACACGGTTCAAATCCATGTATTGGCGCGGTGTTTTTTGGCTAATGACTTTGTTGATAATCGTTGGTTGCGGGGGTGCATCGCGGACAAGAATGACGGGTGGAATTGTCTCTCGTTCTAGCACTGAAGAGGGCTGCGAGGCATTAAAAACAGGTAGGTTTCCGGTCGAAAAATCGTCCGTTGCAATCGCTTCTTTGACGATGTGCATGGTCGAAGAGGTTTTCAGGCGCTCATATTTGGCGGTGAAAAAATCCCATGCTGCCTCGTCGTCGTCGAAGACGATATAACTTTCGTTTTGATTTCCCGAAAAAGCACGCTCGGAAAAGTTCGCCGAGCCAGTGATAATGCGCTTTCTGCCTGTTTCGATCTGCTCCAAAAGGAACATTTTTTCATGGGAAATCATATCGCGCACAACAAAAAAGCGCAGCGCACCAGTATCTATCTTGCGCCGAAGCATATCGTCCGAAGCGGTGGGTTTGAGAATATCCAAAAGCTCTTTCACCAAAAGTTCTTGATAATACAGGAACTTGCTCATATCGTTCAAAATATCCTCGCGTCCAAAAATCACCTCCACATCCTGCATCATCGTCGCAACACGGCTTACGATGCTGAGACTGCTGGAATAGGTCAAGGCGCGGCAGTGCGTAAATCCGTCAAAGAGATCGTCGAAGGAGTATTCCTGTGCCGATTGAAATTGCGCTTGCACAGCATGAAGGCGGGAGGTTTCACCGAAAAGTCCTGTGGTAGCTTCGGGGCGGGATTGTTTTTTTGCCATTTTTTTGATATGATCAGTGAGGAATATTCTTCAAAAAACAACCTCGCCGAGCAGCAACAGTGCGCCCGGCGAGGGTTTTTCGACGATGAGGTTTCTGTTACTTCGAGCGCGGCACCATCAGCGCCCCAAAAAATGAGGTCGCACTGCGCGTCGGCACGGGAGAACGCGAGGAATGAACACGCTCACCAATCCAGCCGCCCAGATATGTGGTCACAATACCAATCGCCAAACCGCTTAGGATGATAGGAAGTTCCAACATCCCAAGCGCAATACAAACAATATCAACGTTAATGACAACCGTTGTGAAGCCCGCAATACCGGCTTCCTCGAAAATAATTCCCCGTGAGCGCAGCCCAATAATGAAGCCCGTGAGCGCCAAACCAATCAGATAGGCAACAAAATGTTCCATCAATTTGAAGCCGAGAAATATAACTAACGTGCTGGAAGTGAACATCGTTGCCGTAACGCCAAGAATAATGCCGCAGAGCGCCCATCCCCATTCGACAGGCTCTTCGCGGACACCGTACTCAATTGTGCCGTGCAATTTCTCGCCAGCCCAAGCGCCAAGAGCCGCCAAGACAATACCGTTCATCAGAATTACCACCAAAAGCGTTGTTGTCATATCCTGAAAACCTCGCAGTTGCAAGGCAGGAAGGGCAAAATACAAGACCACACTCACAACTATCGCACTAATTGTTGGCTCCAGCAAATTAACATCGCGCGAAACCAAGCCCTCAAGGATGCCCGTGATAAGGAATCCCGCTAATACTGCCATTATCGGAAACGGTAACGCTGCGAACGATGAGCCGCTTGCGTATGCCATCAGAAGCGTTAAAAGCGATCCAGCAATTGATGAAATTGCTATACTTTTGATACTGAAATGACCATCTTGCATACTACACCCCACACACAATGATTTGAAAAGAAAATGTGAATTAGTTCCAAACGGTGATAAGCACAGTCTGTGCAATACTTTTTTGAAATCTGATTTGCACCGAGAGCCTTTTGCCTCCGATAACCGACCCAATATCCCCCACCTACACGGCAAAACACACTATCCTCATCCCAGCGCCAAATTTACGCAGAATTTGGTAGCAAGCAAATCGATTTGTCATGTTTTTCATGCTCATTTGTTTGTGTAGAAAGAATTGCCCTGTTTTCTGCTTGCGCACACCTCTTTTCTTCTGTAAATTGGGTGCTGGTTTTAATCCTCGCAATGCCTTTTGCGGCTATGTTTCATTTCTTCATTTCTATTATTTTCATGGGACAACCGATACCACAAACACCCGGTATGAAAGCAACACGTCAAGGCTTCGGACAAGGGCTGGTCGAACTTGGTGAAGCAAACCCTAATGTTGTTGCGCTCGGCGCTGATGTTAGCGGCTCAGTCTTAACATCAATGTTTCAAGCAAAATTTCCTGACCGCTTTTTCTCCATTGGCATCGCCGAACAAAACGCCACCACCGTCGCAGCAGGGCTGGCACTTTCGGGAAAAGTACCATTTTTCGCGGGCTACGGCGCATTTACAACCATGCGGAATGCCGACCAACTCCGTATTTCCGTCTGCTACAACGAAGCAAATGTCAAAATTGCCGGAAGTCATTCCGGCGTAACCGTCGGACCAGACGGCGCGACGCATCAGGTCTTGGAGGATTTAGCATTGCTCAGAGCATTGCCGCATTTGACGCTTGTTGTTCCCTGCGATTACGAGGAAACACGCCGTGCAACGCTGGCTATCGGCGAAATGCACGGTCCTGCTTATCTCCGCTTCAGCCGCGATAATAGTGCGATGTTCACCACCACCGATACGCCATTCCAACTCGGACGGGCGGAAGTATTCAGAGACGGCAGCGATATTGCCTTGATTGCGTGTGGGCTTTTGGTCTGGGAAGCACTGCAAGCCGCACAGGAACTAGAGAAAAAGCACGGCATCCAAGCCCGCGTGATTAACTGCCACACTTTGAAGCCGATTGACAGCGCAACGATTGTGAAGGCTGCCCGTGAGTGCGGAGCGGTAGTGACAGCGGAAGAACATCAGGTGCATGGCGGCTTGGGCGGCGCAGTGGCAGAGGTGCTGGTGAAAAATCATCCCGTTCCGATGGAAATGGTTGGTATGAAAGATGCCTTTGGCGGAAGCGGCGAAGGCAAAGATTTGATGATGCGATTCGGCATGACGTGGCGTGAAATCTACGCTTCGGCACTTGTCGCCATGCAGCGCCGCGATGGAAAATTTGCCGGAAGCGCCGTCCGCGCTATCAAAGACGTTGCGGTATACGAGGAGTATTTGTAAAAATTGAGCGCTCGACATATTTTTTTCACGCTATTGTTATTTGAGTATGACTATTGATGAATAGTTTTGCACTATATCGCCGCGCAGTAGGGGTTGTTTTCACATCAAGTCTCTGGTTGTTCGGCATTCTTGCCGCTCCATCACTTTCGGCGCAAACCCCAGTGCTAGATTCTTTGCGGACTGTTTTATCGACAGTTATGCAGGATTCGGCGCGGGTAAGAACATTGACGAGGCTCACATGGGAATTGAGAGTCATCGACCCCGTGCAGTCCATTATTTACGGGCGCGAGGCTTTGGGACTTGTTCGGCAAGAAAGCAATTCCCGTCAGCGCTCAGAAATACACCGTTTTATGGGTGTGGCGTACCGTAATATTGGTGAGTATAACAAAGCCGCCGAAGAAACCTATTCGGCACTTACCTTGGACGAAGCGCGTGGAGACAGCGTAGAAATCGGACATTCACTCAATACTCTTGGGCGAATAATGCTTTTGGAAAATAATATTGACAAGGCTTCTTCCTACATCCATCGTGCAGTAGCGCTTGCCGAGCATTTGGGCGATGAAAAACTGCTTGCCTATTGCCTTTTTACGCTTGCCGATTTGCATTACGAGCGCAAAGAGTACCCTCTCGCCCTTGCCACTGCGGAAAAAGTTGCGGCGATTCGCCGAAAACGCGGCGAAATTGTCTCTGTTGCCGATGTTTATCTGGCAATCGCCAAGGGTTTGACAGCGATACAGCGCTATGATCAGGCGCGGAGCTATATCGAGCAATCATTGGAAATTTATCGTACGAACAACATTCCTTATAACCTCGTTACTGCCAATAACGCCATGGCGCGATTGCTTCTGGCTATGCAACGTCCGTCGGAGTCTATTGAGTATGGCATAACGGCGATGCGCATTGCCGCTTCCATTGGTGCAAAAGGTTTAGAGCAGGAAGCAGCTTCTCTGCTTTCCGAGGGGTATACTGCGGAGGGGAATTTTCAAGCGGCATTGGCAATGCACAAACGGTATAAAGCGCTCAGTGATACTATTCTTTCGGAAAAGAACGCCCGGCATCAAGCGCTCTTGGATATTGGATATGAGACAAAAATTAAGGAGCAGAAAATCCAGGCATTTGAGAGGGAAAAGCGCTTTAATGTGCTTCTAGCCATTCTGATTGCTGGTATTATCATGGCGTTAGCACTCTCCTTGTTAATACTCTCCCGCCGAAACAAGATCGGCAGCAAGGAGACCACAACTTTGAAAGTCCGGGCTGAGTCCCTTGCCGACCGCAATGATGCACTTCGTTTGGCACAGTTGGAGCTAGAGGAAAGCCATCAACAACTTTCGCAGGCATTGCGGGAAATTCAACTCCAAAACGTGGAATTGAGCGACCTCAACCAAGAGAAAAATATGATTCTGGGGATGGTCTCGCATGACCTGAAAAACCCCATCGGCGCGGTGCAGGGCTTGTCGGAGATGATGGTTGCGGAGGATTTTACCGAAGAGCAGTACAAGGAATTTGCGAGCGTCATTTTAGAGACCAGTAATCGAATGTTTGCGCTGGTGAAAAACTTCCTTGATGTCGCCCGTGCAGAAGACGGGCGTATGCGCATGACCTTAATACAATTCGATATTACCAATGTCATCGACATGGCGCTTGAGAGCTTTCGGCGGCAAGCACTTGAGAAAAGTATTACGATTCACTACGACAAGCCAACCAGTCCTGTTACGGTCTATGGTGATGAAAGTTTGGTTATGCAAGTCTTGGACAATCTGATTTCTAACGCGATAAAATATACTCCTCCGGGCAAAGATATTGCTGTCGATATTGCGGAATTACAGGTATTGCGGCACAACGTCACACTCTTCAATGACGACATGGATACCCTAGATGAATCAGCGTTTGTCAAATGTGTGCGTATTAGTATCACCGATGAAGGTCCGGGGCTGACGGATTTGGACAAAACCAAACTCTTCGGGAAATTCGCCCGCCTCTCGGCACAGCCTACGGGCGGCGAGTCCTCAACGGGGCTTGGACTAGCAATCACCAAGCGTTTGGTGGAATTGATGAAGGGGCGTGTATGGTGCGAGTCGGAATTTGGCTTTGGTTCTCGCTTTACGGTCGAATTGCCGAGCCAGCCAGATTAAGAGTAAACACTCAGACAGAAGAGCCGATATAATCTCATGTTGAACTTGTCTCTACCATTTCCGCAGGGTTAGAAATACAAAAAGTAGACAGCCAGCCAGTTCACCTTTGAACACTTACCACATTTTTTCCATGACCGCTATGCACCCACGACACCACTTTTTTGCGTGGCTCTTCCCATTATTCATCGTTCTTGTTCTCACTGCTTCGGTCTTTGCCACACCGACTCTTGCTCAGTGTCCTACCGTGATTCTGACTGCCAAAGAGGGTATATTTTCAAGCCCGCCTTCATCGCAAGGCGATATTCACTACGACACACAGTTGCGGTGCAGATGGTTTTTGAAGCCTACCGATGCCCAGCAAATCCGCATCTGGTTCAGTGATTTTGCCACAGAGGAGAACCGCGACGTTGTGCGTATTTTCGATGGCGCAGACACCACAGCACGCCTACTTGCCGAACTCAGCGGCTCAAATATTGACGAAGCAACGTCTATCGTTTCCTCCGGCGGCGAAATACTGGTCGAATTTATCACCGACAACCTTCGCAATATAGACACCGATTTTGGCTGGCGGGCGCATTATGTCTCGTCTTCTATCCGTAGCTTGCTTCGTGCAGTACCGGAAAGTCTGGATTTTGGCGTTGTTGTATTGGGGAAAATTTCGGCAGTAAAATCCTGCTCTGTGACGGGCTTTCGGCTCACCGAGGACATTCGCATTGCCGCACCGCGCGGATATTTGCTGGCGCTTGCCCCGTCGGGTCCTTTTGGCGATACGCTTACCGTACCGCGCAACCGCGACAGCGCGGCTTTCACGCTCTATGTGCAATTTACCCCGCCAGTGGTTGGTGATTTTGACAAGCGCATCTCCATCACCAGTCGCACGGCATTTGCGGTGATCAATATGCAAGGTATAGCACCGCCCGCTATTTATTGGGAGCCGATGACGGGTCCATACACCGCATCAATCCTGAGTATGGCTGCTGATAGTGAGGATGATGTCTACGTCGGCACGCATAATGGCGTTTACCGCTCCAATACCAACGGACACGCATGGCTGCAAAGCAATGACGGGCTGAATAATGGTGCAGCGCAGACCGTCAATAGCATTATGGTCTTTGGCGAGGAAGTGTTTATCGGCACCGAAGATGGAATATTCAAATCGGATAATGCCGGAAAATCATGGAAACCGCGTGGAACGGGCTGTCCGAAACTGGTGCATACCATCGTTGGCAAAGGCGATACGCTGCTTGCCGGAACGAAAGAGGGAATATTTCGTTCTACTGACGATGGCGCACTGTGGAAGCCATTGAACAACGGCATTACTAGTCATACCGATATTACGGCATTATTTATCGCCGAGAATAT
This sequence comes from Ignavibacteria bacterium, assembly GCA_947459425.1. Lineage (GTDB taxonomy): Bacteria > Bacteroidota > Ignavibacteria > Kapaibacteriales > UBA4661 > PH2015. The sequence continues at coordinate 29,504 of CANHDJ010000039.1, forward strand.
TAGCTTTGCTGCAACAGGCGATTCTGTCTTGTACCGTTCAACGAATCACGGGGAAACATGGGCAGTAGATAACACTTTTGGAAAAAATCGTATTGACTGCTTCGCCCGGCATAATAACGTGATTCTTGCCGGAACAAAAGGCGGGTGGATTTATCGTAGCGATAATGGCGCGGCATGGAAAAAACTTGACGACCTAAAATTATCGGAAGATGGCTGGCAATATGTCCTTTCGCTGGCAGCCGATAAAGATGGTGTGTTTTATGCTGGCACCGAAGAAGGTGTACTGCGCTCTGCCGACGACGGCAAGACATGGGAACTCCGCGACAAAGGCTTGACCGAGCCGATTGTGACGGCACTTGTTATTGAAGGAACGGACGTGTACGCCGGGACAGATGCAGGCATTTTTATTTCTGAAGACAAAGCCGCAACATGGCGTGATGCAAACACAGGCTTGACGGGTGCCGTCGTTACCGATATGCAGGAGCATCGCGGCTTGATTCTCGCTGCAACGGCAGGAAGCGGGGCTTATCGCACCTCTGACAACGGCGCAACATGGCTGCCTTCCGATGCGGGCTTGCAAGCCCGATATTTGCGAGGATTTGCCGCACGAAGCAAGGATTTATACGTCGCAGCATTTGATGAATACGATGCTTCTAATCCAAGTATAAGTGTTCCCGGTATTTATCGATCCAATGACAATGGTGCATCGTGGACATCGGTACTCATAGATACGGTGCGGGATGCAGCCGGAAAAATACGAACATTACACCCTTTTCATGCTATTGTTGCGACGGGCTTCGGAACGCTGATTGCAGGCGGTGACGAAGGCGTTGTTGCTCGTTCCGCTAATGGCGGGGTGTCGTGGGCAAAGCAGACTATCGGGCAATTAAGTAGTGATGACGCACCCTCCGTGGAAACATTGATAGTCGGGCTGAATGATGCGATTTTTGCCGGAACACGTGGCGGCGGAATACTACGCTCCGATGACGATGGAAAAACATGGCGGCGCATCTTCGGCGAAGAGCGCGGACTTGATGAAAAAGCTCGTTTTGTCAATCATCTTATCCGCGAACGAACAGCGCTTTTTGCAGCGACCGAGGCCGGTATTTACCGCAGCTTGAGCAATGGTCTTTCTTGGTTGCGCCTGAATTTTCCTGACTCTGCGGCAAACATCGGTGAGGCAATCGTTCCACAATCAATCATTGCCGTCGGTGGTGCGCTTTATGCGGGAACAAATGCTCATGGCGTATGGCGCTCACTAGATGAAGGCTTGTCATGGGAGCGCGTGAATGAGGGACTTAACGATGATGCCGATGTTACCTCGCTTGCTGCTGCCGGAACAAGCGATTTATATCTTGGTGTGCATGGCGGCGTGGTTTACCGCTCCTCACTGCAAAGTTCCGTCAACGCGGCACGCGCATTCTTGGAAATCCCGGAAAATCTCACGGCAAAGCCCGGCGAGGAAATAGATATACCGATTATTCTCAAAAGCATCCAAGCGCCTCCGGCAAATATTCGCTCCATCAAAGGGCGCTGTGTCTTGCGCTTCAACGCCTCAATGCTTGATCCCGGAGCGTCGCTGCGCCAAGAGGCTGTTGTCAATGGCGACCGACTTATTCCGCTCACTTTTGATTTGCGTCCAAACGCCGGGGCGACGCTTGCAACCTTGCGTTTCAAGGCACGATTGGGTGATGCCGTCGCCACGCCGCTTATTCTCACGAGTTTGAGCGCTGACGGGGTGATTTTGATTGCACCGAAGCCCGGAATCCTGACGCTGACAGGGCTTTCGTACGCGGGCGGAGCAAGGCTCTTCAGTTCGGAACGCGCACCATTACTGGCGGCAACCGCACCCAATCCCATCGCCGACAATGCGCGTATCGGCTACACCCTCAAAGAAACCGCCGAAGTCCATGTTTCGATTGTGAATGTTTTTGGACAAACGCTGCAAACCTTGACCGCGAAACGCTTATTGCCGGGAGAATACGACATCAATATTTCGACCGAAGGAATCCCACCGGGCGCATATTTCCTTGTCTTGCGAACCCCTGACCACCGCATTTCCCAACCAATCCGCATTGTGAGGTAATCCCATGAAAAACCGTTCTTCATTTCTGCTTGCTTTCGTTGCGGTTTTCATATCCACGTGTTGGGAGATGTTCGCTCAAACACAAGCAACCGTGCAGCTTCCCGATAATGATGGCATTCGGTATGGCGCGGCGGCATTGTTCAACTACAATATGCACCAAGCCCGTTTTATGCAGCTTCCACGCGGTGTTCGGGAGAATTTGCCCGAGTATCATTTTCAAAGTGGCATTGGAACAGGTTTTTCGGCGGGCGCTTTTGTTGAAGTTCCAATATTTCGATGGCTCAATCTTGGGCTGCGGGCAAATTACGTGCAGCACAATGGAACGCTCTACTCGCGCTTGGATTCGGAAGACGTTGGAAGGCGCGACGGCACTGGTGCAATGGCAATTTTTCGGCGCTCATTTTCTGCGAGTCTCGCCACCATCGGTTCGGAACTCTTTTTGAATTTTAACCCTGTCGCTGGGTTGAATATTTATCTGGGAGCAAGGGCAGAATGGGCTGTTGCGAAGACGTACCGTCAGGAAGAGGCTTTGCTTGTGCCATCAGACGGCGTTTTTCACGATACCGGCGAGCGCACACGCAATGTTCAAAGCGGCACGATTCCCGACATTCGCAATCTCGGCATTGCCAATATGAATGTGGAAGTTTTGGGCGGACTCGGCTATGAATTGCCCATCCACCCATCGGGCGCATGGACACTGGAGCCGACGGTTTTTTACGGTTCGCAGTTATACGACGTTGTTCAATATTTGGATAAGGATGAGTATTGGCGCATTAATGCACTGCGTGGTGGTGTGGCGTTGCGATATTACCCCGCCCGCGAAGCACGGTTTGATGGTCAGTTGTACAAAATCAAGCAACTGAGCGCTATGGAAAAACAACTTTCTGAGGAGCGCAAACGCATTCAAACCGAATTAAAAGAACTCAGCCAAGCAGGAGTATTAGTGAAAATCGACTTGCCGGATGGCTTACTGGCTGATGGTTCGGTAACACAAAACCCAACAATTCGCGTCGAGGAATTTCGTTCAAGGGTAACAATGCCGCTTTTGCCAGTGGTATTTTTCAATGAAAATTCGTCTGTCATTCCGGCGCGGTATCGTCGTATTTCTGCTGCTGACCGAACCAGCTATACAACGAATCGCTTGGCAACCCTGCTGCCGATGGAGGCGTATCGCCATATCCTGAATATCATCGGAAAACGCCTTCAAGAACGCCCCGACGCACGATTGACGCTTATTGGCTACAATCTGTCGTCCGGCTCAGAAGCGGGCAATAAAAAACTTGCTATGCAGCGTGCTGAATCGGTGAGTGATTATTTTCAAGATGTCTGGAAAATTGCGGCAAATCGCCTGACCGTTACGGGGCAAGATATTACACCGCCCGGGGCAGGAAGCGAATCCGAAGCAGATGCGCGGCGCGTGGAAATCAGCGCCAGCGACCCGGCAATTTTAGTGGCACTTGAACTGGAAAATGTGCATAGAACCGTGTCGCCTCCGGCACTCCGTTTTTCTCTCGACATTAGAACCGGTGCGGGCTTGAAGCAATGGGGGCTGGAGGTTTCGCAATTCGAGGGCAATGAAATCAAAACATTGTTCAATGTGGAAGGAACAAATACCTTTTCCAAAGAGTATATTTGGCGGATAGATGAGCGCCCAACATCCATTCCTGGCGCTTCCGGCACGATAGATTCTAAGTTGGAGGTAACCGACATCAACAACCGCAATAGCGACGCACCCATCCAGACAACTCCTGTGGAAGTGCTGCTCTTAGCAGATAAAATTGCAAAAAAGAAGGCGGATACTCGTGTGGACGTTTGGACAATTCTTGCACCAGTCGGCAAAAATATCATTGAAAGCGAGAACTTCGCGGCGCTAAAATCAAGCCTCGTGCCTAATGCGACGATATTGGTAGAAGGTTGGGCGGAAGGCAGCGAAACGCAACCGAATACCGATGTGGCGGATGAACGGGCAAAACAAGTTGCACAAGCACTGGGAGCATCGGCAAACGTGGTCAGCAGCAAAAAAAATGTGGCATGGATGAAACCGCTCCGCAACGACCCGACGGTTCCCGAAGGGCGATGGTATAATCGCGCCGTGCGAGTGGAAGTGCGCTCTGCGGTTCGCTAAATTTGAGTGATGTTGTGGGGGCGGAGAAGTATAGACTCCGCCTTCCCGCTGACTTTTCTTATTTGACCAGTGATATTATGCCGCTTTTCAGTATTGATGCCGTCTGCAAGCGCCACCGATAAACACCAGTACTCGAAAACTGCGAAGCACGAAGACGGAATCGATGCTCTCCTTTGCTCAGGACACCTTCATTGACCACCATCACCTGTCGCCCCAAAGCATCCATTATCACAAGGCTCACAAAACCTTGCTCCCCGATATTGACCCGTAATTCCGTTCCATCGCTGAAGGGATTTGGAGCAACCTCAACATCTGATTGCAAATGGTCTGTGGCATTTTCACTCTGCGAAATATTGTTTTGTGCAGAGGTTTGGTGGGCTTGCCCTTTGCCATCACTGGCAAACGGTGTAATACCAATTCAAGTTAATGCCTGTGCATAAATTTTATGTATATTTGGTAATTACAAGATAATTACACAAATTTATTTTCAAAACTATGCGCCATCCATTACCTGCCATTCGCCAAAGTGTCGAATATCTGCAAAAACTCTTG
>CANHDJ010000040.1 GCA_947459425.1 Ignavibacteria bacterium
AGCGGTGGAACAACACCCTTCGGCAACGAGTGGGGCGTTATGTCCGCAAAACCCTCTCGTTTTCCAAACGAGACTTTTGGCATCAGATTGTAACCGAAATGTTTATTATTACTTACAATCTCTCATGTATTACTTGACCACTACCCAACAATCCCCCTACACGCCAAAACAACTCTGCCAAAATCACGCCACTTCCCTAGCGCCAATCACATTAAACCTGTTCGTTACAAACGCCGCATCTGCGAAAGAAGCATTGCCCGCAGGGTTTGCACCCGCGCCATGAAAATCACTAAAGGCAGACGATTGATTCACAAAAATTCCGCCTACATAGTTGAACGCCACTGGCGCTTTGCCTTCGTAAATTATCGCTGCTTCGGCTTGCTCACGTTGGGCATGGTCGGTGGTATAGACAAGCGTCGTCAGTGCGCCTTTTTGTGCAAGGCTACGCAAAAGCAGGTGCAGACTGTGGTCGAAGCCGTCGGTCGGAATAAGGAAACTAATCGGTCCGAACCACTCGTTTTCGTAAATATCGCGCTGCTCCACGTTTGCCTGCAACACAAGCGGTGAAGCTGTTCTTGCGTTGGGAAAACCGCCCTGCTCGACAGGTTCGGAATTGCGAATAACCTTCAAGCCCAGTGTTTTTGCTTTTTGTACGCGCTCAAATGTTATTGTGCTTTGGATACCACCGGTAATTGCCGCCATTTTTGGGTTTGTTACAAGAGCATCAATTTTCGCTGCAAAGCGCTTCGCTACTTCATCAAACGGAATAACCGTATCGCCTTCTTTCACGCCGTTTTTGTTCACAAAAAAGTTCTGCGAGGTCGTACACATCTGCCCGCTATAGAGCGAGAGCGTAAAAGCGAGATTGTCCAGCACAGCATCCAGATTTTCGACACTTTCCAGAATCACACCGTTCACACCCGCTTTTTCGGTAAAGACTGCTTTTCCGTGTTTTCGCCCGATTTCTTCAATCGTGTTGCCAAAAGCGCCGCCTGTGAAATCAATCACGCTCACAGCAGGATGCTCGGAAAGCGTGAGTGTGAGCGGGTTTGCGCTGCTATCGGCTGCAAGCTGCACCAAATGTGGGTCTAAGCCCAAATCACGGAACGTCTCTTGCAACGATGCCACCACGACGGCTATTGCCAAGACGGATTTGGGATGCGGCTTCACAATGACCGGATTTCCCGTAACAAGGCTTGCAAACAAGCCCGGAAGCGTGTTCCAGACGGGGAATGTGGAACAACCAATCACCAAACCCAGCCCTTTGGGAACAATGTGAAAATTCTTCTTTACCGTGATATTTGCTGCTCCGGCGGGCTTCACCCACGTTACTTCACTCACGAACTGCGCTTGTTCGCTGAAACCAAGAGCAACTGCTTCCAGTGCGCGGTCGAAAGAATGCGGTCCCGATGCTTGGAACGACATCGCAAAACTCTGTCCCGCCGTGTGCATGGTGGAATACGCAATCTCAAAAAAGGTTTTGCCCGTTCCGGCTCGCTCCAATGCTTCAATCAGCACTACGGCGCGTTCCGACGGAGAAAGGCGCTGCCACTGCATTTTTGCGTTGTGCGCGTTGGTGATGAGGCTTTCCACAGAAAAGGTCGGATACTGCACACCAAGCGCGAAGCCGAAGGGTGATTCTTCTTCGCCGTGCCAGCCTGTTTCTCCCGCTTGCAGAAGGCGTGTGAACTTGTGGTTTAATCCGGCTTTGAAGGCTGCTTCGCCTTCATCGGCGGCTGTTTCGCCATAGACTTTTTTGCTGGGCGACTCGTTCCAGTGTGCAAAGTATTCGCGGGAAACGTTTGCTTCGGTCGCTTTGTCAAGCGTGGCGGCGTGTTTTTCGGTAAGTTCTGCGAGGGTCATGGTTGCTGGGGTTGAGGGTAAAATAGTTATCGGAAATTTTTCAAAGGTCATTTTCGGGTTTGCGGAGTTTCTATTGTCAATGCTTCTCGCCCGTTTCGGCGGTAAACTCTGAAATCTGTATCATCAACAGTGAGAATAGTATGATCGCGGTATTTTTCCTGCTCTGCCATGACGACGATACAAGCATCTGCATAATCCATCGGGACGTTTTCATAGCGTTGCAAGAGAGTAATGATGCGGCTCGTGTGGTTTTCGACGCGAAAATCAATTTTGACCAATTCAGATTCAAGAAAATCAACTAATCGTGTAACGCCTTGAGCGCCAACTTTTCCATAGAGCAGGTGTGCAGCTTCAGCGATAACCGCTTCGCAGGTATAGAAAGGTGCTTTGTAGCGCTTTGCTATCACATTTGCCCACTGATGGTGCTGGTCTCGTTTGTCCAATAATGCAACGAGAATGCCAGTGTCAGCTATTATCCGCATTCCTGCTCCTTCCAAAGCCTTCCAAGTATTTTTTATTACTTGATAAGTCCGTAACACCTGAATCTACCGAGCCAATGAGGTGTTTTGCTTTAGAATAGAAAGAATTTTTGACTTCACCAGCATCAAGTGATTTTGTTGATTTTGCGGTGATTTTCGCTGATTGTTTTGTTTTCGTAGCCATGGAAGCCTCGCATTTAAGCCATTGTATCTGTGGAAAGTTCTTGCTTATTCCTTAACAATCTTCTGAAAGCGTGTAACAATGCGGCGTACTGAATATACGTTACACTACGCCGCATCTCATCTATACTCGCTCATTGCGCAGAAAATTTACTCAAACGCCTGAATACCCGTAATATCCGCACCCAAAATCAGCGTATGAATATCGTGTGTGCCTTCGTATGTTTTGACCGATTCAAGATTTGCCATATGGCGCATAATCGGGTACTCGCCCAAAATGCCGTTTGCACCGTGAATATCACGTGCCATACGTGCAATTTCCAGTGCCATCCATACGTTATTCCGTTTTGCCATCGAAACGTGTTGAGGAGTGGCTTCTCCGGCATCTTTGAGTTTGCCGCAGCGTTCAGCCATAAGTTGTGCTTTCGTGATTTCATTCAGCATCCAAACAAGTTTCTCTTGCACAAGTTGGAAACCGGCAATCGGCTTGCCAAACTGGATGCGCGTTTTAGCGTATTCCAGCGAGGATTCGTAACACGCCATTGCTGCGCCGATTGCTCCCCACGAAATGCCGTAGCGGGCTTGTGTGAGGCAGCCCAGAGGTCCTTTCAGACCTTCCACATTCGGCAGTAAGTTTGCTTCGGGAATTTCGCAGTCTTGGAAGACGAGTTCGCCTGTTGCTGAGGCGCGAAGCGAGTGTTTGCCCTTCATTTCCGGTGCGGTGAAGCCCGGTGTGCCTTTTTCCACCAAAAAGCCGCGCACAACGCCGTCCAATTTCGCCCACACAACCGCTACGTCAGCCACGTTGCCGTTGGTAATCCACATTTTTGCGCCGTTCAGCAAAAAGCCGTTGCTGGTCTTTTTGGCGTTGGTAATCATGCCGTTGGGATTCGAGCCGTGGTCGGGTTCGGTCAAGCCAAAACAGCCGATAGCATCCGCCGAAGCCAGTTTGGGAAGCCAGTGTTTGCGCTGTTCTTCGTTGCCGTAAGCATAAATCGGATACATCACCAGCGAACTTTGCACCGATGCGTAGGAACGCAAGCCCGAATCGCCACGCTCTAATTCCATCATTGCCAGTCCGTAAGCGGTGTAGCTTGCTCCGGCGCATCCGTACTCGTGCGGAAGCGTGATGCCGAAAACGCCCAGTTCCGCCATGCGCTTGGCAAGGTGCTTCGGAAATGTGCCTGCTTGGTAATGTTCTTCGATAATCGGCAGCACTTCGTCATCCACAAAGGAGCGCACGGTGTCTTGAATCAGGCGCTCTTCGGGAGTGAATAAAGCACCGACATTGTAGTAGTCAAAAGGGTTATTCGGGCTTTGTTTTGGGGCTTTCCCGTTTTTATGCACACCATTGGTAGCGCCGTTGGTTTTGGGCATTGTGGCAGTTACAGACATGGCGTTATTCCTTGAAAAATGAAGAAGAATGAGAGATAGAATTATCACGAGTGGAGACCGCAAAATTACAAATATTTACGCAGCGAGCGAAAGAATTTCGCGGAATATATGATGCCGTAAAAGTAGAGAAAAAATGTAGCTTTGCTTCCCACAAAAACAAAGAAGCCCGCCAAACAAGATTTGGCAGGCTTTTTATGTTTTTCGCGCAAGTGCAGAAAGAAACACTTCTCGCTTAATCTCTATCGGTCAAAACCTCCACAATCCGTTTCGTGGATAAGCCATCGGCTTTGAGTTTTTTTATCGTTGAAATCCGAAACCCGCGTACGCCAATCTCCGCAATATCGTCTGTTGAAAAGCCCATTGCTTTCAGTTCTTTAGCAACTTCCGGTTTGATGCGGCGGACACCGAGTTCTTCAATATCGTCGTTGGAAAACCCAAGTGCTTTCATTTCTTTGATGTATTCCGGCTTGATGTCGCGTACACCAAAATCACTGATTTCATCACGGTTTAACCCCAGACCGCGTAGCGACGATATTACGTCCAGCGTCAACCCACGAGCGCCAAATTCACGGATTTCTTCGGAAGAAAATCCTTTGTCGCGCATTTTTTTCACAAATTCCGGTTTGATGCCCATAACAGCAAATTCTTTAATGTCGTCCACACGCAAACCTGCATTTTTGTAGGCTTTCACAGTTTCCGGTTTGATGCCGAGTACGCCCACTTCTTTGATGTCCTCAACCTTGTAACCCAGCGCCTTCATTTCTTTGATATAGCCCGTTCTGATGCCCAAAACACCGTATTCCTTGATTTCACGAATGGGAACGCCCGCGTCCTTAAATTCCTTCACCATTTCGGGGCGGATACCCAACACGCCAAGTTCTTTAATGTCCTCGACCTTGTAGCCAAGCGCTTTCATCTGTTTGATGTAGTCCATGCGAATACCCAACACACCATATTCCTTGATTTCACTGATAGGAACGCCTGCATCTTTGTACTCCTTCACGGCTGCCGGACGGATGCCCAAAGCGCCCAATTCCTTGATTTCCTCGACCTTGTAACCAAGGTCTTTCATTTGCTTAACGTAGTCAATTTTAATGCCCAAGACACCATATTCTTTGATCTCTTCCACCGGAACTCCTGCGGCTTTGTACTCTTTCACCATTTCGGGGCGAATACCCAACACGCCAATTTCCTTGATGTCCTCGACCTTGTAACCCAGTGCCTTCATTTCTTTCACATAATCAGGACGAATGCCCAACACGCCATATTCCTTAATTTCGTCGGTCGGAACGCCTTCGTCTTTTAGTTCTTTTACTTTTTCGGGGCGAATGCCCAGTGCGCCGTATTCCTTGATTTCTTCGGTTTTGATGCCGTATTTTTTCATTTCATTCACGTATTCCGGCTTAATACCCAAAACGCCTAATTCCTTGATTTCATCAATGGTGTAGCCATTTTTCTTCATTTCGGTAATGTAGTCGGTTTTAATACCCAAAACGCCATATTCCTTAATTTCTTCGCCATTTAAGCCAAGTTTTCGGGCTTCGCGGACAAATTCTGGTTTAATACCAACAACCGCAATTTCAATCGCATCGTCCAGCGAGAGTTTCAAGTCCGCAAGCTCTTGTAAAAGCTCAATCTTGACATCTGTCAACGCAAGTGTCACCAAATCTCTGTCTGTGACATTGGTAAAGCCAAACGATTTCAGCTTTTCAGCGTAGTCTTTGCTGGGTTGGAAGGTGTAGTTTCCACGCGCCTCGCCGCCTTTTGCATCGCCCGCAAAGGTGAAGGTGCCAGATTCTTTGACCAAACGAAATTCTACTTCACCCGACAACGTGCGGGCTTTGTCGGCACTCAAACCCTGCACTTCATTGTAGCGCAAGCCCGTATAAACCGTACCATTGTAGCGATTTTTGCCCCATTTGTTTTTGTACATGATCAGCGTCAATGCACGTTCTTTGAATTTTGCCTCCCAAAAGCCTTCGGTGCTGATAGCATCTTCGGATGAAAAAGAAAAACTGCGCTCAGAATCATTTTTGGTGGAATCATTCTGCGCAATGAGATTGTTTGCATTTGGCGCAATCGGCGCAACCATTCGCGCAACCAGTGTTGATGCTGCTGCTTGTGCTTGTGCGACGACTGGCGCAATAATGGGCTTGACCATCGGTTGCAGCATCGGGCTTGCTGTCAGCGAAAGGGCAAATAACGCCGTAATCACGCAATATGCCGCCAAATACTCTAGTGAAAAGGTGCGCTCGGTCGGTTTGCCTAGCAAACGCTTGACCCGCGTGAGCAAATGCCCATCGTTAGCGCCCACGCCTGCGGTGGCAAAGTGCGCTTCGTCGCTGGCAAGCGAGCGCTCCTCGAGAATAGCCAAGGCATTGGCTAAAGCACGACTATCACCACAAAGCGAAGCGGCAAGGTCGTCGGCAGCGTGTTCGCGTTCCTGACGAATTTGCGCCGACATCCACCAAACAGCAGGATGATAAAACATGACTGTTTCGATAATTGCCTGAACAATGCTCATAATGTAGTCTTGATGCCGTGCGTGGGCAATTTCATGCGCAATAATTGCTTCTACGTGCGCGGTCTGCAAACCCGTCAAAAAGCCCATTGGCACAAGAATCACGGGTTTCAAAAAGCCCACAAGCATTGGCGCATTTGCCAAGCCGGATTCTATGAGGCGTGGTACACGTCGCAACTTCAGGCGCTCGGAAAATTCTTCAACACGATTCTGCCATGCCGAACTAGCCGGATGAGCGCGAAAATGCCGCATACGCTGTGCGTACGCCATTCCACCCAAAAAGCGCAATGCTAGGCAAATTGCACCTAAAAGCCACACAACAACCAGTATCGGCAAATATTCCTGCACACGCTCTATCCATGCGGCTTCCGGGGTAATCTGGATATGCGATAGGCGCAATGGCGCAAAGCGCGACGCACGAGCAATCTTGACGGAAGCATCGGGCGCGGCAGCCGTTGTGGGCGTACTCATCGTTTTCTCAACTTGCGCAGAAGCAGCATCAAGAGCCACTTCATTAACATGAATCGGTTCGTAGAGCGCAATAAATGTCAACGAAGCTGCCACCATCGTGCTAACGAGGGCAACAGAAGCAACCACCGAGCGTGTGCGAGCAGAAGAGCGCCGGAGCAGTATCATCGCCACACCAAGCGTAAAGGCGATAAGCGTTCCCTGCCACAACGAATGAAGAAGTGTCCAGCCAAGTGCATCGGTAAGCGATTGCGGAAGAAAGGTTTGTAGCGTGTTCATAGCGCTGTTCCTTTGTAATAAAATTGTGTGGGGTGGTAAGGTTTATTGATTGTTCTTGATTTCTTCATCCAAAAGGGCGCGTATTTGCTTGAGTTCGGCGTTTGTAGGCTTGCTTGTGCCGAGAGCCTGCACGACAAGCTGCATCGCAGAGCCGCGAAAGACCGAGTTAAGCATTTTGCTCACAAAAGCACTTTGGACATCATTTTCACGCACCGATGCCGAATAAATATGCGAACGCTGCGATTCATCCCGTGTCAGCAGCCCTTTGTCTGCCATGATTTGCATAAATTTCAGCGTCGTTGTATAGCCAATGCTGTCGTCGCCTTGTTGCTTATTAAGCGCTTCGTTGACTTCGCGGACGGTGGCGCTGCCGCTTTTCCAGAGAACTTGGAGGATTTCCAGTTCTGCGTCGGTAGGTTTGGGTATCATGGTTTTTCTCCGAGTAAATTGATTGTACGAATCTCTTCGTACAATATTACGAAACTATTCGTAGAATGTTGCAAAAAAAAACGCGAAACCAAAAGAATTGGTCATCGCGTCTGTTCATTATTCGGAAAACCTGCTCAACGGCGGTGTTTATGCGCTTGAAACTATCATGTTTTCTGCTTTTTCTTTTTTGCTGCCGGGAACAGGACATTGTTCAAAATCAGACGATAGCCCGCCGAATTACGGTGCAAACTCAGGTCTGTTGCCGGGTCGCCAACGGCATGGCGGTAGTCCTCGGGGTCATGCCCGCCATACCACGTGAACGTGCCGCGTCCAAAGTTTCCATGAATATATTTTACTTCATCGGAGCCTTCCTTCTCGCCCATCATCACAACCGATTTTTTGATAAATTCTTTGTGAAACGCCGTTGTCTGTCCAAGAAAACCGCGCACGACATTGACGTGGCATTGGGTGAGCATTGTTGGAACGGGGTCATATTTTGCAGAGAAATCGAAAAGGGTGAAATAATCGCTGAGAGCATCGTTGGAACGGTAGTTTGCATCACAGTCAATGTTGGAATATTCGTACTCGTAAGGATTCATTACTAACGAGAAATTCTCAAAAGCGAATGTCCGCGAAAAGTCCAGTTTTTGATTTGCACCAGCTTCCGGCGGGTCGCCGTCGAACATAATATCGCAAATATCCACATTCTTTGCGGCTTGAGCGATGTCAAACGTATCAGTCGCACCGCACATCGCAAACATAAAGCCGCCACCACCTATCCACGAGCGAATTTTCTCGACAACAGCTTTTTTCAATTCCGAAACTTTACGAAAGCCCAGTTTTTTTGCCGTACTTTCCAGAAGTGCTACTTGTTGGATATACCACGGTACAGTCGAAAAACTTGCAAAGAATTTACCATATTGCCCCGTGAAATCTTCGTGATGAACGTGCAGCCAGTCATAATTTTGGAGAGAATCATTCACAACTTCTTCATCCCAGAGTTTGGTGTAGGGAATTTCAGCATACTCCATCACCAGCGTCACCGCATCATCCCAAGGCTTAAAACCCGGCGGAACATAGACTGCTACTCGCGGTTGCTTTTCAAGTCGCACGACATCCATATTGTTGCCTTCATTCTGCACTTCCGCATAAATTTGTGCCGCGCTTGCACCATCAATCTGCTCAAAGGAAACGCCGCGAATACGGCATTCTGCGGCAATAGACTCGCTGTAATCCGTCATAAACGCGCCACCGCGATAGTTCAATAACCAATCTACTGTTTGCCCCTTTGCCAGCGTCCAATACGCCACGCCGTATGCCTTCAAATGGTCTGTTTGTGTCAAATCCATCGTTATCAGCACCTTGCTCTGCGCTTGCGCGGACAGCGGTGCAAACATGAGGCAAATGATAAGAATGAGCGTTGATAGCTGGAATGGTCTCATAAAATCTCAAATAAAAAAATGTGAGAAGAGGAAACTCTACGTTTCTTGAGAGTTTCGCTCAAAGCAGTGATGCTCGTTATGCTTGAGGAAATGCGATTTCATCAATTTTTGCGGCAAGGCTGAAATCCAAGACCGTCAGCCCGCCTTGGTCATGCGTTGAAAGCATAATTTTTACCTTATTCCAGCCGTGGAGCAGCATATCGGGATGATGGTCGGCGGTTTCCGCCAACACGCCCACAGCGCTCATAAAACCAAGCGCGGAAGCAAAATTTGCTGCTTTGAACTCGCGTTCAATGGTGTTGCCGGAAAGCGACCAAGTGGGAAGGCGCAATAACGCTTCCTGAATAGCTTCAGGGCTAAGTTTTGAGGGACGAGGCATAACAAAAATCCTTTAGGAAAATTCAAGAAGAGAAGCTAGTGGTTGTGCCGTGATGAACACCGCATGGAAAATCTTTGCTGCGCCACCGGAAAACCTACCACTGCCCCATCGTGCAACACACCGCACTACGCGATCAGAGCCGGAGACGCGGAGTTTGTGTGCTTTGGGGTGGGAAATTGTCGAGCCGCGTTGATTGTGCGTATTGATAGCGTCGTTATTCACGACCGAAGCGTGATTTGACGGCGATGGCTGTCCGGTACGTCCGAACGATGGCGAGGATTGGGTATTCATTGCAAAAACTCCAAAAAAGATTGTGAATCAGCCGCTTACACTTTCGGAACAAAATCTCATATTCCAATAGCAAGGTTCGTCATCGTCGTTGTCGTCGGCTGGATAATTATCGTCGTTACTGGAGTCTCGAATGTTTCATGCAATGAGGCTTGATTGGAGTAAAGTACGTGGGGAAATTTGGCGGCAATATTTTCATAACGCCAGTTTTCCACAAAAAGTTCCGTGCTGTTGTTTTTTATTCTTTTGTCAAAATAAAATCGCCAATTACCAACGCATCCAATCCCGTCGAATAGAAGCATCGAAGGGCATCTTGAGGCGTACAGACGGTTGGTTCTCCTTGAACATTAAACGATGTGTTGATGAGAATGCCATAACCGGTGCGCTTTTCAAACTCGTCCAAGAGCGTCCAAAAAAGTGCGTTTTGGTCTTTGGTAACGCGCTGCGTTCGTGCCGTGCCGTCAACGTGGACGCAGGATGGAACGTTTCCGCGCTCTGATTCCGCAAAGGGTAGCGCCACGACCATAAACGGCGAATCTTTGCCACTTGGAATAAAGCGCTCGTAGCTTTCCGCTTTGATAGACGGGCAAAATGGTCGCCATGTTTCACGGTGCTTTACTTCGAGGTTCAATTTGTCCTTCATATCAGGAAATATCGGACTCGCCAAGATAGAACGCGCTCCAAGTGACCGTGCGCCAACTTCCATTGCGGATTGCATCCAACCGATGATTTTTCCATCAGCAAGCATTTGTGCGGTTTCGGCGGCAATATTGTCACTTCTGCGGTAAGGCGTTTTGGCATTTTTCAACACCGTTTCGATTTGGTCATTGGTATAGCTTGGTCCCCAATAGGCGTGTTTCATGGCAAAGCGGGGGTTGTCACCTGCCTCAGACGCAGCCAACAGAGCGGCTCCCAGCGAAACGCCATTATCCGTAGCGGCTGGCTGGACGAAGAGGTTGTGTACGATGTCCATTTGGGCAATTTTGCCATTCATCGCGCAGTTCATCGCCACACCGCCCGCCAGACAAAGGTTTGTCAAGCCTGTCCGCTTGTGTAAACGTTTCACCAAGCCCATCACAACTTGTTCCAAGCGCCACTGTACGGCAAAAGCAATATCGGGGTAGTTGCCTTCCAAAGCAGATTGGTTGCTACTGCGCGGCTTGCCAAAAAGTTCGACAAATTCATCGGTAAAGCGCCGTCCGTACTTGTGCGCACCGATAAAACGCAGATACGGATTGATGGCATAATGTCCCGTTTCGGGGTCGAAGGAAAGCATCTTGTCGAGTTTATCTTGCAAATCTTGGTCGTATTTGCCGTATGAAGCCAGTCCCGTGACCTTGCCCTCGTCCATGTAGGGCTTAAAACCAAGAAACTCCGTGAAGGTCGCGTACAAACCGCCAAGTGTGTGGGGAAGTTTATAGGTGTCAACGACCTCAATCCCTTCTTTTGTGCCTTTTGCCAACATCGTGCATATTTCCTCGCCGGAGCCGTCAATGCTGAGGATATTTGCTTCCTCAAAACCCGATGCAAAAAACGCCGAAGCCACGTGCGACAAGTGGTGCGAATAATAGCGCACCGGAGGAACCGTGTTTGTCGGCGAGAGCGAGCGCAAGCCAAGTTGGAGCGTTTGCTCAATGCGGTCAGGATGGTACAGATTGAGGCGATATGCTTGCTGAAGTTTATTGTAAGAGTGCGTATCGGGATATTTGTTATGCTGCTCTTCGTAAAAAACGGGTGCTTGTAAACTATATCGTGTGCAATCCCAACCGTAGGCAATTTGGTCAATTTGGTCGAGGTGAAGTCCTGCTTTTTCCAAGCAAAATCGGGCTGCTTTGAACGGAAAATCATTGGGCGAAGTTTTAATGCGATTAAAACGTTCTTCTTCTGCCCAAGCAATGAGTTTTCCATCAATAACAAGAGCCGCACTGGGATTGGGTCCGGGAGCAAACATACCGAGAATTTTCATAGACTTTTGCGGATACTATAAAGAATTGGATTCAGAAATTAGAATTGTAGCAGCCTCTCTACCGCATACTTTTCAAGGTCATTTGAGCTTTTATTGGATGGTTCGGATTAACGGTGAGTTTTATTCGTTCAAAATTTACACCGTCACGCCGTTTGTATTCACGACGCTGACCGCACCAAAGTTACGCAATTTTTGGCGCAAATGCTCAACATTCCCTGAAGCCGCGATAACAACGCTTTCGGTACTGAAACGGCGCTGTTGCACCTCGAAAAGACGGTCTTTGGTCATAGCCGCAAGCTCCGCAAGATACCGCGAATGATAATCTTTAGGCAAGCCGTAGAGTTCCAATGTACTCAGAAGCGAAACCACCTGTGTTGGCGTTTCGGTTCGGAGTGCGAACGAGCCAATCATATATTTCCGTGTTGTTTCGAGTTCGTCGTCGGTGACGGGTTCGGTGCGAAGGCGCTCTATTTCCCGCAAAACCTCACTGACGGCGCTGTCAACAACATCGCTGCCCACGTGTGAGCTGACCGTCAGGACGCTTGCGTGTTTGCGAGCATCAATGCTACTATGAATGCCGTAGGTATAGCCTTTCTCTTCGCGGAGATTATGATTGAGGCGAGAAATGAAACTTCCACCAAAAATCGTGTTCAAAAATTGCATCGGGATAAAATCTTCCTCTGCACGATTCACCGTGCGAAAGCCCATCCGAAGCGATGTTTGGGCAGCATCGGGCTTTTCAACAAGAACGACGTTGGTAGCTTGAGGCTTGTCCACTTGGCGGCTTGGTGCTTGTGTTTTTTTGCCGTTGCTTGATTGGTGCTTGCCAATGCGCTCTTGAATCTGCTCGGCGAGGTCGTGAGCGCGAAAATTTCCGGCAGCAGCGATAAAAAGATTGTCGGGCTGAAGGCTGCGCAAATAGGCGCGTTGGCAGTCTGCTTGTTGAAAATTCGTAACCGTTTCCAGTGTCCCGACAACAGGATGTCCATACTTTTCACCGCGAAACATTCCTTGGGTGAAGGCGATAGAGGAAAGATATGCCGCATCGCTATTTGCCTGCTCAATTTCAACGAGAGTTTGCTGGCGGACGCGATCAATCTCTTCGGGCGGAAAACTTGGATGTTGCACCACATCGGTCAGCAAATCCAGTCCTGTCGCCGTAAAATCCGACAAAATGCTCAGATGTGCCGAAAGCGAATCAAACACACACGAAACCGAAAGTGAACCGCCCGTAAAATCAATTTCTTCGGCAAGTGCTTGTGCGTCTAGCGTACGTTTGGGCGAGGCAGTGCCTTTATTCATTAGCGTTGCCATAAAATTGGTTTCGCCCGCAATATTGTCCTCGGCAGCACCGCTTTGAGAGACAATACTCATGGTTAAGAGCGGTTGCGACGTGTCTTCGACGGCAATCAGCGTCATGCCGTTTGGAAGGGTGATTTCGGTGTGTGTGGGCAGCGAAAAGGTCGTGGGTGTAGGAATCAGAGGCGGTTTTGTCGGCATTGTACGTCCGAATGATATGATAGCAAAAGTTTGGATGAATTACTACAAAAGTACATTTTTTTTTGATGTAGTAAAAAAGTTCTTGACTTTCGGCAAGGGAAGTGATATTTTTGTACTCTGTTTTCAAATACATTTATTCCGAAATAGCTCAGTTGGTTAGAGCATCTGACTGTTAATCAGAGGGTCGTAGGTTCAAGTCCTACTTTCGGAGCAGAGCAAAAAGCCCGTCAAACAAGATTTGACGGGCTTTTCTTTGCCGCTTGTAACCGCCCCGTGAATAACGTGTACATCTGAATCGTTCTTTTCGTTTGATATCCTTGTCGCAAGCATTTCTGTGGCGCACTACCCAACGCCCGCATCAAGATTTTCACGCTTTGCTTCCGTCATGCAGATAATTGGTACTTTAACCTCAATCGGAATGCTGCTTTGGGAAAATAAATGGTCGCAATAGCCCGTCAAACCACGTGCTTTACCTACCTTGAGTTCATAGCCCGAAAAAAGCGTGAGATTCTCAGGGTTTGAGCGGTGAATAAAGCGCAAAATTGGTGAAATGATGTACTCGGAGCGGGCTTTTTCGGTCAGCATCGGATACCACGCATTTTCGTCCAATTCTGCCCGCAAAAGCGCATCAGCACTACGTTTTGGCACATTGGAAAACAGTGTGCCGGATCAAGCCGTTATCGAAAAGGCTTTTTCAAACGATGTGAGCGTAAAAGAACGGTAGGATATGGCTATTTCCCTTTCTTCTGCGTTTGATAAAATCAATCACGCTTTGTAATGCACCCAAAAGCTCGGGTAAATTCATAAGTGAATAACGGGTGAGTGTCTATGGTGAGCGTTGTTCCTTCCAAGCGCAGGAATAGCCCTCTGGCGCGGCAGTAACGCAGCCGTAAATGGCGGAAAGAGGTATTCCGTCGCGCTCATTGAAGATGCGGGCGGCAACCATTTCCGCCGTGCATTGCCCCAAACCGCTCTCCACATCTTCCTTCTTTGCCTCTACGACGCACAAAAGTGGTGCTTGAATTTCGCTCCGAAATGGTGATTTCGTAATGATGAAATCACAATACCCATCCAAACCCTCCGCTGCATCCACCGTTAATTTCGCACCCGAAAACACGACTACGCTGCGATTGACATTGCGCCATATTTCCTTCAGCACCGAAACGATAATATATTCCGATTTTGCTTTTTCGTTGCGCGTCGGGAGGAGTTCTGATTCTGCTAAATCTCCTGAAGCCGCTTGCCGGGCGGGAGCGACTTGATAGAGGCAAACAACGGCTCATAGCGCACTTCGAGAGAAAACTTCGTTACGGCAGATTTGAGCGAGGTAAATTTTTGATAGGACATGAAACAATTCCTTGAAAAGGATAAACAGTACGACCCGAATTACAAAAAACTCCATACAAAATTTCCAAAGAACGCATCAAACCTTGTTTTTCGCCGCTTTTCGCCGTGATGCCCGCAAACGCACCTCCATCACACCGTGCACGGGCGTAACCACAACCGCAATACACACATTCGCCGCCATGCGCCAAAGCGGGATGCCGCCCGTGAAGCGGTCGAGCCAAGGGTCGAGAAACAAAATAGCAAACTCCACCACCACCGCAAACGACACAAACCGACCGAAACGCCGTCCCCCATGAGCTTTCCACGCTAACGCGCCTGCTTGCCAGTGCCAACGCTAGCACAAACAGCATCACGCCCGCGATGGCGGCATACTGAAGGTGCTTTTGGCGTTCTTTTTCATGGGCGGCGAGTTCGGCTTTGTGGCGGGCTTCTGCATCGCGGAGTTTCTGCTCGGCGGCTTGTTTTTGTGCGTCGTAGTCGGCTTAGAGAGCGGAGAGGCGTTTGGCATTGTCGGTGTTGAAGAGAAAATCTTTGAAAATATCCTCATCGGTTGCCTTGCCGACGCTGCTCCAGTACATGGCTTCAAGTCCCGTTCTGCGCAAGACTTCGCCCCACAATGGCGAAAGATCCATATCAACAATAATGGGCTTCATACCGCATCGAAGTTCATTTCCTGTTTTTCTGCCCACTACGCGGCATAGAGCAATGCGGCTCGCACATCTTCTGCCTCTAAATACGGATATGCTTCGCAGATTTGCCCCGTCGAATAGCCCGACGCAACAAACTCGACTACCATGCTAACGGTTACACGAAGACCGCGAATACAGGGTTTAGTGCCTATTTGAACAGGATTGTGGGTGATTCGTGGGTGCATAGAATTTTTCCTTTTTGATGATTTTCGCTCAATTTACACAATAAAATTCACCAATTTCCCCGGCACGGCAATCACCTTTTTCGGGATTTTGTCATCCAAGGCATCATGCATTTCCGATAATCAAAAGTGCACCAATACCTGCTTCAAAAGCAATTGCTTGAAAATTTCGGGACTCTTTGGCATTATCGGCAAAAACAGAAATAATGCGCCCAACCGCCGCCGCTACCCAAGCAATACCGACGACCTCATACAATATCGGCTGGCGAAATACGAATAGTGCTATACCAAGTGCGAGAAAAATACCGCCGTATGTTGCGCGAAATTCCGAAAAACCCGTTGGATTTGATGCTTGTAAGCCCGTAAACCTTGAGGCAGCATGGGGAGCAAAAAGCCCCATGCTGCCCAAAATTGTGGTTATACCTGCACCCAAAAGATTACATATATCGAACAAAGTCATAGTGCTTTTTCCAAAAATCACACAATAAAATTCACCAATTTCCCCGGCACCGCAATCACCTTTTTCGGTGTTTTGCCGTCCAAGTATTTTTGTACGGTTGGGTCTTGAAGCGCGATTTTCTCTAGCGTTGCAGCGTCCGCATTCGCTGGGACGATGATTTTTGCGCGAACTTTGCTGCTCACTTGCAACACGATTTCGATTTCGTCCTGCACCAATTTCGCTGCGTCGAACTGAGGAAATGCAACGGTTGCAACCGATTCGGTGTGTCCCAAGATTTGCCACAGTTCCTCGCCCAAATGCGGCGCAAAGGGCGCGAGGCACAGCACGAATGCTTCCATCGCTGCGCGTGGCTTTACATCTAGTTTGAAGAACTCATTCACAAAAATCATCATCTGCGAAACGGCAGTATTGAAGCTGAGGTTTTCAATATCTTCACCAATCTTTTTTATTGTAGAATGGAGCATGAATGCTTGTTCCTTCGACAGCTCTGCATCTTTGACGCTTGGTGAACATATACCCGTTTCTTCATCAACAATCATGCGGTACGAGCGACTCAAAAACCGCGCAACTCCCTCCACACCTTTCGTAGACCAAGGTTTTGCAGCTTCGAGTGGTCCCATGAACATTTCAAAGACGCGCAGCGCGTCCGCACCGTATTCCTTGATAACATCGTCAGGATTGACCACGTTTCCACGCGATTTCGACATTTTTACCGAATCCTCACCCAAAATCAAGCCTTGATGAAATAGCTTTTTGAACGGCTCCGGAGTGGAGACGTAACCGTAATCAAACAAGACTTTGTGCCAGAAGCGTGAGTACAAGAGGTGCAGCACGGCGTGTTCCGCGCCGCCCATGTAGAGGTCAATTCCTCCGTTCTCACCTGCTCCCATCCAGTATTTTTCCAACGCGGAATCCACAAACACCGCATCATTGCTGGGTTCTATGAACCGCAAATAGTACCAGCACGAACCCGCCCATTGCGGCATGGTGTTGGTTTCATAGCGGGCTTTTTTGCCTGTTTTTTTGTCGGTAAAATTTACCCACGATTCCACCTTTGCAAGCGGCGATTCACCCGTTCCGGCGGGCTGGAAGTCGCTTACGTTGGGCAGTTGCAGGGGGAGTTCATCCAGTTCCAACGAGCGGCGTGTGCCGTCCTCGAAAAACAAGATGGGAACGGGTTCGCCCCAGTAACGCTGGCGCGAAAAGAGCCAATCGCGTAGTTTGTACTGCACTTTGAGTTTACCCAAACCCTCGCTGGCAAGCCACATCGTCATCCATTTTTTCGCTTTGTTCGATTCCATGCCGTCCAGTGAGACGCTATCGTTCTTGGAATTGATAGCGATTGCATTTTCGTAGTCGTCGTAGCCATCCTTCGTAAAGTCCCATTCTGTACCGTCTGCGGGTTTGAGTACAATCGGAATTGGCAAGCCGAATTTCGTTGCGAAGGCAAAATCTCGCACATCGCCACACGGAACGCCCATCACTGAGCCAGTGCCGTAGTGTGCCAAGACGTAATCGGCAATCCAGACGGGGACTTTTTCGCCATTCGCGGGATTCAGCACGAATGCGCCCGTCCAGACACCGGACTTTTCCTTCGCAAGTTCGGTACGCTCAAGGTCGCTTTTGAGAGCAACGGCTTTTTTGTACTCCTCAACGGCGGTACGCTGTGCGTCAGTGGTAATGCGCTCTACAAGCGAATGCTCTGGCGCGAGAACGATGTAGGAAACGCCGAAAATTGTGTCGGGGCGTGTCGTGTAAACAGTGATGCCTTCTTCATGTCCGACAAGCGGGAATGTTACTTCTGCGCCCTCTGATTTTCCAATCCAATGTTTCTGCATTTCCATCGTGGATTGGGGCCATTCCACAAGTGCCAAATCATTCAGCAAACGCTCTGCGTAAGCCGTGATGCGCAGCATCCACTGGCGCATGGGGCGACGCTCGACGGTATAGCCTTTCGATGTCCATTCATCAACTTCCTCGTTGGCAAGCACCGTTCCAAGCTGTTCGCACCAGTTGACGGGGATTTCGGCAATATATGCCAAACGCTTAGAATCCTGATATTCTTGAATTTCGAGTGGTGTTTTGTATTCTGCCGGAATGGGCAATTCGCTGATGGGACGCGCTTTCTTGGCGGTTTCATCGTACCACGAGTTGTAAATAAGCAGAAAAATCCACTGCGTCCATTTGTAGTAATCGGGCGTTGTAGTATTGATAACGCGCTCCCAGTCGTAGCCGAAGCCGATGGATTTAAGCTGCCGCGTGAAATTGACGATGTTGTCCGCCGTTACTTTCGCAGGATGAATGCCTGTGGTCATGGCATAACGCTCGGTTGGTAGTCCGAAGGCATCAAAACCCATCGGATGCAGGACGCTGAAGCCTTTCATGCGCTTGTAACGGCTCACGATGTCGGTGGCGGTGTAGCCTTCGGGATGCCCGACGTGCAGCCCCGCACCGCTTGGGTAGGGGAACATATCAAGGACGTAGTATTTGGGCTTGGAGGTGTCGGTGATGGTGCGAAAAGTCTGGTTTGTTTCCCAGAATTGCTGCCATTTGGCTTCGATGGATTGGTGGTTGTAGGGCATAGAGGGTGCTTATGGAAATAGAGTAAAGTTATTATTATCGTTGTTTTCGTGGATGACGGTTTTGTACTGCTGTTGGGGATGATTGGGGATGTTGGGATACATCATTTCTAACAAACCTTCGCTAATCATTGTTGTTAGATACTGTGTTTGCAGCGTATTCGGCTTACGGTCTAATAACTCTGCTAATTCCGATAATTTTAGCCATCGAATACGACACAGTGCTAAAATAGTTTGCCGCATAGTATTTTGAGATACTTTACCTGCTGAACTCACATACGATGCAATTTCCCGCAAATTCAGGGAGTCATCACTCAAATTCAGGGGGTTCTGACTCAAATTCAGGGAGTCATCACTCAAATTCAGGGGGTTCTGACTCAAATTCAGGGAGTCATCACTCAAATCAGGTAAGATCTTCTGAACATTTACAGAGAATTTTTGGCTATCAAAAGACTCTGGTAAGTGGTAGTATGTCCCTCGTCGTTGTCCTTCTGCCTCTAAATATCCTTGTTGAACTAAATCTTGAAGCAGTGTTGTTAAATCTTTTGAGTGTGATTCGGAGACTTGCTGTAATCTCGTATTAGTAACTTTACCTTCACTGAACGCTATTGCTAATGTCATTCGAGCATTTGGAGGTAGTATGAAATAGTCTCTACCAAAATATTTTGCTAATGGCTGTGTAATCTCATCGGCAATAAGACTTAAGAGTGGTAAACGAAGTAGAGAATATTCAGGTTGTGGAAAATCAGAAAAGTATGGAAGGTAATAATGTTGCTCTTTCCAAGCCGCAATAATACGAGGGAAGCCGGAGCCTGCCTGCTCACCCAAACCAATAAACCGAAACATTTTTTGTAGTGAAGGATTTCGGCAATCACTTCGCCCACCTTGATACAAACTGTAGTTTATCGGAAAACGAGACATACCTGGATTACAAAACTCAAACCTATCCTTGAATTTTTTTATAGAAATACCAACAGTACCATGATAATCCGCGTGAACGATGGTATTTGTCAAGGCTTCTCGTAATGCCTTATGGACAGATGTTTCATCAATGCGACGCTGGTTCTCGTCAAGCTCAAAAGGTACTTTAAGATCTTGTACCAGTTTAGGATACATTCGACGATAAAAGTTAAACAAATTACCTACACCAATATCATTGTTTGAAACACGATCTAGCCAATCAATTTCATTTTCACCATACTCAAAAAAATCAATTTTATAGTGTGGTAATCTATCATAAATGGAACGTACCTTGCCAAACATAAGTAATCCAGCAAGGGTTAAGCCTTTTTTTTCGGTTAAACGATCTTTATTCCAAACTCCCAAACGATATAAAAATAATTCATTGTCCAACTGAGACATTTCATCATTGGGACGTAATGAAGCAAAAATATTACGATAGGCAACAATACTAGATTCTTCGAGGTCTTGCAACCAAAAGCCCTCTAGTATTTCACTATCACGCGCATCAGTTTGAGACTCAGCAATCATCCGTTTCACAGCCTCTGCATCACACTTGTAATCACCTTCGCCATTTCTTCTGTATGTTCCTGTTACCGGATTAGTCCCCGTATGAACAGGTCGTTGATGCCGTGTTGCACGTGGTACAGTAATGACAAGCACATTTTTCCCTTCAACATTTTCCACCTGAACATCTTTATTGGACAGGAGATTTATACTGATTTTATTTTTGTCATTGAGCGAGTCCCAAAGCGCCTTCTGCACTTTATGAATATCCTTGATTCCAAGTATATTCACAGAATAATCTTTATTCTCTTGAATCCCTAAAATAACCGTACCACCGTTGGTATTGGCAAAAGCCGAGTACGTTTCCCAAAAATCTCTGGGAACTTCTCCTTTTCCGTGCTGACCTTGTGCAGATTTGAACTCAAGTTCATCGGTTTCAACAAGATTAGAAAAATCAAATACTGTTACCATTATAGAAAGAATTGTTTTCGTAACGGAGGCAGATGATATACTTCATACTGCAAAAAGTGTAGGGAATAAGTATTTGCTTCTGGATAGCGCAGTGTTTCACCATGGAAACATTATAGAACCTTGTTCACAGGTTCACAGAGTTAATCGTGCTTTAGTGGAGGAACGATGAGCGTTATAGGCATAAATCAGTACTCGCCGTCCGTACATAACTGTTGTAAACGAACTTCACATTGTGGATAATCTCTCAAATACTCATTATTTGCTATTGCGCACGCACCATACCACCCACAACCGCATAAAACCCCGCTTTTCCTCCGCTCTGCACCCCAGACCAATTTGTCAAATCAAACGAGCCATTGCCTTGCGCGGAGCCTGGAATCAGATACGAGCGGACGGCTTGATTGCTGCGATTCCAGACAAGTGGCTTTCCGGCAACACATTCTTCCGGCATACTTTCCACGCCATTTTGCCAAAGAAAATATGCTGTGCCGCTTCCGAATACTGTCGCTTTGCCATCGGCAGCAATCGCAACAGCCGTGCGTTCTTCCACGCCGATACCACGCACAGGAGTGCCAAGCGCCGTGTCCTTCACTGTTCTTGCCATAAACGTCAAATGCCGTCCAATGCGTTCGGGATTGTCGTAATGTGTGTCAGTGAGCGTATTGGTGAGAAAGGGCATATTTAAAAAATCATTGCGCCCGATCGCAATACGAGCGTCGAAGGGATTCGCCAATGCTTCTTCAGAACGAATTGTTCCCTGAAGAGCGCTAAAATACAAGCGCCCCAGAATAGCGCAGCCCGCACTTGTGCCACCAATAGGAATTTTTTTGACATTCGCTAAATAGTTGATTGCCTCATGCAACCGTGTGTTACGCCAAAAATTCACATAATCGGCTTGGTCGCCTCCGGCAATAAAGAGCATTTCGGCATTGCGGACGCGGCGTTCTATTTCGGGGTTATTCGCCAGGTCGCGTGAGTTGATGCGGTATGTTTCCACAGAATTGACTTTCGCGCCCAGGCTAAAGAGATAGTCGTTATAGCCCGTGCTACCACTTGCACGAATAATCACAACATCGCCACCACCAGCCCGTTCCAACATCCACCGCATTGCATTATCCACATCGGTACTGCCGCCCATGAGAACTGTTCCTGCTTGCGTTGTACCTTGCACATCGGCTGTATCACCTGTCAAACCTAGCCAGATGGGTGTAGCAGGTGGCGATGGTGGGTTGATGATTGGTGGCGTTGGTTGTTGGCAAGCAAGTAACCATGCGCTTGTGATAACGATACACGTCGTGAGAAATAATATACGGCGCTTCATAGTACAGGTGAAATGAGGTGAAAAAATTATTGACGAAATGTGTTACTCAAGATGTTTTTTGAGCCACGATTGGACTTCTTGGTAGAAATAACGACTGTCTTCGCCTTTCAATATCCAGTGGTTAGCATCGGGAAAGACCATGAGTTTGCTGGGGATTTGAAGGCGCTGCAAGACGCTCCAGTTCTCTAAAGTCTGGTTAATCGGAACACGGAAATCATTCTCGCCGACGGTCAGCAGAATGGGTGTTTTAAAGTTTTTCGCCAAACGTATCGGGTTTTGCTCGCGCCAGACTTTGCCTTGCTCCCAGACGGGACCACCGGCATTAACTTCGCGGTGATAAATCGCGTCGCTTGTTCCCCACTGGGATTCCACGTTAATCAAGCCCGCATGGGAAATCAGGCATTTGTAGCGCGTCGTGGTGGCTTGCATCCAATTTGCCAAATGCCCGCCATAACTGGCTCCGCCACAGGCTTGGCGCGTAGCATCAATAAACCCGAAGCGCTTGATGGCTTCATCGGCAGCCTCGTTGATTTCGCTGGCGGGCGTAATGAAAGGATCGCCTTGAATGTCTTGCGCAAATTTTTCGCCAAAGCCCGTCGAACCAGTGTAGTTGGTCAGAAGTACGATGTAGCCGGGTTGCGCAAGCAAATGATAATTCCAGCGTAAGCCGTAAGAATCGCGGTACATAATCTGCGGACCACCGTGCATCAACACGAGAAGCGGATATTTTTTCTTTTCATCAAATGCAGGTGGCAAAGCAATCATGCTATGAATCGGCTTCCCGCCTTTGCTTGTGAAGGTAAAATGGCGGACAGGCTGCCAATCAATCGCTTTTACGGCTTCTGCATTGAAGTCCGTGAGAGCATTCATGCGCTTTCCGGCAATATCGACACGGACAATTTCATTCGGCGAAATAGCAGTTTCATATTGTGCAATGAGCGTCGTTGCCTTCTCACCACCAATGCTGAAACCATTGAAACAACCCGATGTTTGCTCCATCACGGTCTGCACTTTCTCGCCCGTAGCAGTCATGCTGTACAACCGCACCAAACCTGCATCTTCAGCCGTCCAGTAGATAGTGTTGCCATCGGGCGATAAGGCGAAATCACCCACAGAGCGGTCTGAGTTGGGCGCAAGGATTGTTCTGTCGCCATTGTCAGGATTGATGAGCGCAATACGGGTCAGATTATAGACTTTATCGTTATTGGGGTTGAAGGAGCAGTATAAGCGCCCATTAGCGGAGAACTCTGCCCCGCCGTAGCTGTCGCGCCCTTTCGTGATTTGTTTGGGTTCGCCACCGCTTGCCGGAACACTCCAAAGGTGATAGGAGGCTTCTGCGTAGGCGGCTTTGTTGCGTTCAATCGTGGCGGTAAAAATAATGGATTGTCCGTCCGGCGACCACGCGGGCTGGAGGTCATAACCACTATTGCCCGGAACCCCCGCGAAGCCTGATTGTTTCACAAGATTGGTATTGGCGAGAATATCTTTTGGCGTTGAAGGTTTAGCCAAGGAGTTTTCATCGAATGGCATCACAAAAACGTGCGCTTGCATATCGTCCAGCCAATGATCCCATTGGCGAATCGGAAACGACTCATAGACGCGGACTTTGTATTTGCGGGCTTTGCGCTCGGAGGCAATTTTTTTATTTGCCTCGTCGTCGGCAGCGCCCGGATAGACATTGCTTTGAAACAGAATCGCTTTGCCATCGGAGCGCCATTCGGGAGATGATACGCCCGTCGAAAGGGTTGTAAGCCGCACCGCTTCCCCTCCTTCGGCAATATTGAGCAGATAAAGTTGGCTCATTTCATCATTTTCCCGCTTGGCAGCAAACAAAATCTTTTTGCTATCGGGACTCCATGCTATGCCGCTTTCACCGCCTTTTGTCGAGGTAATGCGCCGCGCTTTTTTGCTGCCGTCGGCAGGAACAAGCCAAAGGTCGGTGCTTTGCTCTTTATCGTCGTAACTTGGCTCTGTGAGCGGGAAAACAACCAATTTCCCATCGGGACTGACCACTGGAGCGCCGACACGCTTCATCAGCCACATTGTTTCGTGCGTGATGGGCTGTTTAGCGGCTATCGGACTTGCCGGAGCGGTTGTTACTTTGGTTTGGCTGAACAGACTCGCCGAGGCAAGCAACAGCGCGAACATCAAAACGAAGGAACGATGGTTCATGGTCGTTGGTATTGGTTGTGGGGAGGGTAGAAACTTATTGTGCGTGGGAACGTAAACGTGTACTCTAGGGCGAGGAAGCGGTTCTAGTGCTTGTTCTGAGCAGCTTGCATGGTTGCTAATTTTGCCAGGCGGCGGCGAAGAATATTCACGAATATCAGCAAAATGAGCGATGCCGTGACAAAAATCCAGCCGCAGAGATTCAGCAGAGCGTTTTCCGATATAATCCCTGAAACAAAGAATACGGCAGCAGCAGAAAGGTTGCTTGCAATGAGAATGTAAAAGGCTTTGACCATGATGGAAAAGGATAGTGTGCGTTGAAAAAAGGCAGAAGATAATTTGAGAAATGCCCAACGATGCGTATTTTGTCTGGCAGAACCGCGTAACAAAACTACCCGCAAAATACACACGAAAATTCAAATTCTTGAGAGGAATTTCACCATGCCCACGAATTGGCACAAAACAGCTTTGGGTATCCATTTTTTACGGCGCTATGGGCAAATCCTGAGCGCTATTGCTCTTGTTGCCATCTTCGCAGTAAGTTGCGATGGGGGGTTGCGTCCGCCCGAAATTCCGCCTGTGACAAGCATTTCCGGCACAATCCGCTACGTCGGTGGCAAGGCAAGTTGGCCCCGCCGCGATAGCGTTTGGACGGTGCGTGTGGTGGGCTTTCGCCAATTTCCGCCCCGCGATTTAATTGGCGATATTTTTCAAGGACGTGCCTTTTTCACCCCTGCCGCTTTGCAACTGGACAGCACTTTACCGCTTTTTGCTGATTCAGCGCGGTACTCTTTGGTGTTTGGCGATTCTATTCCTACCAGTATTCAGTATTTGAGCGTTGCGATGCTGATTGATACGGCGCGGTTGCTGCAAACCAGTGGCTGGCGCGTTATCGGCGTTTATTCGGCAAACGGCAATCAACGCGAACCTTCGACAATTCCTATCACTCGCGGCAAAGACCACCAAGCAAATATTACCGTTGATTTTAAGAACCCGCCTCCACAGCCATTTTGAGAAGTGTTTGACTTCTGAGGAACGTAATTATTGCTTTTTCAGGAAATACAAAAGCCCAAATTATATTCTATTTCACCCCAATTTCAGCAATGTCTATGGAACTCCGTATTGACAATTTGACTAAAACGTATCCCAATGGAACGCAAGCACTCAAGGGTGTTTCCCTAACCTTGGGACAAGGAATGTTCGGTCTTTTGGGACCGAACGGTGCAGGAAAATCCTCGCTTATGCGTACACTTGCTACGCTCCAAGAAGCCGATAGTGGCTCGGCAACACTCACGACAGACGACGGCGAAATCAATGTTCTCACGGATAAAGATGCCGTCCGCAGAACGCTTGGATATTTGCCGCAGGAGTTTGGTGTCTATCCGAAAGTGCCTGCTGAAGAGATGCTCACACACTTTGCGTCGCTCAAAGGACTCAGCAATGCCAAAGAGCGCAAAGAAACCGTTGAGTATTTGCTCAACATGACCAATCTTTGGGATGCCAGAAAGAAGAATTTGGGCGGGTTTTCGGGTGGTATGCGCCAGCGATTCGGCATAGCCGTTGCGCTTTTGGGTAATCCAAAATTGATTATCGTGGACGAACCAACAGCAGGACTTGACCCCGCAGAGCGCAACCGTTTTCACAATGTTTTGGCGGAGGTTGGCGAGAAAAGTATCGTTATTCTTTCCACGCACATTGTCGAGGATGTGAGCGAACTTTGTAGCAACATGGCGATTATCAACAAGGGCGAAATTTTACTGCAAGGCGATCCGCAATTTGCGATGGAATCACTCCGTGGCTCCATTTGGAAAAAGACTATCGACAAACACGCACTGGCAGAGCATCAAGCAAAATTTCATGTGATTTCTAACCGCCTCGTTCTTGGCAAAACGCTTATCCACGTGCTTTCTGATGCGCAGCCCGAAGAAGGCTTTACCAGCGTTGAGCCGGATTTGGAAGATGTCTATTTCTCCACCATCAATGCCAGCCAAGAAACGGCTGCATAAGAACGAAAGGAGAAATCGTTATGTTCGCAGAATTTTTTCGCTACGAAATCCGCTATAACCTTGCCCGACCCGTTACGTGGGTCTATTTTGGGATGATGGTTTTTTTTGGTGCAATGATTACCTCCTTTGCCGGAGGTGGCTTTGCTGATATTAACGTCTCAATAGGCGGCATGAATAGCGGCGGGATTGTGTATGTGAATGCCGCCACGCCGATTGCCTTTGCCACGATTTTGGTTACGTCTATTTTTGGTTTGAGCATTGTTTCTTCGCTCTTTTCCACATCAGTGCAACGCGATTTCGAGAACAATACGCACTCACTCTTTTACACTTCGCCGATTAGCAAAACAGGCTATTTGGGCGGGCGATTTGCGGCGGTCGTGCTGATAGTGCTGGTAATAATGTCGGGATGTTCGCTGGGTCTGATGCTACCTACGTTTATCCCGAATTTCCTCAAGCCGGAAAAGGTTGGTCCTTTTAACCTCGCGTTCTACCTGCATCCACTTTTTCTCTTTACTTTACCGAATATTCTATTTGCGGGCGGCTTGTTTTTTATGGTGAGTTCGCTGACGCGAAAAGCTAATGCGGCAAATTACTTAGCAACGTTTCTGCTTTTGGGATATTTGCTGGCAAGCAATCTTGTCCGCGACCTTGAAAACGAGACGGTTGCTGCGTTGCTTGATCCATTTGGCTTGATTACATACGGCATTGCCACGCGCTATTGGACAGCGGTGGAGCGCAATACCACGCTCTTACAGCTTGCGGGAACGGTGCTGGCAAATAGAGCGATTTGGCTGGCTGCGGGCGTTGCCTTTGCAGCATTTGCCTACAATCGCTTCAAATTTCAACACGTCGTGCCAGAGAAACATAAAAAGGCGGAATCGGATGCCATGCCCGAAGGCAGCACTTTTACGTTAGCGCTTCCATCTGCTACACGCGATTTTTCCTCTGCCTCAATTTGGCGCGTCTTTGCGACGTTTGTGAAGGTGTATGTGCGCGGAATTGTGCGCGAAAAATCGTTTTTAGGCATTATTCTCGGTATGACGGTGTTTCTCATTATTCTCCTGCGCAATGTCGGTTCGATTTACGGCACCGAGACTTATCCCGTAACTTACAACGTACTTGAAATCTTGATTGGTAGCTTGTCGCTGTATCTGCTCTACATCATCACGTACTACGCGGGAGACTTGGTGTTCCATGAGCGAGAAATGAAGGTGGACGCTATCACCGATACGCTTCCTGTGCCGACGTGGGTGCTGTTTGTGGCGAAACTAGCGGCGTTGGCGCTGGTGATAGCGATGTTCTGCGCGGCGCTGATTCCGATTGGCATGATAACGCAAGTTTCCAACGGCTACACGAACTTTGAAGTGGGCTTGTACGTGAAGGAAATTTTCGGTTTGCGTTATCTTGAATTTGTGATGATTGCTGCTTTGGCGCTCTTTGTGCATACGGTCGCCAACAACAAATATGTGGGCTATATCGTTATCGGTATTTACTATATGGCAATGAGTTTCGGTTCGCGCTTGGGCATCGAGCATAATTTGTGGAAATACGGCTCCGACCCCGGAATTACCTACTCCGATATGAACGAGTACGGGCATTTTCTCGCGCCATTTTTCTGGTACAAACTCTACTGGGGCGCTTGTGCCTTGATTTTGACAGCAACCACGTATCTGCTCTGGGTGCGGGGTACGGAAAGCGATTGGACAACAAGACTCAGTTTGCTCAAAAGCCGCTTCACAAGCCGTACGGGGGCGTTTATTGGTGCAAGTGCGCTTGTTTTCGGCAGTACAGGTGGATGGATTTTTTACAACAACAACATCCTCAACACTTACCGAACCGAGAAGGAAACAACGCTCTTGCAGGTGGATTACGAGAAAAATTTCAAAAAATATGAGCGCCTCGTACAGCCCAAAATCACGGATGTTCGCGTCGAAGCAGATATTTTTCCCGAAGAGCGCAACATGATTATTCGCGGGCGGTACATCCTCGAAAACAAGTCTCAATCAGCGATTCAGGAGATTCACGTCAATACGCCGAATGAGTACAAATCGCGCGAAATGACGCTGGCGTTCTCTCGCCCCGCAACGGTTAAACTTGCCGATAAACGGCTTGGTTACTACATTTACACGCTTGCCGCGCCCTTGCAGCCCAAAGATACCTTGACGCTGAATTTCGTTTCCAGCGTGCAATCACACGGCTTTTCGGAAAGTGAGTCCGGTAGTGAAAATGTCCGCATTGCCAAGAACGGTACATTTGTTAGCAACGACAACTACTTACCGTCCTTGGGCTATGAGCCTGCGGGAGAAATGACCGACAAAGACGAGCGCAAGAAATACGGTTTGCCGCCTCGTCCAGAAGGGCTTCCGCCTGTAAGCGATGAATTCTATCGTCGGCGTAATCTTTTCAACCGTGATGCCGATTGGGTGAGTTTTGAAGCGACTCTCAGTACCAGCCCTGATCAAATCGCCATTGCGCCGGGATATTTACAAAAAACATGGGAGCAAAACGGTCGTAAATACTTCCGCTACACCATGGATTCTAAAATGGCAAACTTTTTTGCGCTGATTTCCGGGCGTTATGAAATCAAGCGCGATGTGTGGTTTGATTCTTTACAAAATCGCCCCGTCAATATAGAGGTGTTTTACCACAAAGCTCATGAATACAACGTTTTGACGATGATTGACGCAACAAAAAAGTCGCTCGCCTACTACACGAAAAACTTCGGACCATACCAGCACAAACAACTCCGTATCATCGAATTTCCACGCTTTGCGTCCTTTGCGCAGTCGTTCCCGAACACGGTTCCGTACTCCGAAAGCATCGGTTTTATCGCACGGGTGAAGGATGAGGAGGAAGATATTAACTATCCATTCTACGTTACGGCACATGAAGTGGCGCACCAGTGGTGGGGACACCAAGTAATCGGTGGTTTCGTGGAGGGTTCGCAGGTCATGTCGGAGACGATGGCGCAGTATTCGGCACTGATGGTGATGGAAAAAGAATACGGCAAAGAAAAAATGCGGCGCTTTTTGAAGTACGAATTGGACGATTACCTGTCGGGACGCGGCTTTGCGACGCAGGAGCGCCCGCTTGCAAAAATTGCCCTTGGCGACCAGCATATTCACTACAACAAAGGCTCACTCGTGATGTATTCGCTGAGGGATTACATCGGCGAAGACCGCTTAAATGCTGCTCTCAAAGGCTATGTCGAAAAAGTACGTTTTCAAGAATCACCGTTTACAACGTGTGAGGAGTTTGTCGCTGCGCTGCGCCCTGCTGTGCCAGATTCGCTGCAATACCTCATCACCGACCTTTTTGAGACGATTACGCTTTACAACAATCGCGCTCTGAAGGCAGTAGCCAAGCCGGAAGCAAACGGGATGTATGCTCTCAAACTCACGCTGGATTGCCAAAAAGTTCGTGCCGACAGCGTTGGGAATGAGAAAGATGCTTTGCTCAATGATTGGGTGGATATTGGTGTTTTTGGAAAAACCAAAGGCGCGAGCGGCAAAGAGCGCGACACGTTATTGCTTATGGAGCGTCATCAAATCAAGCGTGGTGAGCAGACCTTAACACTGCTGGTGCGCGGCGAACCTAAGAAAGCCGACATTGACCCGCAAAGCAAACTTCTCGACCGCAAGCCATCGGATAATTTGAAGGATGTGGAAATTCAGAGGTGATTCGTTTTTGAGGATGTTGATTTTTTCAGTCTATCGAAATCTCAGCGAAATATCCAATACCGAAGCCAAGTGCGTAAGCATTCCGACGGAGATAATGCCCACTCTGGCTTCGGTAAATTGGGAAATGTTTTTCCAATAGGATTCACAGCCTGAAGCCTCAATTTTTGCGAGCCCTGTCAGAATGTTATCGCCTCTCGAATTTTTCCGGCGTACCATTATCTAATGGGCGTTTCGGGTGGAGCATCTCGCTACATTTAACGCTGAGTACTTTCGCGCCATCGCCGAATCTGGTATTCGGCTTCTTCGCGTTGCATTTTGCCATCCCGCGACCATGCCTCGAAATCAGGAAGTTTTTTTCCATCCGTAATTTTTGTAGGATCATGGTGATAGGGTGACACTTGGTGCTGCATGGCAACTTCCATAAATTCCGCTTCAGTCAGACCAACGAAATCCAAGAACAAATCAAGGCTAGGCGGGCGTTTGCCCTCGTACTGGTCAATAATGTCAAGCGCGTGGTATCTGTCCATACGGTCATTCCGAATATCAATCGAAGTCAGGTGTGTGGGGCGCGTGTAGCCACGTTTGATGTATTTGATGTAATCCCGAACCCCTTGCATATAACATTCAATTTTTTCGTAGTTATATTCCGGCGGTACATTCTCTACTTCATCGCCTTGCCAGCCGAGTTCGTCGCTGATAATTTTCGATTGCCGCTTCACATCCCAAGGAATGTATGAACCCAAGCATACGGAGCGGTACTGCAACTGGCGTAATTGCTTGAGCGGCGGGTAGGAAAAGGGCATTAAATCGCGCTTATCCACTTTGCCTTCCAGCCGCACGTACATATCATCGGCATTGATACCCAGATTCACAAAGCGGTTAAATCGTTTTTCATCAACCTCTTCGGGTTGGTCGTAGCTGTAATAATTGGTGTATTCAGCCGATGGCTCACCCCAGAAAATAAGCGGAACATTATAGCGCAATGCGACCCACATTGGGTAAGAAAAAATACCTGTATGGCAGTGCCAACAGAAATCGCCTTTTTCCAAGAAGGCTTGCAGCATCAGTTTTTGCACGACTTTCCAGTTTGGCGTAAATTGATGAACATCTACGCCGAGTTTGCGCTGCACACGTTTAGCGTTTTCGTTGATATTGGGGCGATAAAATCCGTGATCAAAGCGCACCACAAGTGGCTTCAAGCCATATTCTTTCACGAGATAATGCAGTGTCCACGTGCTGTCTTTGCCGAAACTGCACGGTACTATGCAGTCGTAGTCGTATTTACCGCGATATTGCTCCACAAGTGCGTCGAGATCGCGTTTTCTCTCGTCCCAGTTAATTTGTGCTTGCTTAATATCTTGCCCTTGGCAGATATTGCAGACACCTTCTTCATTGAACGTGATAGTTTCGTGCGTTTCCGGTAACGTACATTTTGTGCAGCGTTTGAGGGTTTGGTCAATCATGATTCAGATTAAAAGTAGAGAAAATAAGAGCGTTGAGAGCTTGAATGTATTATTCCCGTTTCCTCTCAAGGTTTAGACCACTGCCGATGCCGCAACGCGGATAAATGCTTCGGCTAATACTTTAGAAGTAGGAACAATATCCGAGAGATGATTCTGAAGAAAGCGCGGAATATCGGGCAACGAAACACACTTCAATTCCGTGTATTCGTCATTTCCTCGAAATTGTGCCGCCAAAGCAGCTTGGGGCACAGTCAAATTCAAGCGTACACAAATATCATAAATGTTTGCCTGTTTATCAAAAATAAGCGCAAAGGGAATTGTTTGTTTGATGCTATCGTCAGCATTTAAGCCAGTCTCCTGCTCGAATTCTTCTAGAAGCTGGTGAAGATAATCAATCGCACTATTATCGTTCAATTCGGCGGTATTGCGGGAAATGCTTCCCGATGGCATGAGTTCCCAATAATTCGGATAGGTTGCAACCGTGCTGCTACGCCGAGCAAAGACTAATGCCGGGTTAGGGGAGGCGGCGCTATTTTCAGATCCCACTTCACAGACCATAATCCCGCTTACCCCTAGAGGGCGCACTATATCTCGCATTGCAGGTATAGCGCGAGAAGCCAGAAACATTTGGTATGTTCCCCACGAAGCAGAAATCCTCAAAACTCCTTCAGAATCACTCTTCCAATCTTGCAAAAGCAAAATTTCACCGTTAAATAGTCCGGGATTACGCTCTAATGCTCGCTCCCACTCTTGTTCCATTGCGGCTTGCAGGGATGAACTAAGAGCGATAGAAGCGACAGATCTAATACGAATATCCGTCGCAAGGAATATCTCGCAGCTATTGTCCAGCTGACTATTGCTCATTTCCATAACGCTTGTTCAAGGTGTAGCGCGTGATTCAATTATGCAAGATTGCCGAGAAGCGGGATAAGTTCTTGCAAGTTCGTGATAGTATGCTTTGCTCCGGCTTCGCGCAACTTTTCCGGCGTATAGTGCTGGGCAAGCGCTATTGTATGCAAACCCGCCGCCGATGCAGCCTTTACGCCACTAGGAGAGTCTTCAACTGCGAAAATCTTTGTTTGCGGTGAACTGTTTGCTATGTTCACTTTTTCTATCGCCAAGCGATAAATTTCGGGATTTGGCTTGGAGTGCTGTACTTCATTCCCAAAAACAAATGCCGCAAAATAGCTCTCCCACTGCATTCGCTGGAGGAAACTTTTTGCCAATGGCTCTGGTGCTGAGGTTACGAGCGCTAACACGGCATTTTGCTTCGTGAAATACTCCAGCACTTCCACAGCGGAGGGCATTGCCGGAATCAGTGTTTTATAGCCATCGGCGAGCTTTTCTTCATACATTCGGTAAAGCTCCTCTTCGCTGGGAGCAAGTCCATAGCGCTGCTTCAGGATACCAACGATTTCTCGCAATGACGGACCATTTAAGCTATCAAATTCCGCTTTGGTAGCCTCAAGCGAGAACTCAGCAAGGAAATTAGCGTAGATTTGGTACATTGCCGACAGGTTATCGGCAAGCGTACCATCAAGGTCGAAAAAAATATATGATGTTGTCATCGAAGCCATTGCGCTCCAAAGTGGCTGGCGGTATTGGAAAAAAGCAACGCACAGGCGGCAAATGCTGACTCTGTGCGTTGCGGTTGAGTATCGGATCGCGCTTCTCGCTCGCCGAATCTTATTTCTGGAAAATCCACAAACGATTCTGACCAAAGGTACCGAATTGATTTTCATATTTTTCCGGCAGCGAAACACACAGTTCCGTTGCAGCCTTCACAACAGGATGATCATAGTCCACAACGCCATTATTCAACATCGGGGTAATGACATACAGAAGAATATCGTGCAGTGTGCCAAAATCATCAATGCGGACAAGTTTCGTTGATTTCTCAGCATGAGCGATAAATGCCGGCTCATCAATGAAAAGGTTAAATTCCATCACCGGACGTGGTGGCAAGCCTACTGCTACACGCAAATCATTTTGACGAGCATGAGTCTGAACACTATTTTCCAGAATCATGATGTAGCCGCCTTTGTTGGTCTTAGCAACCATTTGGTCGAACGACTTAAGCTGCATTTCGAGCGGGTTAAGATTGATAACGCAACGGTCGGTGAAAATCACATCATATCCTGCGGCAAGATTGGTGTTCGAGACCAAGTCCAATGCATCGCCAACAAAGAACGAAACATCTTTGTATTTCGGATTATTTTTTTGAATAATTTTGGCATTGTCAATCATCGCCGGAACATAATCAATTCCAGTGAAATGGCATTCTGGAAGGAATGTACTCATGGCGAAAGAGTTGTAACCATTGCCGCAACCAATATCCAGCACGGATAAATTTTTTCGGCTTGCCCATAATTCTGTTTTTTTAATAGCACGCTGCAAAACGTCGACTTCCAACTGTTTAATGGTTGGGGTTTTGGTTGTTGCACGGAGATCTGTTCCGAATTCAGATGCCCAGTTTTCCCAGTGGTTTCTAATTTCCGGTAAAGTCATTGTAAGAAAGAATATGGTAAATGAATACTGATTTAGCCAGTATAGACGTGGTAAATCCGTTTTATTGTAATGAATTTTATTGTCTAGTGGTGTAAAAATCTTGGATACATTGTTTCGGAAGAAAACAAAAACACATAGAGGCTCCGACGACAAGTTCAGATCTTCAGCCTGATCTTGTCGGAGGCAAATCGTCCACTTATTTTTTGAGTGTTCGTAAGCGCTTTTATCCACCCTGCACCCTCGTAGGACAGAAACCAGTTCTTGCGTAGATTGCGCTGCCACATCCGTATCAACAACACATTGTTGCGAATGTATAGCAACGCTGAAAGCAGCCTACGTCCAGATATGGCAACATCTCTAGCGTTATCACTACGTGAACACCGCATAATGGAACACTTTTACCTCATAAATGATATTGCCAAGGGCAATGACGTTGCGCTCCGGGAAATCTATGACGTGTATAAAAATATCGTGTTCAATACTGCTCTTAGGAACGAGAAATAAATAAAAGCGTGTTTTAAGCGGCAATTCTATAATTTAATTCTGGAATACTGGCGTGTCGTTGAATTCTTTTTTCGTCGACTTCGCTTTTACCTGTTTTTATTCCTGTCTGATATTCTTGCAAGTGAATTCTGAC
>CANHDJ010000041.1 GCA_947459425.1 Ignavibacteria bacterium
ACAACCCTCAGCACGGACTGTGCTTCGCTAGTCGGAGCGCCGCCCTGCACCGAAGACGGTGCAGACCGACACTACCTCCTGGCTGAAGCACAATGCCTTATATCCCCATGCCTGAAGGCAGGGGGTTACGGCAAGGATGCTAAATATTTTGATTATGACGGGGGAATTGGCTAATTTTTCTGCAATCCACGCACGACGACCTTCATCTCTTTTCTGATTTTGTATGCGCCTTTATGTTGTTGTTATCACTTTGATACTGGGGAATAGTTTCTGTTCTTTTGCTCAACAAACCCGCAAACCGATGCTGACCCCGGGCGGGCAGCCGATTTTGACCCCTGCGGGAACACCTGTTTTTGAGCCATCCAGTACCGCCTCTGCACCGCTTCCTTACGCTAATATCGCTCAACTCGACTCGGCATTTATGCAGAAAACCTACGGCGAAGCAGCAAAGCGTATTATCCAACACGCTTTGAAGGATAGTCTTGCCTACAAGCGCTTGCAGTATATGTGCGATACCTTTGGTTCTCGCTTTTCGGGATCGCCGGGGCTTGAACGGGCAATAGATTGGCTCTTGCAAACAATGAAAGCCGACGGACACGAAAACGTGCGCGGCGAAGATGTGAAAGTTCCCGCTTGGGTGCGTGGCGAGGAATCCTGTGTGATGGTCAGCCCACGCCCGTACACAATGTCCATGCTGGGCTTGGGTGGTAGCGTTGCAACGCCTCCGGGCGGCATTACGTCGGAGGTATTGGTGGTGCGCGATTTCGCGGAACTGACGCGCCGCGCTGCCGAAGCGAAAGGAAAAATCGTCCTCTTCAACGTACCGTTTACGCAATATCGGGCAACCGTGCGCTATCGTTCCGAAGGTGCTGTTCGGGCGGCTGAGGTTGGTGCGGTGGCAAGTTTAGTGCGCTCTGTGGCATCATATTCCATGCGCACGCCACACACAGGCGGAATGCGCTACCAAGACAGCGTTGTCAAAATTCCTCATGCCGCTATTTCGACGGAAGATGCCGACATTATTGCCCGCATGACTGAGAGAGGCGAAAAAGTGAGCGTACGCCTCACGATGAACGCTCAGACCTTGCCTGATGCGGTTTCGCGGAATGTTATTGCCGAATTGAAAGGGCGCGAAAAGCCGGAAGAAATCGTTGTGATGGGCGGACATATTGACTCGTGGGATGTTGGAACCGGAGCGCTTGATGATGCGGGCGGCTGCTACGCAACATGGAAGGCGCTACAAATTTTGAAGGAACTTGGTCTGCGCCCGCGCCGCACCCTTCGCCTTGCGCTCTGGACAAACGAAGAAAACGGCTTGCGGGGCGGTGCAGAGTACGCGAATCGCCATCAAAACGAGAAGCATATTTTGGCGTTTGAGTCCGATGGGGGAATTTTTGCGCCCGAAGGATTTGGTTTTACGGGTGCGCCCGAACTCTACAAGACCTATCGCGCCGCCGCAACACTGCTCCATCCAGTACAATCGGCAAACGTGAAAGTTGGCGGTGGCGGAGCCGATATTTCCCCGCTTATCGCGCAAAGTGTTCCGCAAATGAATATCGAAGTAGAAGGCTCAAAATATTTTTGGTTCCACCACACCCACGCCGACACGCCTGACAAAATAGACCCACTCGACTTGAACAAATGCGCTGCTGCGATTGCGGTGATGATGTATATTGCGGCGGATTTGCCGTAAGCCGCTTTTTTATTTCATGTTCCAAAACTCCATTCTTCATCATTTCTTATTCGCCATGACACTATGGATTCCGTAAAAGCAAAATTTGATGTAACAGGCAAAGTCGCCGTGATTACTGGTGCAAGCAAAGGTATTGGCGAAGCGATTGCGTTCGGACTTGCCGAGCATGGTGCAAAGGTCGTTCTGAGCAGCCGCAAGCAGGAAGCGGTGGACGAGGTTGCGCAGGAATTTCACGCAAAGGGTTTCGATGCGCTGCCCGTAGCGGCTCATGCGGGTAGTGTGGCGGATTTGCAGAACCTTGTCCAGCGCACGATGGAGAAGTATGGACGAATTGATATTGTCGTCAATAATGCGGCAGCAAATCCTGTTTTTGGTTCGATGACGAAGTGCAGCGAAGATGCCTTCAATAAAATTATGGAAGTCAATGTGAAGGGACCGTTTGAACTTGGCAAGCTCGTTCATCCGATTATGGTAAAGCAGGGCGGCGGCGCAGTGATAAACATTAGTAGTGTCGGTGGGATAAGCCCTGAACCGGGCTTGGGGATTTATAGCGTGAGCAAAGCAGCGCTTATCATGCTCACCAAAACAATGGCGGAAGAATGGGGCAAAGACAACATTCGCGCCAATGCCATCTGTCCGGGCTTAATCAAAACAAAATTTAGCCAAGCAATTTGGGATAACGAGAAGCATTTGGGATATATGCTCAATTCCGTTCCCCTGGGGCGTATCGGCTCTGCGGAAGAAGTAGCAGCGCTGGCGTTATTCCTCGCTTCCGATGCCGGTGCTTACTGCACCGGTGGGGTTTATACGGTTGATGGTGGGCATACAATTTAGCGGGAATTCGAGAGATGTTTGCCCGCTTTAATCACATTTTTGATTCATCCAATCATGTACTGCCTGTGCAAAGCGCTCCGGTGCGCCTTCGCTAGTACGGAGATAGAGCGATGGCTCAATCAATTCCAATTCCATAAGGGCAAATCCTTCCGGCTTGCCGTCGTCCGAAAGCCTCACAACATCTACTCTGGCGTACATCGGCGTACCGAAACCAAGGGTTTTGAGCGCTTGCATCACCTTGTCCGTGCTTTCGCGCAGCGCTGCATAATGCGGCGTGGCGCTTGGCTTTGCCTCGCGGATGTCGCCGCCATGCTCTTCTTGCACACGAAAATCGCCACTTGCGGGGGTTTTGATAATTGCATGGCTGAATTTGCCGTTGAAATAAAACACCGAATATTCGCCTTCGCTGACTACTGCTTGGAGGAAGGGCTGCACCATGTAGGCACGGGTGCTAAAGACCTCGCGCAGCGTCGGTAAGAGCGCTTCGGCGTTATCTTGACGAATCGGATAGGTATGGTCAGCGTTGGCGCTGATGGTGGGTTTAACGATGAGAGTATTTGTGCCGAGTGCTTCAAACCATGACGCAATGGGCATTTCCGAGCCAGCTTCGCCCCAAAGTGTTGGGACGATCTTCACGCCAACACGTTCAAGATCGCGTAAATACGTTTTGTCCATATTCCAACGCACTATTTTCAAAGGATTTTGCAGAATCGTACCGCTTTTGACAATGCGCTCCAATGTTGCAAGAAATGCCGTTGGGTCTTGCTGGTAATCCCAAGGAGTGCGGATAAGCACGAGATTGTAAGCGCTCCAATCGGTGTTTTCGCTTCTCCACGAAACGGGATGAATTTCCCAGCCAAGCGCCTGAAAATGCGGATAGGCGAGTTCGTCGTCAATGACGAAATCGGCGCTGTTGTCCATGGTGAGTGAAGCGATTTTGAGCATTGGGTTAGGCATGGCTTGTTTCCTTGGTTGGTTCTTTTCGTTCAGAGGTGCGTGTTTGCAAATACCACTCCACAACACTCGTGATTCCCTCGCGGAGTTCGATTTTATGCCGCCAGCCGAGGTGATGCAATTTCCCGACATCCATGAGTTTACGCGGTGTGCCGTCGGGTTTGGTGCTGTCCCACGTGATGGTGCCAGTGTAGCCGACAATCTCCGCAATTAACTCGGTAAGCGCTTTAATGCTGATTTCCTGCCCCGTGCCAATGTTCAAAAACTCGCGTCCGTCGTAGTTCTGCATCAGGAAAATCATCGCATCGGCGGCATCGTGAGAATGAAGAAATTCGCGCAGTGGCGAACCCGTTCCCCATGCGATAACCTCCGGCGCGGACGACTCTTTTGCTTCGATAAATTTGCGGATAAGTGCTGGAAGCACGTGGGAGGTCTGCAAATCAAAGTTATCGTTTGGACCATACAAATTCGTCGGCATACAGGAAATTGCTTGAAAGCCGTATTGGTCGCGGAGCGCCTCGCAGAGCTTGATTCCGGCGATTTTGGCAATCGCATATGGCTCATTGGTCGGCTCCAAGGGTCCCGTCAGCAGGGCATCCTCGTGAAGCGGCTGTGGTGCAAGTTTGGGATAGATACAGGAACTCCCCAAAAACAGCAATTTTGTTGTTCCGAAGCGGTACGCGGAATGGATAATATTATTTTGAATCGCCAAATTTTCGTAGAGGAAATCGGCGCGATAGGTGTTGTTAGCATAAATTCCTCCAACTTTTGCCGCAGCGTCGAAGACATATTCAGGGCGCTCCTGCTCAAAAAAGCGCTCTACATCGGCTTGGCGACGCAAATCCAATTCTTTGGAAGTGCGGGTGATGATGTTCGTATAGCCCTGTTCGCGGAGTCTTTGGACAATCGCCGAGCCAACTAAGCCGCGATGTCCGGCAACGTAGATTGAATTGGTGTGGGTCATAAAATGGCGTTAATTCTCAA
Organism: Ignavibacteria bacterium; assembly: GCA_947459425.1. GTDB lineage: Bacteria > Bacteroidota > Ignavibacteria > Kapaibacteriales > UBA4661 > PH2015. The sequence goes on from CANHDJ010000041.1 coordinate 4,466, forward strand.
TATAAAATCCGTACTCGAATGGTGTTACTGACGTTTTGCAAATCTTCCATCAGCGAGCCATCGTACTCTTTGTCCACATCAGCAATGACGTAGCCAATCGTTGAATCGGTGCCGAGATATTGCGAAAGGACGTTTACGGAATTTTGCGCAAAAATCGTGTTGAGTTGCGATAACACGCCCGGAACGTTGCGGTGGATATGCAAAAGTCGGTGCGTGTTTTTGAGCGATGGAAGTTGGATACGTGGGAAATTGACGGACGCAAAGGTGCTTCCGGCGGTCATATATTCCACGAGTTTGCTCGAAACAAATTCGCCGATATTGAATTGCGCTTCTTCGGTACTGCCGCCGATGTGCGGCGTAAGCAGGACGTTAGGCATATTTTGAAATGGCGAAGCAAAGGTTTTTTCATTGCCAGCAGGTTCTACGGGGAATACGTCGAGCGCTGCGCCGCCAATTTTACCGGAAGCCAAGTGTTTATGCAGTGCGTCCAGATTGACAACGTGTCCCCGGCTGAGGTTGATAAGGTGCGCACCATCTTTCATCATTTGCAACTGCGCATCGCCAATGATGTTGGTATTCTCAGGGTTACCGTCAACATGGACGGTTACGACATCCGCCACGCGCAACACCTCTTCCATCGAAGACATCTTGACGGCATTGCCGATGCTGAGTTTGTCAACGGCATCGTAGTAGTAAACCCGCATTCCAAGCCCTTCGGCAAGCACCGAGACTTGGGAGCCGATATTGCCAAAGCCGATAATACCGAGGCTTTTCCCGCGTACTTCTCGCGCACCAACGGCGGATTTTATCCATTCGCCTGCATGAAGGCTGGAAATTTTGTTGTACAGCCCGCGCATGAGAAAAATAATTTCACCAATGACCATTTCCGCCACCGACCGCGTGTTGCTGTATGGGGCGTTGAAGGCAGGAATACCGCGCAGTGCGGCGGCATCGAGGTTAATTTGATTTGTGCCAATGCAGTATGCGCCGATTGCTTGCAAATGCTTGGCATTGTCCAGCACCCGCTCTGTTACTTGTGTTCGTGAGCGTATGCCTAAAAGCGCCACGCCGTCGAGTGCTTTGATGAGGTCGTCTTCGTCAAGCCCTTGTTTGCGTGTTTCAATTTCGATGGGTTCGCCAAACTGAGCGTTTTGGAGGATTTTCACCCCCGATTCGTGGATGTTCTCAAGCAGAAGAATTTTCATAGAGGAAAATTGGGTCAATTACGGTGTTGATGATAATGATCTTAGCAGAAGATGAAAGTCGGTAGATTGTTCAGTGGTAATTGGTCAAGGTATGCTGCCGATCAAACTGCGGAAATCCGCCGGACGGCGAAGAAGCCGCCCGACGGGATAATACCTAACCAGACGCGCTTTCTCAATGCTTACCATTTTTCGGTACAAGGTCAAAGCGGTTTTCATAGACTTTTTCAAATGCCCCAACAAAATCATCAAGATCGGCTCGGCTGAGTTGAGCGCGCATATACTCGTGGCTGAAGAGTTTGTTGTAGTGCATATCTTCGGTAACAGGACACAAGCCTTTGCTGTAATTCGGCTTCCCGTCATAGCGCGGGCAGTTGAACGAACATTTTGTGCCTTGCATGGTTTGATACATCGGTTGCAAGTAGAGTGGCTCTACATAGCCGTATCCCAGCAAACTTCCCGTTGTTTCGCGCAAATGTGCCGATGGCAATTCCGCTTGAACGGCTTGAATAAAAAGATTGCGGTGAACGCCAATAATATCGGCATCGAACTTGAAAGCCTGCTGATAATACACATGGCGGCTATCGCGCTCCACAGGCGGCGTAATACCGGGAATCTGCGCAAGTTTTCCCGCAATGTAATGGCAATTTTCAATGCGTTCGGCGACGAGGCTCTCCAAACGGTCAAGTTGCGTGATACCGATAGCACACTGAATCTCAGTTAAGCGGTAATTGAAGCCCATCATATTCGTAAAATCCGTTACCCCCTTGTCTTTGAGCGATGTTTCGGCGTGATTGCGAATAAGCTGAAGTTTTTCTGCAAAAACGTCGCTGTTGGTTGTCACCATGCCGCCTTCGCCCGTGTGGATGTGCTTATGATAGTTCAGGCTGAACACGCCCATATCGCCAATCGTCCCGACCATACGCCCTTTGTAGGTAGTAAGCGGTGCTTGAGCGCAATCTTCAATCACAATCAAATTATGTTTGCGGGCAATCGCCATAATCGGATCCATATCCGCCGCATGACCGAAAATATGCACTACCATAATCGCCTTAGTGCGCGGTGTGATGCGCTCTTCGATACTTTTGGGGTCGAGTGTGTAGGTGTCGGGGTCAATATCGGCAAAAATCGGCACTGCACCATAGACCAGCGCACAAATCGCCGAGGCGCTCATGGTGTAGGGCGAAACAATCAATTCGTCGCCGGGACCCAACCCCGCCGCTCCAACCGCAGCAAATAAGCCACTGGTGTTGGAATTAACGCTGACAGTGTGTTTGGCATTGAACATTTTTGACCACTTTTCTTCAAATGCGCGAACCTTCGGACCGCCAAAAAAATCATCCATCCAACACCCAAGAAACTGCGAGAGATTGCCGGAATCCAGCACTTCGAGTGCCGCTTTTTTCTCTGCTTCGGTGATGGTGTTGTATGCCGGAAAAAGTTCCGTGCGAACAGGTGTGCCGCCATGTATGGCGAGCTTGGTTTTTGTTGCGATTGTCGCAGACATTGGTGTATCCTTTGAAAAGTGAAATGGGGAATCTTGTACAATCAATGCTAGAGCGCAGTGCGTAAGTCTTCAATGGTAAGACCTGTTTGGCGCAGAATATCTCGCAGCGTTCCAGTTGCCAGTTCTTTGTGGTTAGGAATAGTTGCCCGGCGATACGGTGAAACAATCTGGCGCAAAATAATATGACTACCGCTTTGGCGGTCAAATTCGTAGCCATATTTTTTCAAAACTCTCATCAAATCGCGTGCAGAAAGTACAGGCAGTTTTTCACTCATACTTCAACCATCTCTTCCATAATCGGCGGTGGAACGGGGTCGCCGTGGAATGCCAAACTCTCCAAGTAGAGCGAAATTGCATCTTTGACATTTTCTAACGCTTCTTCCCGCGTCGCACCTTGCGTAACGCATCCGGGGAGGCTTGGAACGGTTGCAATGAAGACATTATCTTCATCTTGTTCAAGAATAACGCGGTATTTCATGGTCTTGAGTTCAAAACGTTGGTAAAATTTTAGAGCGTAGGAAGAGATTGCATACGTTTACAAAGTCGCAAGGTTTCAAGCGCCGTTGTGCCTGTGGAGGCAAGCGGTCTGCCACTCTGAAGCGCCTCGAAGATTGCCGAAACCGCTTCACGCATGGCTTGGGAAGAGTCCAAACGTTTGATTTGGCGCTCAGAAAACTCAAAGAAGCCCGGATATACCGCATTTTCGCGGAGTTTTGCCGTCGTTAAAAATGAACCGCTCAATTCTTCCAGTTTGATGCTCGTTGTTTCAAAGATAATTTCCAATTCGACAGGCGACATCCGGCGCGTGTCGTAACCTTCGACCATCAGCGGAAATGTGCTGCCGCCCGCAATACCCGATTGCATCAGTGCTGCCAGCGAGAGCGTTGGGTCGTCGGATGTGTAATCGTCAATGGCTTGAAGAATCGTTCCGCCCGCAACGCTTGGTTTGGTCAGCATTTGGAGCATATCCACAAAGTGCGAAGCATTGTGCAAGAAGCCTTTGTAGTATTTCATTCGTGCCGAAACGACCATGCCAAAATCACCCAAAAGCGCTTGTTTGCTGAGTTCGTCAATGTCCCTGAGCCAGCGCCGCGAATAATTGACGGCAAGATGCACCTGCGCTTGTTGGTACAGTTTCACAAGTGCCGAAGCCTCGTCCACGCTTGTACTCAGAGGTTTTTCACAAAAGACAAGTTTGGGCTTGAGTGCCAGAACATCGCGCAAATACTGAGCGTGGGTGTGGTCGGGCGTACAAATGCTTACGACATCAATGCTTTGACTGCCAATATCGTCTAAACACCGCCCATAGTGAGGAATGTTCCAAATGCGGGCAGCTTCTTCGGCGCGTTCCAACTGTTCGTCGAGAATTGCGGCGATGCGGAAGCCTCCATGCCACAGAAAACCTTTGGTATGCGTGAAAATTGCATCGCCTTCGGGAGAATCGAAGCGGTGCGCGATATTGCCCGCACCACAGATGAGAACGGAAAATGTTGGGGTCATTTCTTTCGTATAATCGGCGCTTTCAAGAAAACACTTGCGGGCAGTCTGCGGCTATCACACACTCGGCGCATTTCGGCTTGGTTCGTGCGGAGCAGACGGCGCGTCCGTGCATAATCATCAAATGTGTGAAATCTCGCCAAACCTCACTTGGCATGAGTTTCATCAACTCAAATTCCAACTTCACTGCGTCTTCACCTTCGGCAATACCCATGCGGTTCACCAGCCTTGTCACGTGTGTGTCCACGACCACGCCCGGAATATCGAAGCAATGCGACAGCACCACATTTGCCGTTTTGCGCCCCACGCCCGCCAACGACGTTAGTTCATCCAGTGTTTGCGGCACTTCTCCGTCAAAATCCGCCAGCAATTTTGCGCAGCAGGCTTGGATATTCTTTGCTTTTGCTTTGTAAAACCCCGTCGAGTAAATATCTTTTTCAAGTTCTTCCTGCGGAACAGCAAGGTAATCCTTGGGTGAACGGTATTTTGCAAAAAGCAGCTTCGTGACTTGGTTTACGCGCTCATCGGTGCATTGCGCCGAAAGCATCGTTGCAATGAGCAGTTCAAAGGGCGAGGTGTAATCAAGCGCAATGCGGGGTTCGGGGTAATTGCCTCGCAAGCCGCTTATAATGTGGCTTAGACGCTCTTTTTTTTTCGCAACAGATTCTTTTTTTGCCATGCTTTTGAAAAACTATTGGAACAAGGGTGAAATCACGATGAGGTTCAAAAACAGTCTGCCCAAGTTTTCTCTCCGATGCTTATTGCCCATAATGCCCTTTGCAACCAGCAATAAAGACATCTTCATCGGTCACGCGGTAGATTAAACGGTGTTCCTCTGTTATCCGCCGCGACCAATAGCCACGATATGCGCCGTGTTTCAAAGGCTCCGGCTTACCTATGCCGTGAAATGGTGTTCGGCGGCACTCTTCCAACAGCGTGGCAATCTTTTGAAAAACTCGCTTGTCCTCACTCGACCAAGCCGCAAATTCCGCAAAGGCGTTGCCTTCAAACGATATACGCTTCATGCTGTTTGCTCAGTTGAAGGCGCATGGAGCAACCCTTCCACAAATTTCTGGAACTCATCGCCCTCGAAGCGCACCAAGTTCTCACCGCGCTCAATATTATCAATACGGCGCACAAGCTCTGCATTGGCGGGCTTTGAGTTAAGGTGGAGGGTTAGTTCGACGGTCTCGGTTTCGCCGCGAAATGTTGTTTTTAGCGCCTCAACGAACTCTGGCGTAAGCTCTTCTAATTTCAGATGATAGAGTGCATCCATAACAGTAGCAATGCGTGAAAAATATGACGAACTATAACACCTGTACAATCAACGTACGTTCTTTGCTAAAAGTTTTGCGGAGTCATTGAGCATTTATGCTCGAATAATCGTATCTGCGCGGTCGGGACTTGTCGAAACAATGCTCACCCGTGCGCCGGAAAGCGCTTCGATACGGGCAATATACGCCTTTGCTGCTTCGGGCAAATCTTCATAGTTGCGAATGCCTTCCAAGGACGAATTCCAGCCTTTGACGGTCTCATAGACAGGCGTAATGCGCTCCAGCGTGTCGGCATCGGCGGGAATGCTCTTTTGCGGCTTGCCGTCAAGCGTATATCCCGTGCATATCTTGATTTCATCGAAGGAATCCAGCACATCCATTTTCGTCAGAGCAATTTCAGTAATGCCGTTCACAATCACGGAATAGCGCAGCGCAAAAGCATCCAGCCATCCGCAGCGGCGCGGTCTGCCGGTTGTTGCGCCAAATTCATGTCCGATGGAACGCAAGCGTTCTCCCGTTTCGTCGTGGAGTTCCGTTGGAAAAGGACCATTACCCACGCGGGTTGAGTACGCCTTGACTACGCCCATCACACGCTGAATCGCCGTCGGCGGCAAGCCCAGACCCGTTGCCGCTCCGCCGCTTGTGGGGTTGGAGCTGGTAACAAACGGATACGTGCCGTGATCCACGTCCAGCATTGCACCTTGTGCGCCTTCCAGCAAAATGCGCTTTCCTGCTTGAATAGCATCGTGCAGAAACAAGGTTGTGTCGGTAATAAATGGATCTATTTGGGTATCGAATTGGCAGTATTCATCGGCAATTTTTTCTGCGTCGAGTTGCTCATAATCATAGATTTTGGACAACAGTTTATTCACTTCGCCGATGTTGGTGCGGAGTTTGTCGGAAAAGCGCTTGCGGTCGAGCAGGTCCACAATCCGAACTCCTGTGCGGCTTGCTTTGTCAATGTACGCCGGACCAATGCCGCGTCCCGTTGTGCCGATAGCATTTTTGCGGTCGTTTTCGCTGTCTTTCGCCGAAGCAGCTTTTTCGCGGGCTGCGTCCAGAAGTTTATGATAGGGCATAATCAAATGCGCCCGATGGCTGATGAACAAACGCCCATCAATGCTAATGCCGTAATCTTCCAGCATTTTGATTTCGTCCATAAGTGCAGCGGGGTCAATAACCACACCGTTTCCGATAACGCATTGAACGTTTGGATGCAGAATACCCGATGGAATCAAGTGCAGAACATACTTTTTGCCGTCAATGACGAGCGTATGTCCAGCATTTGCTCCGCCTTGATAGCGGGCAACAATATCTGCTTCCTGAGAGAGCAAATCAACAATTTTACCTTTGCCTTCGTCGCCCCATTGAGCGCCTACGATGAGTGAAACCATGATGTTAGGGATAATGAAAATTTTTCTGACAAGTTTGTTCTTTAGCAAATATTTCTCACCCGTTTTTCCGGGTAACCCGTTCTATCGCTTGGAAGCGATAGGACGGGGCATAACGACAACAAATCCACCAATGACTAATTCCAATGCCCTTTCCCAATCCCAAGCACCTTCACGCCCCGCGCACGAAGGTCGTTTGCCGTGCCGTCGGAAATGATATTGAAGGCATCAATAATAAGGCTTACGCCCGGAAGTGCCGATAGAATCTGGTCTGCCGTCATGCAGAGATAATTACTGTGCCGCACGGCAAAAACTGCCGCATCGTGTTTCAGCCCCGCAAGTGCATCAAAACTGGTGTGTACGTCGGTTGCTTTTTCCACCCAATAGGAAACAAGCGGGTCGTGGAGTTGCATCACAGCGCCTTCTTTTGCGCAGAGGTCGTAGAAAAGTTCTGCCGGAGAATAGCGCGTGTCTGCCACGTCGTTCAGATACGACACGCCTAAAACTGTGATGTGCTTACCCTTCAAATCCGGCATGGCGCTTTTGAGCATCTCCACCGTGTGTTTGGGCATCATGTCGTTAATGTCAATCGCTGAAAGCGAGATTTCAAGCCGTTTTTGGGTGTCGTGTTTCTCGGATTCAAACAGCGTGGAATACGACCAATCTGCTAGAAGCGAATCCTTCGTAAGGCAGTAACCGCCAACGCCGAAGCCCGGAGCCATGATATTGCGATGCGTTGGGCGGACGCGAATTGCCTGAATCACATCGAACATATTCACACCTGCTGTTTCGGCAAACTCCGTCCATTCCTGCATAAATGCGATGTTCATGGCGCGGAAGGAATTTTCCAACACTTTCGACATTTCGCTGGCGGTTGTGGAATGCAGTTCCGTGAGCGGAAAGTCTTTCGTATTGATAAACGACGATAAAAATTCGCGTGTAGCCAGCTTTGCTGCGTCGTCGGTGCCGGAATAAACACGATAAAAATTCGTGATGGAACTGAGATATTCTTTGCCCGGCATGACGCGCTCGTAGGAATGCGCCAGATGCACGGTGCTAGTATTTAAGCCGCGCTGACGACCAATGAGTTCAAACATCGGCTTCAGGACTTTTTCCGTCGTTCCGGGCGGCACTGTTGTTTCGACCAAAACAAGCGTGTCGTTGGTGATGCGCTCTGCTACGGTTTTGATGGCTTCTTTGTAGCGCTCGAAGGTAAAATCGTATTCGCGGGCATTGCCGAGTTGTTTTTTCTTGATGTCGAGATGAATGTCAATGACGACAATATCCGCCAGAGTGTAGGCAAACGGCGAATAGGTTGCCGTAAGATTGCCGTTGGCGTGTGCAGTCGTGTATGCCGCATCCAGACTGGTGTCGGTGGAAACAACCGAAGCCAAGCCTTTATTTACGCGGGCAATTTTCCAGTAATTCGCTTCATCGGGCAGATCCACTCCGATAACGTTGTAAAGCAGATTACCACTCGCGTCCTTGGCATTTGCCACTGCTGCCGCCATTGCCGTGCCGACAAATCCTAAACCTTGGATAACGACGGTTTTACGAGAGTTTTGGACAAACTGTTCTAAGCGTTCCTGCTCTTGTGTCGCACTAACGCTGTATTCAAAGGTATCTCCGAAGGGAGAACGTGAAATCATAGCAAAGTTTGAAAATGGGGAAACATGAGAGAACAGCAAAATTACGAAAAAGAATTGGATTTGTTCCGATTTTCCAATTAGCCGCATCTTTACCACACCATTCTTGGACACGTCAAGACGGCTAAAGAGCGCATACAATCTCAGATTGATTTTGCCTGAAGTATGAGACTCATTTTGCACACAACCCTATTGAACGACACTGAACATACTTGTTACAACCTGTTCGCTCATTTTTACACTCAGCAAATATGCGCCTTGTGGAAGATTCGCCACTGAGATTTCCCGTGAGAATTTGCCCATTCCCGTCCATTCTGCCGGAAGCCGCATGATTTCTTGTCCTAGAAGATTGACAACCGAAATCGTCAGCAGCGACGGCTCTTTGACAAAACCCGACACGCGGATAAACCCTGAAGCAGGATTGGGTGATACCGCCAACATTTCGTCCCTCATCCCTCCACTCTCATCCTTCCGAACTCCCGTCATTCCTTGCGTGGTAAAACTCCGTACTTCCGACCACGCACCCGCGCCCGTGTTGTTTTTTGCCCGAACCCGCCAGTAATACGTCGTTCCTTGCGCAAGACCACTTATTTGTTTGCTGGTGAGATTTGCCGATATGAGCGAATCTCGCAGAAACGTTGTCGTGAAGCCGCTATTGGCAGATACTTGCACGTCGTATAGCGCAGCAGTGGCATTGGTTGACCATTGGAGCGAGGTTGCAAGCGGCATATTCGTGGCTTTGTCGGCGGGAAGGCGTAAAATGGGCTGCGTCGGCGTACTGGTCAAATCCAGAAACCATTGAGCTGCTGAGGCTTGATAGCCCAAACTGGTGCGGTATCCGCCATGCAAGCCGTTTGGATCACTGATTCGGCGCACGGTCTGACCACCGTTCAGTTTTATCAAACTATCAGCATAACTGATTTGTTCGCACATATTCGCGCCCCATTCCTCGTCTTTCTGCCCGCAATAGTAAAAGAAACTTGTGCCGAGAAAGGGCGTTGCGCCAAAGCGTTTTTGCAAGACCTCGCCCAAAGGCGGCTTGGGTGGGTTCGGGGGCGTAGGAATACCACCGGAAGCCGAGACGGAAAGCGCGAAATAGTTTGTTTTGTAATAACGGTCGTAGAACATGACCAAAAAACTTGCTGCCGAACCGCGAGAAAATCCAGAATATCCGACGCGGCTCAAATCCGCACCATATTTGGCTTTCATGTGCTTCAGTGTTGTGTCAATAAGGCGATAAATTTTGTCCTCGTTGAAGTACGTTCCGTCTGCCATCGGCGTTGAGCCTTGCTGCCACCATTGTATGCCAATAATGGCATAATTATTGGCAATGGCGTTCACAAATTCGTCGTTCATGGCAGCGTAGGCAGAGCCTTTTGTGCCATGAATGGCTACCATCACCCGCTTCACTATTTGTGCGGCATAATTCGACGGAACCCATACCGTTGCAAAACTCGTGTCCGCCGTGAAGTTAATAACCTTCGCGCCCGCTTGTGTACAGGCTTGGTAGGCAGCGACGTGTCCCGTGATTTTATAGACGTTCAGAAAATCACTGGTCGTTTCGGGAAGAATTTGTGCGCCAAGAGTGCTGCACGTAAGCAAATACGCGCTCAGGAAGGAGAGAAAGAAGCGTGATTTCATCGCATTACCTGTAAAAGAAGAGTGTTGAGTTTTGAGTGTTGAGTTGGAGAAATAGCATCTGATTCACCAATGACAAATGACCAATGTCTAATGACCGAGTATGCTCTCCCGCAGACAAGGTTTCATCAAAAGCTTGAGCGATTTCTTGACCCAAAATGTTGAATATTTTCAACGAGACGCGCCCAGATATTGGCAGTGTAAATTTTACAGTAACAAGGTTTTGTGCGGGATTTGGCATCACACTGAATACTATATTTCTCAAAGATTCGGCAACGCTTGTCGGTACAGCGTTTCCCGCCTCTGCGATGATCTTCTGCCGCCCACCCTGTACACCGTCATCTGTGCCGAGGAAGCAGAGAATACGCCCATCGGGGAACTTCATCACAAAAGGGTCGTACCGTGCGGCAACGCCGCCGCCATTGCTTTTGATAATTTCGGTAATTTTCGTGGTATCAAAATTCACTCCGTCCGTTCCTTCGACAAACGTGATAGAGCCTTGCGTTTTCGCGCTTTTCAGGTACATCCGAAATTTCCCGTTGGTGAGATACACGACGTGCGGATCAACATCGCCTTCGCGGGAAATATTCGTTGTTTTCTCTGCCGTAAAGGTCTGCCCCCAATCGTTGGAAATCGCCGTGCGAACACCGTTAAAACCTCGTCCTACGGTTTTTCCATAATTTCCCATCAGATCGCCGATGTAGTAGAGTCGCCACGTGGAATCTTTCACTTGCAAACAATACGGCACTCCGGCGGCAGAATCGTCCGCCACACCAGGTTGGAAACGTACTCCTGCCTCTTTTGTCCACGCAAGCCCGTCGCTTGAAATCCAACTGGCGATGCGCTGGCGTGGTCGTTGCTGCGTGTGTGTGGGCGAGGTTTCTTGCCCGATGTAGCGCATTCGCCCATCGGGAAGGTAAATCGTGCTACCATCAGCAAAACTATTCAAACCACTTGCCGTAGTGCGGGGTGTAAAGGTTCTTCCGTCGGAAGTTGTTGCTTGTGTGCGCCCGCCCATGCCCGAACCCATCAGCACAAATGCCCCTGATGGCAGAAGATTTACCGCCGGAACAGCAGCATTGGCGAGGCGCGTGGTCGTGTCGGCGGTGAAAGAGATACCTTCTTCGGGCTTCAGCGTAAAGGCAGCGCGGTAGCGTTCTATGAGTGTTTGTGCGGTGAGTGCTTGAGAACCAAGCAAACAAGCGCATAAAAGGATGCAAAATGGTTTCATCGTAGTACCTGTGCAAATCGTGTTTGAGAAAAGATCGGTGTTTGGAGTCAAAAAAGGAACAGTACGAATTATTTGGTAAAGAGCGTGAATACTTGCGTGGAAGCTGAATATATCCAGAATAACCAGTAAGGAGCAAAAACGATACAACACTTCATCGCACCACCCGTACGAATCGTATTTGAGCAGCCATCAGTATTTGCAAAGACACCGAATACTTGATTGCTGCCATCCATCCCCTTGGAAGCCTTATCATTTCTTGCTTTGAGAGATTACCGTGAAAAATTGTCATCGTTCCTGCCGTATCAAAAGCTCCTTTGTTCGATCAATAAACTTCCCCTGACGAGTTTTTATTGTGCAATAATCGTAGAGTGTACGGTATTCCGTCGTCATAGAGCCGCGAATAGGACATTCGCCGTCTATTACCTCGCAACTCAGATTGCGGAGTGTTTCTGCACTCAAAAGCGTGTGCATAAATGGCTTGCAGACTTGCTTGGTGAGCGGTCTTGTCACAGCATTGGTATCAAGAAGTGAAGCGCCGATACAAATAGCAAATGCCGGCAGTCCTTTGTTTGCGCCGCTTGCCGAGAATGCCACCAGTACGCGACGGATATTCGCCTCTTTGTAGATATGTTCGTACGTCCAAGCCACAGAACTGCATTCGTCCTCAACCTCCCCAAACGAGGTGAGATGCGGCGGTATGGGCTTGCCCGCAGAGGCAAAGTGCTTGATTTCTAACAGTCAGCGCAGAAGCCGCATAATCTATGTACGGCGCTTTACCAAAGAGTTCAATTGAGGCTGCTGTGGCGCCCCAATAAACGCAGAACCTAAAAAAAGAAAGTTTAGGACACGAAAAGTACAACAAAAAAGCCGCTTCAGGAATGAAGCGGCTTTCAGGGGTGTTTATGTGCGCCCTACGGGACTCGAACCAGCGACCTTTACCATGTCAAGGTAACGCTCTAACCAACTGAGCTAAGAGCGCAACAAGCCGAAAGGCTTAAATGCGGAGACAAATATAGAGTTTTTCCCCTGTTCAAACAAATTTTTTGTTATTGAAATTGAAATAAACTTGAATGTACGTGATTAGAGCAACTTTAGGGCTATAAATCTTCTTGGTCTTTCTTGACGAGTTCCCGTGCCATGCGTACAGCCCCATAAAGAGGAACTGCCTTGGGTTCGACGACTTTTAAGCCTTCTTGCTTGCCAATCCCTTTTTTTACCATTTTTGCCAAAATCGTATCAGCCTCCATAATACCGCCAACGCAAGCAACCGATACTTTTTTGCCTTTGAAGTATTTGCCGTAAAGCGTCGTGACGTTTGCCATGAGATTTGTCGCGGCGCGTTCGATAATCTCCATACAGACTTCATCGCCATTGGTCGCACATTCCATCACAAACGGCGTGACGGTGGAATAGTCGAAAGCCCGTTCATTGTAAGCGGCAACAAAGGTGCGCGGAAGATCGGGGTTAATCGTCGGGAAAAATTTTATCATCATGTCGGCGAATGCCGTCCATTTGCCGCGCCCGTCGAAAGCGCGTGCCATTGCGGTCAAGCCTTCGCGCCCAATCCATGCGCCGCTTCCTTCGTCGGAGAGTTCAATTCCCCAGCCGCCGCAGCGCACAAAATCGCCTTTGGGTGTTTTCGCAATCGCAATCGTCCCCGTGCCAACAATCAGCACAATTCCGTGTTCGCCTTCAAAAGCCGCATCCAGCGCGATGGCGGCATCGCTGGTGACGACCAGTTTGTCAATGTCAATTTTGCGCTCACGTTTGGCAAGCAAGGAAATAAGCTGTTGTGAGCGTAACTGCTCTTCTTTGAGCCATGTTCCCGCCAAGCCGATAAGCACGGCATCCAATTCCCGGTTTGGTAATTTTGCCAGCGTAATGAGTTCGCTGATAAGATTCAAAATACGCTCTGCCGATTCGACAACGCCGACAGTGCCGACACGTGCAGTGCTGGTCTCGCTTTGCGCTAATTCTTTTTCCCCTTTGTAGAGAATGCCCCGCGTCCGGGAGCCACCACCGTCAATGCCGATGATAATTGGTTCATAGACTTTGCCCATACTGTTTTCACACAATGTTAGAGGTAGAACAAAAAGAAATTTCGTTTCGTGATTCATCCACGCTCAACGCCGTCGGCGATGAGTGTTTCTGCGTTTTGTTCGGGGGAGATTTTCTCCTGAAATAGCGGCAAATGCTTGTTAAAAAACAGCATCAATGCCATACCGACGCTCACGCAGGAATCCGCAACATTAAACACCCAAAAGCGCATATACTCTCGCCCGAACAGCGAAAAATCGGGCATATCCACATCCATAAAATCCACGACTTTTCCGTAAAATAGTGGGCTTTCGCCATAGAACACACCGTAGAACACGCGGTCTATCAAATTCCCCGTTGCACCGGCAAAAATCAGCGCCAGAGCTAGTCGTACGCCAAAATGTTTACTATCCAGTCGCGCCAAATACCACGCCAAAGCAATGCTCGCCGCCACAGAAAATAAACTCAAAAAAATCTTCCCCGCACCAAAGCTAATGCCGAATGCCATTCCCGCGTTTTCCACGTAGGTAATCCGCACCACATCTCCGATAAGACTTACACTCTCGTACAGCGTCATTCCATCATGTTGCCAGCCCAAGAGATTAAAACCTTTTACCCAAATTTTGGTGAATTGGTCGAGAAGAATCATCATTGTTGCAAAGAGCAGAAAACCTTTATTGCGTAGAGTGTTCATAACGTAAAGAAGTCAGATGAAGAGAAATTATCCGCCACAATCTAGTATTTTTCGGTCGTTTGGGCCAAGAGTTCCCTGAGGCTTAGACCTCAATCGCCGATTGTTTTTCCGAGCCAGAAATCAACGTATGAAAATGATAGACTGCCACGCCGGAATCGCTTATTTCCAACCGCGCCCAGCCTTTGATGACCATTTCCTGCAATGCTTCTTCTGCCTGCGGCGGCGAAAGAACAATTTTGATAGCTACATCGCTTGCGGTCAGTTTGTTATGACAACTCTTGGCAAGACGCAAAATATCCTGCTCAAGTTCGGTATGTAAACGTTCTTTGCGCTGTTTCGATGTTCGCAACCACAGAGTAATACCCAAGACACAGGGAGCAATACCGAGTGCAATAAACATGAAGACATCGGAGGGCGTGATTTTGGGCGGAGCATTATCGGGAAACATATTCACCAATCCGCCAATCATCAAAAAGACTCCCCAAAGCATCATAAGAACAGAAGCGAAATAACGAAAGGAAGAGTTTGCAAAAGGCGCTCGCATGACGTAGCCTCAAAAATATCAGAAAACTGGTTTTATACAAAACGCGCCGACAGATAAGCAAATGTCGGCGCGTTAGAATGTACTGAATACGATTAGTTCAAAACCTCGATAATGCCCGCAGCGCCTTGTCCGCCGCCGATGCACATCGTTACCATACCGTATCTGCCGCCTCTGCGCTTGAGTTCGTGAATAATTTGGACGCTCAATTTTGCGCCAGAGCAGCCAAGTGGATGTCCAAGCGCGATTGCGCCACCATTGACATTCAGTTTGTCCGTAGGAATGCCAAGTTCGCGCACTACCGCAAGTGCTTGTGCAGCAAATGCTTCGTTCAATTCAAACAAATCAATATCACTCAACTTCAAACCCGCAATTTTCAAGACTTTCGGCACTGCTTCGATAGGACCAATGCCCATAATTTCCGGTGCAACACCCGACGTTGCAAAGGCAATAAAGCGTGCAAGCGGCTTTGCGCCGACTTCTCGTGCTTTGTCTGCACTCATCATCACCACAGCCGCCGCGCCATCGGAGAATGGCGAAGCATTGCCCGCCGTGACCGAGCCGTTCAATTTGAATGCCGGTGGCAGCGTTGCAAGTTTTTCTGCGGTCGTATCGGCGCGAACAAGTTCGTCGGTGGCAAAGTCCATCGTACTGGATTTGAAGCCCGTGCCATTCATTTTATCAACGCGGACAGCTACCGAAACGATTTCATCCTTAAATTTGCCGTCGGCAATAGCTTTTGCGGCTTTTGCGTGGCTTGCGGCGGCAAATTCATCTTGGTCGGCGCGGGAGATTTTCCACTGGTCGGCAACGCGCTCTGCGGTCAAGCCCATGTTCATATACACGCCCGGACGCTTGTCAACGGCGTTCATATTCATCGAAGGTTTATTGCCGGACATCGGAACCATGCTCATAGATTCTGCGCCACCCGCCACAACACAATCCGCCATACCGCTCATAATAGACTGTGCGCCAAGTGCAATCGTCTGCAAACCGCTTGCGCAAAAGCGATTGACGGTCATTGCCGAAACGCTGTCCGGCAAATCGGCTAATAGCGAGGCAACACGAGCAAAATTCAGCCCTTGTTCGCCTTCAGGCATCGCACAACCAAGAATGACATCCTCAACGAGTTTTGGGTCAATATTGGCGCGTTTGACGGATTCTTTGATAACCAATGCCGCGAGGTCGTCGGGGCGAGTGTTTGCGAGGCTGCCTTTTTTGCCGCGTCCGACGGCGGTGCGGGCTGCGCTAACGATAACTGCTTCTGCCATAGTGGTTTGTCCTGAATGATGTGTGTGAAAGTAGGGGGAGGTTAGTTACGGGTCGATAGTGTTTGCGATTCCAAAATACGTTTTTTTGCTTCGTCCAGAACTGCTTCTTGGTCAAATTTGGTCAGAAGTTCTTTTGGTGTAAACGAGCCACCGAAGGCTTCAAGAGCAGCCATTTGGAGTGCTTCATCAAATGCGTCGCGTAGCTCTGCGTCCCATTCGTGGTCTCTCATGTAGTAGCCGCCGGAATTTTTACGTTTGTTGGTTCTGGCAATGTGTTTGAGCGCGTTGTAAATAGAAACATCCCAAGAGCGGGTTGTATGCTTTTCGGCGTGTTGCTTGATGAGATGAACAAGTAAAATGACGCTAAAACTATACAGTTTATTGAGTTTATCATCTTTTGCCATTTCTTCCATTTCTCCAATCAAGAGCAGCGCGTCTTGATAACGCTGCGCCTGAATAAACTCTCGGAGTTGCAAGATTTCATCCATATTCTTACCTTTTGCACATCGGATTGCGTGCCAGTTCCGCACCAAATTATTGGCTCAAATGAGTTTCGTTTGTTGGTCAATAATCAATCGCATTGCTTTATCAATAATCGCTTGCTTATCAAATTTTTGCTGTAACTCTTGTGCAGAAAACACACCGCCAAATGCCTCTAAAGAAGCGCGAGTCAGGGCATTTTTGTATGTTCGCTCCAAAATTTGGACTAATTCAGCATGAGACGCATAAAAGCCATCCGCCTTAGGGCGTTTGTTCACTTCTGCAATCTCTTCCGATGAATTTTCGATGGACAAGTCCCATGAAACGGTCGTGCGATTTTCAGCAACCTGCTTGATAAGATGAAGGAGCAGAATAGTGCTGTAACTTTTAATTTTACTGAATTTATCCGACACCGCCATATCTTCCATCTCCTCAATCAGCAAAAGTGCGTCGTGGTAACGCTGCGTTTCGATAAACTCTCTCAGTTGCAAGATTTCATCCATAAAACGACCTTTTTGATGTCCATTGTTGATATAGCAACCAATTTACGCAAACTGTTCCAAAATCCGAACATCATTATCATACAAAAGACGAATATCGTCAATTCCCGACCGCAAAAGCGTCACGCGCTCAATACCCATGCCCCATGCGAAGCCAGAATATTCTTCGGGGTCGATACCGCCAGCTTTCAAGACGTTGGGATGAACCATGCCGCAACCCAAGATTTCAAGCCATCCGGCGTATTTGCAAATGCGGCAGCCTTTCCCGCCGCAAAGGAAACAGGTGATATCCATCTCGGCGCTCGGTTCGGTGAAGGGGAAAAACGACGGTCTGAAGCGGTATTGAAGCTCTTTTCCGCCCAACATCGGACCGTAAAATTGCTGTGCAAACGACACCAATGTTCCTTTTAATTCCGCCAAACTCACATTTTTATCAACGTACAAGCCCTCAATTTGGTGGAATTCCGCCAGAGAGCGGGCGCTAATTGCCTCGTTGCGATAGACCCTGCCAGGCATAATGGCGCGAATAGGCGGTTTTTGAGATTGCATCAGGCGCACCTGCACGGGTGAGGTATGCGTCCGAAGCAAGATGTCATCACGCTTGGAGCCGTCTGCGTGGTGCGACTCCATAAAAAACGTGTCCTGCATATCGCGTGCCGGGTGGTCGGGCGGAAAATTCAACGCCTCGAAATTGTGCAAATCATCCTCAATTTCAGGACCTTCCGCAACGGCGAAGCCCATGCGATTGAAAATCGCTACCATTTCATCAAGTGTCTGGTTAATCGGATGTTTGGGAGCATGGCGAATTTTGCGTCCGGGCAACGTCAAATCAAGTGTTGGAGCGCTTGCCGCTTGTACGCCTGTTTCCTCAGAAAGCCGCTTGAACTCTGATTCTGCCAGTGTTTTCAGGAGGTTCAATTCCTTACCGACTGTCGGCTTTTCCTCTTTTGGTACATCGCGCAAACGCTCGGTCATTTCCGCCAACGTTCCTTTGCGGACAAGGTGTTTGAGGCGGAATTGCTCGATATGGTCTTTGCTTGGCGTTGCGACGAGGCTTCTCAGGTCTTGTTCGATAATAGCGCGGAGTTGGTGAATTTCTTGGAGCATAATGTGAGGGAATGAAAAGAAAGTGATATTTCGGGGTCAATAGCATGAAAATACTTGCTGCAAGCGCTTTACTGCTTCTGTTTTTGCGTCAAATAATTCCACTCTCGAATTTATGAACATTTCGCAACATAAGGCGCAATCCGCTTCCCACAACACCAGCCAGAAAGCCCATCAGAGCAGCAAAAAGTAACGAAATAACAGGCAGCGCCCATCCAAAGCCACGTCCGGCATTGCGAGCGATAATAACGGCAAGGGATTCCAACATTCGTGCGGTTTCTTCGGGAGCGAGGCTGTAGCTTGCGACAAACAGAACCAAGTATGCGCAGAGCATTTGCAATGCACATTCTTGATACGACTCCGAAGGCAGGAAATAAGCGTACACCAGTGGTACAATCAACGCCCACTGCCAGCCCACGAGCGAATGCAGCCCAATAATGGCGAAAATGGCACAAAGGAATTGTATCGTATTGAAACGGATTTTGGAAGATGTTGCCATACAGATAGCGTATGAAATTTAGTTGTTTTTGACGGTTTTGTTATCCACCGGCTTAAAGACAGTAGTCGGCAGTTTCGGCGGTGGAAGCGGCGCTGTGACGGGATCTATCAAGATTTTTGTCGGTTGCTTAGGGCGATTACTGACGATGCGGGGACGCACTTTCACGGAATCGCTTTTCACGGTGCTTGCAGAAGCAATCGGCGGACTGGTCGAAAGCGCAGTATTGCTGATGTTTGGCGTGGTTTTAGCGGAAGCATCATTCGCGGAGGGTGTTGGTGATGAAGTCACTGAGCTGCTTGCCTGTGCGCTATTGGTTGCAGGAGGCGTAGTGGCGGGGTTGCTACCACCCGTCGGGGCTTCGAGAATGCGGGCAAGCGCAGGATTGCTTGAAGAACTAATCGTTGTCCCGCGCAGAGCGTCGCGCACAATGCGCACATCGCGCACGACGACACCTTTTTCGCCAAACTGCTCTATTGCTCTGCCATTGAGCGAAAAGGCGACACCGCCGGCATTACCCAACGAAAAGGAAAAACTTCGTGCTGCCGACCAACGGTAGATTTTTCCTGCTTCCATCGTGAGTTGATCTGTCCGCTTTTTGTCCATGACGATACTGAGCCACGCATTTTCGACGGCGCGTGCTTCCAAAATCATGCTGTCGGAGCGTTGAGCGAGGGTAATTGCCGTTGTATCACGCATAGATGCTGGCTTAACGGCTTCGACGATAATCCGCAATGGACGAGTAAGCATCGTGTCATCAGCTTTTCGCGCTACGGGCGGCGCAGCCCAAACTAAGTAGCCGACAACAGCAAGCAAACAGCCAACAACGGCATAAATACTAGTTAAAATACGCTGATTGCGGCGTTTTTGGTCGGAAAAATACGACGGTGTGAAAACATTTTCCGGCATGGACAAGGGCGAAACCTGCTCGGTATGCTGCGGTTGGAAGCGTTGTGCGTCGGGTTTATCGCCAAGATTGATTTCAGGCTCGGGGATATGCAGAAATTGCGAATAGGTGCGCACAAATGAGCGCATATAGGTCGGCGGTAAAGACTGAAAGTTGCCATGTTCGATGGATTCGATGACGCGCACACCAATTTTGGTCAGCTTTGAGACCTCGTCAATGCTGAGATTGCGCTGTTGTCGCGCCGAACGGAAGAGTTCTCCGACTGCGTTCATTCGTGACTAAAAAATAGAAATGGTGCAAAAGAAGTTCGTGTTGTCGTACAAGCAAGTATCCGACAAGCATATATCGGTCTTGGCGATAGAAAGTAATATACGAAAATCTTGCCAATTTTGCGGCAAAAAGCACATTTGACAAAGAATGCCGTCGCAGACCCCTCAAAAACACACACCTCGCATTTTTCACCAATACACCGCCGAATTTCCGTGAGAAATCTCGACAAGATATTGTATTTTGAGTGCCGCAATTCATCGCAATCAGAGTTCGACCGATTATCTCCGAATGACAAGATGATGAGCCTCAATGCGATTTTCCACCGACACTTCTAATCCTTATTTTTTTACCAGTTCAGGAAAAATTATGTTTACCCCCGACACACTCAAAGGCAAAAGTATTCTCGTCACCGGCGGCGGAAGCGGTTTGGGCTTCGCTATGGCAAAACATTTTGCCGCACACGGCGCAAATGTGGCAATTTGCGGACGCACCGAAGACAAACTCCGCGATGCAGCAAAAGAAATTGAAGCGGTGAAACAGCCCGGCGTAAAGGTTGTAACACACGCCGTGGACGTGCGCGACTACGATGCTGTCGGCGTAATGATAAAGCGGCTTGTCGAGGAATTTGGTTCGCTGGAAGGCTTAGTGAATAATGCTGCGGGAAATTTCCTTTCGCCGTCGGAAGATATTTCACCAAATGGCTTTAAATCGGTTGTTGATATTGTTTTACATGGCACATTCAATTGCGTTCAGCATTTTGGGAATTACCTCATCAACAATGAGCGTCAGGGTTCTATTTTGAGTATTGTCACGACCTACACCGAAACAGGCTCTGCGTTTGTTCTGCCCTCAGCGTGTGCCAAAGCGGGTGTTTACGCCATGACCACAACATTGGCTTACGAGTGGGGAACATACGGAATCCGCCTCAATTCTATCGCGCCGGGACCGTTCCCTACCGAAGGAGCGTGGTCGCGCCTGATGCCAACGAAAGAAATACAAGATTTATACCTCAAAAAAATTGCTTTGGGGCGCGTCGGCAAGCACGAGGAATTAGCAAACTTGGCGGTATTCCTTATGTCCGATATGGCAGGGTATATCACGGGCGAATGCGTGACGATTGATGGCGGTGAGCGCTTAGCTGGTGGCGAATTTAACCTTTTTGTAACCGCATTCGACCGTAAGCCTCTCAAACAGATGTTTAATGCGATGAAACCAAAGAAATAATACACCCGCCGAGGGGTCAAGAGCCTTGGCACGAAGACTTGATCACTTACCGTCGATGAATCTTACTGTTTCCAACCCGCCCTACATTTTTTTATATGTAGAGCGGGTTTTTTATTCCCGACGGCTCGTTCCGCACGATACGTTCCACGCCTCAGAACGAGAATGCCTGACTATACCCTTGTATTCTCTATTTCCGTGAAAAACCCGCCAAACGCAAGCAGATAATATCCTGAAAATTCCGAACGACACCTGCGGGAACGGTATAACCATTAAACATCAAGGAAAATACCAATGGCTCTTGGTCACGGGTGGTGATATACCCGGAAAGGGAAGAAACGTTCGTCAGTGTCCCGGTTTTTGCTTTGAGCGTTTTTTCAGCAATAGTGGATTTGAAACGATTTTGGAGCGTGCCGCGTTCGCCCGGAACAGCCAGAGAGCGCATAAATGCTGTGCGATTCTTGGAATTATAGACTGCCGTCAGCACATCGGCAATCTGTTTGGGCGCAAGAAGATTAAACCGTGAAAGTCCCGAACCATCGCCAAGATACGCGCCTTTGAGCGACAGAGCATACTTGCTGGCAAACTGCCGTGTCATATCGGAGCCTTTATCGGCATTGCCTTTACCGCTAAATTCCTTTGCTGCGGTGCGCCAAATCTGTTCAGCACAGAGATTGTGACTAACGGTATTGACAATACGCACTATGTCTTTGAGCGGCGGCGATGTGTGGTAGCAGACAGGGCGCATTTCTGCATAGGCAATTTTATCGCCCCATTGTTTCGCATCGAACATCCCGCCACGCACCTTAATACCTTGTTCTTCGAGTGTTTTTTTGAAAAGTGAGAGAGTAAACAGCGTTGGATTATCAACCGCGACAGAAGTCGTGCGCTTGGCGTTGTCGCTGGTGTCGGCAGCAATCGTGCCGGAGACATAGATAATGTTGGAGTAGGCTTGGCGCGTAACATTAACCGATGCCGATGAATCACGAGGAACAGTCTTGACTGTCCCGACGACGCTCACATAGGAAGTCGGCGGAATAACCTGAATTTCTGCGGGCTGCCCGACGGAAAATGCAGGTTTGACGACAACATCCACACTGTTGTCATTGAAGGAAAGCGCGGACATTGGCGCAGAATATGAGTACGGAACATCGTCCCACGCCCATCCCACACCCCAAGGATCATCATCCAAATACGAATCATCACCAACGATGTTGCCACGAATGGAGCGTACTCCAAGTGAATCCAGCACTCCGCACCACTGCCGGAGAATAGAAAGCGGGTCATCGTAAAAGTAGGTGGACATCGAAGGATCGCCAGCGCCGCGAATAATCACGTTTCCGACAAATTCCCCGCTCGATTTTTTTAGCAAACCGTCCAGAAAAAGCGTGGTGGTATAGGTAAAATCTGCGCCTAAAAAATCCATTGCTGAAGCAGACGAAATAATTTTCATGTTTGAGGCAGGAGTCATCACTTTCTGTTCATTGCGGGCGAACAACACTTCTTTTGTTTTGAGAGAAGTGATGTACACGCCGACTGAAGCGGTGTTCAGAAGGGAGTCGTTCAAAAGAGCAGAAAGTTCGTTCTGCAATTCTGCCACACCACGCACTCCAACTGTATCGGCTTGAACTTGTGCCAACAGCACTTTCAAAGGTGATGGAGGCGAGGTCTGTGCTTGTAGATGGACGAATCCGGCAAGAAAAAATATCACGGTCACCAAGGGCAGAAGCCGATGATGAAGAATGGAAAGATGGCGTACTTTCATATCGTAGGGCGAAAAGCGAGCGCTGTTGTTCAATGGCAAGCCGAATGCTGCATTGACTGGATTTCCCCCGAATTTAGAGAATTTTTTTGGTCTTTGAAAAAGTCTTTGCGTTCAGAGATTCGACTATGACTTTCTGGTAGAGAATATTGTGACATTTGGGGCTGTAACGACTGCATAGAATCACGGTTCTTATTGATAGGAGCAGAGAGAATATCGCTGCCTATTATTTTTCAATCTCACGTTATTCGGAGATGTCGCCATGAGAACCATATCCACACAAGCCGCATCAAAACTGGTTGCGCCGACATTTGAGTCGTCAAACCTTGTTTTTGCCCTTGCCTTTGTTTCGATGATGGTGATTATGCTGATTCTGACTGCATTTGTCGCAAATGCTCACGTAGGCTAAAATCTATGTTGTTTCCAACATCACCTTCAACTCTTCAAAAAGTTTGTGCATCTCGGATATGCTCTGGTGCGGCTCTTCAGGAGAAAAGGCGGGAAGCCGCTTGGAATGCTGAAGAGCCGCCTGCAAGTGCGGCTTCAAACGCAGATACATATCATGGTTCTGCTTGGTGAAAAATTCTTTCGACTTGTCGTAATCGGCGATATGCCGTTTGAGCAGGTTTTCTGCGCTCTGGCAGTGAGCGAACTCTTTCGCTGTGTATTCAAAATGCAGCAAAAACCAGAATTCAAGACATGGGTTGTTGATGATAACCGTTATTTTATCATTGCCTTCTACACGCTTGCGCAACGTGATAAGCTCTTGAGCGGCGTTCTGATGACCTTTTGCAGCCTCGTGGGTTTCTTTGCGCACGGTATCAAGGTCAATAATCCAAAGCACTTTATCATATTCTTCGGCAAGGTCGCACACCTTTTCGTACTGCGCTTTGAGCGTTTTTTTTGCGGGAAGTTCAGGTTTGATGCTAATTCCAAGCGACGGTTCATTGCGGCGGAGCATCTGTAAATACCACGCTTCGGTCTCGCCATCAACCAGCACGGCGTATGCTGTTCTTTGTTGTATGGGTGCTTTTCGTTTTATTCTCATTGCTTACTCCTCTTGGTCGAAATCAATGTAATAATCGCCCAGATGCGGTACTCCGCCGAGCTTTCCGACTTTGTAGGCATTATAGACATTCGTCGTATCGCGCACAACCGACGTATCGAAATCCGCCAGCGAATAGAGTTCCGTCGCGCCGAATTCATTCTTTTGCGTGAACCAAATCGCATCATTGCGGAACAGGTCTTTGTTGTTCAGAATCTCTCTGTTATGCGTTGTTGCGATGAGTTGCGAGGATTTTGCATTCACCAAAAATGTGAGCAAGAAGTGGATGTATAAATCGGGGTGGAGCGAGGATTCGAGTTCGTCAAGATTGATTATGCTTGTCTTGGTAATGAGGAGACACAATAGCAATGCACTACCATAGTAACGCTGCGTTCCTTGTGATTCAAGCTCTAATGGCAGAGAATACCTTTTATTTTGCACCGTATGTTCAAATTCCAGCTTTTTCTGGTTGATGACATTAAATGTTGCAATCTGAGTATCTGAGTATTGAAGACCTTTCATAACGGTTGAGATGAGATTACGCGCTTCGTCTGTAGAGAGGTTTTCATTCTTTTTTTCAGCAATGTCAGAAATACGTAAATCCGCAGCCTTGAGTATTTGCAGTACAATTTTCTTTGTATTTCCACTTTGCAAATTAGCGGGAATTTGATGCAAAGCGAGATTTGGCAGAATAATTGGTAGCAATGAGAATTTGAACCATATTGTTGCTTGCTGCAATTCAGCAAATTCAACATTCGTTTTCAAAAAACCGCCCAAAACCGTGTTATTCGCTAAGGTATTAGCTTCGAGCGTTTTTTCAAAAACTTTGCTAATGGCGATTTTACTACCAAACGTAATCGCTGATAATTGCTTCTCTACATCGGTCGTCCGCTTGAAAACATTCGCTTTTTTGGTTTTGTACGAATACAGTTCTTCTCGCAGAATAGCTTGCTGCGTGAATTCTACTTCATAAAAATATCGCACCTCATTTTGCAAAAATTCAATGCTAAGAATTGAGGATTGATGCGGTGTTTGGTCATCAAAAAGGAACGGCTGAAAATCAAGCGTTTCATTTTTTTGTGATTTTGGGTTAAGTGCTAATTTCCGCAAGAAATCAAGTGCTTTCAGGATTGTTGTTTTCCCCGACGCATTTGCGCCATAAATCAACGCCAGCTTCAAAAGCCGCATTCCACCTGCTTTGATGACGTAATAATCCTCCAAATGCGTAGAATCATCCGCTTCAAACGACAAGGTTTGTTTGTCTCTGATAGAGCCAAAATTTTGGATAGAGAAGGAAATAAGCATTATTCGTCAAGATTATGTAAACGGGTAGCAGATTGAGTAGCAAAAATAGGCAAAATAACAGTTTTCCAAGTGAATGATAATTGGATTCAGCGCTATTTTGCTAAGATTTATTCACTATTCCTCAATACGTGATGGTAAACCCAGCATTCATGCGACCTCAGGATTATCCGCCAAAATTCGCCGCAACTGACGAACACTCTGCAATCCGCACCGTTCCGCGATTGTGTCCATCGAATACTCCGGATTATTCATCAGTCCACGAGCGACTTCGCAGCGAATAAGCGTGATGTAGGTGTTGATGGAAATGCCCGTTACTTGGCGAAAAATGCGGGTGAGATGGCGAATGCTCATGGCGGCGATGGCGGCGAGTTTTTCCAGACTTGGTGCGGTGTGGAGGTGTTCGATAATCCAATCTTGTACCTTGTGAATACCGACGTGGACGTGATTGCGATAATCCAGATACACGCTTGTTTGCTGATGCGTACCGCTTCGGCGATGGTACACGACGAGTTCCCGCGCTACATTATGCGCCAACAGCGCACCATGACGCTGTTCGAGAATGTAGAGCGACAAATCAATACCCGCGCTAATTCCGGCACTCGTGTACACACGCTCGTCTTGGACGAACAGCACATCCGGCTGAACGTATGCGTTGGGGAAAGTCTGCTGAAGCTCTTCCACAAGCCGCCAGTGGCTTGTACACCGCTTCCCGTCCAGCAATCCCGCGTAGCCCAGTGTGAATGCGCCCGCGCAGACGCTACACACGATTGCGCCCTTTGCATAGCCCTCTCGAAGCCACTTGTAGAACCGTTTATTGCCCGCAACAGTCTTGGAATGGATCTGCGACGACGACACGCCTGGAATAAAAACATATTCTCCACTTTCCAGCGTAACGTCCTCAAAACACGCGCTTTCGGCAAAACCAAGTCCTACCGATGAGGTAAAATCACGCTCGTAGCAGCACCAGCGAATATCGTAGGGCTGCCCGTACATTCCCGCTTCTTGGAAAACCTGCATCGGACCGGCGAGGTCGAGCAAGTGAAGATGCGGCGAGAGAACAAAGGTAATACGAGGGTTAGTCATGTTTTTACGAATAAATGAAGGGAATGATGTTTCGGTTCAAGAGGTTCTCTTGCTCATTCTAACAACGCCATTACCGATGCGGTGTTCAAAATAGTTGCAAATTCATCATGCAAATTCGCCAGCGATACTTCGTGGATTTCCTCCGCGCTAAAGCGGCGACCATCGTAGCTCACGCGGTCAAACGTAGCGGTCGCATCGGAAACAACAGTAGTCGTAAAACCCAGATTTGTCGCCATTCTCGCAGTTGTCGAAACGCAATGATTGGTTATTAACCCCACAATAACGATATTGGTTATACCTTGCTCTTCAAGTTGCTGTTGTAAATCGGTTCCGATAAACGCGCTATTGACATTCTTTTTGAAAACAGGTTCGCCAGAAAGGGGCATAGATTCTGGCTTAAAGCCGTTTCCAATGTGTGTTTCGTGAAGTGGGGATTTGGGGTTTTGTGAGCAGTGTTGCGCATGAAAAACAGGGAAATTTTTACTGCGCCACGCTGCAAGTAATGTAGCGATATTCTTCTCCGCATGAGGATTATTGCGGTTTCCGCCCCAGTAGGCATCGTATTCGGCATCGAATGCCTTTTGAACATCAATGACGAGAAGTGCGGTATTATTGGGAAGCGACATGAGGATATTCTCCAAAAAGTGGGTGAACAATACGGACAAATGTTGAGATAGCTGAATGCAAATTACATCATGCTTCGGAGGTGGCAAAAGCCAAAAAGAGGACACATCAAGCCAAAAAGTTTTTCGCAAAATATTTCACGCTTCATTCATAAACTCCATTCGCACAGGTGGTACAATGACACGCACTCTGCTATTTTTTTTTCTTATTATTCTCCCCTGCACAGCGCAAGTACGCTGGCTTCCCGATGAGACAGTCCGTCCACAAGCCGGAAGCAGCATGGAAATCAAAATGGGTTTTAACAATGCTCATGCCGTCGCAAGTATCGGCACACGCCGATTCATCACGTGGATTCGCTCGGATTCACTCTTTCTGTCGTGGTCGGAAGGTGGTTTAATTGGCGGCCCCTGGAGCGCACCACGTCTTGTGCTTCGCGGTGCAGCCACGATGAATTTACCGACAATCGCCGCCACAAGTATGGGGCAACTCTGCATCGGCTGGAACGATGCGCAAGGCGTAAAAACAGTGGTTTCAAGCGACGGGGGAAATACGTGGGGAATGGCGCAAAATCTCGCTCCCAGAGGCGGCGGTCTCTGCCTTGCGTCTGGACAAAACGGCATACTCTACGCGCTCTGGCACAGTGGCGACGAAAACGCATCGGATGTGATGTTCTCAGTGTGGCAAAACGGCGCGTGGTCTCAGGCACGAGCGATTGATGCTGCTCCGGCTGATAAGAGTGCGATTTGGAGCTCGCTGTGTGTGGTTGGAAATAGTATCTATGCGGTTTGGCGGGAAAACTCCATCGGCACAAATTTCCGCGTGTTTATGTCACGCTCACAGAATGGCGGCACAATGTGGGATGCGCCTCGCAATATCATTGCTGAAGACCGCTCCGGCGACCCCACGGTTGCTGCGGACTCGAAGGGAAATGTGGTTGTGGCGTATCAGCGTGCGCAGCAGATTTACGTTGTAAATTCGGGTGATGGCGGCGCAACATTCAGCACACCGAAAAACATTGGAGGTGGCTTATTTGCTCGTGTTATTGGCAATCAATCTGGCTTTTTTGCCCTTGCTTGGGAACGCTTTTCCGGTAATAATGCTCAGAATGATGCCGTGAAACAAACGGGGTTTGTCTATTCCACAGATTACGGCTGGACGTTTTCCAAAGATTCTGCACTTTCTGCAACTGGTTCAAAGCTGGGTTTGGTGCAGTTCACAGGCGGAAATGAAATCACGGCTTCGTGGTTTAACGTGAATAATGGTGGAACAATTGTGGCAAAGCGGGCTGCAATCTCTAGCCCTGTTGCGGTGCGCCTTTCAGAGATTCCTCAATATTCCGTTTCCCCAAATCCTGCACAAAATCTTATTACGGTGAAATGTACACTACCAACATCAGAGCGTATTTCGCTGAAAATCTTCAACGTTCTGGGGCAGGAAATCGCCACAATTCTTGATGAAATCTTGCCTGCGGGGGAGCATACTCAGTCATTGAATATTGGTCATTTATCAATAGTCTGGACATTTAGCCCGATATTTTTTTGGTCTTATGTCTGAACAATCGCGTAATTGCTGATATTCTGAAACTCAGGGTGATTTTTTATCATCTCTGCCGAAAGTCCATAGATTGATAAT
>CANHDJ010000042.1 GCA_947459425.1 Ignavibacteria bacterium
GCATATACAAGCTGTATTGAGCTACAAATGAATTTAAGCAATGTATGGTGATTTGCCAGAGTTGCATTTAATTCATTATCGCAGCATAGCGATATTGAAAATCAATACTTTAACGGGTTTTTTAGTTAAAAAAATGTCCACACTATTGTTAATCATTTCTAAAATCATTTAGAACCAAAAACCAACCACCCCTGACAATCTGTCCTGCCAAATTGTCGTGCCATTTCGTATCAGTCTGCCAGATCGTCATATTCTGCCCAAACTTCCTGTCAAAATGGCGGCAAAGCCGCATAAAATCTTGCAAAAAACACTTTGGCACGGTTTTTCTTCATCTCCTCTGCGAACACACAAATCACGACCGTTTCACAAATCATTCTAAAGGAAATCCATCATGCGGAACTTCCATTATAACATCGACCCACGCGACTTCCAAAAATTCCAAGCCTTTGCCGAAACAGCAGCAGAGCGACTTGGGGATATATTCTCGGAGTTTAGCAAAAACACCAATTTTAACACGAACACGCCGCCTACGCAAGCGCAGCAGCCAACAAAAGCAAAGATGCGCCTTGATGTTGCTGAGGATGACGCGAATGTGTATGTTTTCGCTGAATTGCCGGGCATTGCCAAAGAAGATGTCAACGTCACCATGAGCGAAGAGCGCGTTTTGACCATTAGCGGCGTAAAGCGCAAGCTCTATGACGACAATCTCAAAGTTGTGCGTGGCGAACGCAATTACGGCGAGTTTGCCCGCCAAATCACCATCGAACACGAAATTGAAGCAGACAAAATTTCCGCGACATTCCGCGATGGCGTTCTGACGATTACGCTTGCAAAACCGGAGCCTATCCGCCCGAAAACTGTCAATATCAATATCCAATAAATTCTGTCCATCATCAACATTTCTCTCATAACAGCTATGACAACGAATATTTATCGCCCCATGACGCGCCTTATCAACGAATTGAACTATCGCGTCAATAATATGCCTCGCTATGCCGACCAAGCATTTGCTTTCGCTAATTCTTACGTTCCGGCAGTAAATGTCGAATTTAAGAATGTGATTCTCACGCCGCGTGTTGATGCGGTAGAGACGGATGCTCACTACACGCTTTTGGTCGAGCTTGCGGGCGTTGCAAAAGAAGATGTCCAAGTTACCGTCGAAGACCAAGTCTTGACGATTAAAGGCGAGAAAAAACGCCCGGAATCGCATAACGACGTGCGCTTCGTCAGCAAAGGTCGCCGTTTTGGTAAATTTGAACGTGCGTTCAAATTGGCAGAAAATGTTGATGCTACAAGCATTAGCGCCGAGTTTGCCAACGGTATTTTGACACTCACACTTCCAAAAATCGAAGTGAAAAAACCAGAACCGACAACCGTAGAAATTAAGTAATCATGCTGTTTTGAGTGGAGAAGGTTGCTCAAAAGCGCCCTTCTCCACTTAGGGCAAATTCCACTTCACAATCACACTCAAATTTCAAGGAGAACAGCCATGAGCAATCTCACACGCTTCGAGCCGTTCCGCGAAATGGAACGCATGACCAACGAAATGAGCCGCCAAATGGACTCGCTCTTTCGTTCATTCGATTCCGATTTTGGGAATAACTCGTTCCGTCGTTTTTTAGCGGATAACGTCCTAAACCGTCCTTTCGCACCTCGCGTGGATATTGCCGAAGATGCGGCGAATATGTATCTGCACGTTGAATTAGCGGGCTTGGCAAAAGAAGATGTTCAACTCTCCGTCAGCGATGATCGTATTTTGACCATCAAAGGCGAACGCAAAAACGAGCATAAAGACGAGGGCAAAAATTATGTCCGCGTTGAGCGGGTATATGGCGAGTTTTCGCGCTCATTTCAATTGCCGGATAACGTGAAATCGGATGCCGTCGATGCAAAATTCGAGAATGGCGTTTTGAATATCACACTTCCCAAAACGGAAGAAACGAAGCCCAAGCACGTTGCGGTAGAAATTAAGTAAGGATTGGTAGAAAAAGGTGCGGAGTGCGAACATTGGTTCGTGAGAAAATTTCTCGAAAAGCGTTTGCACTCCGATATTTCTCGCATATTTGCTATATTTGCCGTCCGCAATACCGAATGAGAGCGCAAACACGTCTTTGCTCTCTCATTCGTTATTCCGAGCGAACCCTTGATTTGGCGATACTTTTGTCAGTGTTCACGTGAAAGAATCCTTTATTAGCCGCGCAAAAGAAAATCTTGCTGTCGCCGAAGCAACATTCGCCGCAGGGCAATACAATGCCTGTGCAAACCGCGCATATTACGCGGCGTTTCATGCGGCGATTGAGGCACTCAAGCATTATGGTTTTGTTCCCGTTATAGACCACAAGCGCGTTCAGGCGGATTTCAGCCAATATCTTGTCCATCGTCGAAAGATATTTCCATCTGCATTGAAGTCGTATTTGTCAGAGTTGATGCTTGTACGCTCTGATGCCGATTACAAGCGTGAAGTAAGCCGCAAAGACGCTTCGGTACAACTCAAAAAAGCACAAGAATTTGTTTCCGCAATTTTGAAAGCCATCGAACATGATACGCACCATTGACTTTGACACAATTAATCTCGGCGGCATTCCCATTACCGTAAAAATGGATCTCAATTCCAAGCAGCGAGAATTAGCTGACTATGTTGTTTCTGAACTTCACCGTCGCTATCCTCAAATTCATGCAGCAGTCTATGAGCCTGTTCCAACGTATTCGGATTATCTGCAAATTGATATTCTGGTTGAAGATACAGATGAGGACACGATAATTGAAATCCGCACGGCAGGCGCAGATATTGTTTCGGATATTTTAGTTGATTACGGTTACATGATGCTTGTTGGCGTGTATGCGAATCAGCCGGAACTCGTATAGAAGCGGTGTCTAAAAACTGAAATTTTTGCCTCGGCTCAAAGCAGCTACAAGTCTAGCTTCTTTGAGGCGTGGCGAAATGGCAGACGCGGCAGTTTTTCAAACTGCCGGACTAACGTCCATGCGGGTTCAAGTCTCGCCGCCCCCACAACTCGCTTACCATCATGCAAATGGTGGTAATCTCATTTTGAAATTAAACTTTCACCAAAATTTTCATTCAGGAGCTACAACAATGAGCAAAATTATCGGTATTGACCTTGGCACAACCAACTCTGTTGTGTCGGTAATGGAAGGCGCATCGCACGTCGTTATCGCAAACAGCGAGGGCGGGCGCACTACTCCTTCGATCGTTGGTTTTACCAAAAGCGGTGAGCGTGTTGTCGGCGAAGCCGCAAAGCGCCAAGCCGTTACCAACCCCAAAAACACGATTTATTCTATCAAGCGCTTCATGGGTCGTCGCCCCGACGAAGTAAGCGAAGAAAGCAAACTCGTTCCGTACACCAACGAAGCCTCGAAAGACGGTAATTCCGTGCGTGTCGAGATTGATGGTCGTCAGTATTCGCCGGAAGAAATCTCGGCGATGATTCTTCAAAAAATGAAACAAACGGCTGAGGATTACTTAGGGCAAAAAGTTACCGAAGCCGTTATCACCGTTCCTGCGTATTTCAACGACGCACAGCGCCAAGCGACCAAAACGGCGGGCGAAATTGCGGGCTTGAATGTGCGCCGCATTATCAACGAGCCAACGGCTGCGGCTCTTGCTTACGGCTTGGACAAAAAAGGCAAAAACATGACCGTAGCGGTCTATGACTTGGGCGGCGGTACCTTTGACGTGTCGGTCTTGGAAATCGGCGACGGCGTTTTTGAAGTAAAATCCACCAACGGCGATACGCACTTGGGTGGCGACAATTTCGACCATCGCCTTATTGATTTCCTTGCCGAAGAATTCCAAAAAGCAGAAGGCATTGACCTTCGCAAAGACGCAATGGCTCTTCAACGCTTGCGCGAAGCCGCAGAAAAAGCAAAAGTTGAACTTTCGAGCAAACTCGAAACCGAAGTTAATTTGCCTTTCGTCACTGCTACGCAAGATGGTCCGAAGCACTTGGTAACAAAAATTACCCGCGCAAAATTTGAGGCGCTCTGCGAAGACTTATTCGACCGCACCTTGAAGCCATGCGAAGAGGCAATCAAAGACGCAAAAATTACGCCAGCACAAATTGACGAAGTGATTTTGGTGGGCGGTTCCTCGCGTATTCCGAAAATTCAGGAACTCGTGAAAAAATTCTTTGGCAAAGAACCGGCAAAGAGCGTGAATCCTGATGAAGTTGTTGCTGTGGGCGCAGCCGTACAAGGTGCAGTCCTTTCCGGCGACCTCAAAGATGTCCTGCTTTTGGACGTAACCCCGCTCACTCTTGGCATTGAGACGCTTGGCGGTGTGATGACTCCGATGATTCCATCAAATACCACGATTCCAACAAAGAAAAGTGAAACCTTCTCAACCGCAAGCGACAATCAGCCTTCGGTAGAAATTCACATCTTGCAAGGCGAGCGTCCAATGGCTAGTGATAACCGCACACTCGGCAAATTCCATTTGGACGGCATTCCGCCTGCTCCGCGTGGCGTTCCGCAGGTTGAAGTTACCTTCGACATTGATGCCAACGGTATGCTTCACGTCAGCGCCAAAGACAAGGCATCGGGCAAAGAGCAGACCATCCGCATTACGTCGTCGTCGGGTATCTCGAAAGATGAAATCGAAAAGATGAAGCGCGACGCGCAAATGCACGCCGAAGAAGATAAACGCAAAAAAGAAGAAATCGAACTTCGCAACCAAGCCGACAACCTTGTTGGTTCGACGGAAAAGCAAATCAAAGAATTTGCTGACAAAATGCCGCCAGAACACAAAACCAAAATCGAAACGGCAAAAGATCATCTTGCCGATGTTCTCAAGAACAACAAAACATCGGAAATTCGTACAGCAATGGATGCACTCAATGAAGCATGGAGCGAGGCTTCACGCAAAATGTACGAATCGGCGGGCGCTCAACAAGGCGCACCAAACGGTGCGGCGAATGGCGCACCAAACGGCTCGTCAGCACAAACTGGCAAAGACGGCAATGTCGAAGAAGCCGACTATACCATTGTGGACGAGACTAAGTAAACGACAAAACAAAGTGTAAAAAATAATGCTCGTTGTGTGGCTTGACTGCTGCACGGCGAGCATTATTGTTTTCGGTAATTGGGGTAATTATCCATTATTACAATGGCGACAGAAGGAAGGGACGGTCAGGTGCAAGAATATGGGCAATCTCGTTGGCAAAGGTCGTAAAAAAAAACGTGTAGCCCACATAAAAACAGAAGCTACACGTTTGATGAATACCTCATATCGAACCGAAATACTTACTCCGCCCGTTCCGGCTCCAAGTGCCAATGTTCCGGCGAGCGCCACAGACTGGATTGCATAAGCTCGCGCATCCAGATAAATTCTTTCGGAAGGCGGTCGTAGAGTTTGGCGAAGAGTTCTTCGTGGGAGAGAACTTCCTGTTTCCATGCCTCGCGGTCAACGGTCATCAGTTCGTCAAATTTTTCGGGTGAAAAATCCTCCAAGCCTTTCCATGACAAATCTTCATAGCGTGGCATCCACCCAAGAGGGCTTTCGCTTGCCGCCGCACGACCTTGTACGCGGTCAACCACCCATTTCAAGACACGCATATTTTGTCCGAATCCGGGCCAAAGGAACTTACCATCTTTGTTTTTACGGAACCAATTCACCCCAAAAATGCGCGGCGGGTTCGGCAGTTCGCGCCCGAATTGCAGCCAATGATTGAAGTGGTCGCCGACGTGATAACCGCAGAAGGGTAGCATCGCAAAGGGGTCGCGGCGCACTTGCCCGATAGTCCCTGCGGCGGCGGCGGTCATCTCAGAGCCAATCGTAGCGGCAAGATAGACACCAAAATTCCAATTCACCGCCTGATATACCAGTGGAACAGTTGTTGCACGACGACCACCAAAAACAAACGCCGCAATCGGTACACCATTTGGATTTTCCCATTCTTTATCAATCACGGGACATTGGTGAGCAGGTGCGGTAAATCTGGCGTTGGGGTGAGCGGCTTTTCTGCCGGTTTCTTTGGCAATAGCAGGAGTCCATACTTGCCCTTGCCAGTCAATAAGTTCCGGCGGCGGCGTGTCGGTCATATCTTCCCACCAAACATCGCCATCGGGCGTAAGGGCGCAGTTGGTGAAAATCGTATTGCTTTTGATGGTTTCCATTGCGTTGGGATTGGATTTATAAGACGTGCCGGGCGCAACGCCGAAGAATCCTGCTTCGGGGTTGATAGCGTAGAGTTTGCCATCGTCGCCTGTTTTTATCCACGCAATGTCGTCACCAACGGTTGTAACCTTATATCCTTCAAATCCTTGTGGCGGGATGAGCATTGCCAAATTGGTCTTGCCACACGCGCTGGGGAATGCAGCCGCAAGGTAGGTTTTTGTTTTTTGCGGGTCTTCCACGCCGACGATAAGCATATGTTCCGCTAACCAGCCTTCATCCCGCGCCATCGTTGAGGCAATGCGGAGTGCGAAGCATTTTTTGCCCAAAAGCGCATTGCCGCCGTAGCCAGATCCATACGACCAGATTTCACGCTCTTCGGGGAAATGGACAATATATTTTTGATCTTTGTTGCAGGGCCACGCTACGTCCTGCTGTCCGGGCGAAAGTGGCGCGCCGACCGAGTGCATACACGGCACAAAATCATGATTTCCAAGAACATCCCAAACCTTTTTGCCCATGCGGGTCATAATTTTCATATTGACGGCAGCATACGCCGAATCGGTGAGTTGTATGCCGATTTGAGCAATCCGCGACCCCAATGGTCCCATGCTGAACGGCACAACGTACATGGTGCGCCCTTGCATACATCCATCAAAAATTTTGGCGAGAGTAGAGCGCATTTCGCGGGGGTTGATCCAGTTATTCGTTGGTCCGGCATCTTCTTTGCGGCGGCTGCAAATGTAGGTGCGGTCTTCGACACGGGCAACGTCGCTGGGGTCGGAGAGCGCAAGAAAGCTATTAGGGCGCTTTGCTGGATTAAGGCGCTTGAAGGTACCGCTTTGCACCATTTGTTCGCAGAGCGTTTGATATTCTTCATCCGAGCCGTCGCAAAAATGGACGTTGTCGGGCTTGCACAACGCAACCATCTCGTGGAACCACGCTTTGAACCTATCGTTCTTCACGTACTCAGGAAGGGAAACATTGACCGTCGCGCTCATAATATTACTCCGTTTAGAAAAAGAAAAGAGATGAGTTGTAGCCTATTGTTGAAAATTCCCACACACGGTGCGCTGCGATGTTCGGGTAGTATTTCACTCACAGCGAAATTTTGAACACGGCGCAAAATTACAAAAGTTCGGATTACAACACCAGAAAAATTCTTGTGTTTTTCGGAGAGTCTTCTGCCAATTGTTGGTGATCAGCCTTCAGAAGCAAGACATGATGAAGAATTGAGAGCGTGAGCAGGATTTGCATCAGCAAGCAACGAGTGCATTGCATCTGCCCGCCACTGAAGACAATCTGCGCCTCAAACGTAAGTGATGATGCTCTGGCACAGTGCCTACTGTTTCCCGAAGTGACTTCTTTTCTCACGCTATCATTGCCCGCAATTCCTCTTCGTTTATCACCTTCACGCCCAGTTCCTGCGCTTTTTCGAGTTTGGAGCCAGCTTCCTCGCCCGCAAGCACAAAATCAGTTTTTTTGCTGACCGCCCCCGCTACTTTCCCGCCGTAGCGCTGAATCAGGTCTTTTGCTTCGTCGCGCTTCATCGTTGGTAGTGTTCCCGTGATAACGAAGGTTTTGCCTTGTACGGGCGTTACTGCGTCAGCCAAGGCGCGTCCTTCGTGGTGCATTTTCAAGCCAATGCGCTCCAAATCGCGCACAAGCGCTTGATTGTCGGGATTCTGAAACCACACCGCAATTGCCGTCGCCGTGCGCTCGCCAATGCCGAACACCTGCACAAAATCGTCCTTCGTTGCACTCAGTAATCGCTCCATCGAACCAAAATGTTCTGCCAGAATTTTCGCCGTCTCCTCGCCAACAAACCGCACTCCCATGCCAAAAAGAACCTTCGTAAATGGACGTTCTTTGCTTGATTCTATCGCCGCAAAGAGGTTGTCGGCGCGTTTGGCAGCCCACCTATCAAGAGCAAGAAGTTGTTCGCGCTGCTCGTGCAAACGATACACGTCCGCAATCGTGCGCAAAAACCCCAGTTCGACAAGCTGGTCAACAATTTTTTCCCCCAAGCCCTCAATATCCATCGCGTTGCGGGCTGCCCAATGCTCAATCCGCCCCCGAACTTGCGACGGACACGCAGCAAATTCGCAGTAATACGCTGCCTCGCCGTCGTAGCGTTTGAGTGGTTGTTTGAAAGCGCATGGACACTCGTGCGGAAAGGCAAAAAGGCTGCTTTCAGGTGGACGCAATTCCGGCACAAAACCGCTGACTTTGGGAATCACATCGCCGCCTTTTTCCACCATGACGGTATCTCCGGTACGAATGTCGAGTTCGGCGATATAATCCGCATTGTGAAGCGTAGCGCGGCTGATGGTCGAGCCGGCAAGCAGCACCGGTTCTAAGTCCGCAACAGGCGTGGCAACCCCTGTGCGCCCAATTTGCAGAAATATTCCTTTGAGGCGAGTTTGCGCCTTCTTCGCTTCGTATTTATACGCAAAAGCCCAGCGTGGAAAGCGCCCCACTGCGCCAAGTTCTGCCTGTTGCGGCGTACTATTCACTTTGATAACTGCGCCGTCAGTCTGGAATGGCAAGGTCTCGCGGCGATTTTCCCATTCATCCAGAAAAGCAAAAACATCCTCCAGCGTTGGGCAGAGCCGCGAATGAAGCGCCGTTGGGAAGCCCAGTTCGCGCAAAATTCTCATGCTCTCTGCTTGCGAAGCCACTGCCACGCCCTCGGCAGCCAGAAAATAGGCTGCCAACTGAAGCGGACGCTTGACGAGTTCGCGTGGGTCTTGGAGTTTGAGCGTTCCGGCGGTGAGATTGCGCGGGTTGGCGTAGAGTTTTTCGCCCGCCGCTTCGCGTTCTTCGTTGATGCGCACAAAATCGTCATTTTTCATAAATATTTCGCCGCGAACCTCGAAATTACGCACTTCTACGCCACCAAGGGTGACGGGATTGACGCGCAACGGGATCATCGGTAGCGTCCGAATATTTTGTGTAATGTCGTCGCCCGTAATTCCGTCGCCCCGCGTCACAGCAAGCGCAAGCGCACCATCTTCATAGCGCAAACTCATCGCAACACCGTCATACTTGAGGTCGCACCAATACTCGTAAGGTTTTCCTTCCAGCATTTCTCTGACGCGGCGGTCGAAATCATTGACATCCTCGCGGTTGTAGGTATTTTGCAGCGAAAGCATGGGCTGGGCGTGCTGCACATTGCGAAACTCCTTCACTGCCTCGCCACTGACGCGCTGCGTGGGGCTGTCGGGCGTGATAAGTTCGGGATGCTGCCGCTCCAAGTCGCTTAATTCCTCGAAGATGCGGTCATATTCGCGGTCGGTCAGTATTGGTGCGGCTTCCACGTAATAGGCAACGTCCGCTTGGCGGATTTGTGAGCGCAGTCGCTCGGCATGATCGCGGAGCGAGATAGGATGAGGCTCGGCGGCGTTAGGCGAGGATTCCGCGCTTGGCGAGGATTGCCCGAAAAGGTCGTGTTGGTCTGGCATGGTGGCAATGGGATAAAATTATTTCGTAACTGGTCAGGTCTCAAGGTGATTTTACTCATTCGCCCCCTTGACAAAGGGGGAACGGGGGATTTGCTGCATACAACGAATGATTTCAAGTGGTATTCAGACGTTTAATCCCCCGTTCCCCCTTTGTCAAGGGGGCGAATACGACAGCTTTTTGTGTATCGGCATAGTTACAATTACCTCTCCGTGTTTATTTCGTGGTAGCCGCGTAGTATCTCAATGATATGCGCATTCTGGACAGTCAATGCTGGAAACGTAGCGCTGGACTTGTTTCGGACGACATTCGGAAAAGGATTTTTGCGATAGACACCCGTAAATACGTCAATGTGGTTGCCTTTGATGGCTCCGCCAATATCGCCGGCGAAAAAGTATCCGTCATGGAGAACTTTTTTGCCGGATGGAAGTTCGATTTCTAGTCCCCGTGCGGCGGGAATGTACACCACCGAACCGATAGGGTAAAACGTCGTATCAACAGCAATTGTGCGGAACGGCACTAATATCAAGCCTTTCACGCCGTCGCCGAACTCGCCTCGTGCGTAAGCGTAGCGTGTCCGCCCGATAGCTTCGGGCTTGATAAGCGGACTTTTGAAATATTTCGAGCAATCTACTTGCAAATCTTTACCGCGCCCGGCGTAGTTGTAGGTGCGCATTTTTCCCGAAGAATCTTTCACTTGGATTGTTCCCTCCACACCGCCAAAACACCAATCCGATTCGCTCAAATTCACGCCAAAACTATTGCCATTCATATCCAAAAGCGCATGACCATTGGCGTTGGTGGCTTCGGCATAATGTACATAATATTGCGTTGCCCAAAGCTGGCTCTCGGCAGCGTTTTGTGCCGAAGCATTTTGAACGGCATTTTGTGGCGCATATTCCGGCAAACCAAAAGCATATTCTGAGAGAGAGGAACGATTCGGTGTCATCCCGGATTGCGCTGTGGCACAGGAATGGAGCAATATAGCGCTTAAAGAAAGAGATAGGATGTTGAGA
This sequence comes from Ignavibacteria bacterium, assembly GCA_947459425.1. GTDB lineage: Bacteria > Bacteroidota > Ignavibacteria > Kapaibacteriales > UBA4661 > PH2015. The sequence continues at coordinate 10,609 of CANHDJ010000042.1, forward strand.
AGACGCATTGTAGAAATAGCGTTGATTATTGAATATTGAGGTTGCGTAATTTTTTATCACATTTTTTTTGCCGCGCCAAAAACGTGCCGCCGTTGAAATTAGCATTACCGCAAAACTTGCAATAGCTTCGAGGCACGCTCGTTGCCAGCTTGAACCACAACACTGTACGAACCATTGGGTAAGGTGCGAAAATCTTGCTCAATGTCGTGCGTACCAGCAGAAATCTGACCGAGTGAGCGTTGAAGTACGAGCCGACCAAGCGCATCAAGAATAGAAATCTCTGTCTGTGCTGGTACTCGAAGGTCAATGGTCAATCGTGTGCGGTCACTGACGGGGTGAGGAGCAAAAGAGATGTGTACAGCGGAAGGCTGAGGTGCTGGTGTGCGAACAGAAACCGTCGTGATGTTTGCTTTGTACACCCCTCCGCCATTTGTCCCGGCAAAGATCGTGTTGCCGCTCACGGTGAGTGACTGAACAAATATATTCGTCGATCCGCTATTCATTGCTTGCCACGACGTTCCGTTGTCGATGGAGCGAAAAACTCTGCCACCATTTGTCCCGGCAAAGATCGCGCTACCACTCACGGTGAGTGACTGAACAAATATATTCGTCAATCCGCTATTCATTGCTTGCCACGACGTTCCGTTGTCGATAGAGCGAAAGACTCCCCAACCATTTGTCCCGGCAAAGACCGTGCTGTCGCTCACAGCGAGTGATTGGACATTTGTACTCGTCAATCCGCTATTCATTGCTTGCCACGACGTACCGTTGTCGGTAGAGCGAAAAACTCCGCCACGTGTCCCCGCAAATAATGTGTTGCCCCTCACAGCGAGTGACAAGACTCTTGCATTCGTCAAGCCGCTACTCATAGCTTGCCACGACGTGCCGTTGTCGGTAGAGCGAAAAACTCCCCCGTACGTCCCAGCAAAGATCGTGTTGCCACTCACAGCGAATGACGAGATACTTGTATTCGTCAAGCCGCTACTCATAGCTTGCCACGACGTGCTGTTGTCGGTAGAGCGAAAAACTCCGCCATCTGTCCCGGCAAAGATCGTGCTGCCGCTCACGGCGAGGGACGAGACAATTGTATTTGTCAAACCACTACTCATTTGTTGCCACGATGTGCCGTTGTCGATAGAGCGGAAGACTCCTCCACCAAATGTCCCAGAAAAGATCGTGCTGCCGTTTACAGCGAGCGACCAGATATCAGGATTCGTCAAGCCATTACTCATTCCTTGCCACGAGTTTCCGTTGTCGGTAGAGCGAAAAACTCCCCAATACGTCCCAGCAAAGATCGTGCTGCCGCTTACGGCGAGCGCTCGAACATCGGTAATCACCAACCCGCTATTTATTTGTTGCCACGATGTGCCGTTGTCGATAGAGCGGAAGACTCCTCCACCAAATGTCCCAGAAAAGATCGTGCTGCCGTTTACAGCGAGCGACCAGATATCAGGATTCGTCAGGCCACTACTCATTCCTTGCCATGAGTTTCCGTTGTCGGTAGAGCGAAAGACTCCCCCGCCAAATGTCCCGGCAAATATCGTGCTGCCGCTCACAGCGAGTGACAAGACATTCGTATTCGTCAAGCCGCTACTTATAGATTGCCACGACGTGCCGTTGTCGGTAGAGCGAAAAACTCCATTGCCTCTTACCCCGGCAAAGATAGTGCTGCCGCTCACGGCGAGTGACTGAACTTCGGGACTCGTCAAGCCGCTACTCATAGCTTGCCACGACGTGCCGTTGTCGGTAGAGCGAAAGACACCTCCACGTGTCCCGGCAAATATCGTGCTGCCGCTCACGACGAGTGACTGGACATCGGTATTCGCTAGGCCAGTATTCATTGCTTGCCACGATATGCCGTTGTCGGTAGAGCGAAAAACTCCCCCGCCTTTTATTGTGGGAAAGAGCGTATTGCCCGTTCCGGCAAAGAGTGTGCTGCCGCTTTGTGTAAAACAGCGAATAAATCCCCCATACGGACCATTGGTCTGCTGCCACTGAATATCTTGAGCGGTTACGAGTGCAGTCCTCAGAAATAGAAGCACCGAGAAGCAGACAAAGAGTAATGCTCCGGAGGAGCGAGAAATGCGGAAACGATGTTGCATAGTGGTAGTGAACGATGAGTGGAGCATAGATGAGACTTCGTGAAAAGAGTTGATGGTTGCCAAGTTGCGAAATGCCGATGGTAAAACGTGAGGGATGAACAAATATATCAAATCGTTGCTTTCCAGACAAGAGGCTACCGTTACGCAAAATGACTTGGATCAAGCGCAAGCAAATTTTTGCATTGTTGAAGGAGAATTTGCTTATTTATGCTCTTCCCTCACTTCTCCGTCACCTTCGAGATATACCACAGACTATCGACTCTCACGGTGATAAAAGTCAGTTCGCGCAAATAACCAAACTCTGTGCGGAGGCGCTGGCGGACTGGTGAAAGCGTATCAATCTGCATCATGGTAATATCTTTTTTGGTAATCATCCGCCCTAAACGTGCGATTTCGTCTTGCAAATCCAATTTTTCAATAGCAAGGAGCGGTCGTTCATCATCGCTTGCCATGACCTTGATAGCGCCTTGCACATTGCTGCTGTCAATCTCTGCTTTGAACACATAGACCACACCTTGCGGGCTTGTCTGGTCACGCGGAATAATAACTTTTTTCGGCGTGGTGTCTTTCAGAACGATAAGCTCACAACCCGCAACAAAACACGCTGCGACAATGCAGCATGAAACAAGGGCGAGGCGAATATGCGATAAAAACGTGCGTGGGCTTGGTATCATAGAAAAAATTTCTCCAAAAGAGAGCGTGTCAATGCAAAAGGTGTAGTCATTGCTTGTTCAGCAGCCATCGGATGGGTAATGCCGAAAGTATGCGCCGTTTGGGGGATAGCCGCCCAATGAGCAGTGCAGCCCGCCTGCAATGCGGCTTGGTAGAGTTGATAGGTCTCCGACGGCGGTACGGTCAAGTCTTGTTCGCCGTGAAGAAACAGTATCTCTTGTTGCAAGCGCTGAATCGTCTGCATCGGCTCCAAGGCTGCGGCATTGGCGAGAATATCGTCCAAATACGCAATATTCATGCGGAGTTCCTGTCCGGTTCGTGCGTTTTGTACCGCGAGAAAGCCCTGATTACGCCATTCTTGCTTTGCACGATCGGTAAAACGGTCAAGCCGCGCAATCGTTCCCAAAGCCGCTATTTTGCGCACCTCAGAAAACCGCTCGCCCAGCACCCAAGCGCTTGCGCCGCCGCGAGAATGTGCCAGAATACACACCTCGCCATTCCACCGTTTACGAATTTGTTCGCCGAAATCGCCGTCAAATCTGCCTTCCCGCACAGCCTCCATCAGCACTTCGGCATCGCGCACTTCTTGAGAGATGGTATTGCGGGCAAAATTTTCCGGCTCCGAACATTCCTGACATTCAGGATTCAAGCGGTGCGGTGTGCCATTGAGCGAGAAATTCACCGTCAGCGTCAGCAAGCCTTTTGCCGCAAAATATTCCCCAAAGTACGGAAAAAAGCCCCATCGGGCAAATGCTTTGAACCCATGCAAAATAATAAGCAGTGGTGCGGGCGTTGTATGATTCCGACCAAACCGTGCATCGGCACTTACGTCGGAGTATTCACTGCTTGGAAACCGCACAATATCGGTGTGGACAAGTTGGTCATTCATTGTTGGTTGGAAGTATGAGAAAGAGTGCTGTTTTCAAGCGACAAAATAAAAAAAATTTTCATTGGAGATTCTTCCTGACATACTGTTGTCAGTAGTCGGTGGTATTTTTGTTCTCAAGAATTATTTTTCTCCATTTTTAACGAATGAGGTATATTGATGAAAGCGCTCAAAATCAACATTCTTGCGATTGCTCTTTTGGCAATCGTCATGCAACTGACCAATATGGCGTGGTATAGCTTGGCTGGCGACCGATGGGTAGAATTGGCAGGGCTGAAAAATATTCCCGATTTGGCTGCCGCAACAAGCCCCTTGGCATACATCGCCTCAATAGCCAATGCCGGATTATTCTGTTTTATGCTTGCATGGGTTTTTACGAAAACCCGCGTAGAATCAGCGTTGCAAGGCGTTCTTATCGCTATTTCGTTTTACGGATGTTTTGTCTTTTTCGAGGCGATGACCAAAGATTTATTTCATCTGCGTCCGCTCATGTTTACGCTTATCAACGAAGGGGTAAATTTTATCAATTACACCCTTGCCGGAGCGGTTTTAGGCGCGTGGAGGAAGTACGAAGCCTAAACTATCAATCTTTCCCGCCCTGCGTTGTACGCGCCGCAGGGCGGGTTGTTCGAAAAAAATGCTAACGGGAAAGAGCGCATTCAAAATTCAGTACAACTGAAAATCTTCAAAAAAATAATGACCAAGCACGAGACACCATCAACAGCAGCGAATATTTGGACAATCGTCAAGCAATCGCTGAACGGCGAAGAACAAGACTACACGCAAGGCAGCATCCGCAAGGCGGTCTTTCTTCTAGCAATTCCGATGATTTTGGAACTCTGCTTGGAAAGCGTCTTTGCCGTAGTGGATATGTATTTCGTCGGCAAACTCGGCGCAAACGCTATTGCGACAGTCGGTTTGACAGAATCGGTTATGTTCTTGATTTACTCCTTCGCTATGGGCATTAGTATTGCGGCGACAGCAATTGTAGCACGGCGGGTGGGCGAGAAAAACCCCGATGCCGCCGCTAAAGCAGGTGCGCAAGCTATCGTTCTTTCTGTCGGAATAGCGCTCCTCTTTAGCATTGTGGGGCTGCTTTTTGCTGACAATATCCTCGCGCTCATGGGCGCAAAACCTGACGTTATTGCCGAAGGTGCGGGATTTACGCGGACGATGTTGGGCGGTTCTGTCGTGGTTGTCTTGATATTCGTTATCAATGGCGTGTTTCGTGGCGCGGGCGATGCGGCAATGGCAATGAAAAGCCTGTGGCTTGCCAGTATGCTCAATATTATTCTCTGCCCGATTTTTGTCCATTTTTGGGGGCTTATCGGTGCAGCGTGGGCGACGGTAATTGCGCGTGGCGTGGGCGTTGCCTACCAGCTTTTTCGTTTGCAAAGTGGTCAGGGGATTTTGCGGCTGCAACTGCAACGTTTACGACCAGACCTTGCCATTATTCGCCATATCGTTGAAATCGCTCTTCCGGCTGCATTCCAAAATATCATTGCCAGTGGCTCATGGGTTGTTTTGGTGCGGCTTATCGCAGAAACGGGTGGAACAGAGGCTTCGGCGGGCTACCAAATCTGTATTCGTTGCATCATGTTTTTTATTCTTCCAGCCTGGGGATTGAGCAATGCAACGGCAACACTTGTCGGGCAGAATTTAGGCGCAAAGCAAACCCAACGCGCCGAAGAAAGCGTCAGACTAACGGCAAGGTACAATGCGATATTTATGGCTTTTATCACGCTCATCTTCGTGTTTTTTGCCGATACGATTGTTCGCGTTTTCACGCTTGATGCAGTCGTTATTGGCTATGGTGCTGAGGCACTACGCATTATTGGTGCGGGGTATATTTTTTACGGTATCGGGATGGTCATGACTCAAGCGCTTAATGGCGCAGGCGATACAAAAACGCCCACAATTATCAATGTCGTCTGTTTTTGGTTGTTTCAAATTCCTTTTGCTTACCTGCTTGCAAAAGGCTTCCACCTGAACGCAACAGGTGCATTTATCGCTGTTCCGGTGGCAGAAACACTCATTGCGCTCATTGCATGGTATTATTTCCGCAAAGGTGCATGGAAAGAAGTTACCGTATAAACCACCAAGGATGACTATTTATGACAACACCTCCACGTCCGTACAGCGTCCATCCCGCTACGCGCATGGCGCAAGATTGGGTATCTGCTCTGCCCTCGAAAACGGGAAAAACACTCGATGATTGGCGCGTTATCATTCGTGATGCAAAGATTGCCGAGCGGAAGGAACTAATTGACTATCTCAAACGCGAATGGCAATTTGGAACGAATCAGGCTATTTGGCTGGCAGATATTGCCCAAGGCAACGAGGATTCTATTGCGATGTCAAGCGATGCAGGGTATTTGGCAGTGGCAGAAAGCTGGATACAAAATCAATACGCTGGCAAAAAAGAGCATCTCCGCCCAGTCTATGACCATATTCTGACCGTTGCCATGAATATTGGCGAAGATGTGAATGCTTGTCCCACCAAAACGTACACCTCACTTTTTCGGCATTATGCTTTTGGACAAATTAAGCCCACGACCAATAGCCGCATTGACCTCGGCTTGGCGCTCGGTGCCGAGCCGCCGCTTGGCAAATTGATTGAGACCGGCGGCGCTGCCAAAGGAGACCGCATCACCCACCGCATTGCCTTGACGACCGTTGACGATATTGACGACGAAGTTCACCATTGGCTGCAAATGGCGTATCAAATGGATGAATAAGGAATCGTTCACGCCTTTTGAGAAGAAAACGCGGCAGTGTCCGGCACTTTTTCTATTTTTGCTGTCATTGTTCTTCTTTTTCATTTGACAACGAATTATGGCACTAAAAATCTATACCAAAACTGGTGATGATGGCACAACAGGCTTATTTGGCGGCGACCGCGTTCCCAAAGATCACTCCCGCATAGAGGTCTATGGAACGCTCGACGAACTGAATTCGTTGATTGGTCTGGCGCTCACACAAAATATGCCCCAACGCTTGGCATCGGCATTATTGGACGTGTCTTCGCTATTGTTCACTGCCGGAGCCGACCTCGCCACCCCCCTCGCTCCGCCTCCCACCTACCCAATCCCGCGTATTGCTGAGGCTCATACTGCCTATTTAGAGCGACTTATTGATGAATACGACGCAGAATTATCACCGCTCAAAGCATTTATTCTGCCCACCGGGACGTCGGCATCAGCCTCGCTGCATCTGGCACGAACAGTCTGCCGACGCGCCGAGCGTGGCGTAACGGCACTGGCACGAACAGAAAATATTGGCGAAGAGATTGGAAAATTTATCAATCGCCTTTCCGATTATCTCTTCACCGCAGCGCGTATGGCAAATCATCTTGCCAATGTCCCCGATACAGAGTGGAAAAACCCTTCGCTTTAGACTCGCTGTTTTTCAACATCTATCCGCTTATTCTATGTCCAATCTCGCTCACGCCATTGCTTTGGCGGCTACCGCCCACGAACATCAACGCGACCGCGCCGGAAAAACCTACATCCTGCATCCGCTCCGCCTGATGTTTCGCATGACCACCGAAGCCGCGATGACAGCCGCCGTGCTGCATGATGTTGTCGAAGATACCGAATGGACGATAGAGAGTCTGCGGGAAGAAGGCTTCTCGGAGGAAGTGCTTTTTGCGGTGGATTGTCTAACGCAGCGCGACGGTGAGCCGTATATGGCGCTGATTGAGCGCGCCAAACAAAGCCCAATTTCGCTCCAAGTCAAAATTGCGGATTTGGAAGACAACATGAACTGCACCCGCCTAGACCGTCTCAAGGCTTCCGACACCGAGCGCCTCCAACGATACCATCTGGCATGGCGCAATTTGAAGGCATTTTTGGAAGAAACAGCCTTGTAGTCGCCAGACCAGACCAGACCCCATACCACACACACGATTCCTACGGTAAAGTCAAGTTTTTTTCAAGAAATTGCCAGAGTGGTCGCTTGATTGTGGTTCTACCCAAATATCACTCATCTGACCGAAATCTATGGAGTATTTCAAAGTTCATAGTCTCGAAAAGAGCAAGTGGAAATATTGCTCCAATCATTATTGCAGTTTATGGGCAACATGAGCATTAAAAGTTCCTGCATTTTGAGCCTTTGACCGAGAATTGCTGATAGAAATCATCCGAGAACGCGAACACGAAGTCAGCAATTCTGCACCGTCTGAAGCCTAAAAAGCGGTCACACGGACGGAGTCAACCAAGACGGTTGCACAATATTCCCCCTTCTTCTGCGTTTGTCTATTGGCTAAACCTCATTACCACACACTATCCGAAGTGCCTTCCTGCTTCGGTTTTCCCTCGCAATTTTTCATGTCTTTTACCGATGTATCGCTGTCAAAGCCTGATGTTCTGAGCCTCGACAACACTTCTGTCTCTACGTCCGCAGCGCAGTTTTTCGCAGAAGGCAGAATCAATCCTGTTTTGCCGCTTATTCACTTGCGCGGCGATGAATTTGGCGGCTTGCAAACCGACACCGTGCGCGGTTTGCTGAATCCAAGCAAATATCTTCTGCCAAAATATCTCTATGATCATCGTGGTTCTGAGCTGTTCGAGCAGATTACCGCTCTGCCCGAATATTACTTGACGCGATGCGAGCAGGAAATTTTGGAAACATCGGCAGACGAGATACTGAGCCGTGCGGAGGCAAATTTTTGGCTTGTCGAACTTGGCGCAGGAAGCGGCAAGAAAACCCGCGCTTTGCTTCATGCCATGCGCAATCGCCAAATGACCAATCAAGCACTCATGCGGTATTTGCCGATTGATATTTCGGAGGAATTTCTCTACGCATCGTCTTTGCAACTGCAAGAAGAGTTTCCCACAATTGATATGCAGCCCGTTTGCGCAGAATTTTTGCAAGGGGTCGAATATCTGGCAATGCAGCGCAACGAGCATTATGCGGGAACTCAACTGCTGATATACTTTCCCGGTTCCACCATCGGTAATCTTACACGCGACGAAGCTGCGGAATTTTTCTTGAGGCTGCGGGTGCTGCTGCGAGAAAATGATGTGTTGCTGCTTGCCGCCGACATGAACGCAAGCCCACAGAAGCCTATTCGAGTGCTGCACGAAGCATACAACGACGCGGCAGGTGTTACGGCGGAATTTAATCTCAACATTTTGCACCGCTTGAACCGCGAACTTGCCGCAGATTTCCCGATTGATGCCTATAAACACGTTGCCTACTATAATGCTGGCGAATCGCGTGTGGAATTATTTTTGGAGAGTACGCGGTATCATACCGTCTCTATTGCTGATTATCGCATAGGAATTGGGCTTGCAGAACGCATCCACACGGAGTATTCGCATAAATTCAATGAGAATATGATTCGGCAGATGGCTTCCTTAGCAAATTTTACGTCGGTTGCATCGTGGACAGATGCACGGGAATATTTTCGCTTATATTGGCTGTGCGCATCCTAGATTGAGAACAAGGTTTCTTCTGCTTTTACGAGATTCTTTTGCAGTGCTGCGTGAAATGAAACGAAAGTTTGTTACATTTGCAACACCATGAATCTTCATCTTTTCGTACAATCCCTCGAAAGCCGCCTTCCGCCAAGCGTGGCGATGAAAGGCGACCGCATTGGGTTACAACTCCAAAGTGGTCGCACCGAAATTTCGTCGGTTTTTGTGACAATGGAACTGACCGAAAGCATTGCTGAAGAAGCCGTAGAATGTGGCGCGGACTGCATCGTATCGTTTCACCCGCTTATTTTTGCACCACTGGTGGCAATCACCGATTCTGAGCGGGTTGGGCGCATCTGCACGAGGCTCATAACCGCGGGAATAGCACTGGTTGTGGCGCACACCAATTTCGATGCTTTTCCCAAAGGAACAAGCGCATTGCTGGCAGAACGCTTGGGTGTGAGAATTGAAAAACCACTGGTGCCGGATGCTCAACATGAAGGGTTTGGCATGGGAATTGTTGGTTCACTTAACGCCCCCGAAGCAATTACCGACTTTGTCGCACGGCTTCATGCTGTTACTTCTGCGCCATTGCGTTATACGCCAGGTAGCGCGTCAAATCTTCAGCGTATCGCTATTGTCGGCGGAAGCGGTGCATCCTTTATTGATGCAGCGTTAGCGGCGGGGGTGGATACCTTCATCACGGCGGATATAAAATATCACGATTTTCACCGCACCAAAGGCGTGATGATGCTCATTGATGCCGGGCATTACGAAATGGAGCAGTTTGTTCCGCTTGGATTGGCGGCGTTGGCGGAAGCGATTGCACAGGAACATGGGCAAAACCTTCGCGTGGTGCGCTCATCAAGAGTTCCCAACCCAATTTTGTACTACCCGCAGACCGAAGAATACCAACGCCAACAGCACGATACGATTCGCCGATGACGACGACACAACTATATTTTTTTACGCATATTGTTATCACTTTACAGCACGATTTTTACCTGCAAACGAGGAAAGAACTATGGTTCTCGAACAACTCCAACTATTGGCGGCAATCACACGCATTGACAATGAACTTGCCGAATTGCAAGAAGAACTCGGGGATCTGCCCTACGAGGTCAAGGCGCTTGAAAAGGAAGTCCGTATGCGGCAGCAAGCGGTGGACACCACGCAAAAGCATATTGACGATATTATCCAAACCCGCGCCAATGCACGAATCCGCGCACAAGAAATTCACGACAAAGAGAAAAAACTCTCTGAACAGCAATTTCAGGTGCGGAATAATCGTGAATTTGATGCGATTACCAAAGAAGTAGAATCGCTCAAAAATGAATTGCGCGATGTCGAAAAGACCATCGCTTCGACTATGCTGACGGAGGACAATCTGCGCCGTGTGCATGACGGACAAAGCGAGGATATGGAAGATGCCGCTATGCGTCTGGCTGACCGCGAACACGAATTACGCGACCTTTCGAGCGAACATAATGGCGAAATTACGTCGTTTTTGTCGCGTCGTGCGGATTTGCTGGCGCAGTTACCAAAAAATCTTGTTGTTCAATACGAACACATTAAAGAGTACCACAACGATACGACCGTCACGATACGAAAAAACTGCTGTTCGGGCTGCTTTAGTGCGGTTCCGGCACAGCGCATCGTGGAAATGCGTACGTACAAGGTAATTTTTACGTGCGAAGGCTGTGGACGGCTGCTTTATCCTGACGAAATGCCGCTCATTCCGATTTGAGAACTGTTGCCGTGACGTATTGAGAAAACATCGTGGAAATACAGGCGATTGCGGAAAGACATGATTTCATGCGCTTTCTGAGGAAAGTCCGAACTCCAAAGAGCATTGCGCCGGCTAACTGCCGGACGGTCAGCCCGAAAGCGGGAAATCACGAGGAATCGTGCGCTTTAAGGCAAGCCGATGGATAGCGCCACAGAAAATAAACCGCCAGGCGGCATCAAAACTGCGTGGTAAGGGTGAAACGGTGAGGTAAGAGCTTACCGCATTCATGGTAACATCGAATGGCACGGCAAGCCCCGCAAGGAGCAAAGTCAAGTAAGAATGAAGAGACCAGCCCGCAAAGGCAGTCATTACGCGGCTCGTGTAACGGTGGGCGGGGTAAGCCTCGCATACGCTTCATTCGGGTAGGCTGCACGAGGGGCGTAGTAATGCGCCTCCCAGATAAATAATCGCCTCTTGCCTTGGCTGTCTATTTCTTATACAGCCGGACAAAAGACAAAATTCGGCTTATCGTATTTTCACGAATATTGAGCAAAAAGCCGCTTCCACACGTGTTTTGTGGAGGCGGCTTTTTGCTGGATGGAGCGCAAGTGCCACGTCCAGTAGGAGTGCGAACCATTTTTTTGTGAGTATTCCACCCAACGCTTGTTTTTGTGCGGAATTTTTTATACCACGGTGCGCTGTTTACGGTCGTGTTTACAAATTCTACAAGAGCCATAGAATGGGTTCTAAATGATTTCAGTTGGTCAAGAAATTGTAGCAGTTTATAACGCAAGGTTTGAAGCGGTCTTTGGAACAAGGGGTTTCAATCCCCTGCTTCGTCCGAACAGGAGAGCAAGGGGCTGAAGCCGCCTTGTTTCTCACGTGCTTGACTATTCGATACCATAATCGTTTCCAACTGAAATCATTTAGAACCACTTATTTCTCAGTTTGTAAATACGACCGCAAACATTGTCTTTGAGAGCATCGAAGCAATGGAGATACACCTCACGGAGATATTACAACACTACTGGGAACATCCGAAACTCGTACAGCGTTTAACTCACCTCTTGCGTCGGAGCGGCATAGATGGGCTTGAGGTCGGCACAAAATTCTTTGCGGTCGTTATAGCTCACAAAGGCACAGGAATTGCGGATTTGATGTACGATGCAGAGTTTTGATAGACCGCCTCGGGGCAGAGACTCCAAGCGCTTTGTCAAAGCCCTTGAGGTTATCGGTGCAGACAATCAGCAAATCTGCTACACCACGAGACTTGATGTCCGAAAGCACCGTCAGCCAAAAACTTGAGTGTGCAAAACGGGGTTTCTCCGAACCAAATTTTTTCGCTAAGTTTGCAATGCTTTATTCCAACACTTGTCAAACCTTGTTCCCCTCAAGCAACGTCTGATGGAGTATATTCCACTTTCTCGTTTTTTTCTTCGTATTTATGAGATTTTCCGCCACCCGCGCTGCTTTACTGCTTCTTGTAAGCCTTATTACCACGATGACCGCTATTCCAAGCGCCCAGAGCTACCAGAGACTTCCTTTATCATCGGGGGAGCATTTTGCCGAAAACCCGATGCTCGCCTATCTTGAACACCCCGAACTGCCGCCTATTATCGGGCTTGCGGGCGTTCAGGATTACGACCCCTATTTCAAAGAGCGCATTCTGGCGGGTATTGATGCGTTTTATGCGATGCGCTACGACCTTGCTATGACCATCTATGATGACCTTATTGCGAAATATCCCACCGATCCGACGGGTTATTTTTTTCGTTCGCAAATTTTTCTTTGGCGCTATCTTTTTGATTATAGCGAACCAGATTACAAAAAATTTATCGCTGCTTGCGATAAATCCATCACCGTTGCGGAAGATGCGATCAAAGCAAACCCTGATAATAACTACGCTCGCACGATTATTGGCGCGATTTACGGCTTTCGCGCCATTGCTAATTTTCGTGCTGAAAATTTGGTAAAAGCCACGTTGGACGGGCGCTCGTGCTACAATTATCTCAGCGAATCGCTCAAACGTGATCCCAAACAATATGATGCCTATTTGGGCATGGGCGTTTTTCATTTTGGTATTGCCGTCATGCCAAGTTCTGTGCGCTTTGCCGCCAATTTTGCCGGACTCAAAGGCGATCGCGCTCAGGGGTTGCGTGAAGTGGGTATTGCTGCGGAAAAATCCCTTTTTTCTCGCAACGATGCAAAGATATTTTTGTCGTTTATCGAAGTATATTTCAATAAAGACTACGGTAAAGGCTTCAAATATTTGCAGGATTTGTTGGAAAAATATCCGAATAATATTCCAACACTCTACACGATGGGCAATGTGCAGACCTTTCTTAAAAAAATGACCTACGCGAATGATTTTTACCAAAAAGTCGTTCAACTTGCCGATACCAATTTCCGCACCTTCAATACGCTGGCAAACTATCGCATGGGCGAGGCGCATTTTCGCTTGAATGATTTTGACAAAGCCAAGCCTTGTTTCCAAAAATACTTCAAAGCCCGCTTTGAACGGTCATTTCGCGGTATCGCTTTTTACCGTTTATCGTTGATTTATGAAATGGCGGGCAATCGCGCCGATGCGCTGAAAGGCTATCAAAAATGCCTTGAAGTTGCGCCCTTTGAGCCGGAAGACAAGTATGCTATTCGCAAAGCCAAAGAGCGCATCAAAACGCCGCTTGATGCCAACGAAATTCAACTTATCAAAGGCGTGAATTGTGCGGAATCGTCGCGCTGGAAAGAAGTCGAGCCATTTTTGAAACCATTGGCGGACAATAATGCGCTGTCGAAAGAAATTCGTGCCGAAGCCTATTACTATCTTGGCGAGGCGTATCGCGGGCAGGATCGCACACAGGAAGCCATTGCTGCTTACCTCAAGGCTGTGGAATTGCAACCCGAGCGCGAGCGCTGGTTTATGCCGTGGAGCTATTTCCGCATTTCGGAAATTTACAACGCTCAGAACAATCGTGAGAAATCTCGTGCCTATCTTGATAAAGCAAAAGCATTTAGCGACTACGACTTCCAAGAGCCGCTTGCATTCTTGGTTGAACGCGATGTTACCTTGCTCAAGTATTGAGATTGGCTTTTCATTTTGGTTGATAGTTTTTGGCTTTTTCTATGACGAGCGTTCAAGACCGCATACAAACATCTTCCGCCATGATGCTGCGCGAACTAAAGCAGTTTACGCATCATATCGCCTTGGAGCGCGGTTTGGCGGAAAATACCGTGAGTTCCTACGGCATAGATTTGGCGCGGTTTGTGGAGTTTTTAGAGCAGAGGAGCATACAGTCCTTTGCCAACGTGCAGACCGCACAAATACTGGAGTTTCTGGCAATGCTTGCCGATATGGGCTTGGGAACAAGTTCGCGGACGCGGTATTTGTACTCTATTCGTTCGATGTATAAATTTCTCTGCAACGCACAGATTTCCGAGAAAAATCCTTCAGAACTCGTGGATTTACCGAAGCCAGAACGTCTTTTACCGGAAGTTCTGTCGTATCCGCAAATAGCCAGCATTCTCGAACAGCCCGACACGACTCGCGCCGATGGTTTGCGGAATCGTGCATTACTGGAAATTCTATACGCTTGCGGGCTGCGGGCATCGGAAGCCTGCGGGTTGCAGCAGCGCGATATTCTCTGGGAAGCAGAAGTGGTGAGGGTTTTCGGCAAAGGCTCGAAAGAGCGTATTGTTCCTATCGGCACAACCGCCTTGTCGTGGATAAGCCAATACAAACGCCTCGCACGGGCGCTTTGGATCAAAGAGGATAGCGATACCGGTGACACGCTTTTTCTGAATCAGCGCGGAAAGCCGCTTTCGCGGATGTCGGTGTGGAATATTGTCCACGATGCGGCGGCACAAGCGGGTATTAGCGAGGTACATCCCCATATGTTTCGTCATTCATTCGCAACGCATTTGCTTGAAGGTGGAGCAAATTTACGCGCCGTTCAAGAAATGCTTGGTCATGCCGATATTGCGACAACGCAAATTTATACGCATATTGACCGCGAATACATCAAAGAAGTCCACAAATCATTCCATCCTCGCGCATGAAATCACGCTTTTTTATGCTTCTTGTTGGTGCTGTTCTCCTCAGCACAAGCCCCGAAGCCTTCTCTCAGCAATCTTCATCGTCATCAAGCACACGCACCGATACCGCCGGAATACTTATTTCCGGCAGACGCGAAAGCAGCGTGTCAACGCGCCCGCAGCGTGAGTTGCCGGGCTATCGGTGGCTATTGGGATTCTACGGCATGGGAGCGTTGCAACAGCACACGGCGAATTTTGCGTATTTGAATGGCATGGAGCCGATTGCGGCGGCGGATTCCAGCTTTGGCGGGGCTTCTGCGTGGAGCGGCGGCTTGGGTTTTGTTGTCGACCATCGCTTGTCATCGCTCTTTCAGTTGCAAGTACGCTTGGGGGCGAACTTCTCACAACCAGAGTTTATGTTTCGGGAAAATTTAGGCTTTGCTAACGCAGAAAAAGAACCCATTGTTGTTTCGCATCGCCTGAAAACTTCACTTCTCAACATCAATCTTACACCTGCCGCAAGTATTCGTCTTGTTGAGCAGCTTTTTCTGACGGTGGGCGCAGAAGCGCTCTATACGGTGGTTTCATCGTATTCCTACACCGATTCCCTTTTTCCCAGCAGCGTAACGCCCTACAAAGACCGCGCTTATCCGCAAAGTGGCAATGCCATTCCACAGCAAACACTCGCATTATCAGCCTTTGCGGGACTGGAGTGGTATATTCCTCTTTCGCGCAGCACGTTTTTAACGCCGTTTGTGCGGTATCACTTCCCATTGACGAGTATTGCCGGAACGAGTTTTGGTGGCAGACCTGTTCGGCGGTTTAGCGATACCCTTATCACGCCGATTTCAAGCGGTTCGTGGACTATTGGCTCCGTGCAAGCAGGCGTGTCGTTTCAATGGGGCGAAGGCTCGGTGAATCCCATTATCCGCGAAACGGTCTATGAGCGTGACACTTCGACGGCGATTGTTGAAGGCGGTCAAGAGCGCTTCCGTCTGCGCTCGTCTGATAAGGGGCTGGTGACAAGCGAGGAAAATGGGCTTGTTGTGGAGCGCACGATTATTCACGAATCCTACGTGCGCGAAGTGCCGAAACAGTCCGCACTCCGTGCCGATATTCGCGTCACGGGTATAGATTGGGACGGTTCGCGTCAACCAAGCCCGACGGTGACGGTCGAAGAATTTGAATCCGAAACCTTTCATGCGCTCTTGCCGCATATTTTCTTTGGTGCTGCGGGGGCAGACCTCTTGCAAACACGGCAGAAACTTCTGACAACCACCAAAGCCGCCGACGCATGGCGAGAGGACGCTTTGCCCAATAATGCACTTGCCGTCCACTCGCATCTGCTGAACGTCATTGGTTCGCGCCTCCGCGCTAATCCTCAAGCGCGTTTGACGGTGCTTGGTTGCACGAGTAATATCGGTGCGGAAAAAGACAATACCGAACTGGCGATGAAGCGAGCAAAGGCGATTCAGACGTATCTCGCAACGATTTGGCGCATCAAGGCTGACCGTATTCGCGTACAAGCCCGGACGCTCCCCGAAAAGGCTTCCAGCAATGCGGTGGAAGAAGGCGTTGCCGACAATCGTCGTGCCGAACTCAGCGCCTCAATGCCGGAAATCCTCGCTCCCGTGAAAAGCAGCGCCATCACTCGTACACTCACGCCGCCGATGTTGGAATTGCAGCCTGTTATCGACGCTCCGGCGGGCTTACGCTCATGGACAATGGCAATAAAGCGCAATGGTTCAGTGCTTCAGCAATGGACAGGCGAATCGGTAACGGGCGAAACGCCGCCCGCCGAGCAGTGGCGCATTGGCGAAACACTTTTGGGCGAAAGCGAACTTCCACTTACTGCCAGCATTAAGGCGAGTGACCTCGAAGGGCGCGAGGTTAGTGCTGAACAGCCCGTCACCGTGCGCCAAATAACTGTGAAGAAAAAGCGCCTTGAAGAAGTGAAAGACAAACGTCTGGAGCGCTTTTCGCTGATGCTCTTTGATTTTGACCGTGCGGAGATCAATGCTGAGAATTTATCATTGCTCAGTTTCATCAAACAGCGCATCCAGCCTACGTCGCAGGTGACGATTGTCGGCTACGGCGACCGTGTTGGTTCGCGGGAATACAATCGTGACCTTGCATTTCGCCGCTCTTTGGAAGTCAAAAACTTTTTACAACTTCCCGAAGAGCGCATCAAAATTGTACCGATTGGCAGTGATGTCCTGCTCCACGACAACGCGACACCCGAAGGGCGCTCGTATTGCCGTATTGTGCAAGTTATTATTGCTTCGCCCTTGGAAAAATAGCGGAAACACCCCGTTCTCGCTGTCGCTTGGACACCCATCTTTGTCTCAAAGAGGGGAATATTGAACATTCAAGCGTAAGCTCAGTTACCATCATTTTCACGATTATCACCCTTACTATGCCTCTTGCTGTACAACTTTTGTGCATGGCGCTTGGTTATGCTCTCGGTGCATTCCCGACAGCGCATCTGCTTGCCCGTGCTATTGGGCGCACAAGCCTTGAAACAAGCGACCTTGATACGACCCCGCAAAATGCAACGATTCAGCACCTCTGGGAGCGGCAAAAACTCTTGCGAACGCAACTGCTGGTAGCGTTCATAGATGCCGCAAAAGGCTTTTTGGCAGTAAAAATCGGGATGATTCTCGGTGCGAGTATTGGCGGGACAGAAACATTTGCCGCTCCAGCGCTGACGGGCTTTTTTGCGGTGCTGGGACACAATTACAATATGATTTTTCGCCATGCGCAGCAGTATGGACGCGGCTTGTCGGTGGTTGCGGGTGTGATGGCGGCTATCAATCTTGTGCCGGTGGTAATTTTCGCATTGTGTTGGCTGACGGGATATTTGGTTATTCGCCGTAATCTTTATGTTGGCGTGATGACGGGCGCGATTGCAACGCCTGTACTGATGTACACTGCGCCGGAGCAGCTTGCGCAGTCATTTATGCAGGTTCGTTGTGACACGATTGCGCCATTTACATTTTTTGTGTTTATTCTTGCGCTGCAAGTGTTTGTGCGTCATTTGGAGCCAATTCGCACGATGTTTGATATTGATGAACATACTCCTGATTAGCCCCTGCCCAGCAAACCGCGATTTGCAAATAAGAGGCGAAAGCGGTATTTTCACGCGCATCAATTCCCGTTCTACCACGCTTTTCCCTGAACAAGCATGATTGAGGTTGTTATTTTTCATCTGCATATTCTCGCGGCGCTCTACGCTTTTACGCGGCGCTGGCAAGAAGCAAACGTCAAAGAAGGCATATTGGCTTTGGGGCTGATTGGCTTGGTCTTTACGATTGGCTGGGCAGTGACGGGCGGTATTGCAAAATTCGTAACGCCTAGTGGCGGCTTCACGCCTTGGTTTACAGCAGATACGTTGTCGCTTGTGCTGCTCGTTATCCCCGAAATTTTTCTGTTTCGGTTGTTTTTTATGCGCAAACCTGCACCCGCTCCATCCTCCAGCGCCGCTTAAAGCCTATCATTCCATCCATTCCGCATTATGAAAAATGTTTTGGTGATTGCCTATTATTTCCCGCCGTCGGGTGGACCCGGTGTGCAGCGCGTCTTGAAGCACATTCAGTATTTGCCGGAATGTGGCTGGAATCCGATTGTACTGACGGTCTCGAATGGGGATTTTCCTGCACGCGATGAATCCCTTCTTGCCAAGATTCCAAGCGGCATACACGTCGAACGTACGGAAATTTACGAACCCTACGCACTCTACCGAAAACTCACCGGAAAGCCCGCCAATACGCCGATTGATGTCAATGTTATCAAAAAAGAATCCCAAGGGCGCTCTTTCACGGAAAATATTGCGGAATTTGTTCGGGCAAGCGTATTCATACCCGATGCACGTGTCGGATGGCTGCTAACGGCTGTGGATGCGGGCTTGCGACTTATTCGAGAACATAACATTGAGGCTATTTACAATTCTTCACCGCCTTACACCACGTCGCTCATTGCTCGGCAGCTCAAGCGCCGAAGCGGGCTTCGCTGGGTGACGGGATTCCGCGACCCATGGACGGGCTTTTTGACCACGCCCAAACGCTGGTTTTTTCCCGCATGGATTGATAAACGGCTTGAACACTCGGTTTTTCGGGAAGCAGATGCCGTTGAATGCGCATGGGAAGGTATCGTGAAGGATATTCGTGGAAAATTCCCTGACGTTCCGTCCGCAAAACTTCATCATATTCCTAACGGCTTTGATTCCAGTGATTATCCCGTTCTCGCCCCAGAAGCCGCTCCCCGTGAGCGTTTCACGATAACCTACACCGGTTCGATGTACGGACGGCGCAATCCGGCAAGTTTTCTTGCGGCATTGGAGCTGCTTGTGCAGCGCGGCGAAATCAAACCCTACGAACTCACGGTGCGCTTTATTGGGCGCTTTGGGTCGGAGGTTTTAGCAATGTTTGACCAATTCCCGTACAGAGACTCACTCGATATTTTGGGCTATATGGCGCACGAGGAGAGCATTGCGTATTTACTGCGCTCGGACGCACTTTTGCTCGTGGTGGACGAGGCAAAAGAAAGTGAAGAAATCGTGCCGGGAAAGGTATATGAATACATCGGTGCAATGCGTCCGATTATTGCCGTAGCACCAACTTCAGGCGCAATTCACGAACTGCTTTTAGAAACCGCATCCGGCAAAACCGCTCACCAATCGGATGTGGAAGGGATTGCGCGGGTTGTCGGGGAATATTACGCAGCCTGGCGCGATGGAAAACCGTTTGCGCCAAACGCAAGCACTATCGCGCAGTATGAACGCAAAAACGCTACACGGCGCTTGGCGACTCTCTTGGAGGGCTAAACCGATGAATGTCTTCTATTCTGATGTTTATGTTCTGCCACTCCCCGAAGGGCATAAATTTCCTATCACAAAATACCGTCTTGTGCGGGATGGCCTCATGCGAGAAGGCATTCTCAAGCCGCATCAACTCTACCTTTCTGAACCTGTCGAGCCGGAAATTGTCAAACTCGCCCACGCACCGCATTATGTCGAGAGCATTATCAACGGCACTGTTGACCGCCTCATTATGCGGCGTATCGGTTTTCCGTGGACGCGGGAATTAGTCACGCGCTCCTTTACGATTGTCGGCGGGGCAATTGCATCGGCTGAAGAGGCTTTGGAATCAGGCGTAGCGGGGAATTTAGCGGGCGGAACGCATCATGCACTCTGGGATGCTGGCGAGGGATTTTGTGTTTTCAACGATTTGGCTGTTGTGGTGCAGTATCTTTTTGCGCAAGGATTGGTGCGGCGTGTGGCAGTGATTGATTTGGATGTTCATCAGGGAAACGGCACGGCAGCTATTCTGGGCGGACGCGAGGACGTGTACCTTTTCAGTATGCACGGTGCAAAAAATTATCCCTTTCGCAAAGTCGCTTCCACACTGGATATTGACCTTCCCGACAACACGGGCGACGATGAATATTTGGCAATACTGTCAGAAAAACTTCCCGCAATTTTTGCCTGGAAGCCTGATATTATCTTGTATCAAGCCGGAGTTGACCCCTTGCGCGAAGACACGCTGGGGCGCTTGTCGCTTTCGATGGAAGGGCTTGCGGAGCGTGATAGAATGGTTGTTCGTGCTTGCCGTCGGCATGGCGTACCGCTTTCGCTGGCAATGGGCGGCGGCTATGCGAAGCCTGTGGAGTTGACCGTTCAGGCGCATATCCAGACGTATCGGGTGCTGTGCCAGGTGTATGGCGGGTGAGGGTTTTGGAGCGAAGCAACTCGCAGGTCTGATATTCCTGTTCTGCGCTTTCCTAAGCGTAGAACGGGTTTGACACAGCGCCACTAATCACCGCTTGCGGCTTTACCGTTTCAGTTCCGAACACCCCGTTCTACACCTCCCCGAAGCAGGGCAATCGCATGAGTTTTTGAGAATGGCTTAAAACCTCAGTATTCCAAACAATGAGTTGCAACCCATTATTCAGCAGAACAAGGATTGATGCGGGGTTGAAATTTTTATGCGATTGCCCTAACTTTTGATGCCGTCCAGACCAAGCACAGTAATCACGGAATGGGATGAAGCAAAATACGCACAGTTCGCGGTCGAATTATAGTCGCCACACTTGATACGGTTTTCACCGTTGCGAGTTCTTGTAAGTCTTTGACAAAAAATGTGCTTGACAGTTCCATAAAGCAAAAATACAAATTTTTTTTGATGTTCGTCGTGAAAGGGATTTCGTGTGTGTCTCGCATTTTCTGCGAAGACGTTACAATCGCACACCCAAGACCAACATATCATCCACCTGCATCACTTCGCCCTTATGTGCATCAATTGCTTCACCCAAAAGCGTCGGCTGCTCTTCAAGCGGCTTGGCGGCTATTGATTGCAAAAGCGGACGCAAACGCTTCGGCATAAATCGCTGACGTGCGTCGTTGTATTGGTCTTTGTAGCCGTCGCTCGTTAGATACAGCATTGATACGCCTTCGGGAACATCCGATAAATCAAGTGTGTGCCGCGCATAGACGGGATTCCGCTCCTCACGCCCGCCCAATTCTTCCGGTGTGCCTTTGAACTCGTGCAATTCGCCTTGCACGACGGCATAGAGCGGGTTCATTGCTCCTGCAAACTCCACGATACGTGTATCAAGGTCAATCATGCACAAACAAATATCCATGCCGTCGTCGTTATTGGTTTCTTTTTGGCGTAAGACCGTTTGCAGTTCGCGGTGCAGTTCGTTCAGCACCAAGTCGGGATGCGGGTCGAGGAGGCGTTGGGTAATGTCGTTCAGAAGGGA
>CANHDJ010000043.1 GCA_947459425.1 Ignavibacteria bacterium
GACGCAAGAGTTTTTGCAGATATTCGACACTTTGGCGAATGGCAGGTAATGGATGGCGCATAGTTTTGAAAATAAATTTGTGTAATTATCTTGTAATTACCAAATATACATAAAATTTATGCACAGGCATTAACTTGAATTGGTATTAAACCAATTCCGCAAACTTGATTCTGATGTAGGATGCTTTTTCCAAAATTCCTTGAGCGTTTTTTTCGATATGATGTGCATAGTTGTCGTGATTATTCGCTTGAGCAATATACCTTACGAATCCAAACAAGCATCACCCGCCTTTCGCCTTCTCCGCTATTCTCCACTGACACCACTCAAAATCCAACGGAGTCGTAATTTTTATATTCTCTTCAATCCCCGGCAAAATGTGAACGGGAAAGCCCGCAAATTCGACCACGCTGGCATCATCCGTACCGAGAAAGCCTTCGTTCTGCGCCTTTTGGTATGCCGCAGTGATAATCTCACGGCGAAATCCCTGCGGCGTTTGGATTGCCCGCAAACGTGAGCGTTCATGCGTTGCCCGAACATATCCATCATTGCTGCATTCTTTGATTGTTTCTTTCGGAACAAGCCCCGGGATGGCTGCGCCGTGCTGCCATGCGGCTTCGGCAATGGATGTGATAAAATTTGGCGTGATGAAAGGGCGAACGGCATCATGCACCAGTATAACATCGGAAGCCTCGCAAATACTTGTCTGCAAGGCATTCATAATTGAATTTTGACGCTCTTTTCCGCCTTCGACAAGAGCCACAATTTTCTTCAAACCGTATTGACTCTGCAAGGCGCGGAGATACTCGTGGAAGTCTTGGGAGGCAGCAATAATCACGCTTTCCACCGCCCCCGTTTCCTCAAAAACTTGTAGTGTCCGCACGATAATTGGAATGCCACCGAGCGCGACAAACTGCTTCGGAATATCAGCACCAAAGCGTGTTCCGGAGCCGGCGGCGGGAATAATGACGGTCGTGCGCATGGCGGCGATTATCTGCCAAATTGGAAGTGAAAACGCCAGCCCGGAGGCGTACCGTTTTGATCGCCAATAGCAGTACCATCCAGCCCCAAAATACGGTCAAAACCATAGGCGTAATCAAAGCCCAAAAGACCAATTGGATTGATCAAAAAGCGAACACCAACGCCTGCGGAGCGCTTCAAATCGAATGGATTGACGCGATTGATATTGTCCCAGACATTGCCCGCCTCGACAAATGCCATCGCGTAAATCGGCACGGGATTGAGCGTAACGGCAAAGCGCAATTCTGCATTCAGCAACATCATTGCTCGCCCGCCTTGTGGATTCAGCCCTTGTGGATTACCTTCCGCCGGAAGGCGTGGACCAATCAGGCGATCAGGATAACCCCGAAGCGGCGTAATAGCGAAGCCACCAAGAACCGTACCGCCCATATAATAGAGTTCAAGCGGTGGGATGAGTTCTGTTGAAGGATTCAAGCCCGTTACATAGCCCATTTCGGCGTTCAGGCGCAATGTTAAACGATTTTGTTCTGCAATTTGCAAAAGCGGTGTATAGCTTTCTAAGGTCAACTGATTTTTGAAATAATCCATTTGCCCAAGACCAATCGCGCCGCCAGCAAGTTTGGTCATTAACACAAAACGCGAACCTTCAGTTGGGAACATCCCGTTGTCAATACTGATACGGGAAATTGTCTGGCTAAGGGCAAATTCTAAGCCTTGTGCAAAAAGTTGGGCATTTTGAACATTGACTTGACCATTTTGCAGAATACGATTGTTCAAGCCCTGCAAAACCCAGTCGGCACGGAAATAGTCGTCGGGCCAGCGTAAACGCCGACCAACATTCACTGATGCGCCAGTACGTTGGTTGCTAAAGAAGAAGTTTTGTGTATCAAAAACGTTGAAACCAAGCGTTGTCGGCTCGTCGAAAAGCCAAGGCTCTGTTAAGCCGAGAGTGAAGGTACTGAGCGCTCCTCCGGCAAAACTGTTGTTAAAGTTCGCCCCACCAGTATTAAAACCGCCACCGCGCTCGTAGTTGAGGTTAAAAATCTGTCCGCCACCGCCTTGAAGCGGCTCGGCAACAGAAAAATTATTCAGCGTAATACCCACCGACCCTGTGAAACCAAATGCTCCGGCATAGCCGAAAGAGGCATTAAAGGTATCATTGGAGCGCTCTTCTACTTTGAAAGTAACATCAACTTGAGAGTTATCAGCAAGTTTCACGTCGGGGCGAAGTTTTTCAGGATTGAAGAAGTTTAACTGCCCTAAGAAGCGTACCGAACGGATAATTGCAGCACGGTTGAAGTAATCACCCGGACGCACAAATAATTCACGGCGAATGACTTTATCTTTCGTTTTCGTATTTCCCTCAATTTCCACGCGACGAATTGTAAACTGATTGCGCTCGAACACTTTCACAACAATATCCACCGAATCCGGTGCAACGCGCTTTTCTTCTTTCTCCACACGGGCTGTCAGATAGCCATTATTCATGTAGAGCGAAGCCACATCGTTTTGTTCTTCATTGCCTTGTAAGTTTTTATCGAACTTATCGGCGTTGTAGAGGTCGCCCTTCTGCATTTGCAAGCGGTATTCCAAAAATAGCGTCGGGAAGACGAGATTCCCCTCAAAGGAGATATTGCGGATATAGACCTTCTGACCTTCGTCAACCTTAATGCGAATATCAACGGTTTCCAAAGAGTCGTTAAACGCAAGCGAATCACCCAGCATTTGCGCATCAATGTAACCATTTTTGCGGTAGAAGGTGTTTAGGCGTTCGTTTTTATCCTTTTCGTACTTTTTCTGCTCAAATTTGTTCGATTTCCAAACCTCCCACCATTGCTTAGTTTTGGTATCCTCAAAAGCAGAAGCGATTTCCGCATCAGAAAATGCTTTTGCGCCCGGAAATGTTATCGTATTGACGTAAAACGTAACACTCTCCTTGATGTCCAGCACAATATTATAGACGTTGATGGTGTCGGTGGCTTCTTTGCGCACTTCCACTTTAGCGAAGGGTTTGCTTTCTTTATCGTAAAGTTGTTTGACGGCTTTGCGTCCCAATTCTAGGTCGTAGGGCGTAAAAATATCGCCATCCTTTTTATCAAATGCCTTCAGAATATCTTTATTGCTGACGGCGGAATTGCCCTTAATTTTGATAGCGCTGATGTGCGTGGCTTCTTTGACCTTAATGTCAAGGTAGACACTTGTGCCGTCTAGCGATACACGGTCAATGGTAATATCCACATCGGAATATTGACGGCGTTTCCAGAGACTTTTAATAGCGTCTTGGATGCGCCCACCGCGAGCATCAATAAAATCGCCCACCTGCAACCCCGAATAAAACAGCACCGAAGCCGTATCGACAGGCGTTGGCGATTCGACGCGCAAGCCCATGATTTTGATGGGAACAGGACGCTGTTGACGCGGTTGTGCCTGAGCAAAAACGCTGGTATTTGGGAGTGCTAAAAAAAGAGCAGAAACGAGGAGTAATGCGGCAGAGCGAATAATGAAGCGCGGCGCAGATTCAGAAAGGAACATAACGTTGGTGGCAAATTGAGATAAATGCTTGCAAGAGCGATTACGAGCAAGACACATGACAAGGGAAAATTGTGCAAAAAAATACTTATTTGGGGTTGTTCGCGCATAAGCGCAAGCGCCGTTTATGACCGAAGGGCGTTTAAAATACGCTTGAGCGAACCAGATTCTTGACCTCCATCTTGTTCACTAATAACCTGCTCGGAGGTTTTCCCGAAGCGCCTTTCGCGTCCGAGATAATCAGCAATAGCGGCATAGAGGTCATTACGGCGGAAGTCGGGCCAGAATTTTTCGGTCACGTAAATTTCCGAATATGCCATTTCCCACAGGAGAAAATTGCTAAGGCGCATCTCGCCACTGGTGCGAATGAGTAAATCCGGGTCGGGTGTGGTATGAGTCTGCAAGTACGTGGCGAAGCGCTCTTCGCTAATATCTTCTGGCGAGAGTTTGCCGCGCCGAACATCCAATGCTGCCATCTGTACTGCCCGAACAATATCCCACCGCGCACTGTAACTGAGCGCCAGCGTGAGCGTAAGTCCGGTATTATTTTTCATGGTCTCCATACACTCAAAAAGCTGCTTTTGGACATTTTTCGGCAGCGCGTTGAGTTTTCCAATGGCTTGAAGGCGAACATTGTTTTTATGCAATTCGTCCAATTCCGAGCGAAGATAGTGCAGAAGCAAATCCATTAGAACCGTAACTTCCATGCGGGGTCTGCGCCAATTTTCCATCGAAAAAGCGTAGAGCGTCAGATGCTTTATCCCCAGCAGCGATGCGGACTCGACAATATCCCGCACCGAATTGATTCCTTCACGGTGTCCTTGTGTGCGAGTCAGAGAGCGGTCTTCCGCCCAACGCCCGTTGCCGTCCATGATGATTGCCACGTGTTGTGGCATTTTGCCGGATGCGCAAAGATTCTGTTGAAGCATCTTGTCATCGGCGGTTTGCGATGCTACCCAATTCACTCGGTCTTCTCCTAAAAAGTTGACAAAAAGAGACTTGCAAGTTACGAAGTTTTTTTGAGGTAATTGAGGAGAATTTTTTCGATAGGCAAAAAGTTGGTAAATTTGTGGTCGAAACGACATGGGCTGCATCGCTAAAATACGATAATTCATTGATTTTGAGTGTAGAAAGAAATGTTAAAAATTGTCAACCTTGCGGCGGCTCATCATGCAATCTGTCATACACACTGGTCTTGTTCGCAAAAAACATCCCTGCAAATACGGTCTTTTGCGGATACAGTGCAATCCATTGTGAAGGTAATCCCCATGATTGCAGAGCGATTACGCAAGATTGCATGAACTTTCCATGCGTACTTGCACAGTGGCTGTCACCCGCACCATCGCAAGAATTTTCTTCTCCAAAACGAACTTTTTCACCTCTTCTGCGTGTTAATGCAGGTGGTAATGTAAAAAAGTGATATTTTTGCCGTACCGATTTTGGTAGATTCTTGTCTCACAAAACCTCATACAACCAATGAACTCTGCTCTACGCCCGACAAACGCCGCCAATACGCCCCTCGTCAACCCGCTTTCCTCTTCCAACGGCAAACACCCGCACAATCCCGTTCTCAGCAATTTTGATGTTTTTTCCCATCGCCACATCGGTCCCAACGCTGAGGAGCAGGAAGCGATGCTTGCGGCAATCGGCGTGGATTCTCTCGAAACGCTTATCCGCGAGACCGTGCCGGAGAGCATCCGTCTGAAGCAGCCACTCCGCCTTGCTCCGCCGGAAACGGAGCATGAATTTTTGGCAAATTTAAAAGGTGTCGCCTCAGAAAATAAGGTGTTTAAGTCGTATATCGGCACGGGGTATTATGATTGCATCACACCACCCGTGATTTTACGCAATCTTCTGGAAAATCCGGGTTGGTACACCCAATACACGCCTTATCAAGCGGAAATCGCGCAAGGGCGTTTGGAATCGTTGCTCAATTTTCAAACAATGATCATTGACCTTACCAAACTCGAAATCGCCAATGCCTCGCTCTTGGACGAAGCCACCGCCGCAGCCGAAGCCATGCACCTCATGTACGCAGCCCGGACGAAAGAGTCTGTCCAGAAAAATGCGAATGTCCTGTTTGTGTCGTCGGAATGTTTCCCGCAAACACTTGACGTACTGAAAACACGCTCCGAACCGCTTGAAATCGAACTTTTGGTCGGTGATTATGCAACGCTGGATTGGGAAAAACATCCGCGTATTTTCGGTGCAGTGCTGCAATACCCTGCCGCGAATGGCGATGTTCACGATTACCGCGCCTTTTGTGAAGCCGCCCACGCTCACCACGCCTTTGTTTGCGTAGCAGCAGA
Source organism: Ignavibacteria bacterium (assembly GCA_947459425.1). Taxonomy (GTDB): domain Bacteria; phylum Bacteroidota; class Ignavibacteria; order Kapaibacteriales; family UBA4661; genus PH2015. The sequence continues at coordinate 5,817 of CANHDJ010000043.1, forward strand.
TTTAATGAGCCTTGCTCTGCTCACGCCTCCGGGTGAGTTTGGTGCGGATATAGCGGTTGGTTCGGCGCAACGCTTTGGTGTTCCAATGGGTTACGGCGGTCCTCATGCGGCATATTTTGCCACGAAAGAAGAATACAAGCGGCTTCTGCCCGGTCGGATTATTGGCGTTTCCATTGACGCACAAGGCAGTTTGGCATATCGCATGGCGCTCCAAACCCGCGAACAGCATATCAAACGCGACAAAGCCACAAGTAATATCTGCACCGCGCAAGCGCTTTTGGCAAATATTGCTGCGATGTATGCGGTGTATCATGGTGCAAGCGGCATCAAATCTATTGCTATGCGGATTCACAGCCTGACGACGCTTTTGGCAAAAAGCCTCACAAGCCTTGGTTTTACGCCATCGAATGAGCATTGGTTTGATACCTTGACCTTTGCACTGGAGTACCCAAGCACGAAGGAAAATATTCGCAAATATGCCCTCACGCACAATCTCAATTTCCGCTATTCCGATGATGAGGCACACCAATCCTTTGTCGGCGTTTCGTTGGACGAAACCACGACACTGAACGATATTCAAATTATCATCGTCTGTTTTGCACGGGCAACCGGACGCGATTTGTCGCGTATCAATTTCGATGAACTGGCGCGACTGCCCGATTTGACGCATCTTCCTCCCACCTTGCGCCGCGAATCCGCCTATTTGACGCATCCCGTTTTCAACCGTTATCACTCCGAACACGAGATGCTGCGCTATTTGAAGCATCTGGAAAACAAGGATTTATCGCTCACCCACTCCATGATTGCGCTGGGAAGCTGCACGATGAAATTGAACGCCACAACCGAGATGATTCCCGTGACGTGGGCGGAATTTGGTGCGTTGCACCCATTCGCACCGCTTGACCAAACGCAAGGCTACCAGCGTATTTTCAAAGAATTAGAAAATGCGCTGTGTGAAATTACAGGCTTTGCCGACGTTTCGCTCCAACCCAATGCCGGAGCGCAAGGCGAATACGCCGGACTCATGGTCATTCGGGCATATCACCGCAGTCGCAATGATGCGCACCGCAATATTGCGCTCATTCCATCCTCTGCACACGGCACAAATCCTGCCAGCGCGGTTATGGCGGGAATGCACGTTGTCGTTGTGGCGGTGGATGAGCGCGGGAATATTGACATGAACGACCTTCGCGCCAAAGCCGAACAGCACAAAGACAATCTCGCAGCACTGATGGTGACATATCCCTCTACGCACGGCGTTTTTGAATCCACCATCAAGGAAATATGCGACCTCGTGCATGGTTACGGCGGACAGGTCTATATGGATGGCGCAAATATGAACGCGCAAGTGGGCTTGACGAGTCCGGCAATGATTGGCGCGGATGTGTGCCATTTGAATTTGCATAAAACCTTCTGCATCCCGCATGGCGGCGGCGGTCCGGGCATGGGACCAATCTGCGTGGCAGCGCATTTAGCGCCATTTTTGCCGGGACACGCCGTTGTGAGCATTGGCAGCGATAGCGCTATTCATGCGGTTTCGGCAGCTCCGTGGGGCAGCGCCTCGATTTTGCTCATTTCCTATGCGTACATTCGACTCATGGGTGGCGCTGGGCTAACGCGGGCAACGGAAGTGGCTATTTTGAATGCGAATTATATCAAAGCCCGCTTGGAAAAGCATTATCCCGTGCTGTTTTCCGGTGAAAACGGTCGTGCGGCACACGAGTTGATTTTTGATTTGCGTGAGTTCAAACGCACTGCCGGAATTGAAGCGGAGGACGTTGCCAAGCGCCTTATGGATTATGGCTTCCATGCACCAACGCTGTCCTTTCCTGTTCCCGGAACAATTATGGTCGAACCAACGGAAAGCGAATCGCTGGAGGAACTCGACCGTTTCTGCGAAGCGATGCTGGCGATTCGGCGTGAAATTGAAGCGGTGGCAAGCGGTAAAGCCGATAAAACCGACAATGTTCTCAAAAATGCCCCCCACACCTCGCACGTCGTTTCCGCCGATACGTGGTCGCACAACTACACCCGTCAAGAAGCCGCATATCCGCTTGCATGGGTGCGCGAGCGTAAGTTCTGGCCCACCGTCGGACGCATCAACAGCACCTACGGCGACCGCAATTTGGTTTGCGCCTGCCCGCCAATGGAAATGTACATGGAAGCCGCACCAAGTCTTGCGTAATAGCTATTTTTCTTCCGAGAAAACGACAAACTGTAACTGCTCAGGTATTGGACGAGGGTCTGCCTTCTTCGGCAGGCTCTCGTTTCCGAAGGGCGCATCGTGTGTGCAATACCGAGAGCCTCGCTAGGAAGCGAGACCCTCGAACCTGAGTAACTACCACGAATTTTTATCACTTTTTATGAGAAATCAACGCTCTCATTGTATTGGCAATTATGGCTACAAACCCAGCATTTAACACGATTCCCGAAGCAATTACCGACCTTAAACATGGCAAAATTATCATCGTTTTAGACGACGAAGACCGCGAAAACGAGGGCGACCTCATCTGCTCCTCTGAACTCTGCACACCGGAGATGATTAACTTTATGGCAACCGAAGGACGCGGTTTAGTCTGCGTTTCGATAACGCCGGAGCGGGCGCACGCACTGGAGCTTGATGCGATGGTACGCTCCAATACTGCGCTGCATGGCACAAAGTTTACGGTTTCGGTGGATTATCTGCACAATACCACGTCGGGCATTTCCACATTTGACCGCGCCGCAACGGTGCGTTCGCTTGCCGACCCCGCAACGAAGCCGTCAGATTTGGGCAGACCCGGACATATTTTTCCACTTGTCGCCGTAGCAGAAGGCGTATTGCGCCGTGCGGGTCATACCGAAGCAACCGTAGATTTAATGCGCCTTGCAGGGCTTGCGCCGTGCGGGGTGTTGTGCGAAATTTTGGATGAAGACGGCACAATGAAACGGCGGGATGCGCTGATAGAATTTGCACAAAAGCACAGCATGAAAATTATTACCGTCAAAGACCTGATAGCGTACCGTCTGCAGACCGATAGGCTTGTGAGCAAAATCGCCGAAGCGGATATGCCAACGGAATTTGGCGAATTCAAAATTATTGGCTATCAAAATGTGGTGGACGGAAAAGAACACGTTGCGCTTATCAAAGGCACGTGGGCGGAGGACGAAGCAGTATTGGTGCGGGTTCATTCGGAATGCTTGACGGGCGACGTGTTCCATTCGATGCGCTGCGACTGCGGTTTGCAACTCGAAGCGGCAATGCAACATATCAACGAAGCCGGAAAAGGCGTTCTGCTCTATATGCGCCAAGAAGGGCGTGGAATCGGGCTGATGAACAAACTTCGTGCCTACGCGCTGCAAGAACAGGGCATGGACACGGTGCAGGCAAACGTCGCGCTTGGTTTTCAGCCCGATGCGCGAGATTACGGCATCGGCGCACAGATTTTGGTGGATTTAGGGGTACGGAAAATGCGTCTTTTGACAAACAATCCCACGAAGCGCGTGGGGCTGGAAAGTTATGGCTTGGAAGTTGTCGAGCGCGTTGCAATTGAAGTTCCGCATAATGAACGGAATATTGATTATATGCGCACCAAAAAATCGAAAATGGGACATTTGCTCCAGCATTTGTAATCACGCCAAAATTCCTGCTTGTCGTACCGTATCTTTTTTGTATATTTGAAGTTCGCTTTTAGCACAAAGCCATTGCCCCAGCGCGGTTATGGCTTTGTTTTTTTTTATTCTTTTCGGGAATTTTTCACAATTTCGACCATGAGTACACAACCGATTTATCTAAGCAAAGAACGTTTGGCGCAACTGGAAGCCGAACTCAACGAAATGACGACCAAAGGTCGCGCAGAAATAGCGCGGAAGATTGGCGAAGCCCGCTCACACGGCGACTTAAAAGAGAATGGCGATTATGATGCCGCCAAAGAGGAGCAAGGCTTGCTAGAACTGCGGATTAACAAAATCCAAGCGACATTGGGACGCGCCCGCACGGTTGAGGCGGGAGATTACCCGGCGGATAAAGTCTATATTTTGGCGAAAGTAAAGTTGAAAAATAAAAAAAACAACACCACCGTTGAATATATGCTCGTCAGCGAGGAAGAAGCCGATTTTGAAAAAAATAAACTTGCCGTGAACTCGCCCGTAGGACGCGCTCTGATGGGCAAAAGCGTTGGTGAAATTGCTGCGGTGAAAGTTCCTGCCGGCACGACGGAATACGAAATCTTGGAGATTTCTCGGTAAGGACAGCAGGTGCAATTTTTGTTGGTGTTCCTTGATATATTTTCCCGAAAAAAGAACGACACAGACTATTTCAAAAGTCTGCGAAGTGTCGTATCTTGCCTGTCATCAAATTATTATTTTCGGTCTATCTGAACACCAACTTTTATGGTCAATGTTCTATTTGTTTGCTTGGGGAATATCTGCCGCTCACCAATGGCAGAGGGGGCTTTTCAATATCTCATCAATGAACGTGGGCTGCAAGACAAGATTTTCTGCGACTCCGCAGGAACATCGGGCTTTCACGCAGGCGAGCTCGCCGACCCACGCATGATGGAAACTGCCCGTGCGCATGGTATTGAACTGACGCATCATTCTCGCAAATTGGTTATTGAGGATTTCACCAGCTTTCAGTATATTATCTCCATGGACGGACCAAATCTTGATATTATCTTGGCATTGCAGAAAAAAGCAGTGCAAGCAGGGTTACAGGGCAGTCCCAAAGTCCTGATGATGCGCTCATTCGACCCCGAAGCCGGAGAAGCCGATGAAGACGTTCCTGACCCGTATTATGGCGGGCTGAACGGCTTCGAGGACGTATATCAAATGCTGACGCGGGCTTGCGAAAATTTTATGGATTTTCTCGAAAACTCGGAATTGAAATCGTTCAAAAAATAGACTCCTTCTCACCTTCAAGCCAATAACCGCCAATGGATTCGATATTTATGAAAATTATTCGCCGCGAAATCCCCGCGACGATTGAGTACGAAGATGATGATGTGATTGCCATTAAGGACATTAACCCGATTGCACCCGTTCACATTCTCATCATTCCCAAAAAATTCATTCCGACGATGAATGATGCCGTCGAAGCCGACGCACTGCTGCTCGGTAAAATGGTCTTGGTTGCCAAGCGCATTGCATCGGAGAAAGGTGTTGCCGACGATGGGTATCGGCTCATTATGAATGTCGGCAAAGGGGGCGGACAAACGGTATTTCATATCCACTTGCATCTTGTCGCAGGAAAGCATTTACCCTTTGAGACAGCATAAATCCTCGGTTGGAGCATTCAACCGAAAGGATCTGGTATAAAATTTGAAGTTCCGTGAAATTCGGCGTTGGTACAACAAGACTTTATCGTATCTTTGCCACAACTCCACACGACGGCAGACAAATCAAGCATCTATTGTTATTCTACACCTGATTCCGGGAGGAATTTATCATGTCGCTTTTACAACGGTACAGCTCGGAAGAGGTTTCCACGCTCAATCTCGTTCCTTTATGGGTTTTCTACGCTGTTGCTGGGGCAGATAGCGTTATAGACCAGCGTGAAATCTCCGCATTTAAAAATATGCTCAAAGAAGCCGACAGGCTGAAAGACCAGTTTTCTCGTGAGATTCTCACAGCACTCTATGACCATTTCGATGATGTTGTTCTCAAATCAAAAAGCGAACAACCGATTCCGGGTATTGAAAAAGCAATGGACATTGTTTCGCGGAAATCCTCGCCTTCGGAAAGCGAAGAATTTAAGTTAGTGGTCTTTTCGATGGGTTGGTCGGTGGCGGCAGCTTCCGGCGATTTTACCGAAACAGGGGAAGGCTCAAATATTTCCGATGAAGAGATTGAAAACCTCACGCATATTGCCGATGCGCTCAGTCTGAGTATGGCAAAACTGCGAAAAGTTATCGTCTCGAATGATGCGTCCAAAATTTGGAATGTCTTTTTGCAATAAATTTCTCTTCGTAACTTTCGGATATACAAAGCGCTGTCGTATTCGCCCCCTTGATAAAGGGGGAACGGGGGATTAAACGGCTCAATACCGATTCAAATCTCACGTTATACGTGGAAAATCCCCCGTTCCCCCTTTATCAAGGGGGCGAATGAGTGAGAATACCATGGAAGACTGGCAAGTTACCGATAACACAACCTTTTTACTTCTCATCTCTCAAGGAGCAGCACGCCATGATGGATTCGCAAATCACAATGTTTAGTGTCGAAGAGCTTGGCTCTATCTATATGGTTCCCTTTTGGGTCTTTTACCAAGTTGCCGGAGCAGATAGCGTTTTCGATGAACAAGAGACCGAAGCATTCCAAAGTATGCTCGACACCGCACCGAAACTGCGCGATGACTTTGCTCGTGCAATTTTTAGCAACATGAACGCCTCCTTTATTGATATTTTGCACAAAGCAAAAAACAACCCTACACGCGCCTACGAAGGCTTGCGCGAGGCAATGGATGTGCTGGATAAACTTCCACCTGATATTACTGCCGAGTTCAAAACGCTCGTCTTTGTGATGGGCTGGTCGGTGGCGGCAGCTTCCGGTGATTTCAGTGATACCGGTAGCGGCTCGAATATTTCCGAAGATGAGATTGATAATTTGGTCGTTGTTGCCGAAGTATTAGGCTTGAGTTTCCCAAAACTGCAAAAAGTTATTACTTCCAGCGACGGCGATAAAGTCTGGAATTCATTCCTCAAAGCAGCATAACGCCTTGCTGCAAAGAAAGTTTACGGCACATTGTAGAGGATTGCACTGGTAGCGCGGATGGTTTTGAGAGTATCCGTTTACCCCGTGCAATCCTTTTTGCCATCGTGCGCTCATGTCATCACGCTTGACCGATTTCTTGTACCACAGCATTACTCAGGAAAGGCTATCACTCTATGTTGCTTGATGTTACGCATCTCGAAAAGGTCTATCCCAATGGCACCTACGCGCTCAAAGGGGTGAGTTTGTCGGTGGAACAAGGCGAATTTCTCGTTGTCATTGGTCTGAGCGGTTCAGGAAAATCGACACTGTTGCGCTGCATTAACCGCCTCCATGAGCCAACAAGCGGTAGTATTCATTTTGAAGGGCAGGAAATTACGCACCTCAAAGGCAAGGAACTCCGAGCGTACCGCCGTCAAATCGGGATGATTTTTCAGCATTTTAACTTGGTAAAACGTCGTTCAGTCTTGGACAATGTGATTGCAGGACGGTTAGGCGATTTGCCCATCATGCAATCCCTTCGCGGCAAATTTTCTTCAACGGTGCGCGATGAGGCAATGGAAAAACTCGCTATCGTCGGACTGGCAGACAAAGCGTTTGCCCGTGCCGATGCGCTTAGTGGCGGGCAGCAACAGCGCGTCGCCATTGCGCGGACACTCATGCAGCGCCCCAAAATCCTGCTTGCCGACGAACCCGTTGCCAGCCTTGACCCCGCCACATCGCACTCGGTGATGCAATATCTGGAATTTATCAATAAAGAATACGGCACGACGATTATTTGCAATCTCCATTTTTTGAGCCTTGTGCGGCAGTATGCTTCACGGGTGATTGCACTAAAATCGGGCGAAATGATGTTTGAAGGAAGTCCCCACGAAATAGACCGCGCTTGGTTTACCCGCATTTATGGGGAAGAAGCGGTCGAAGTTGAAATTGAATAATTCCCGTTATGCTTCGCTCCCGCCTTGCGCCTACGCCGAGCGGCTATTTGCATCTTGGCAATGCGTTTTCGTTTTTGCTGACGTGGCTTGTGGTACGCAAGCAGCACGGACATTTGCATCTCCGCATAGACGATCTCGACGCAGACCGCGCCAAACCTGACTATTACGACGATATTTTCACGACGCTTGATTGGCTGGGCTTGGATTACGATTCCGGCGCTCGCAGCACGGATGATTGCTTGCGAAACTGGTCACAAAAGCGCCGTTTGAACGAGTACCATCAAGCACTCATGCGGCTTGCGGATGCGGGCGAGATTTTTGCTTGTGAATGTTCGCGCTCATTGTTGGCGACAATAGCCAGCAATGGCGTTTATCCGGGAGAATGCCGCACAAAAGGGCTTCCACTCACGCAAAGTAACACGGCTTGGCGTGTGCGACTCGTGGAAGGCGCATCGGACGTACAGTTTTACGATGCCGTACAAGGGGAAATGAGGATTGATGCGGCACTCGCGCAAGGAGATGTGATTGTGCGCCGCCGCGACGGTATTCCTGCCTACCACATTGCATCCTTAGTGGACGACACACTGGATGCAATCACGCTTGTCGTGCGGGGTGCAGATTTACTGCCTTCCACAGCCGTCCAGATTGCACTCGCACAAAAACTTGGTTTGGCTGGCTTTCCCACGGCGACATTCCTGCACCACGCGCTTATCACCGAAGATTCCGGTAAAAAGCTCTCCAAGTCGCATGATTCTTTGTCGCTCAGGGCAATGCGTGAAAATGGCACGTCGGCAGAAGAAGTCATAACGCGGTGCGCGGCGTTGATGGGATTCGATACGCCATACTCAAGTCTGCAAGAGCTTTTGGACGCATTTTCCCTTGAAAAAATCCCTCAACGCTGAATACTTATTGTCGTTCAATCTATCGTGTCGATTCTGATTCCCGCTCTGTGCGCACAAATGCTGCTGCAATGCGCAATTCGTACCATTCCACTTCCCCATACATCGCCGCACGAATATCTTTCAAAAATGCTTCGGGGCGAATCTGTAAAAACTCTTTGACGGCATCATACAATTCTTCTCGTACAAAACGCTCTCGTGGCAGCGCCACACCTTGCTCTAGAGCAATTTGAATATGCTGGGCGATTGTTCCCGCATTCAAACGCCGCTTTTCGGCAACTTCCTCCACACGCAAGCCGGAACGCAGCATGGCGAGAGTTCGCTGCACGGCATCGGGCAGATTTTCGAGGTCGGAACCGCTTTCGGCGGCTCTATGTCGCAAGAAACCTTGCACCGCTTTGAGAAATACGGGCGCAAAACGGTAAATGCAAACATCGCTCAAATACTGCACTTCGCGCTTCATTTCGTGGACATTGCGTGGAAGCGCGTTCACAAGCGCCGTCAGTGCGCGGTCATGCACAACAACGTGCGGAGAGACGCGGTAGAGCGAAGCAACATCGTTGCGGAGACGCTGCGCTTGGGCAAAAAGTTCGGGATACGAGCATACATCACGGTTGTAGCCGTCGAGTTCGGTTGGCTCTGGCACGGACGGTAGGCGCGACGCGCCAAGCGGCGTGAGAAAGACCGTCGGGAAGCGCTCTTCGGTAATGCTCAACCATTGCGCATTCATGGCGGTTTGTACAACTTCGCTCACTTCTTGCTTAGAAAACTTCGCACCCGCACCAAAACTGGGTGTGCGGTGCAAACCAAATTTCTGCACCCGCTCTGCCGATTTTTGCCCCAGCACGACTTCTGCTAATACGGTTTTGCCAAAGCGCCCGTCAAGTTCTGCTGCCGCCGTGAGGATTTTTTGCACAAGAAATTGCTTTCGTTCTGAAAAATATTCTTCCGCTTTCGATACCGTTTCCGCCTGTTTACAGGAAGAACAGCGCCCGCAATGCGGCTCGACTTCAAGCGCTCCAAAATATGCCAAGAGTGTATCCCGCTTGCAATCTGGCGTTGTGGCATATCGCTCGACCATTTCCAATTTATTCAGCGCCCGTTCGCGGCGAAGAAGATGCTTTTGCCAATCAATCGGAAGGCTTTGAGCAAGATGTTCTTTGGGAAAGCGCTCCATCAAAAGCGTGATCCCATCGGACATTCCGGGCGGTTCAAACTTCACTAAGCGCCCGTATTCAAACGCCCGCACCGCCTCCAAAAATTCCTCTGTCGGAACGCCGTGTTTGCGCCAGACTTCGAGCATATCAAATTCCACCAACTCATGGAAGGCGGCGCTTCCGGCAAGTCGCATGAGCGCATTGAGAGCGTTGCGCTTGCGTTCCGGCACGTTGCTGTGGTATTCGCGGAGGCGCTCCCGCGTTGCCAAGAACTGCACCCGCGCCAAACTCCCCGCTGTACCGCGTCGCAGCACGTTTGCCCGCTCCAAAAGATTGATAGCGGCTCCGGCTTCGCCCGCGTGAACGCCCATCATTGCGCCTAATCGGGCATCGCTGAGGGACGAAGGTTTGAGCGGTTTTTCGCCAAGAGCCGCATCAGCACTGTCGTAGAGTAGCGTGTAGGCTTTTTCAACTATTTCTATCGGCGGAAAGGTGCATTGCAAGAAAAACTCCATCAAACGGCGGTCGCCGGGCGAGTAGAGCAACGTACAGTCGGCAGAAGCGCCGTCACGTCCCGCCCGCCCTGCTTCTTGGTAATATGCCTCAAGCGAAAGCGTCAAATCGCAATGAATCACGTTGCGGACGTTAGCTTTGTCAACGCCCATGCCGAAGGCGTTGGTGGCAACAATCGTGTTACATTCGCCACTCAAAAATTTCTCCAATACCGAGCGGCGAAAAACGTCGCCCATACCGCCATGATACGGCACTGCCGGAAGATTGTAGGCGCGAAGCGCTTCGGTGAACTGTTCGACGCGCTTGCGCGAACCGCAATACACGATATTCGCACCGCTAGAAGCCGCGCAAATATCGGCAACACGGACGGTTTTATTATGTTCAGCTTCAACGAGATAATTCAAATTTGGACGGTCAAACCCGCGAACAAAACTTTCCGCATCGCGCATTTTTAACTGCACCAGCACATCGTCCTGTACCTCTTGCGTGGCAGTCGCCGTCAGCGCGATAATCGGCAAGCGCCCCAATGCGGCATTTGCATCGGCAATACCCAAATATGCCGGGCGGAAATCGTGTCCCCATTCCGAGACGCAGTGCGCTTCGTCCACCGCCATAAACGACCATTCTATGCGCTGCATCTCGTCCAAAAACTGCTTACTTTCGAGGCGCTCCGGCGCAACATATATCAACTTGTACGCGCCTTCCCGTGCGGCTTGCAAGCGACGACGAATTTCGTCAAACGGTAATGATGAGTTGATAAAACAGCCCGGAATACCTGCTTTGTCCAGCGTCCGCACTTGGTCGTGCATGAGTGCAATGAGCGGAGAAATAATCAACGCCGTGCCGTCCATCATCAAGGCGGGAATTTGATAACAGAGCGATTTTCCGCCTCCTGTGGGCATAACAACAAAGGTATCGCGGCATTGCAGGATGGAACGTATAACTTCCATCTGTCCGGCACGAAAACTGGTGTGTCCGAAATACTGGCGAAGCAGTGTGAGTGCCAGTCGGTCGTTGTAGGTGGATGGTGGTGTAAGATGTGGTTGCGGTACAGAATCAAGCATAATGCGCTATTTCGCCCAATTTGATGATAAAACGTCTCTATTCCATTATCCCAGAAGCGCCGCAACTGCCTGAGCCGCACGTCGCCCCGATACCATTGCGCCTTGGATAGAAGCCGTATCGCGGTGGTCGCCCGCCACAAAGATACTTTCGGTCAATCGCACGGGGCGCTCTGGGGGAGTGAGCGCAGGTGGGGTTTGGTCGGGCAAAGCGTGTTCAACGCGGTAGGTGCGTAGATGCCGCCAATTGTGGGCTTCTGTACCAAACCATGCCGTCATTTCCTTCCGAACCGCCGTGAGCAATGTTTCATCGTCCGTCTGCGGCGAACCAATAATGCTCACCGAGATAAGCGCTTGCCCATCTGGTGCATAAAGTGGAGCGAGATTACTAGGGACGCAAATATTATTCACCAAACCACGTCCTGTGCCGTTCAAAACCAGTATCGGCTCGGAAAGTGGCGCTTCGGCGGCGGCAAAGTACAGGCACGTTGTAGAGCGGCTTTTGGGTGCTGAAAATGCAGGGCGGTTCGCGGGCATCGTGGAAATGAGGTGTGATGCGGTCTGCGCGTTGGCGGCGACAATAACTGCTTTTGCCCGCAGTACCTCGCCCGATGCCAAGCGCACGATTGCGCCATCGGCATCTTCTTCCAGCGAGGCAACGGGGGTTTGTAAGCGGATGCGCGAGGAATCCAGACGAAGCGCCATTTGACGCGGGATTCGTGCCATACCTGCCGCAGGGAGCGTCGCTTTGCCGGAGGCGAACATTTTGAAAACAAATTCAAACATTCGGCTGGAAGTGTCGAGTTTGCTATCCAAAAAAACACCGCCTAAAAATGGCGTAAAGAAGCGCTCCATCATGCGTTCACTAAAGCCGAAATTCTGTAAATACTCACTCGTTGTGCGTTCTCGTCGTTCAAAAATATCATCCAACGAACTGCGCTCCAGCATTGAACGCAAGGTCAGCATCGCAAATTTATCGGAGAAGGAGCCAATCGGTGCAAACAGCGTGGAAAGCGCGTGTTGGGGGTGTTCGAGCGGGTTAGAAACGGTAGCAAAGGTATTGCCTAGCCAAATTTTTGCTCCGGCATGAAAAGGGCGCAGGTTAAGTTCGCCGTAATCCAAGATATAGCGGGCTTCGGGGTAGGCATCCAGCAAAATCTGAAAGCCTCTATCCAGCAAAAATCCGTCAACCTCATCGGTGGCAACACGCCCGCCTACGCGGTCGCTTCCTTCCAGAATCTGCCACGATTGATTACGTTTACTGAGTTCGAGCGCTGCGGACAAGCCCGCAAGCCCAGCGCCGATGATGATGGTGTCGTGCATGATATTTTCAATGAAAGAGTCAAGTTACTGCTTCGCATGAAGCGACCACAATAATTTATTTTTGAGCAAGTCATAATACGAGTTTTGCACCCGTTTGAGCAGTTTCACGACGCGCTCCGATTTGCGAATCGTGATTGATGCGCCTTCTTCCACATTGGAGACAATCTGCCCGTCGGCAACTAAACTCGTTATGCCGCTTCCAATGCCGGGCGTGAGGACAATTTCAACCGTATCTGGCGCAACAAGCGGGCGCATATTCAGCGAGTGCGGCGACACGGGCGTAAGAGCAATCACCGAACACGTCGGCGCAATAATCGGACCGCCACTTGATAGCGAATATGCCGTCGAACCCGTTGGCGTGGAAATAATCAGCCCGTCGGCGTGATATTCCGCCACTGGTACGCCATCAATGGTCGTGGCAATCGTCATCATGCGGGCAAAATCTTTTTTATGAATCACAAAATCGTTCAAGGCATAGACCATTTCATTCAAATTTTCCTGCCCTTCCAGTTTGACGCTGGTTTCCAAAATAACGCGGTCTTCGATGATGTAATCACCTTTTTGCAGCGCCCTGAAACACTCTTCCAGTTCCGTACTGGAAAATTCTGCCAAAAAGCCCAAATGCCCAAGATTTACGCCCATAATGGGCAATTCACTGGCGAGAAACTGCTTGGCGGCTGCCAGCATCGTTCCATCGCCACCGAAGGAAACAATGGTGTCAACGTGTTTGTCGAAATCGTTATACTCCACAGCGTTTATCAGCGCTTGCGTGGCAGTATCAAAACGCCTCACCACATCCGGCTCGGCACAACATCTCATCCCTTTACTGCGCAAAATACGTGCTGCTAACTCCGTACAAGCAATAGCATCGGGTTTGGTGGTGTTGACAAAAAGTCCAATTTGTTTCATAGCATGAGCAAATACTTTGTTCAAGTGCTTGGCTTATTGTAATTTTTCAGCATAACGGTAGAAGCGGAACGCTACCATCCATATCCATCTTGTTCGTTTGGCGGAAAACGCCTCAAAATACACAAAAACCATGAAAATTCTAGTGTTCATTGCCGCAATAATCGCACTTGCCTCTGCAAGCGCCGTACCGTCCTTTGCGCAGCCGCCCAATGCTGAATATTTCCTGCAAGCGCGTCACAAAGACAACATCCCTCTTCAGCGCTATGCCGAGCGGCGACGGAGCGTCTTGGCAACAATGTCGCCAAAGTCGCTTGCCGTCTTTGTTGCTGCGGATGTGCGCAATCGCCAGAATGATGTGGATTACGAATATCGCCAAAGTAGCGATTTTCTGTATTTATGCGGATTTCCCGAAGCGGAATCCGTACTGATGCTGATTCCGGGCGGGCTGGTATTGCCCAAAGCGCTGGATTCAAGCGGTGCGCGGCATGAAGCACTGCTCTTTGTCAAAAAACGTGATTTATACTTGGAAATGCGCTCCGGCAGCATTATCGGTGCAGACCGTGCAACGGCGCTCTTTGGCGTGAAAGCGCTTGAGAATGCGAATTTTGCATCGGTACTCGGAACGCTGCTTGCGCCGGAAGATTCTACGCTGCGGCGCGATACGGTTTTTGCTACAACCTTCCCCACGAGCGCTGTCACAGAGCCGCTTTCGGGCGAAGTGGTGAATATGGAGCGCGAGGCACGTTTGCGCTTACAAAAGCAGTATCCACGCGCCCTTATCCGCTCTCAAAAGCGCCTTTTGGCGGATATGCGGCAAATCAAGGACGCGGACGAACTCCGTATTTTGCGAAAAGCCATTGATATTACGCTTGCCGGACACCGCGCCGCAATCGCCGCCACCAAGCCCAACGTTTATGAATACGAAATCGAAGCCGCTATGGAAGCTGCATTCAAGCGTTTGGGCGCGGAAGATGTTGGTTATGCCTCCATCATTGGTGCGGGCGCAAACTCCTGTATCCTGCACTACACCTCAAGCCGCCGTCAGGCAGAGGCAGGCGAAGTGCTGCTGATGGACTGCGGCGCAGAACTTTTCGGCTACACTGCCGATATTACCCGAACAATTCCCGTCAGTGGCAAATTCTCCGCCGAGCAGCGTGAAATCTACAATCTTGTCTTTGCCGCACAGGAAGCCGCTATCAAGGAATACCGCAAGGGCGTAGATTGGCGCTTGCCGCATAGCCGCGCTGTGGACGTGATTCGCACAGGGCTTCTGAAACTTGGCGTTATCACCAATCCCGACGATTACAAACTTTATTTCCCGCATGGTTCGGTGCATTATATTGGCTTGGATGTCCACGACGCGGGGAATTACGCCACCTTCCAGCCGAATATGATTCTCACCTGCGAACCTGGCATTTACATTCCTGCCGGAAGTGCTTGCGATAAAAAATGGTGGAATATTGGTGTACGAATTGAGGACGATATTCTCGTTACCGACGGCGACCCCATCAACGTTTCCGCCGCATTGCCGCGCCGTTTGGAGGAGATAGAAGCGATGATGAATGTTGGCACAATACCGCGCAAAAAACGATAAATGAGATTGTTCTCATATTTTGATTTGCCGATCTCTCCGCGAAGGTTTATTTTCGCGGCAGCGACAGATCTTTTGCTCTGGCAAGTTTTTGTCACCTGAACAGCAACAAAGCAATAACCCCGAAACCGTTAAAAAACTCTTCTCGACTTTTTTTACAATCATCATGCACCAAACCTTCAAAACCGCCCTCGTTCAAATGTCCATGAGCGCCGATAAAACCGTGAATCTGCGGCGTGGCGCAGAATATATCGAACAAGCTGCTGATGCGGGCGCAGGGCTTGTATGTTTGCCGGAACTCTTTCTGTCGCCGTATTTCTGCCAACGCGAAGATTCTGCGCTTTTCGATCTCGCCGAAGAATATCCCAAAAGCGAGACAATAAGCACGCTCCGCGCTATTGCAAAAAAAACAAAAACCGTTGTGATAGCGCCTATTTTTGAGCGCCGAGCGCCCGGAATTTACCACAACAGCGCGGCAATTCTGGATGCAGACGGCGAAATAGCGGGCTTCTACCGCAAAATGCACATCCCGGACGATCCCGCATTTTATGAAAAATACTACTTCACTCCCGGCGACCTTGGTTTTAAGGCGTTCGACACGAAGGTTGGGCGTATCGCAACGCTCATTTGCTGGGATCAGTGGTATCCCGAAGGCGCACGCTTGGCGGCGTTGCACGGTGCTGTCATTGTTTTTTACCCAACCGCCATCGGCTGGCATCCCGACGAAAAAGAGCGCTACGGTGCAGCACAACACGATGCGTGGCGCACGGTGCAGCGCGGTCATGCCGTTGCAAACGGTGTGTACATCGCCGCTACCAATCGCACCGGACTTGAAACCGACCCCAAAACCGGTACGCAGATTGATTTTTGGGGGCAATCGTTTATCGCCGACCCGCAAGGAGTCTTGCTTGCAGAAGCATCCGTGAGCAACGAAGAAATTATTTATGCCGACGTTGACACCAAACATCTTGAGACTATACGCCGCAACTGGCCCTTTTTGCGCGACCGCCGCATTGATGCTTACGGCGACATTACCAAACGTTTTATTGAGACCGCGTAACCGCCCATTCCTAAAAAAATATGCACCAAACACCTGCACAACAAGGTTTTATCATGCCTGCCGAATGGGAGCGTCACAAGGCAACATGGCTTGGCTGGCCCCTTAATTCGGAGGATTGGCCCGGCAAATTTGTTCCTATTCGCTGGGTTTACGGCGAAATCGTCCGCGCTATCACACGCGGCGGCGAATTGGTGCGCATCGTCGTTGACAACGACCGCCACGAGGAGCAAGCCCGCTTGGTGCTTGGCAAAGTTGGTGTTGCAATGGAAAACGTCGAGTTTTTCCAATATCGTATGAATCGAGGCTGGATGCGGGATTGTATGCCAGCGTTTGTCAAACGCACCGTCGCAAGCGCATCGGGACTAGCGACGGAACACGCGGCGATAAAATTCACCTTCAACGGCTGGGCAAAATACGATAACTGGCAATTCGACAATGCTCTTGCAAGCCGCATCAGCACTCGCACGGGCTGGCGTATTATCGAAGCAATGCTGGAAAAACGACACGTTGTTTTGGAGGGCGGTGCGATTGATGTCAACGGCTTGGGAACACTGCTTACAACCGAAGAATGCCTTCTCGACCCCGCCGTACAGGTGCGTAATCCGGGCATGAGCCGCACCGAAACCGAACAAGCACTCAAGGACAATCTCGGCGTGAGCAACATCCTCTGGCTTGGAAAGGGCATTGCGGGCGACGACACGCACGGACACGTGGATGATTTGTGCCGTTTTGTGAATCCCACAACCGTCGTTCTCGTGCAAGAGGACAACCCCTACGATGCGAATTATCGGCTTTTGGAAGAAAACCGTGAGCGATTGGAAGGGATGCACCTCGAAAACGGCTCCCGTATTGATGTTGTACCGCTTCCGATGCCCGCGCCACTTCTCTTCGATGGGATGCGGCTTCCGGCGAGTTATGCGAATTTTTACATCAGCAATCACGCTGTATTGATGCCTACCTTCAACGACCCCAATGATCGCAAGGCGCTTGGTATCTTGTCGGAACTTTTCCCAGACCGCCCGGTGATTGGGATTCATGCCGTTGATTTAGTCTGGGGTTTGGGAACGCTCCATTGCCTAACGCACGAAGAACCCGCATAAAACCATGACGAAAGCGCCATTACGCCTTCTGCTCAAACAACGCCGCGCTGCGATTTCACCTGAACTGCGTCAGCAAAAAAGTAGGGAAATTGCCGCTAACGTTTGCCGCGAAGCGTGGTGGAAAAACGCCCAGACCGTGCATATTTACTGCTCTTTTGGCACGGAAGTTATGACGGAGACTCTCCGCGATGAGGCACTCCGCTTGCAAAAGCGAGTGATTGTGCCGATTGCCGAAGCGGATAAGCCCATTTTGCGCCATGCCGAAATTTTCCCTGAAACCCGCTTTATTGCTGATGCTTGGGGGATTCCTCTACCAACGGCGGAAAGCAGTGTTGCCTGCAATCCGCTTCATATCATGTCTGCGGAGGATTGTGTTATCGTTCCACTCTTGGGATTTGACGCGAATCGGCATCGTTTGGGCTACGGGCGCGGCTATTATGACCGTTTTTTGGGAAGTTTTTATGGCAATACATCCTCAAAGCCGCTCTACGTGGGGCTTGCCTTCGCTCAGGCACAATATATTGCCGAAGGTTTGCCAATAGAAACGACCGATGTTCCGCTCGACGGTATCGTCACGGAGCAAGGTTTTTTCGGGCTTCCTGAAGTCTTTGGTGCATAGCACGGCGGTCGGTGCTACCTTTGGGCGTTTTCAACCAATTCTTTACCTGCCAGCAATGGAGAGTGCCAAAAATTTCAGGAGAAACGCCGAGAACGTCAGGAATAATGCGCTTTAACTCCACGTTAGAGGACATATTTTCTCGAAAAGCAAGGCAAACAGCGCATTTCTCGCCATCCAGCGTCGTTATTATTGCCTCCACGCAGCCGTCAATGCGGCTTTTGAGCAATGCCTCCCAAATCGGTGCTGGAATAAAGCGCCCATTCGCCAGTTTGAACGCATCGTCTGTGCGTCCGACAAAGCAATAATCTGTGGAAGCCTCTTCCTGCCTAGTTCCAGAGCAAATCTTGACGTAATCACCCGTGCTGACCCAACGCTCCGGCGGAAGCCTCACCAAACCTTGCTCCGTCCAAAGACCGCAATGCGCATTGCCGCCCCGAAATTCGAGAACTCCGTCAGCACTCGTGCGGGTTTCACAGCCAAGAGCCGTTCCCAAATATCCTGCTTCCCATACGCCCGGTGCGCCAAGCGTAATGCCCGGCGCAGCCTCCGTCTGTCCATAGCCGGTGCGTAGGCGCGTCGTGCGAAGAAACTCCGCCAAATCAGCACTCACGGGCGCTCCGCCAATGACTCCGCCTTGCAAGCCGCATAAAAATTCGCGTCCTTCGGGCAGCGCGGCAAGACGCTCCGCCGTGAGCGGAACCATTGAGCAATGGGTTGTATGGTGTTCTTTCGCTAAGGCGAGGATTTGTGCGGTGTCCCGACCATTGTTTGCGTCACGCACGATTTCTGCCCCCGCAAAAAACGCCGTAAAAAAATCAATAATCAAACCAAAAGCATGATGCAACGGCAGCACCGATAGCACTCGTGCAGCAGAATACCCGCCAGCACGTGCATCGTGCAAGGCGAGTGCAGGCAGATGGCTGTCAATAACGCTGAAAATATTTTTCGTCGAAAGTGCAATCCAACGCGGCTCAGTCGTTGTGCCGGAAGTAGCGAGAAGCAAGGAAACGTCGGGCGTTGGTGGGTACTTGGTTGGGAATATTGTACGAAAGCCATGCTCGTCAACGATAGCGGATACATCTAAAAACCGCTCCCTCTCTGGTGTTGTGGCATTTGGCGGCAAGAGCGCAATCGTACACCCTTCCCACAAACCCGCAAGCATCCACGCCAAAAAATGACGATTCGGCGGCAACGCAAGCAGAATGCGGTCTCCAGCACGCACTCCTTCCTCACGCAAGATTTCAAGGCGCTCCCGAACGCAATACCACAGCGAGGCGGCTGGCAACACACCTTCGGCATCCACCCAAAGCGGATAGGGCTTTTCAAATAAACGTTCTCGGAGGCGTTCTTGCCAAAGGGAGTATTTGTACGACATAGTTTGTTTAGGTAGCAAGGCGAAACACCAGCAGTGAAGCGCTATACGCCAGTGCAAGCGTGTAAACAAAAGCAATGGCAGGGTATTTCCACGAACCTGTTTCGCGTTTCATCACGGCAATCGTGGACATACACTGCAACGCATAGACGTAGAAAACCAAGATACTGAGCGCCGTTGGCAGCGAAATTGCACTGCGGAGAACTGTGCGCAAATTTTCATCGCTCTCCGATATGTCCACGCTATAGACCTGCCCCATCACGGAAACAAAAACCTCGCGGGCAGCAAAACTTCCTAAAACACCGATAGTTACTTTCCAATCGAAACCGATAGGTGCAAAGATGGGTTCCAGCGTTTTTCCTATTGTGCCGAGTGCCGAATGCTCTAATTGCAACGATGCAATCTGGGTAGAATTTGCCCCCACAGGCGGCGTGTGACGCGGGAATGCACCAAGCGCCCAGAGAATAATGGACAACGCCAAAATGGTTGTTCCGGCAGAGGTCAGAAATTGTTTGGTGCGGTTAAAAAGCGTTATCAGAACGCTGCTCCACGTTGGAAATCGGTAGGGCGGTAATTCCATTAAAAAAGGGAGCTTCGAGCCTTGAAATATCGTACTTTTCAATATTTTCGCGGCAATCAAGCCCGACAGAGCGCCCAAAGCATACAATCCCATGAGTATCAGCCCTTGCACGCTCACAACACCGCCGAGTGTTGCCGATGGGATAAACGCAGTAATCAGAAGCACATAGACTGGCAAACGCGCTGAACACGTCATTAACGGTGCAATCAAAATTGTCGTTAAACGGTCTTTTTCCGAAGCAATGATGCGGGCAGACATGATCCCAGGAATCGCACAGGCAAAAGAACTCAACAGCGGAATAAACGAACGTCCTTGCAAGCCAAAAACGCCCATGATACGGTCAACCAAAAACGCACCTCGCGCTAAATAGCCAAAATCTTCCAACAAGGTAATAAACAGCGTCAGGATGAGAATTTGCGGCAAAAATACGATGACCGCCCCAACACCTGCAATCACGCCCCGCGATACAAAATCTTGAATAATACCCGCCGGAAGAGCAGCCTCAGCAAGGCTCTGCAATGCGCCGAAGCCCGCTTCAATAGCATCCATCATGGGGGTCGCATAGACAAATATTGCTTGAAAAAACAACAACATCACGGCAAGAAAAATAAGCGGTCCGCCGACGGGATGCAGAAAAAACGCATCAAGTTTGGTTGTCAGGGAATCCAATTCCGGTATGCGGGCGACCTCTGAGGCGAGGTTTCGCGCCCATTCGTGCTGTGCTTCGATGTTGCCGTCGGTGGGAATGTGATTCTGCCGTGCTTCGGGGCGAGAAAATCCCCGCAAAGCCAGATGCTCTCTCAGTTCTTCCAAACCAATTCCTCGATGCCCCACAATACCGATAACTGGAACGCCAAGCGCGTGTTCCATCGTAATATCGTCGAACACGCCGCCACTTGCCTTGATACTGTCAATCATTGTCACCGCCACGACGGTAGGGATATTCAGCGCAGCAAATTGGGCATAGAGAAATAGGCTCTTTTCGAGGTTTGTCCCTTCCATAACGAAAATTACCGCTTCGGGCATCGGTAATTTCTCATGTTGTCCGTGCAAAACAGCAATGGAAAGCGCTTCATCAGGCGTTTTCGGCAAAAGGCTGTACATTCCGGGTAGATCCACAAGATGAGTTGTGGTTTTGTCGATATGCGCATCGCCGCGCTTGGGTTCGACGGTCACGCCCGGAAAATTCCCGACTTTTTGGCGCAAGCCAGTTAGAGCATTAAAGATAGTGGATTTACCACAGTTGGGAGCGCCAACAAGGGCAACAGTGAGATTCGGTGCAGTGTGCTTGGTGGAAGTATTGACGGCGGTAGGGGGCATAAACACAGGTGGAATCGTGCTTGCAAGCAGGGCAAAAGGGCGGTTTGAGAGGCAATAATCGGCAAAACATTCTGAAGAGACTACAACAATCAGTATTCCGACCCATCAACCAATACGCTCTAATCTCATATGGGCAACTTCGTCAGGACGCAAAACAAGGCGTGAACTGCGGTATTGGATTTCAACGGGACCATTAAAGGGTGCTTTGCGCAAAAGGCGAATAATGGTGCCGGGAATCAAACCAAACTCCCGAAGGCGCTCGGTAAAACTGTCGTTTTGGGTATAGGTGATAATGCGGGCCGACGAGCCGACTGGTATTTCGTTCATTGTAGGGGCGTTTTTGGTGGCTGAAAGAAGCGTACCTAATGCTAACTTAAACTAAATCTAAATAATACCCAAAGAAATACGAATCACAAGAACGAATTTTTTGCGTTGATACGAAAATGACACACCGAAGAGACGAGACCAATCTACTTGGTTTTGAGCCAAATTTTTGCCCCATCAACCGTGGGAAACTGCGCCAGCACGATGCCTGGAATTGCATACTGCTCCTCGACAGTAACGCTAGTGGAGTTTATCTGCCCATGAGTCCCAGTGCGATGCTGGAGCGATGGGACAACATCCGCCCAATAATGCAATATCCCCCCAGCCACGCGGGGAAGCCACTCTTGGGCAAGGTAGGCGGTTGCTTCGCGGTCAACGATGTGCATCGGGGAGGAGCATGTAATCAGTTTTCCTGTGCGATACTTCCGCAATGCCGTTTCAATCATATCCGCACCAGTACGAAATTCCACACTGTTAATTTTACCAGTCCAAATAGCACAGACACTGTACAAATCCGGTGCATAGTAGAGGGCTAGATTTGTTGTTTTGTGAAGGAGTTCCATGATAAAGAATAAAAAAGAATCCTGAAAACAACATTGGAGAGAGGAGCCAATGATACTGAAGGAGATGGCAGAAGATACAAAAGGAAAACTTTATGGGCAACAGAAAAATATATCTTGTTAGGGCAATCGCATGAGTTTTTGAGAATGGCTTAAAAACTCAGTATTCCAAACATTGGGTTGCTATCCATTGTCGTCAACTTATTCCCTTTCGGGTGATACTATCGTTGTGGGTAGAGACGCGATGCATCGCGTCTCTACGGCATAGAATCTACGTCATGGATGACGAATCTATCGTCCGAAAGGGAATAAGGATTATAGGCATCTGGACAATAAAAGCCTTCGACACAATCAGGCTGAAGTCCTCAGAAATCCCCATGCTGATCCATGAGCTTGTTGAAGGGCTGAAGCATTCTCGCAGAGTTTTTCTCAAAATCGAATACTCAAAACACAACACGACCAAAAATGCTTTGGCGAAGTGCGTCAAGGTCAGCATATTGCTTTGCTATCGTGATGAATCCATCTTTTTTTCCTCTTCGGCAATGCATTCACTCCTCCTCTATAACATCGGTCATCTGGCGACACCACAGTCGCAAGAGGACACGCCGCAGCATCGCAACAAGACGTATCGGCTTTCCGGCGCAGCGATGGGCAATATCCACACAGATCAGAATGTTGCTCTTCTCATTGAAAATGGCACGATTACTCGTATTGGCGATTCGGCAACATTGGAGCGCGAAGTACGTGCAGATAAGCGATTCGATGCCAAAGGCATGACCGCACTTCCCGGTTTTGTGGACTCGCACACCCATACTATTTTTGGCGGAAACCGTGCCAACGAGTTTGCTATGCGCTCGGCGGGCAGGACGTATCAGGACATTGCAGCGGCGGGCGGCGGTATCCTTTCGACGATGAACGCCACGCGCAGCGCTACGCACGAAGAACTTCTTGCCATCGGGCGAAAGCGCCTCGACGCAATGCTTCGGCACGGCACGACGACCGTTGAAATAAAAAGTGGCTACGGGCTGGACACCGCATCAGATCTGAAGATATTGGAAGTGATACAAGAACTTGCCCAAACCCACCCGATGACGATTGTGCCGACATTTCTCGGCGCACACGCTTTCCCGCCAGAGTTTCGGGAGAAACGCGACCAATACATCGAACTTGTTTGTCAAGAAATGCTGCCGATGGTGAAAGAACGCGGTTTGGCGGTGTTTTGCGATATTTTTTGCGAGCAGAATTATTTTTCGGTGGAGCAGTCCGAACATATCTTAAACACCGCACGAGAACTGGGCTTTGCGCTCAAACTCCACGCCGATCAGCTTTCGGCAAGTGGCGCGTCGGAACTTGGAGTCCGCTTGGGCGCTGTCTCGGTTGACCATCTCGAATGCACGACAGCAAGCGGTATTCGGGCGATTGCATCATCAGCAACGATAGCCACTGCGCTGCCCGGAGCGTCGCTCTTTTTGAATCATCCCTACCCGCCTGTCCGGGACATTATCAACGCCGGAGCAGCCGTAGCGCTGGCAACAGACTTTAATCCCGGCTCTTCGATGACGTTTTCAATGCCGATGATGATGACGCTTGCCGCAACGCAAATGCGCATGACCCCTGAAGAGGCGCTTACTGCCTCGACGCTCAACGGTGCAGCAGCACTCTGTTTGGCACACGAGCGCGGCAGCCTCGAAGTCGGCAAACGCGCAGACATACTGCTCTCTGAGGTATCCCACTTTTACGAAGTATCCTATCATTTTGGTATGAATCACATTGTTCACGTTATCAAGGACGGAAAGGTTATTGTATGACAAACTCTGGCGTTTTCAATCCGGCGGAACACCTCCGCGATATTCTCCTCGAACCAGCATCCAATCTCTTTTTCTCGCGCAACGACTCCGCCGATGTGCGCATGGGCGACGTTGTGCTGCGAAAAATGGAAGGGTTTGTGCCGGAAGTAACCATAGGGCTTTTGGGTGTGCCACAGGACGAAGGTGTGAGGCGGAACAAAGGGCGCACGGGCGCACGTGGCGCACCAACCGAGATTCGGCGGGCATTATACAAGCTAACACCATTTTCGCCGGAACAACCTGCGGAAAAGGGCATTGCTGCGCTGAGGATATTCGATTTTGGCGATGTGCGCGAAGGCAGGGTGCTGGAAGAGACACATGAGCGCCTCGAATATGCTGTCGAAATTATGATGGAGCAGGGCATTACGCCTATTGTTCTGGGCGGTGGACACGATATTTCCTACCCAAATTTCTGCGGTTTCTCCAAGACGGCTGCCCGCGTTGGCGTGGTGAATATTGACGCACACTTGGATTTCCGTAATCCTGTACCAGAGCGGCATAGCGGCACATCGTTTCGGCAAATGCTCAATGACGAGCAGCAAAAACTCCATCCCGCGAACCTTGTGGAATGCGGCATACAGCCTTTTGCCAATGTTGCAGAGCATTTTCAGGAAATGACCGAGCGCGGTGCGCATATTTTCACATTCGACCAGATTCGGGCAAAAGGTTTTTCCCACATCTTCGACAGCGCTCTGCGTCTTGCTTCCGAAGGTGTTGAACGAGTCATGGTCAGTTTTGATATGGATGCTGTGCGTAGTGCGGATGCGCCAGGTGTGAGCGCTCCTTCGCCCGTGGGCTTGTTTGCAGAGGATATACTTGAAGCGGCTTTTTTAACGGGGCAATCTTCGTCCGTGCGTTTGATAGATATTGCTGAGGTGAACCCCGAGTACGACGTTGACCACAAAACGGCAAAACTTGCGGCACTCGTTATCATGTACTTTTTGAGTGGTTTTCTTCGGCGCTCCAATATATAGTGAATCACCCCACGCCTAAAGGCGGGGGCTTCTTGGTTCAACGTCGTCCCTCGTGGAAACAGACTCCCCAAGCGTTAGTTCGGGCAATTCCTGCCCTACATTGTTCGACAACTTTTTCAAGCCAAAGGCTTTGATGTTACAAGCAGCCAATATATCGCGGTCATGCTCCAGACCACACTCGCAACCCCACGTCCTATCGGAGAGCGTGAGTGCGTCGTTCCGCTTGCCGCAAGGACATTGCTTGCTTGAAGGCTCAAAGCGTCC
>CANHDJ010000044.1 GCA_947459425.1 Ignavibacteria bacterium
TGATGCCATTGCGAACGATATTGGTACTGCCGCATTTTCCGCAGCTATGGGTATGGGTTTCGGTAATCATAGTGGAACGATAGAGGGAATAAACGTCTTTATTTCTTACAAACTTACATAAAATCATGTAAATTTATACCACTACCAAGACGAAATACATCATTGTTTTTCCCTGCTTGCCCTAATCGCTTTCATGCTATCGGTCAGCATTGCCCAATCTTGAAACGGTCGGCGGTCAATGCGTTCAAACCGAATCGCGCCCATGGTGTCAATCAAAAACATTCCGTGCCGCTCGGTGTCGAGGCTACGACGATAACAACCAAGAGCCTCCATTGCACGATGATCGCTATCGGACAGCAATTCTATCTCGAATTTCCCACCGGGCTGAATAAAACTGCTATCCAAATTGGGTGTGTCCAGAGCGGTTCGATTATCTTCGGGCGCATCATTGCTGAGTCCGACGACTTGCCATCCATAACTTTTGAAGCGGTAAGCGTGTTGGGAGAGTTGCTTCATAGACATCACACACATTGGACATCCGACACCCAAATAAACGGAAAGCAGCACGGGTGCTTGCTTGTAGAGCGTTGATAACCGCACCGTATCGCCCCGCACAGTGCGAACAAGAACATCGGGAGCACGCTTAAAGTCTTGCTTTTCAGCGTTTTTTGGCGGGTCTTGTGCGCAACTGGCAAAGGAAATACTTATTACTCCAAGGCATACGAGCAGATATATCGCATTGCGCATAACCGAACCTCAACATTCAATTTGTGTTCTGAGCTTAATTTCTTCTAAGACATTGCTAACGCGAAGACAATCGCCCATATCACCCTCATAGACCATAGCTTTTCCGGCATTGTGGACTTCCCACGTCAAGTCTTCGGCTTTGTCGTAAGAACAGCCCGTCGCTTTGATAATTTGCTCGATGACTTCATCGAAACTGTGCCATTCGTCATTAAAAAGAATAACACGGTTTGAGAGTTTCGTAACGACCTCTTCGTCTAATTCCGGCATATCCAATTCTGCCGGAGCGCTGTTTGCCCACGACGGAGCGGCGTTGGCAAGTGTAGAGGCACGGTGAGAGGTAATGCAAACGTCATCGTGAGAAAAGCTGACGAGAAGCCATGGCGTTTGTAGGGTATTCATAGTAGTCGGAAAATACAATAGCTTGTGATGATAGTTGTTGTGGATTGACGCAAAAGCCCTCTTTTTATGCGGCTTTATTTCTACCAATTCTTCTCAAAATACGTTATGTATCCAACAAAATCTCTGTGCGCTCCCGTGCTGAAACATAGAGTGCATCAATAATTCGCATCCGGTGAACAGCCTCGCTTGGCGTGGAAGCGACAGGGACAAGACCTTGGACGGCATTAACGAAATGCTGAAGTTCATTTTGATAGGATTTCTGGTAGAGTGCCGTCTTGGAGCGGGTTGCATCGGGTGACTCGGTGCTGACAAAGTCATTTCCTTGACGGCGAATAATTTTGAGCGGATTGATAAATGCGCTGCCTTTATCGCCAAAGAAATTACAGTAATACAGTTCTTCGGGGCGCTGAAGCGTCCAACTTGTTTCAAAAATTCCTACGGTGTCATCAGCAAAATTGAGAAAACCCGTAACAAAATCTTCAACATTTTTGGTTTGATGTTTTTGCATCACAGCCCGCACCGAATGGACTTTGGGGAAGTTCGTCAGCCAAAGCATCAGGTCAATCAGCACAATCCCCAAATCCAGCATCACACCGCCACCGGAGCGGTCTGCCTGAGCAAGCCATTTTTGCTCACTGGAGCGCTGCTTGAGCCAACCGGATTTGATATAATGAAATTTCCCAAGCTCGCCACGTTCAATAAAACTTTTCAGCGTGATGGTATCGGGACGAAAGCGGTGATTCATAGCGACCATAACCTTGCGTCCAAGCCGTTTGGCGGTTTCGTCTATCATCGCGGCTTCTTGCCATGACCGCGCAAGTGGTTTTTCAATCAGTGCGTCTTTGCCAGCTTCCAGACACTCTACGGCTACTTCGTAGTGCGCATCGGTGCTGGTGCAAATATCCACCGCATCAATGCCGTCTATTTTGAGCAGTTCGTGAACTTCCTTGACGACGTGCGGGATGTTATACTTCTCGGCAATGACTTTTGCTTTGGATTTATTGCGGTCGCAGAGCGCAACAACTTCTACTCCGGCAAGTTTCGTCAAAATTGGCAAATGGATACTTTGCGCGATATTTCCTGCGCCGATGAGCGCAATTCTGGTTTTATTCATAATGGATTTAGCGGTCAAAATCAATTCTTCCTGAACTAGACTACAAAAATAGAGAAAAATCCTTGCTTGCGCTAGTTTGAACTATTAGATTGCAAGAGTAATTTACCGTTTTTTCTCATTTATTGTTCTTTTGCCACAATGACACTACCTGATGACCCTATAATCTTGGAGCTTCTTCCTGAATTTGTGCTGGACTGGCTCAAACAGCTTGATGCAGAGTTTCTCGAAATTCTCGACAAAAAAGATGAGCAGCGCTTGTATCGTTTGGGGCACACACTCAAAGGCTCGTGTTTGCAATTCGGTCTGGAAGATCCGGCAAAGCTCGGTATTACGCTCATGGAACACTCAAAAGTTCAAGACTGGGCGGCAGCTCGCGCATTGTTTGAGCCGATTCGTAGCTATTTTCTTGATGCCCAAAAACTCCTGCAAGCCAAAGGACTGATGTAAGAAGAGTCGCTGCAAAATCCTCATTGATGAGCCTTCGATAAGGCTTTTCAGGCTTTTTTGCGCTCATGGACAGTCGTTTTTATCACCCATTTTTTATCTCTGATGATTTCATCTCATGCTGTGGTCGAGACAACGGCAATCGGCGAGAATGTCCGTATTGCTGAGTTTGCTGTCATTCGTGCAGGAGCGCGAATTGGGTCGAATGTGGTAATTCATCCTCACGTGGTTATCGGCGACGGCGTTGAAATTGGTGACGGCGTTGAAATTTTTCCGGGTGCGGTGCTTGGCAAAGAGCCAAAAGGTGCTGGGGCGCTCTCTCGAACACCAGTATTTGAGCGCGTAGTGCGAATTGGCAATAATTCTTCGATTGGACCCCACGCAGTGATTTATTACGACGTAAGCATCGGTGAAAACTCGCTCATCGGTGATGGGGCTTCTATCCGCGAACAATGCTCCATCGGCAATAAAACGGTTATCGGGCGGCAAGTAACGATTAACTACAATGTTCGCATCGGCAATGGGGTGAAAATTATGGATAATTCATGGATGGCTGGCAATATGGATATTCGTGACGGCGCTTTTATTTCGGGCGGTGTCTTTACCTCGAACGATAACGATATTGGTCAGCAGGGCTACTCCGATGCACACGTGGTCGGTCCGACGATTGAAGAAGGCGCGATGATTGGCGTGGGCGCGAAACTTTTGCCGAATATTGTCATCGGAAAAAACGCAGTCGTAGGCGCTGGGGCAGTTGTGACCAAAAGCGTAGCAGCAGGGACAGTTGTGATGGGTGTTCCGGCAAAGGTGATACGAACAATAGAGAAAAACTCAAAGGAAGGAAGAGGGAAATGACGACAAATCAACAATCAACGCCGAAACAATCTGCGTTACGTCTTATCGCGGAGATGAAGGAAACAGCCTCATTTGAAGATATGATCTACGAACTCTATATCATGCAAAAAATTGAGCAGGGCAAACGAGATGTTGCCGAAGGTCGCGTTTATTCTCAAACAGAAGCGAAACAATATTTGCACCAAAAGCATCTTTCCATCCGACGGCTGAAAAGTGTAAAAACGCTGCCGTCGCAAGGGTTTGACGTATGCAACCTTTGACCATTTCAGCGCATCTCAACGACGCAAAAAACCATAATTTGCTTAACGACCAATGAAAACAACCCTCGCAGACGCTCATATCATTAACCTGCCCAAAATCTCCGATCCACGCGGCAATCTTACCTTCATCGAAGGTGATGGGCGGCATATTCCCTTTGGTATTAAGCGGGCATACTGGATTTACGACGTTCCGGGCGGAGAAAAGCGTGGTGGTCACGCCTACCGCGCCAATGAAGAGTTTATTATCGCTCTTTCCGGCAGTTTCGATGTGGTGTTGGACGACGGCACAGAGCGTAAGACATTTTCCCTGAACCGCTCGTATTTTGGTCTTTATGTGCCAAGTATGGTCTGGCGGCAATTAGAGAATTTTTCTACTAATGGTGTTACCTTGATTCTCGCATCCACGCAATATGCGCCCGAAGATTATATCCGCGATTACGACGCTTTTATCAAGGAGAAACGTGCATGAACAATCTTCCGCAAAGCGCATCTATTCGGGACTGCAAAATCTTTGATTTACCCCGTATTTTCTACCGTGAGGGCAACCTTACGTCCATCAATGGTGGTGTAGAGATTCCGTTTGATATTAAGCGCACATTCTACATCTACGATATTCCGGGCGGCGAAAGTCGTGGCGCTCACGCGCACTACACCTGCCACCAGTTTATCGTTTGTATGATTGGTGGTTTCGATGTAGCAGTGGACGACGGCGCAAGCCGCGACACGATTCACCTGAACCGCTCCTACAAGGGCTTGTACATTCCGCCGATGATTTGGGCATCAGAAATCAACTTCACCGCAGGCTCTGTCTGCGCAGTTTTTGCTTCGCACACTTACGATGAATCCGACTATATCCGCGATTATCGGACTTTTTTGGAAGCAGTCAATTCACCGCTCTTACAAAATAGTCTTGATGCACGTCCTCTGGCATAATTCTCCTCATTTTCACCCTCGCCCCCAACCTCTCTTTTATGCGCCTTGAGAGCGCTGCTTCACAAGTAATGAACTTTTTTGTGGGAAAAAACAGAAGCAGTTTGTAATTTCTCATTCTGGTTTTGTCCATCACTTCAAGGACAATGCCCTTCCTCTCAAATCATTAAGCACTCGAACACCATATTTTTCATTTGACGGAGCCACAGCACTATGACCGATGTACAAGCGATGCGCCGCGCACTAGACCTTGCTATGAAAGGTACAGGTATGGTCAGCCCAAATCCGCGAGTCGGAGCGGTTATCGTCCATGACGGTGAAATTATTGGTGAGGGCTGGCATCGTGAGTTTGGCAGCGCTCATGCGGAAGTCGAAGCTATTCGTAGTGCTTCGCGTCCCGTCGAAGGCTCGACGCTCTATGTGAACTTGGAGCCGTGCAATCACTTCGGTAAAACACCGCCTTGCACGAATTTGATTATTGAAAAAAAGTTTAAGCGCGTTGTTATCGGCATGACCGACCCCAACCCAGAAATTTCAGGACAAGGTATCGCGCAATTACAAGAGGCAGGAATCGAAGTAACAACAGGCATTCTGGAAGAAGAATCACAATGGATCAATCGCTTTTTTGCAAAATATATCACCACCGGACAGCCCTATATTATCGCAAAAGTGGCGCAATCGCTTGATGGCTGCATTGCGACGGTCTATGGGCAATCAAAATGGATTACGGGCGAAGAAAGCCGCAAAGCAACCCACGTCATTCGTGCGGAAGTAGATGCTGTGCTGGTTGGAGCCGTGACGGTTGCCAAAGATGATCCCGAATTGACTGTGCGTTTAGTGGAGGGAAGAAATCCTAAACGGGTGATTTTGGATTCCGATCTCTCTAGTTCACTGAAGTCAAAAGTATTTAGCGAGGAAGATCGCCATAACACTTTCGTTTTCTGTTCTCCGGCAGCGATGGCAAAACAAAAAACAACAGCGCTCAAAATTAGCGGCGTACACGTCTTTCCGGCTGGTTCAGGAACGGGCGATTACCTCAGTATTCGCGCTATTTTGGAGCAGCTTGCCTCGAAGAATATTGCTTCGATTATGATTGAAGGCGGCGCACGAGTGTTTTCCTCCTTTGCGCAGGAAAATTTGATTGATGAGTTGCATATTTTTATCGCACCAATCCTGATGGGAAGCGGTTTACACTCGTTTTCTTCGCTTTCCGTCCCTTCATTACAAATTGCCAAAAAATTTACCTTCAAAAGCCTTACGCCCTGCGGTACAGATATGTACGCGGTGGCTGTGCGGCGACAATAACCAACGACCACAAACGAAAGACTCTTCGTTCCACCTTTTTTACTTGAGCGACTTATGTGTAGATTTTTAGCGTATTCCGGTGATCCCGTACTGGCAGAGGATTTATTATACAACCCTCGATTTTCTCTTATCGTTGCGCAAAGTATGCAGGCGGAAGAAATGTCGGTTGCCGTCAATGGCGATGGGTTCGGTATTGCGTGGTATCAGCCGGAATTGGATGAATTTCCATGCGTCTTTCGGAGCATCAAACCCGCGTGGAGCGATATGAATTTGAAAAACCTGTCGAAGAAAATTCATTCTCCGATGTTTATTGCACACGTCCGCGCTGCCTCGCCTGGCTCTTCGGTGGAAGAGGTCAATTCTCACCCGTTTCAGTGCGGTAAACTTGTCTTTATGCACAACGGCATGGTCGGTGAATTTAACAAAATCCGCCGCCCACTTTTGCGCCGATTGAACGATGTTGCCTACGAAGCCATCTTGGGTTCGACGGATTCCGAGCATATGTTCGGCTTATTTTTGAATCACATCGAAGACCCATTTGGCGACGTTTCGACGGATGAACTCGCCTACGCAATGAACAAAATGCTTGACGATTACTGCGAACTCTACATGGAATGCGGTTTGAAAAAGCACTCCTATCTCAACTTCTGCGTCAGCAATGGCAAATCTATCGTTGCAACGCGTTATACGACAAACCCGCTTGTACAGCCCTCGACGCTGTATTATATGTACGGCAGCAAATATCATTGTAACGACGGAAACTGCCAAATGGAGCCGTCCGGCAGCCGTCCCGATGCCGTCATTATTGCTTCGGAGCCATTTACAACGCGGCGTTCCGATTGGATGAAGGTCGAGCGCAACGTCTTGATGATTATTGATGAGCATAAAAATATCAAATTCCAAAGCCTTCGTCTCCCCGTCGAGGACTTGGAGCAGGAGCCAGCTTATACGCCGTAATGGTGCTTCGACACTATTTTGAATGAATTATGGCAACAATTGTTGAATACGATACCGACACAGCGTTTGCTGATGAAGAAGTATTGACACGACTCGCACCGAGGCAGCTTGCGCCGAAGCGCCCTGCAACGGTTGCGGAGTATTTGGCAATGCCCGAAGGTGCGCCATTTTTTCAGTTTATTGATGGAGAATCTATTGAAATGCCCGCACCAACGCTGTTTCATCAAAAAATCATTCGTCGGCTGCTCAACAAAATGAGTTTGTTGATAGATGCACACCAAATCGGCGAACTCTACCCGGCACCAGTGGACGTGTATTTCAGCGACGAAGATTATTTCCAACCGGACATCGTTTTTGTCTCGAATGAGCGTTTGCACATTTTGACTCCAAAAAACATCCAAGGCGCACCAGACCTTGTTGTCGAGGTGCTTTCGCCCAGCACGGGGTACTACGATCTTTCGCATAAAAAAGCTGTTTACGAGCAAGAAGGAGTGCGAGAATACTGGCTTGTTTATCCCGATGAACTACGCATTGAGGTTTTGCAGAATACTGATAACGGCTTTATTGTGCTGAACCAAGCACGAAAGCAAGGCGTAGTGCGCTCGGCTGTCTTGGAAGGCTTTTCGCTGGATATAACGGAAATTTTTGAATAACATCATTTGCATCATCGTCATTCCCCAAACAACGCATGAAGACACTCGTGTACCTGATTCCCGCATTGCCGCTTATCGGCTTTGTCCTTTTAGGCTTTTTCGGCGCAAAACTGAGCTATTTTGAGAAAGGCAAAACTATTGCCGGAACGCTTGCCAGCGCTATGGTTGGTCTGCCATTTCTCTTTGCGTGTATTCTTTTTGCTCAGATGGCTTCCGGCGCATTTTTGCCGCAGACTGTCAAACTCTTTACGTGGATTCAAGCAGGAGATTTTTCGATTGACCTTGCCTATAAAATTGACCAACTTTCGCTGCTCTTTACGCTCATTATCACGGGCGTTGGCTTCCTGATTCACATTTACTCTATCGGCTACATGGCGCATGACGAGGGCTTTACGCGGTTTTTCACGTATTTGAACCTCTTTATTTTTATGATGCTCAATCTGGTACTTGCCGACAATTATGTGGTAACATTTTTGGGTTGGGAAGGCGTAGGATTGGCTTCATTCCTGCTTATCGGCTTTTGGTACGACCGCGAGTTTACGGGAACAAATATTGCTTTTACGGGCGATGCAGCAAAAAAAGCCTTTATCGTCAATCGCATCGGTGATTTCGGAATGTTGATAGCGATGTTTATTCTTTACGTGCTTTTTGGTTCGTTGCGCTTTGATGATGTCAATGCGGCTGCGATAGCTTCTTCTGTCAAAGGCGTGTTTCCAGGCGGCTCTGCGTATAGCACTGGCTTGATAACGGCGGTGGCTCTCCTTCTCTTTTTAGGCTGCACAGGCAAATCTGCACAAGCACCCTTGTTTGTCTGGTTGCCGGACGCTATGGCAGGTCCAACACCTGTTTCGGCGCTCATCCACGCTGCAACAATGGTCACTTCCGGCATTTTTCTTATCGCCCGCACCGCACCAATTTTTGCACTTTCGCACGATGCGATGAACGTTGTCGCTATTGTTGGTGTCGCAACGGCGCTTCTTGCTGCAACGATGGGCTTAGTGCAAAATGATATTAAAAAAGTGCTTGCCTATTCGACCGTCAGCCAGCTTGGATTCATGTTTGCCGCGCTTGGCGTTGGGGCGTACACGGCAGCCGTGTTTCACGTGATGACACACGCTTTTTTCAAAGCCTGTCTCTTCCTTGGCTCCGGCTCGGTCATTCACGGAATGCACGAAGAGCAGGATATTCAAAAAATGGGCGGCTTATCGAAATATATGCCGATAACCCATCGCACATTTTTGATAGCTTCGATTGCGATTGCCGGGATTTTCCCGTTTGCGGGCTTTTTCTCGAAAGATGAAATTTTATGGAATGTCTTTTCGCATGGTTCGCCCGTTATGTGGGCATTGCTGGTGGTTGCGGCGTTCTGTACGGCGTTTTATATGTTCCGTCTGGTGCATTTGACCTTTAATGGCAGAGAGCGCTTTGACGCGCACCACGTCCATCCACACGAATCGCCAGCAACGATGACCATTCCGCTCATTATCTTGGCAGTTCTCTCGGTAGTCGGTGGCTTTCTTGGTGTGCCGCACGCTTTGGGTGCGCCGATGCACATTGGGAATTGGATTGAACATTGGCTTGCACCAGTGCTTGAGCCAGCACATAAAGTCTTGGCACACGGCGAATCGCATGAAATTCACGCCATTGAGTATGTGCTGATGGCAGTGTCATTGGGAATTGCTATTGCGGGGATTTTGCTGGCAAGAGCGTGGTACAACAGCGCCTCCGATGCACCCGCGTCCTTCGCAAATCGCATGAAAGGCTTATACAATCTGCTTTGGAACAAGTATTTCATTGATGAACTCTATTATGGCTTGATTGTCAATCCGCTTCACAAAATCGCCGATGTCGTTTTCTCGAAAGGCGCGGAGACCTATGGTATTGATAACGTCGTCAACCGCTCCGGCTCTGTTGTAATGGCGCTTGCCGAACTTTTTCGCCGCGCACAATCAGGCATTGTCCAGAATTATGCATTACTGATGGTCGTGGGGATTATTGCGGTTATGGCGTGGCTGCTCTTGGCGTAAATACTGGAGCGTCATTGATGGTCGAACAGTGCTTTCTACGCTGTTTTTTTGTCTCTCATCAATCTTTATCATTTTCCTTTTCTCATGCCCACACCTCACGCAGACCTTCTTCATATTGCTCAAACCGCTGCTTTAGAAGCGGGAGAAATGCTCAAAGACGGCTTTGGCACAACCTTTCGCATTGACAACAAAGAAGGTCGTCATAACCTCGTTACGGAGTACGACCACAAAGCGGAAAATCTCATCATCAGCCGCATTAAAGCGGTATTTCCTGACCATATTTTTTTAGCGGAGGAAAGCGGTGCGACGGGCACTCCAGCTGAAACCGTGCGCTGGATTATTGACCCTCTCGATGGCACGGTGAATTTTGCCCACTCCATTCCAATTTTTTGTGTAAGCATTGGCGCAGAATGCGCAGGGGAACTGCTTTGCGGCGTGATTTATGCACCGATGACGGGCGAACTTTTCACAGGAACAAAAGGCGGCGGTGCATTTTTGAACGGGCAACAAATTTATGTCTCCAAAACCGCAAAACTCGACGATTCCATCTTGGTTACAGGCTTCCCCTACAACGCTTGGGAAAATCCGAACAACTGCATTGACCATTTCTCGCGTTTTGTGCGTATGGGGCTTCCCGTCAGGCGTTTGGGGTCGGCGGCGATTGATTTGGCATATTTAGCGGCGGGACGCTTTGATGGCTATTGGGAAGTGAGCCTTAATTCGTGGGATGTAGCAGCCGGAAAACTCCTTTTGCAAGAAGCAGGCGGCACGATGACCCAATACGACGGCGCTCCGCACAACCTCCACCAAGGCACGATGCTTGCCACCAACGGGCGTATCCACCAAGAAATGTCGGATGTTCTGACGGGCAAAAGCTAATACTTCACGCAACAAAGCGCATTATGGGCAATTTCGTTCATCACCTCAGCGGTGGCATTGCGATTGCCGCTCTGAGCGGTGCGACGGCATACTACCAGCTTCATACGCCCCTAACCGATGCGGCTGCCTGTGCTATTATTGCTTGCGCCGGAAGCCTTTTGCCAGACATTGACAGCCCGAACAGCCGCCCCAACGACATGGCATTTGGTTTGGCAAGCGTACTTGCACCGGTCTTTGTCTTACAGGGAATAGGCATTGGGCGATTTTCATCCTCACAAATTATTCTGACGGCGCTGTTCATATACGTTGTCGTGAAGTACGGTCTGCGGACACTTATGCAGCAGTTTTCGGTGCATCGGGGAATGTTTCATAGTATTCCGGCGGCGATTATCTGGGGGGCATTGGTTTATCAAGCCTTTCGACTTTCGCCGCAACTTATCAAAAACGCGGCGGCAGCAAGCGCACTCCTTGGCTTTATCACGCATTTAGTCATTGACGAAATGTTCTCTTTCGTCAATTTCGAGGGAACGCGCATTGCTCCTAAAAAGTCTTTTGGCACGGCATTCAAATTCTATTCTTCGTCGTTACTCGCCACTACCGCCACGTATGCACTGATGTTTGTCATGCTCTATGCTTGTCTGCGAGATATGCGACTTATTCGGTAAGACGTTGCAAGATATTTACTGTGCCGAATCCCACTCATCCAGCACCATCGCGGGCTTCGTGTAATTGCTGTGGTCAATTGTTATTGCGTCGGCGATATGTTTGACGGCTGCATCAAATGTCTCGGTGCGAGTACCTTGCACATAGCCTATTTCCTCGCCTTTTCGCACCTCTGCGCCACATTTTTTGTAAAAAACAATACCCGCGCCAAAGTCCAGCACATCCTCTGTGCGCTGCCGCCCCGCACCCAGCATAATTCCTGCTATTCCGACCATACGAGCGTGAATGCCCGTGATTACGCCATCCTTGGGGGCGAGAATTGCCTTCTTCGGTAAATTCGCGTATCGTATGCGGCTTCCAGCAATATCGCCGCCCTGCTCCGCAATAAGCGCGTGAAAAATATCAAGCGGCTTGCGGCTTGCCCAAGCGATATGAACGATATTGAGAGCATCGTTTACATTGGGTGCCAGACCTCCGGCAATAAGCATTGATGCGGCAAGGCGAGCGGTAAGTTCGGAAATATCTTGCGGGGCGGTATGCTGATTTTCCAAGGTGTCTAGCGATTCCTCGAACTCCAGCCAATTCCCGATTTTTGCGCCAAGCGGCTCTTCCATGCTGGTAAAGACAATCCGCATCCGCAATCCCACCTCACGCGCAACGCCAATCATCGTTTCAGCAAGCGCCTGTGCTTTGTCCAGCGAGTCCATAAACGCGCCTTTGCCGACTTTGAGGTCAATGACCAGCGCATCCAAATCTTCGGTAAATTTCTTGCTCAAAATTGAAGCTGTGATGAGTTCTTTCGATTCTACCGTTCCGGTCACGTCGCGCAAATGGTATAAAATGCGGTCAGCCGGAGCAATATCACTTGTCTGCTTGGCGAAAAAGCCACCGTGCAGTTTGAGCAACTCCATTCCTCGCGTATTATCAACATCCATGTTGACATTTGCCGATTCGAGTTTGTCCACCGTACCGCCCGTGTGTCCAAGCCCGCGCCCTGAGAT
Source organism: Ignavibacteria bacterium (assembly GCA_947459425.1). GTDB lineage: Bacteria > Bacteroidota > Ignavibacteria > Kapaibacteriales > UBA4661 > PH2015. Next base: position 12,235 of record CANHDJ010000044.1, read on the forward strand.
CATCGGCACGGCAACTCCACACGCTGCCACAAGCGGTAGCAACGGAAGCGAGATTTTATCACCTACGCCGCCTGTTGAGTGTTTATCAACCTTCGGTTTTGGTGCCGTTGCAAAGGTGTAGCGTGTGCCGGAATCCCGCATTGCCAGCGTCAGCGCTGCCGTTTCCGCTGCCGACAATCCGCGAATAAACGAAGCCATCAAAAAGGCTGCGGCTTGCGGATGCGTTATATCGCCCGCCGTCAAACCTTTGACAAACCACGCAATTTCATCGTGGGAAAGTTCTGCGCCATCGCGCTTTTTGCGGAGGAGTTCGGCTGGAATCATGAGATGAGGAAATTTTGAGTGTTAAATTTTAAGTTTTAAGTTTCTTTTTATCAATATTTTAGCGGACAATGTTCGATTGTAATTGCTGATTGTTGAAGAAAAATTATTTCAAGAGCAAGGACGGTTTTCTTCATTCAAAACTCAACACTATCCTTTAGCGCTGGACTTTGGAAATATTGATATTGCGGCTGTCGGTCGTCGCAAGCGTCTTTCCATCGGGGCTGAAAGCAGCAGGAGTGCCTTCGCACGAAACGCCCGGAGAGCGCTGTAGTGCTTCGCCTGTGGCGGCATCCCATACGCGGACGGTTTTATCTTTACCGCTAGAAATCAGTGTTTTCCCGTCGGGGCTGAAAAAGACCGAGGTCACCGTACCGGAATGACCGCGCAATGAGCGTAAAATCGTGCCTGTGGCAGCATCCCAGATTTTTACGGTTTTGTCGTCGCTGCCGCTTGCAATCATTTTTCCGTCAGGACTAAAAGTTACTGAGCGTACTGTACCAACGTGTCCGCGCAGGATTAAAAATGGTTCAATACTTTTTGCTCTGCGAGCCGCATTGACAAGATCCGTAGCGCTTGGGTCAACGGTATTCGGCGATTCGGCGGGGTTTGTTGCCGGAACGTAGTTGTCTTCGCGGTTGGTGCGTGGTGCTTTTTTTGTATTCATTTCCTTCAACGCATCGGGCGTAGCCTTGCCTTCGTTGGTGGAGGCATTCGGCGTATTGACAGCAAGTGCCGGAGATGTTTTTTTGCTGTTACTTCCCGTGCCTTTTTTGCTCAAATGCTCGGCGTACTTCTGGCGAACACGCTCCCGTGCTGCCTCGCGCTCGGCAAGGCTTTGAGCGTTGGCATCCGCCAAAGAGCCGCTTTTGGGTGGAGTTTTTGCCGTTGCAGTTTGCGTTGAAGAGGTCTGTGTTGGGGAAGTATTTTGTGCCGATGCTTTTTCTGTGCTGCGTTTGGTCGGCACAGGATCGGTTTGAACGCGCTCGGAAGCCATATTACGCTTGGTTTTGCGAGGCTCGGAAGTTGGTTCGCTTGCCAAAGAATTACTTAGGGCGCTTGGTGCTTGCTTTTCGGAAGCGGCTTTGGGTGCTGTTTTGCGCACGATCGGCGGCTCTGTGGAATTCGCTGCTTTTGCCGTTGCGGTGTTCGCCGAAGGTTTCGGGGACGTGTTTTTTGCTACGGCGGTTTTCTCCGAAGGCTCTATTTGTGCGGTTTTCGTGGGTTCGCTGGTCTCAGGAATACGCGGTTTTTCCTCTGTCATCGAAGGCGAATTGGTAGTGGCATCAGGTTGTACCTTGGTTTCAGTGGTGTTTTCGGGCGTTGGGCTTGTGGAGTCGGTTTTCTCTGCATTGACGTTCTCCGGCGTAGTCGCGTCGTTGGATGGCACAGCCTTTTCAGATTTGCTCAAAAGCGAGTCGTAGCGACGTTCCTGCTCCTCCGGCGAAAGTTCGCGCTGGGCTGCTTGATTCACGCCGTCGGTATTTTTGTTTTTGAGCGCAACATAATAAATACCGCCGCCAAGCGCCACAGCGCCCATTACAAGCCAAGGCAAAACAGCGCGTTTTTTCTTTTCCTCATTTTTAGCGGCAGGTTTTATCGGCTCCGATGGAGTTAATTGCTTAGTGAGCGCTTCGGGAGAAGGCGGGCGATTGCTTGCTATTGGCAAGATGCCCTCGGCACTGGTGTTTTGCGGCTCACCAAATGTTGCATCGAAGTTGCTTGGTGCTGGTGTTTGTGCTGGTTCCTGCGCGGCGCGTTCTGCCTGCTCATTTTTAACAGCTTGCATACGGCGCTCTACTTCAAGCTGCATCGGTGTTTTCGTGAGCGTTGGCGTGGTGAACACCGTTGGTGCTTCTGGCACAGGCGGCGCAATTGCCTTGGTCAAAAAAGCGCTCAAGCCTGACTTTTCGGATGCAGGTTTCTCTGGCGGCGTTGCGGTACCCGATGACTCCACAGCTTGTGTGGGCGCTATTGCTGGCGACAGCGCTGGGGTCGGCTCAAGATTTGCTGTTTCCAGCGTATTTGCTGGTGTTGCGCTTGATGTATCGGCTGAAGGTTGAGGAATTTCCGCAAAAGCGGAAGGCTGTATCGTAGCAAGCGGCGGCGCTTGTGGCGGTGGAAATTGCATTGCGGGCGGGCGCGAAGGCGTTATGTTAGCCGCTACTGCGGAGGCTGCTGTTCCGATGACGGCTGCGCCCGTTGCCATTTTTTTTGTATCGGATACCTTGTCTGGTGCGGGTTTTGAGACTATTGGAGACGGCACTTCGGGTTGAACCTTTTGCAGCAGCCTCGCAAACTCTCGTGTTGTCGGAATACGCTCACGGCGGTCTTTTGCCAGCGCACGGCGGACGATATTGGCAAGATAGGGCGGGATATTTAGTTCTGGCATTGCCTCGGTAATATCGGGCGTTTGCTGTTGCAAAACGGCTTGGCGCAAGCGGGACTCAGAATCGCGGTCGCTAATAGCGAAAGGCATTTTGCCCGTAATCATGCGGTAGAGAATCACGCCAAGACTGTACACATCACTGCGCTCGTCAATACTTTCGCCCCGTACTTGCTCTGGCGACATATACGCAATCTTGCCTGTCCGCGCCGCAGAGCGCACCAAGGCTGCATTGCCGAGATGCGGCGCTATGCCAAAACCACCGACACGCACGGCATTATCGCCTGTAATAATCAGGTCACTTGGTTTTAAATTGCCATGCAAAAAGCCCTTGGAATGCGCCGCCACTGCACCGCGCAACGCTTGATTCAAAAGCTGCACGGCGCTTTCGTGCGGCATGGGGCGAGATTTTTTGCTGAGAAGATTGTCTAAGTTTCGCCCGGGCGCATACTCCATGATGACGTGCATCGTGTCGCCGCTTTCGATGATGTCCAGTACGCGCACAAGATTTTCTTGCTGCGGCATGGATTGAAGCGATTTTCGTGCCTCTTTCAGGCGTTTCCGGGTTTGTGGTTCGCGCACAAGGTCGGGGCTGAGAGATTTTACGGCAACATCGGCTTTTGTTTCGGTCTCCCGTCCGCGACGGACAATCCCCGTTCCGCCAGTACCAATGCGGTCGGAAACGGTGTAATTCTGCAACTTCTCAGGCATAATGAAATGAAATTCGTGAAAAAATTTTGCTGTTTGGTGTGTGGGAAAGTGAACTATTATTCCGCACGTTTAATGCGATTGGTGAGTGTACCGATGCCCTCAATGGTACATTCTACCTCGTCGCCCGCTTGAAGCCAACGCGGTGGCGTAAAGACTTTGCTGCCGTTCAATTCCAACAAACATCCCGTGCCACAGGTGCCGCTTCCAATCACTTCCCCTGGATAGATTTCTACGCCATAGCTGATACGCTCAATGATTTGCGCAAATGTCCAGTGCATATCCTTCACGTTGCCCCGCGAGACGATTTCTCCGTTAATCGAAGCGGTCATCGGCAAGTCGTAGTGATTGCCTTTTGAGGTAGGAATAATACGGCTTTTGAGCGTTTCTTTGCTTACAACGCATGGTCCCAAAGAAGTGGCAAAATCTTTGCCTTTTGCTGGACCCAAACTCATCTGCATCTCCTGCATTTGCAGCGCACGGGCACTCCAATCATTCATCACCATCAAGCCATAAATATGCTCATCGGCGCGTTCTGCGGGGATATTTTTACCGCCTTTGCCAATAACAACGGCGCACTCTAATTCAAAATCCAGATTCTGCAAATGCAGGTCTTGTACCAGCACATCGCCGCCGCCAATGACACTGAGATGGTTGGTAAAATAAAAAATGGGAATTTGGTCGAAAACATCAATCATCTCCAACCCGCGATTGCGTCGCGCTGTTTCGACGTGCTGACGGAAAGCGTAGCCGTCCCGCATAGAGACTGGGCGCGGCACGGGCGAAAGAATCTGCACCGCAGCATCGTCAAACGCAATATTGGCGGGCGTTTCGGCGTGATGATTCGATGCAAACCACGCTTCGAGCTTATGCGCTTCGTGATGCGTTTCCCCTCCATGTTCCAAATACGCCAGAATATTTGATGGCATTGCTGCCAAATGCCCGTGAATACTGGCTTTGGCAAAGTTATAGCCTCGCTCAAGGTCGAGAATCTGATTGCGCACGTGCAAGCCGAGACGTGCTTCTGTGCCGGAGGCACGGTAAGTAACCAAACGCATAATCGTAAGCCCTCGTTCAATCGGGAAGTAAAAGGGATGAAGTAGTTGTAAACTTCGCAAAGATACGCAAAACGTTTTGCACAGCGCAATACCGTTTTCTTCTTCGGAAAAACATTTTGCGGCATTGCAGCATGAAGACTGTTTCCAGATGTGCGGTGCGAACTTCGTGATCACTCCTGTTGAACGATAATGTGCTTGAGTGAACGAAATATTCTTTGTGTGGTATGAGGTAGCTTTTTATTTTATGGAAGTAGTAAGAATTTCACATTTTGTCACAGCAATTGTATGAAAATTATTCTCACCGGCGGAACAGGACTTATCGGCGATCGCGTCTCGCAGTATCTGGCGCGGCAGGAGTATGAGATTATTGCTCTGACACGCCGTGCAGGGCAGAAAAGCCCGCATGGGTTGAACTTACGCTTTGTTCAGTGGGATGCCCGTTCGCTTGGCGCATGGGCGCAAGAAGTGGATGGTGCGGACGCGATTGTCCATTTGGCGGGAGAAGGCATTTTTGATGCCCGGTGGACTGCCGATGTGAAACGGCGTATCGTGGAGAGCCGCATCAATTCTACGCGCATTTTGGTTCAAGCCATTGCGCAAGCACAACAGCCGCCTTCGCTTTTTGTCTCAACATCGGCGGTCGGTTTTTATGGTGATAGGAAAAACGAGGCGACAGACGAGACCGCACCTGCCGGAACGGGCTTTCTTGCTGATGTTTGTGTGCAGTGGGAAGCAGAAGCGCAAAAAGCAGCACAGTACGGGGTTCGCGTGGCAAATCCTCGTATTGGCATTGTTTTAGACAAAAACGGTGGCGCTCTGGGACGCATGAAACCTATCTTTCAGGCATTTCTCGGAATGCCGTTGGGTTCGGGAAAGCAGTGGTTTCCTTGGGTTCATGTGGAGGATGTTGTGCGAGGTTTGGTCTATCCGCTTGAAAATATTCGTTTGGAAGGCGCATACAATCTTGCTTCGCCGAATCCCGCAACGATGACAGAATTTTGCGGTGCCTTGGGCGAGGCACTCCATCGCCCGTCATGGTCGCTTGTTGGAGTGCCGGAATTTGCGTTGCGGCTTGGGTTGGGCGAGGCGGCGGATTCACTCATACGGGGACAGAAAATTATCCCACGAAAGTTGATGGAATCTGGCTTTACTTTCCGTTTTCCAACACTTGCCCCAGCATTGGAAGAGATATTCCGATAAACCCTACCAATATCGAACAGCAGTAGCACAGGCAAATAACCCGACCAAAAACCCAAAACTACAAACCAAAAACTCAAGACTGAGGTCTTCTATGGATTTTACTGAAAAAAAACTCCGCATTGAAAACACCGATACGCTCACGCTCTTCGGCTACAATGACAGCAATTTACGTCTTTTGGAAAATCATTTCGACGCGACGATTACCGTGCGTGGCAATGCAGTTCTTCTCAAGGGCGATGCGGCGGAGGTACGCACGATTGAAAAGGTGCTGAACGAGTTGCAATTTATTATCCGCCGCACCGGAACGCTTACGCCGAATGATGTGCTGACGGTTATTGATTTGGTCGGTCCGAAAAATACGTTTATCAAAGAAGCCTTCAAAGAATCAGAAACAAGCAATGGTGCGCCATCCAATGCTCCTCCATTGCAAACGCCGCCACTCCGCCCACAAAACACCGACGAGAGCATCATTTATCTGGCGCAAGGCGAAAGCATTAAAGCCCGTACTCCAACGCAAAAGCTCTATTTCGAGAAAGTCCGCACCAACGATATTGTTTTTGGCATTGGTCCTGCTGGCACGGGCAAAACCTACCTCGCCGTGGCTATGGCGCTTGGGCTTTTGCGCAATAGAGAGGTGAGTCGGATGATTCTTTCGCGTCCGGCAGTGGATGCAGGGGAATCGCTGGGCTTTTTGCCAGGCGATTTAATGGAGAAAGTTGACCCGTACTTGCGTCCTTTGACCGACGCACTTGCCGAAATGGTTACGCCCGACAAACTCAAAAGCATGATGGAAAAGCGTATTGTTGAAATCACGCCGATTGCTTATATGCGCGGACGGACGTTCAATAATTCGGTGATTATTTTGGATGAAGCGCAAAATGCAACGGCAACGCAAATGAAGATGTTTTTAACGCGGATGGGGCGTAATTCTAAACTCATTATCACGGGCGACATTACGCAAATAGACCTTCCACGCCGCACAGACTCAGGCTTGGTACAAATCCAAGAGGTATTGAAGGGGATTCAAGGAATTGCGTTTGTCTATTTCGACAAAGGCGATGTGGTGCGCCACCGTCTTGTCGCAGAAATCATTGATGCCTACGAGCGCTTTGGACAGCGCCAAGAAGCACGGTATGAGCAGAAACGCGGCACATTGAAAGAAGGTGAAACTGCCAATGGCGCGTTCGATGAAAAAGCCCCAGATGCCGCATCAATACTGGTGGAATCTGCAAGTACAAACTAGATTGATTTTGTCCATCGCCCCTACGCCCAATCGTCACTCCCACTTCGGATTTCTTAATGATAAACACTATTTTTCTTGTTGTAGAAAAACGCCTCAAAGCCTCTTCTAACCTTGTGTTGTGGGGCTTTGTTGCATTGTGGTATGGTGTCATTTTTTATCTTTCCCATATTCCTGCTGCTACGAGTGCTTCCACTAAAGGACTGGTCGGCGGTGATGACACTATGAATGCTATTTTTCGATTTTGTGCGCATTTAGGCGTATTTGGTGTGCTGGGAATACTCCTTTATGCTGCATTGCAACGCTCATTTCTGTGGCTTCGCCGCTCGTTTATTTCCGCGCTTTTTTTTACACTCTTATTGGCAATATCCGATGAAGCGCATCAATACTATGTTCCGGGTCGTCATGCTCGATTGCAGGATATTTGCACCGATATTGTTGGAGCCGGAATCAGTATTTATGCGGTCGCCATGCTGCGGCGCTTTTCAAGTGCAACTACTGATTAAGTGTTTCTTCGAGCGAGAGCGGGCGCTGAAGGCTTTCCTCAAGCGAAATAAAGGTTTCCGTGCGTTCGATTCCTTCGATAGCTTGAATTTTATCGTTCAGAACCTCGCGCAAATGCTGGGTGTCGCGGCAGACAATTTTCGCAAGAATGTTGTAATTGCCTGTGGTGTAGTGCAGTTCGATAATTTCAGGAATTGCCTCTAATTCTTTGACGACCGTTTTATAGAGCGAGCCTTTTTCCAGATAAATCCCCAGAAATGCACAAATATCAAAGCCGAGTTTTGACGGCGAAAGCAGCAACTGAGCGCCTCGGACAATACCTGCGGATTCGAGCTTTTTCATGCGCACATGAACCGTACCCGACGACGTATGGACTTCTTGCGCAATATCGGTAAAGGGCAATCGCGCATTATGCAAGAGCATCGTCAGTATCTTAATATCCAGTTCGTCAATATCAATAATTTGACCCATAGCCAGAGAAGATAAATTGTTGAATTTTTAATAAAACCGCCTTTTCATTGCAAAATATAAAATAATTACAACATTCTGTAAAAATATTTGCATCAAAAGGCTCAATGTATTATTTTTGTATCAGTAACAATCGCACAAGTGTTACGGCTCTTTCAAATACACATCACTGTAGGATGACGAAATCAGGCAGCCGTACCGTCCAGTCTCGACGGTGGAGCAACACGATAAAGACGCAGCAATGCGCTCCTAAGTCCTCCGTGAAGGTTCGACTCCTTCTCCTACAGCAAACTTCTTCTGAAAAAATGAAGATGTTCTTTACCATCACTGTAAGATGACGAAACAGGCAGCCGTACCGTCCAGTCTCGACGGTGGAGCTACGCGATAAAGACGCAGCAATGCGCTCCTAAGCCCTCCGTGAAGGTTCGATTCCTTCTCTTACAGCACAAAATCTTCACCAGAGAAGATGTTCTTGAAAATTTACCATTACTGTAAGATGACGAAACAGGCAGCCGTACCGTCCAGTCTCGACGGTGGAGCTACGCGATAAAGACGCAGCAATGCGCTCCTAAGCCCTCCGTGAAGGTTCGATTCCTTCTCTTACAGCAACTTCCTTCAAAACCGCACAACAACCTGTTCTGCGGTTTTTTTTTGTCACGTGCCAAAAATACGATAATTTTCCCGTATAGCCCTGCGAAAAAGCCCGACGCTATTTCTATCTTTGTTCTTCATCATTGACTTAGCCCCTTTTGTATTATGAGTTTACCCTTGTTCCGATATACCGTTTGGGGGTTGGCTTTGGTTGGTTGTGTGCTTCTTTGCGTATCTATTCCCCATCATGATTTTTATGTTGATGAAGCATTTATTGGCGAGTATGCGTATTTTTTTGCCCGCGATGGTTATGTTCATTCGGCTTTTTGGGAAGGTTTTTTGCGGCAGGATGAATACGTTGTCCTGCATCATCATCTGGCAACATGGAGTGGCGCTGCAATGATCAGGCTTTGGGGCGTTCATCTCTGGTCGGTGCGTCTTGTTTCCTTGTTCTCAGGTGCGGTGATAGTGTTTTTGGTATGGCGATTGACCAAGCGGCATTGGCAGTGGAACACCGACCAAACAATCAGCGCTATTGCGGCATTGCTATTGATTCCCTCATTTTTTTATCATGTCCAATGTTTTCGCCCGGAGGTGCAGACGGCAGCCTTTGGGTTTATGAGCTTTTATGCGCTTTCGCTCGTCGTTTTCCGAATGAACAGCTCTGGGGGGAAGAATTGGGTAATGTTGTGTTTGGCTGGTGCGTCGGCTGGTGCGGCAATGCTGACCCATTTGTCGGGCTGTATGTATGCGGGCGCTGGGGCGCTGATGCTTGCGAAAGAGCGGCGATGGATGGATGCGCTCATTTTTTCTTGTTGCGCGATTCTTGTTTTTGCTCCGTATCCTATTGATGTTCTAACTCATTACGACCTTGCCATTCTGCAAACCTCGCACTCACAAGCACAAGCAAAATTCTCGTTTTCGTTCGCAACACCGCTTATCAATCTTTTCAATGAACAGCAGCGTTTTTTCCGAAAACCGCAATTTATCGTTGTGAGTCTATTTGCTATTGCGCTTGTTGCCTCGACGTGGCGCAATCCTTCTTCTCCCCGCCAATTCCTGCGTTGGTATTTTGCTGCACTATTTCTTGTTCTTGGCGTAATGCTGGAGGACAAGCGCGACTACTTTGCGCTGTATGCTCCTTGGTTGGCGTTGATTATTGCCGATGCTTTGCCGGATATATTCTTTCAAAAGCGTTTTGTCAAGGTTATATGCGCTTGTTGCGCCATAATTTTTATTGGCTATGGTCTCTATTTTCAGGGAAAAGATGCAATGTATAAAGAACCGATAAGCGCCCTGAATAGGGAGATAACACGTACCATTCCTGACGGTGCAAGGTGTCTCGCACCGCTCAACGTCATGTATGAAGAAATTGGGCGGCTACACTGCATTGCATTTTCCCAAGCATTTGCGACGATGGATGGCGACCGACCAACAATTACTCTCGGCAGCCTCAAACATTTTTGCGATATTCGTAAGATTGAATACATTATTATGAACCGATTTGGCGAGGAGCGCGATGTCATCGCTGATGCAGAAACTCAAGCTGATGCGCTAGATTCAGCCTTTACGACGCTCCGCCGCACACCGGACTTCTGGCTTCTGCAACGCCGTCACGATTGAATCCGACCCAACCCCAACTTTCTTTTTTCGTCTGTATGCCCAAACTTTCTATTATCATCCCGTGTTATTTCAACCAAGACAATATCCCCGTCACCGCACAAACACTGCTTGAAAACGAAAAGGCGTTTGATGCTGATGTCGAATTTGAGTATGTGTTGGTGGATGATGGCTCAAAAGATGCCACCTACGATGCGATATTGAGTTTTCACAAGCAAGCGCCGGGCAAGGTAAAAGCCGTGAAACTGGCTTCCAATGTGGGTTCGCACAATGCTATTCTAGCGGGGCTGCATTATGCGACGGGTGACGTTTGCGCTATTCTTGCCGCTGATTTGCAAGACCCACCGGAGTTGATTCCCAAAATGTACAGCTACTGGAAGCAAGGCTTAAAGCTGGTTCTGGCAAATCGTACTGACCGCGAAGAATCTTTCGGACAGCGCTTTTTCGCCACCACTTTCCATGCGCTTATCAAGCGTTTGGCATTGAAAAATGTGCCGGATGGTGGTTTTGATCTGGTCTTATTTGACAAAGCACTCAAAAATGAGATTGTGCGAATGTCCGAAAAAAACACGCATATCTTGTACTTACTGGTTTGGTTGGGCTATGAATACGTGAATATTCCGTACACGCGGCGCAAGCGCGATATTGGTGTTTCGCGTTGGACATTGGGTAAAAAAGTGAAGCTGCTCATTGATTCATTTATCGCGTTTTCATTTGTTCCCATTCGTGGTATTTCTTTTTTGGGCTTGATTCTTGGGCTTGCGGCATTTGGCTACGGCGGATTTGTTGTGCTGGCAAGGCTTTTTGGCTGGATTCCTTATGTGCAAGGTTGGTCATCGCTGATGGTTGTCTTTATGCTGGTTTCAGCATTTCAGATGATAGCCCTTGGTATTATTGGCGAATACGTCTGGAGGGCGCTTGATGCCTCGCGTTCACGTCCAAATTTCATTGTCGAAACAACCGTCATTTCCGACAACACCGAACACTCCTAAAGGATATTTTCATGCTTCAACGCACACATTGGATAGCCATTGGTATTATAGCTCTTCTTTCGCTTTTTACACTACTCACGCTTGGTCAACGCTCGGTTGCAGCCGACGAATTTTCGATGTTTTGGGCGGCAGAAAAGCCCGTGAGTACAATACTTCAACTCTATTTTTCGCCGTTTGAAAACAACCCTGCCGGATGCGCGATTGTGCAACATTCTTGGGGAAGTATTTTTGGTTTTAGCGATGAATCCTTGCGTATTCTTTCGCTACTTTTTGTTTGGGGAGCGCTTGTTTACTTATGGAAATTGACGAATCTTTACGCAAACTCTGTTAGCGCTACGCTCCGACTCACGGTATTTAGCCTTGCTACCACAACGCCTGTCATCTGGATGGCAGCAAACTTTGCGCGGTATCAAGCAATGGTCATAATGCTGGGCTTGGCGGCACTTTATTACTATGTGCTTTGGTATAAATTGCAAGAAAACAAGCAACAAGAAAACAAGCAACAGAGCGCTTACCGCTACTTGTTGCTGTATGCTGTGTTGACGGGTTTATCGTTTTATTTTCATTATTTATCCGCCGCTGTTTTTGCCGTGAGCGCTGGGCTGCATTATCTCTCAACGGTGCGTGGACGTTCTTTTCGACAGGTCGGTATTTGGGCAGCTTCGCAGGTGTTTATTCTTGTGCTGATTATCCCAATTATCATCCTGATTCTCAGCACGTATTCGCAAATGGATTTAGGTACAAGCTCGCTAGCTGCGACAAATATCAAAAAACCGCTTGCTGCAGTGCTGTTTTTTGGTGCAACGGTTTTTGGTTTGATGAATGGCTTTGCGGTTGCGCCATGGACGATTTGGGTGGTTGTGCCGATGGCGTGTATTCTCGTCTATTTGAGTATTCTTGCCGTGCGCTCGGAAGCAATCGCCCGTAACCGTTTTGCTCTCTTTTTTCTGGGCTTCCCGCTTGTATTTATGTCGCTTGCGGTAGTGAAAATGTATCCGCCGTTACAATTTTATCTCATTCCATCGGTGCAGCGTGTAGGTTTTTTAGCGCCGCTTTTCTGGTTGGTGGCGGGGCTGGGCATAACGCGCATTACGAATGTACGCCTCCGCAATGCTGTCGTGGCAGTGGCAATCGCTTGTAATCTCTATGCCATCGGAACATGGAATTTGAATATTGTCGCCACACAGCAAACCCCGCCGGTGCGCGAAGTACGAGATTTTGTGCGCTCCAAGACGCAAAACCTCACGCAACTCACGATTGCTCACCCTTTTGGCTATCGCTACGGCATGGAAAGTGTCGGCTCATCTACGCCCGGTTCGGGAACAGCAGTAAATCGCTATCTTCCGGGGGCAACCGATATTTTTTGGCGCGAAACCGATATGACGGCAGAGGTTGGGATTGATTCTTGCAAGCGTATGGCGGCGACTGCCACACCGGAATTTGTTATCGTCCAACGCAATCGCCTTCATATCAACGCCGATAATCTTTCTGCCGCACTCCTGCAAAGCGGCTACGCACTTGAGGCAGAAATGCCCTTACAGCGCCAAACGGCATTTGATGTATGGTTCAAAGCGCAAATGCTGAAACTGCCGATTGCGGGTTTCAAAGAGGATGCCGCGCCGCAGCCCTATCTCTATACGATTCGCTACTTTAGAAAGCAGTAAACCCCCAATGTACCAATGACAAATGACCAATCCACCAAGCAAACCATGACTACACCAGAACTTCTCGAATACATCCACCGACGCATGGAACAACCGCCGACAATGGTTCATGCTATTGTCAGCATACCCGACGAAATTTTTTGGAAAATCACACCAGAACAGGCAAAAGCATTGGCGGAGGCATTCGGCACGACGGTATTTTTGCGATTACCGGAATCGGAAATAAAATTTTTTGAATGGCTACGCCGCACCGAACCTGCGGTGTGGGAAGACCTTTGGGGTATGGATATACCCGATGGCGAAAGCGACGAACCCTATTTGGTCGGAATGGGATTGCTGCCGGAAATGGTTCAAGAAGCGCGTGGATTCCCAATTTGCGATTTAACGACGCAATCTAATTTTTACTTTTCCATCAAAAATTTCAATGCGGAAGAAATCAAACCCATGATTGATGCTATCATGTATCGCATGGAAAACAAGGTGGATGTTTCGCCAAAAGAACTTTTCCTGATGGAAGTGCGCCGTGCGGGAATAGACGTGTGGCGGTTTTCGTATTTTTATCGCATTCCTGTCGCGGATGTCAAACACATTGTTGCGGAGCTTGTTGAAGACGGAGTTTTGCGGTATGCGTCCTCGCGTGAGGATATGTCGGAGTTTTTGGAATGGGAATGAGATGGGTGTCTCGTTATAAACTTACGGCAACACCATGACTTTTGGTCATAGAAAGTTGTGACTCTATTCTTCTTTTGCAATTTGCTATAATCCTGTATATTTGCACAACTGGTGGATCGTGAAAACCATTGTGGTAATTGCTACATGAAAACCGCTCAATCATATCGTTTCGTCACATTTGTGCTGATTATTTTCAGCGCAGCAGTCGCTCTTTTTGCTCAAGCAACTATTGAGGGAATGCGTGCGCGGTCGGATGGACGAGCAATTACTATTGAGTGGCGTTCTACGCAAGAATCTTCCGTCAATGTTTATGAAATTGAGCGCTCTCCGGCAAATCAAACGGATTTTAAGCGCATTGGCTCTGTACAGGCGCGTGGTTCCCAACAATCGTATCGATTTATTGATGAAAATGCCCTTATTGCCAGCACTTCTGGCGGTGGCGCTAATCTTCAGGGTGCTTCTATTTATGTTTACCGTCTGAAAATTATTGATGTCAACGACAAAGCAATCTACTCTGAGCCAATTGCCGTTTCCCACACCATCAGTTCTGTTCGCCGCACTTGGGGTATGATTAAAGAGATGTTCCGTTAAATACTCGCTTTCCCAGTGGGTCGCTATAAACTCACCCGTGCCATGAGAACGACCTGATTCCGCCTTTCTTCTCCAAAAAGATACCGCAACCAACAATGACACCCGAACTGCGCATAGAAATTCATGTTTCCGGCAGGGTGCAAGGCGTGGGGTATAGAGCATTTGTCCTGCAAGAAGCCTCAAGACTCCTGTTGACGGGCTGGACGAAAAATCTCCCCAATGGCGATGTCCAAACCATTGCCGAAGGCAGCAAACAAGCACTAGAGGAGCTTCTTGAGCGACTCAGGGAAGGACCACGGTATGCAGAAGTGATGCACCACCGCGTCGTATTTTTGGAAGCAACAGGCGAATTTTCGGCATTCTCCGTGCGCACCTAATATTTAACGGCACAACTCACCGAAAGTACAGTTGATATGCCATAAGCGCCAGTGCTATCAAGACCAGCCACAACGCCAATTTGATGAGTTTTTTTACAATCGCAAACCCCAAGCCAACGGCTATCACCGCCAAAACAACTTGAATAAAGAGTGGTAATTCCGAGATTCGGTCAATAAGCGTGGAAATCATTCCAGCAGTAAGCAAAGCAAGATTCATAGCGGTTCAAAGAGATGAGAGCAATAACAATTATTTCCCGAAAATGCACATTCCTGAGCAATTTTCACACGAAAAAAAACAGCCCCTCAATACCTCGCTACATGAGCTTTGTGGGGTAAATTCTTTTGAAGAAATAGATATTATCGTGCAGCCCGACCACGAAGCGCAGAGCAATATGGACACTGACCGAGAACGCGCACTGCACCTTGCATCGGGGACAGCGAAGCCGATGCTACGGCTCTATTCATGGAAACCCAATGCAGTCTCGCTTGGCGCACACCAGCGCGAAAGCGATATTGATGTTGCGGCGTGTGAGCGCTTGGGAATAGCCGTAGTGCGCCGTCCCACGGGCGGGCGAGCAATTTTCCATGCAAACGAACTAACCTATTCCCTCGTGCTTCCGCTTGCCACCCCGCTTGCGCCGAAACGCACCGTGCATGATATTTACCGTGACATTCACATTCTTTTGCTTCAAGCATTGCAATCGTTGGGCGCTGAGGGGCTAGATTTTGAGAAAAAACAACCCGATTTTCGGAGTCTCTACCGAAGCGGCTCTGTGGCAATGCCATGTTTTGCGAGTTCAGCCCGATACGAACTGCTTTTCGATGGGCGAAAAGTCGTCGGAAGCGCACAAAAGCTCTATGGGAACGTTGTTCTACAACATGGCTCCGTGCTGTTGGGCGCTGGGCATGAGCGTTTAGCTGAAGTCTTGAACATCAGCAATGATGCGGAACGCAGCGAGGTACAGCGTATGATTCTGAGTCATTCGGCAATATTGGCAGAAGCCTGTGGGCGAGAAATTTCCTTTGAAGAGTGCGCCCGTGCGATACTGCGAGTCTTTATGCCGCCGTCTGGTACGGAATAATCCAGTATTCCAACAAGTTTTTGACACAATAATTTCGGCAAACCATAGTTTTTCCGTAAGTTTAGGGTTTGTCGTTTTGTTCTACAAACCCGCAATCGCGCTGTGAAAACCACCCTCGCCGAAACTCCTCCCCAAGCTACTCCCAATGCGCCTCTTGATGCGCTTTCTACGCCTTCGCCACGCCGCACTATTGCTGTGCGCGGAGCAAGACAGCACAATCTCAAGAACGTTTCCATTGACCTGCCACGTAATAAACTCATCGTCATAACAGGCGTGAGCGGCTCCGGCAAATCTTCGCTGGCGTTCGATACTATCTATGCCGAAGGGCAGAGGCGCTTTATGGAGTCGCTTTCCTCATACGCTCGGCAGTTTTTGGAGCGCATGAACAAGCCCGATGTGGACGTTATCACCGGGATTCCTCCTGCCATTGCGATTCAGCAAAAAACTATCTCCCGCAACCCCCGTTCCACCGTCGGCACAACAACCGAAGTGTATGATTATATGCGCCTTCTCTGGGGTCGCGTCGGGGAGACGTACTGTCATGTTTCGGGTAAACTCGTTCGTAAAGACACGCCGGAATCAGCACTCGCCGATATTCGTACCGCTACCAAAGCCGACGAGCGCTTGTATATTCTCTTTCCACTCCAAAACCACGATAAACACTCGCTTGCAGACGAAATTGATAATATTAAACAGCAAGGATTTTTCCGCGTTGTGCTGCAAGATGGCGACACTATTCTTGACCTCAACACCGAAAAACTTCCTCCGAAAACTGCGAAAAATGACGTGTTTGTCCTCGTTGACCGTATTGTTTTTCGTGAGGATGCCGATGTACAGACGCGCCTCAGCGATTCGCTGGAACTATCCTTTGCGCAAGGTGCGGGGCGGTGTGTCGTCCGCAACATCTCCACCAAAAGCGATCTCAAATTTAGCAATATCTACGAATGTGCCACAAGCGGCATTATTTACGACG
This sequence comes from Ignavibacteria bacterium, assembly GCA_947459425.1. GTDB lineage: Bacteria > Bacteroidota > Ignavibacteria > Kapaibacteriales > UBA4661 > PH2015. Next base: position 28,682 of record CANHDJ010000044.1, read on the forward strand.
AGCCGCAACCACGCCTTTTTTCCTTCAATAATCCGCTTGGCGCTTGCCCAACTTGCGAAGGTTTTGGGCGCACGATGGGCATTGATGAAGATTTAGTGATTCCTAACAAGCAAAAAACCCTTGCCGATGGAGCAATTCAGCCATTTCAAACCCCATCGCATCTAAAATATCAAGAACTACTCGTTGCCGAAGGGACTAAGCGCAATATCAATCTCGACACGCCCATAGCAAGCCTTTCCCGTGAGGAATTCGATTTTGTCTGGAATGGAGGCGGCAAATTTGCTGGTATAAAAGGCTTTTTCCAGATGGTCGAAGACAATTATCAGAAAATGCAGTACCGCGTCTTGATGAGTCGCTATCGCGGGTACACGCGCTGCCATGAGTGCGGCGGTTCGCGTCTGAAACTCTCGGCGCGGCAAACCTTTGTTGGTGGGAAAAATATTCCGGCAGTCGTGAATATGACACTCGAAGAGGCAAGTGATTTTTTCAAAACCCTGCAATTAAGCGATTACCAAACTGCCGTTGCAGAGCGGATTTTGAAAGAAATTACCGTGCGTTTAGAACTTCTGAACCGCATGGGGCTTGGATACTTAACGCTTGACCGCCTTGCCCACACGCTTTCGGGTGGCGAAGTACAACGTATCAATCTCGCAACCTCCATTGGCTCTTCGCTGGTCGGGGCGCTCTATGTCTTGGACGAGCCGAGTATCGGGCTGCATCCGCGCGATACCGAGCGCATGATTTCGGTGATGGAGCGTCTGCGCAATTTGGGCAATACGGTGATTGTCGTCGAACACGATGAAGACATTATGCGCCGTGCCGATATGCTCGTGGATATGGGACCTCGTGCCGGAGAGCGCGGCGGCGAGGTTGTTTTTCAAGGAACACACGATGAAATTTTGGTGCATGAAGAATCGCTCACAGGCAAGTATTTATCGGGTCGCATGGAAATTCCGATCCCCAAAACGCGGAATAAAGGCAACGGAAAACGTCTCGTCGTGAAAGAAGCATTTGAGAACAATCTTAAAAATATTGATGTAGAAATTCCGCTCGGCACAATGGTCGTCGTGACGGGCGTAAGCGGTTCCGGCAAATCCACCTTTGTTCACGATGTTTTCTACAACGGACTTCTGCGCAAACTCGGTCAGCCCGTGCAGTCCGTCGGCAAGCACACCAACATTATCGGCTGGGAGCATATTCAGCACGTGGAAATGGTTGACCAATCGCCCATTGGGAAATCTCCCCGCTCCACGCCAGCCACCTACACCAAGGCATTCGACTACATCCGCGATATTTTTGCCATGACGCAAGCCTCAAAGCAGCTTGGCTGGCGGGCAGGTTCGTTCTCATTCAACGTTCCGGGCGGGCGCTGCGAGACGTGCCAAGGCGACGGAATGGTGAAAATTGAAATGCAATTTTTGGCAGATTTATACCTTGAATGCGAGGATTGCCGAGGCACACGCTACAAAAAAGAAGCACACAACATTCTTTGGCGCGATAAATCCATCGTTGACGTGCTGAACATGACGATTGACGAGGCAGTGGAATTTTTTCATGGCGAAGAGCGCATCACATCTCGCATTGAGACCTTACAAAAAGTTGGCTTGGGCTATATGCGCATGGGGCAACCCGGCACGACTCTTTCCGGTGGCGAGGCGCAGCGCGTCAAGTTGGCAGCACATTTGCAGGAAAAATCGAGCGAATCAACGCTTTTTATTTTTGACGAACCCACGACGGGGCTGCATTTCGACGATATTGCGAAACTGATTGCCTGTTTTCAAGAACTTGTGCAGCGCGGACACTCCCTTGTCATCGTCGAACACAATACCGACGTGATGAAATGTGCCGACTGGATTATTGATATGGGTCCCGAAGCCGGAGCAGGCGGTGGTACAGTTGTTGCAGCCGGCACACCGGAAAAAATTGCAACCGTGAAAGCCTCGCATACTGGGCGATTTTTGCGAGAGATTTTGCAATAATTATTAACCGATACTTCACTACCGTACACATTTTTTTGATGACCGCAGAGGCGCGGAGGCGCAGAGAAGAAACGATAAAATTTTCCCAATACAAATTTGGATGCTTTAATAAAAATGGCTTCACTCTGCGCCTCCGCGCCTCTGCGGTCAAAAACAAACGAAA
>CANHDJ010000045.1 GCA_947459425.1 Ignavibacteria bacterium
AACTGTTTTGTGTAAACGTTCCCTCATCCCCCGCCTTCTCCCAGAGGGAGAAGGAGCTAAGACAAAGAAAATCAAAATACTCTGAAGCCCTCTCCCTCTGGGAGAGGGTTGGGTGGGGGGGCATTTACACAAAGTTTCGTACACTCTCTGATTTTTTTCCCTATAATTCTTCAACAATGCTCACCGCCCACGATTTCACCAACGACGTTGCCAGCGAAATCGCTGATTTCAAGCGCAATTTCAATCTTGCTGCCGCCACGGACTTGCTTTATACGAAGCCCGATGGTGAGCGCGTTGGCTTCATGGATGTTGTGATTGAAGGTGGCGGTGTCAAAGGGATTGCCGCCATTGGTGCGCTCTATGCCTTGGAGGAATGCGGGTTGCGCTTTCGGAAAATTGCTGGAACAAGCGCTGGTGCGCTTAATGCAGCGTTTCTTGCTTGTGCGGGGCGCTCGGCGGCGGAGCATCGGACGGCACAACTGCTTCGGATTTTGGCAAATATTGATTTTCTGCATTTTGCCGACGGCGGCGACGATGCGCAAGCCGTAGTGAGGCTTCTGACGCTTCCCGATTCCGACAGTGCGCTCGAAACATTTATGAACCGCGCAAAAACGACTGTTGCGATGCTGCGGAATTTGAACGAAGTGATTTTGCGTCTGGGTTTGAATCCGGGTGGGCGTTTGAAGTCGTTTTTATGCCAAGAATTTGAAACGCTCAATAAGGGCGAGGCGTTCACGGTCGGAGCGCTTCGGCGCAAGTGGCGGCGCGATGCGATTATGATTAACGGTGAGTATTTGGAGCAGGATTTTCAAGTAGTTGTTTCAGATATTTCGCATCGGCGCAAGGCGGTTTTCCCACTTGATTTGGAGGATTATGTGCGCGACAGCAATGCGGTTCTTATTGCTGATTTGGTGCGGGCTTCGGCATCAATTCCCATGTTCTTTTCGCCTTTTCGATTAGGCGATTTTTCCACTGTACCGGAAAACCTTCGAGCGCCTGTTTCCACCTGCTTTGTTGATGGTTTTATCGTCTCGAATTTCCCTCTGTCGCTGTTTGATGTGTCCGATTTTGCTCGTCCGCCTCAATGTCCGACCTTCGGCTTGACGATTGAGGATGATTCCGCACAAACAGCAACCCAAGAAATTGATAATTTTGTCAAACTCGGGCTTGCGGTTTTCCAGACCGCCAGCCAGCATGGAGACAAGGGTTATGTCCACAATAACCCCCAAAATGCCGTGCGTATTATTCACATCAGTAATCGCATTCGGCGCAATAACCAAGACCGTTTTGTCAGTGCGATTGATTTTGCTCTCAGCGATAGTGATAAAATTCAGCTTTTTCATAATGGCGTACGGGCAGTGCTGGACAAACTTGCCACGTGGAATTTTCACGATTATATCAGGCGCTATCGGCATTAGGAACGATCTTGAATTCGCCAACCATTAAAATGATAATTATTGAGGCAAATATCTTTTAGAAAATTACTTGTATGTATGATTATTGTTCTCTATTTTGGAGACAGAAACTTACTGTACTTTACTCGCCCCCGCTAAAAACGTATGGCATCATTAGAGCAAGAAATACAGCAATCCAAATTTGAGAATGAATTTGTCAAAGTAAACATTAACGTCTTGTTTACTGCGAATTGGTTGTATAACAAAATATCCCTCGTATTGAAGCCCTTTAACGTTACTCATGAGCAATTTAATGTACTGCGTATTTTGAAGGGCAGTCATCCACGGAGTATGTGTCAGAAAGATATTCTTTCTCGTATGCTTGCGCCGAATTCTAATCTGACTCTTATTGTGAAAAAACTCGTCCATAAAGGTTTCATAACAGTTCTTAAGTGCGAAACCGACAGAAGAGAATATCAAATAAATATTACTGATGCTGGTATTGACCTATTGAAAGACATTGAAAAAGGCTTCAAAGATTATTACAAAATATCGAAATCTCTTAGTGTTTCGGAAGCATTTCACTTGAATGCTTTGCTCGACAAACTTCGAGATTAGTAGATTTCTTTGGATTAATAGTTGTACGTATAACTAAAATTGACGAAAATTATGCATAAAAACATCACGCAGTCCTATAAAGCACACCCCAGTCGAAGTATGGGACCTACCGTGCGTCAAGTAATTCCCAGTGCGGTAAACAATATTGACCCATTTGTCTTTTTAGATCATTTTGGACCTGTCGAAAAAAAGCCTGACGGACAAGGTGTACCGCCACATCCGCACGCGGGCATAGCCACCATCACCTATCTATTCGCGGGTAGCAACCGTCATCAAGATAGTTACGGACATGATGTTATCGTGAACGCTGGTGACATCGCCTGGATGCAAGCCGGAAAAGGTATTGTTCACGCAGAAGGAATGAATGAAAATAGAACGGAATCAGAAATTGTCCATGGCTTGCAATTTTGGATTTCGCTGCCCGCAAAGGACAAGTTTATTGAACCGGATTTCTTCTACCATCCTTCGGCGGATTTGCCTACCGTGCATCTTCATAATACAACGATTCGCATTCTTTGTGGCGAATTATTTGGGCATCGCTCACCAGTCAAGAGCCTTTCTCCGGCGTATATTTTTGATATAACAATTCCTTCAAAGCAAACGATTGAAATACCCTGTACCATCGGTAATACTACTGGTTTATACATAGTAAGCGGAAGTCTAGAAGTAGCTGAACAAACTCTTTTGCCTGCTTCCATGACAGCTTTTGATACCACGGGTGATACGCTCGTACTTCGCGCTAATGAAGCTAGCCGTTGTGTGCTTTTTGGTGGAACGCCCTTGAATGAGCCGATTGTAGGATATGCGTCGTACGTGATGAATACCGAGGAACAAATTCGGCAAGTGATGATGGACTATCAAATGGGCAACATGGGAACAGTTAAACTTTAATACATCAATATCATACCAGTCATTATCCACGGAAAGGAACAATCACAATGAGGCTTTTACAGGAAATAACTCTTGGAAACCTGCCCTTAGCAAATAGAATGGCTATGGCTCCAATGACCAGAAGTCGTGCCGACTTGAATGGGGTTGTCGGCGACTTGACCGTTTTGTATTATACCCAGAGAGCAAGCGCAGGCTTGCTGATATCAGAAGGAATCAATATCTCGCAACAAGCAATCGGAAGCCCCTTTACTCCTGGCATCTATCTTCCGGATCACATAAGCGCTTGGCAAAAAGTAACAGACGCTGTTCATGAAAAAGGTGGAAAAATATATGCGCAATTATGGCACACCGGGCGTGTTAGTCATTCGGCGGACAAGCATGGTGTTCTACCCGTAGCTCCCTCAGCTATTGCTATCAAAGGGCAAAAACACTTTACCTCTCAAGGGCAAAAAGAGTACGAAACGCCACGAGAATTGGAAACATCAGAGGTGCGCCAGATTGTACAAGACTATGCGCAGGCATCTCTCAATGCTATTGAGGCAGGTTTTGATGGAGTAGAACTTCATGCTGCTTTTGGCTATTTGCCTAATCAATTTTTGGTAGAAAGTGCCAACCAGCGTTTAGATCAGTACGGTGGCAGTATCGAAAATCGGAGTCGATTTGTGATTGAAGTTATGCAAGCAATGGTAGGTGCTATCGGGCAGAATAAAGTCGCTATCAAACTTTCGCCTAGCATTCCATACAATAACATCATTGATAGCAATCCTACTGCGTTGTATTCATACCTCATTGGCGAATTTAACAAACTTCCGTTGGCATATATACACCTGATGAATCCGTTATTCCCTACTGATGACTTACCGCAATACCCAAGAGATGTCATGGCTACATTTGGCACATTGTCGAAGCACCTTATCATTGCTAATGGTGGTTATACTCGTGAAACGGGCGAACAGGAGTTGGAAAAAGGTATTGCCGGTATGGTTTCTTATGGAGCCTTATTTTTGGCTAATCCCGACTTACCCAAGCGATTTGAAGTAGATGCAGAACTCAATCAACCTGACCGTGCGACTATGTATGGTGGGGGTGAAAAAGGCTATACCGATTACCCTTTTCTCAATTAATACCAATTTAAGTCGAGCATTGTGCATGATAATTGAGTAAACAAGGCGCTTCAGCCCAATGTTATGCACAATGATTAACTCAATTTGGTATAAGACAATATCAGGAACGCTTAAAAAATAAGTGGACGATTTACCTTCTCGACAGGCTCAGGCTAAAGAGCGCGTAGTATCTCATCTGAGCCTGCCCGAAGCATCCATTTATTTTTGTTCTCATCCTAAGGCGTAGGCAGAGTTTCCTGCCAATCCATTATTCCTCGTGCAAAGCCCGAACGCCAATTCCCCCACGTATGTCCCTGAGTATATTCGCGGTAGTGCGGCTGTACGCCTCGCTTTTCAAGTTCGTGCTTCATGCGCACGGTGAGTGCATGAGCATCGGCAACGGTTCCTGTCTGGAGAATGGCGCGAACACTGGCGGCATTCTTCATGTTCTTTTCCTCAAAAATTACTCCCTTGCCCCACCAGTAGGCGGGCGATTGGGCAAAAAACACGCCGAATTGTTCCGGCGAATGAAATGCCATGTACGTTGATAGCAAGCCCCCCAGTGATGCCCCGCCAACGCAGCGTTCAAGCGGTTTGTCGGAAAGCGCATAACCGCGTTTGGTGGCTTCTTCCAAGGCTTTCGGCAATGCTTCTTCGGTGCAGAATTGGAGGTATGCGGGATTCAGCGTGTATTCCTCGTTGCGCTTGGGTAAATTCGGCGCAATAAAGACCGCAACGCAAGGTTTGATAAGGTCTGCATGAATAAGATGGTCAAGAATATGATGAAACTGCCCCAGCGACAACGATTCCGCGCCATCGTGCATGACCAAAAGCGGGTACGCGCTCGGTGGGCTGCCTTCGTCGGGAAGCGTGTATTGATGCGGGAGATAGAGCATCACCTCGCGGGAGTCGGCAAGAGCAGTGCTTTCGATGGTGAGTTTTACGATTGTACCGTGTTGAAGCGGTTTACCTTGGATTAAGACGGGTTTCAGCCACGATTCATCCTTGTAAGCAGGCATAATCACTTCGGAGTTTGTACCGAAGCCTTCTTGCGAGGCGTGTGGATTGCGCGTGTCATTTTCCCATGCCGTGCCGTCAATGACGAATTTATATTGCAAACGTGCATCGGCGGGAAACTCTTCGACGTGATAAAACCACGACGTACAGCGAATCCGCTTCATCGGGATTTGCTGCCGCCAATGCGTCCAATCGCCGATGATATTCGCGTGTTTTGCAACGCCTTCCCAGAGAAAAATCGCCTTTTGCCCTTGAACAATAGGCGTGGTGCGGTTTTTCATGGCAGCCCCAAGCGCACGAGCAAGCGCCATGCGCCGTGCGAGGCGCTTTTCGGTGAGAAGTTTGTGGAGCAGAATTTCGATATCGTGGGCAATCATAGTTATCCTCTTCGGAAGAGCATTTGCCGTATCTCGCGCTGTATCTCGGACGAAAGTGCCAGGCGCGGTACAAGTTTGTAGGACATACCGCCGACAACGTGCATGAGTGCATCAACACAGCCAAGAAACTCCCCTTCGCGGCAAATCTGCACTTGCGCGGGGCGATACCCCGCCCTTTGGATAGCGTTAAGCAGAGCCTCGAAGATGTCAATAGCAAACGTCGTGGGCTTTCCCATGGAATTGCTGATAATCGCTTGGCTTTCGGTGTCAATGACCGTCAAAAGACGAGGATAGAAGGGGCGTGGGTCTTCGTCGGGTTCAAGCACGGCAGAAATATAAAAATAATCGAACTCCCAAACCGCCTTCCGCACGGGAAAGCGTTCCAGACGTTGAATATCTTTGGGCGCAAGAATTGGTACTTTTACGCCAATACTTTCCGGATGCTCAGGGCGGGGAATGTAGGAAGCGCTCCATTCTATGCCTGATGACGGTGTTTTCGTTGAAAGATGGGCAAATATTTTATCTTGTCCGCTCTTGCTGCGCGAATATTTTTCATCGAAAGTATTGGTCAGCAATTCTTTTTCGGTTTGAAAGCGGGAACAGATGATGTGTGCTTGCTCAAGAATATGAATCGCAAAAATCGCTTCGGCTTGCGTGAAAGGTGTGGGAACGTAATTGGGGGTAAAGACTTCAAAACTTGGATACGCCTGCTTTCCCGTGAATTTCAAGCCCAAACGCTTGATATTATCAAGTTCTTCGGGCGAAAGCATGGATTTTGTGCCGAAGGAAATAAGGAGCGTGTTTTGTATAGCGGATGCCTCCAAAGGGTCGCGCTGAGTCAGTGAAACGCCCATATTAAACGCCCGCGCTTGGTTGTAGATTTCATCCAAAACGAGATACCCCGCGTCACCGCGATAACAAGAAATGCCGTAAAATTCACTCACCGCGCCCATCACGCTGCAATAGACGATTTCGCCCGTATCGGGCGACTGTACGGCAAACGTGTCACTATCGCGCATCCAGTTCCACGGAGCGAGTTGGCGAAACTTGACGGCTGCCTCGTAGAGCGCAGGGAGTTCGGGAAACGAGTATTGTTCGGGGTTGGGGAGTCTTTGTCTATTGGGCATAGTTGGGGAGTTTTTGGGTAAAATAATGATTACAACGGTTTACAAACAAATGTCGAGCTGCCTTCAAATCGCTCTGGTATTGCCGTTGCGACAGCATTGGCTTCAGTAGCGGTTTTGAACAAACCAAAGACCGACGAGCCGCTTCCGCTCATCAGGGCAAACATTGCGCCAGCTTCGTAAAGGTGCTGCTTGATGCCGCCAATAATCGGATATTCCGCAAAAATCGGCTCTTCAAAATCATTCGTGAAATGCTGTCGCAGTTGATTTGGTGCGGCAATTGCGTCCTCAAGCAGTGCAGCAAAATTCGTCGGTGTACGCTTCTCGTCTGCTTTCGAGCCGCGCTTGAGAGCATTATACGCCCAAGCCGTCATAATCCGCAGACTTGGCGAAACGATGACCACATAGTATGGCAGTTTCACCGACACGGGCTTCAGAATTTCACCACGTCCCGAACCCAAGGCGCAGTCCATATTTTCCATAAAAAATGGCACATCGCTACCAATGCCAGCAGCAAGATTCACAAGTTGTTCTTTGCTGAAAGCGGTATTACCCCAGAGCGATGGCAACGACCGCAAAACCGCACCGGCATTGGAACTTCCGCCACCCAAGCCGCCTCCGTAAGGAATTTGCTTGCGGAGCGTCAGTGCCAGCGATGGCACTTCCGTTAAACCATTTTTTGCAGCAAGGTCTTGTGCTTTTTTGACGGCTTGATAGGCGAGGTTTTCTGCGTCGGCAATGCCTAAATCCGGCTTGCAATCAAGATAAATATTGTTCATCGTGCCATTCGAGCCGATGATGACGGTATCGGCAAGCGAAACCCGCACAAACACGGTGTTGATTTCGTGAAAATTATCAGGACGTTTGTAGAGAACTTCCAGACCAAGATTGATTTTCGCATGAGCGACTGTTCCAACGGTGTGCATAATGAATAAAAAAAAGCATCAATGACCAATGACAAAGCAACCAATGACCAATGATGAAATGACAAATGACGAATTATGATTTTTCTGTGTATTTTGGCAGCGTTACAGTCTCGCACTCTGTTTTCTTGATGTTACCAACAACGCCTTAACCAAACTGCTACAAAGATGCAAAAAAATCCCCAAATACCGCACACGCGAGTAGAAAGCGCTCCCAGCGCCGATATTACCTATCGGCAGGAGCTTTTTCGGAAGTCCATCCATCTCTGCTCATTGTCCATACCCATTATTTACGCTTTTATCACCCGCGAAACGGCGCTGTGGATTTTAGCGAGTATTTTTCTGCCCGTCCTCGCCATTGATCTTGCCCGGCATTGGATTCCAGCATTGGAGCGACTTGTTAGGAAAATTTTCGGGGGAATGATGCGAGCGCATGAGCTGGACGAGCGGCGTATTTTGCTCAACGGCGCGACATACGTGCTGCTCTCGGCACTGCTCTGTGTCTTACTTTTTCCCAAAATTATTGCTGTTACCGCTTTTACGGTGTTAATCGTTTCCGATATTTCATCGGCACTCATTGGGCGGAAGTTTGGGAAAACAAAATTTCTGGATAAAAGTTTGGAAGGCACGTCGGCATTTTGGATTTCATCGTGGATCGTGGTGGGCGTGATATGGTCATTAACACAGGCTTCGTGGCATTATGCGCTTATTGGCGCTGTGGCAACGTTTGTCGGCGGTATTGTGGAAGCCGCATCAATACGGCTTAAAATGGATGATAATTTTTCTATTCCGCTTAGTACCGGTTCGGTGATGTGGGTTTTGACACTGATGCTCCACCCGCCAGTGCAGATGCGGGTTCTGGGTCTTTTGGTTTAATAGTTATTTGCGCTCAATGTGAACAAAAACAGAGCAATCATCATTCTAAAGCGAGGAAATATGCAGGTTACACAGCATCATCTGGACACGATCGTCAAATGGGCAAAGCATTATGGCGCACACAAAGTGATTCTCTTCGGCTCGGCACTGGAAACACCGGACGAGGCGAATGATATTGATATTGCTTGCGATATGAGCGGTTTAGGAAGGTTTGCTTTTGCTGGAAAAATTGAAGAAGAACTGCTCGTTCCGATAGATGTGGTGCCTCTTTTGCCACAAAACTATTTTATTGAACTGGTTGAAAAACATGGAAAGGTTTTGTATGAATATTTGTAATTTTGAACGAAAAAGCAAAACTAAATTTGCCTTTGATACGTCTAGAATAAGTATATTTGTCCCTCTCATCTTAGGGCAATCTTCGTTATGCAGGCAACTATTTATTCCTAATTATTATGTCTAAACGAATTTTTCATCAGCATCCACTCGCTGAGGTAGTACTCGGCATAACATATAAAAAATTACTATTCCCTTACGGAACAATATTTAAGATTCAGCCTGAGCTTTTAGAAGATTATCCCGACATAGAAATTCTTGCGCCTCTCACTGATGAATTATTGGTAAATGATGTGATCCAGAGCGAAGTTGATATACAAAAGTCGGGTCAAGTGTTATATCGGTTTCGTAGTAGCGATTCAAACTGGCTTTTACAGCTACAAGGTAATAAGATATACTTAAACTGGACAAGGCGCGGGGAACAACCTGAGTTTTATCCTGGTTTTGATACTATTTTTGCAAAGTTCAAGAATATACTCGAAGGTATTGATGGTATTACAGGTGAAGATACAATTCGTGAAGCAAAATCATACGAACTCGGCTATTACGACCGATTTGATTGGGCTAGGTACATTGATAAACTTCGTGACATCGGCGGTATTGTAGACTATAGTTTGCCGGGATTTCTTCTTAATTCTGAATTAGCAACTGGTAAACTCAATTTTGCCTCCCGATTTATTAGTGAAATATCTGAGTTGAATGGATATTGCCTAACTGTTATAGCCTCTGATGTTATGGCAACAGAAACAAAAGTATTACGAGTTGAGCACTCAATTAGAGGACTTGCAGACATACAAAACGTTATGGTATCTAATGAATCAAGAGATGCCTGGTTTAGTAAGGCACATAAAATACAAAATTCTATGTTCGACAAACTATACTCAGAGAAGGTGCAAGAACAATGGAAGCAACCGTAACACACTCCCCCACAAGAAGGCAAGAAGAAAGCGACAAAAAAAATATACCCTTCTGGAAGGCTAGCGCAGTATCAACTTCACTACCTCCTGTTGTTCTTCAAGAGAATAATCGGCTTCAAAGTTTCCGGCAACATGGAGAAGAGGAAAATATATTTTCCTGGAAAGTAGCTATTGCTCGGTTTAGTGCAATAGTAGAAAGGCGTTTATCCTATTTTGACTCTTTACGTGTCCTTGAAGATGATTGGATTTCAGGTGGGGGAACAAAGCCTTCGGAATCAGTAGTGGATATCGCAAAACAGATTCTTTGTTCTTTGCGAGATAATATTGCTGCTGACGATAAGTATCATGTGCCAAAGTTGATTTTGGGACCAATACCCTCTGGCGGTATTGGAATCTCAATAATACTTGATGCTTGGAATATGCTGCGTATTAGTCTTTTTAACGATAATGAGCATGAGATTGAATCGGAAATCCATGGTAAATACAGCGAAGAAGATGCTAGCTATGAAAATAGTAATGTAGTCAGTGAGGTGAATAAATCTTATAAAAATCTATGCACAATGTATGACCTACAAAGTAAGTCTTGGGCAAATTCCAGACGGTGAAATTTTATACCGATACATTAGACCTGATGCCCTGCCAGCAGGGCAAACAGAAGTACCAGATTCCATCTTACAAGACAAAAATCTGTCTTGCGACTGGAAAAAATTTCAAGAGCAACCAGAAACATCACCTCAAGTAACGCAGCATGGAAAAACAGTCATACTTGCCATAAAAATTTGTGATGATATTCGCAATCCCCTTAACGACAGCGGTGATATACAATTTCCACAAGATATTCGGCATTCCCCAACACCGAGTGAGGAAACTCCAGAAGAGGCAGAAAACTACGCACATTCCTTAATCTCTGGCAGAAAGAAATTGCCCGTCACCAGAGCAATTTGCAGGAATTCGGAATGGTATAAAATTTAAATCCTCTCTACAGCAGGGCAGTCAATCGGCTGCCCTGCTTGTTTTCTATGTGAATGTCTTTCGCAGGTTCGTTGTATATCCCTTTGGTATGAACTTCAATTATCACGATTACTCTTTCAAAATTGAATGGGAGAAGCTCATTCTCATCATTGAAATTTTACCTATTTTATGGCAAGACCTTCAAGACCGCATCAAATCTCATCTCCAAACACTTGAATCCTAATATCCCCCAATGTCCACCTTTACCCGCGAACAGCAAATTGCCCAAAGTGCCGACCGCCACTTAGCCGTAACCGCAGGCGCGGGAGCCGGTAAAACAAGCGTTCTGGTACAGCGCTTCGCCTATCTTCTCTTTGAACCCAGTATTTATGCGGATGTCCGAAGCATCACGGCTATTACCTTCACCCGCAAAGCGGCTGCCGAAATGCACCACCGCGTGAGTCAGGAAATTGAAAAACGCCTCGCCAGTCCTGATTACAAGCCACAGTGGGGGCGGATTAAAGCCATACGTGAGCGCTTTTCCAGTGCCAATATTTCCACGATCCACAGCTTTTGTGCGCGATTGCTGCGCGAATTTCCCATTGAGGCGGGAGTTAATCCCAATTTCTCCGAACTCGAAGAGCATGAAGGCGTGCAGATGAAGGAACACGCCATTATGGACACGCTGGAGGCATGGCTGGAAGAAAAAAACGATAGCAAAAAGAAGGGTAAAAATGAAGAACAGAACGAAGACACTTCACCAACGGAAAAGCAAGCTGCCGCAAGGCGTGTCTGGATGCTCTTCGGAAAAAAGCAACTCGTGGAAATGCTCAAAACGCTCTTGCAAAGCGCCGAGCAGTTCAATGAACTGGATGAATTATACCACAAACATAGTATTGATGCGCTGTTGCAGATGACCGAAACGATGTTTGTGTCGCGTTTTTTCACGAGCGCCGAAGAATACTGCTCTACGCTGGACGGTGCCGTGCAAGCGCTGGATTTCAACGCTTTCAGCAAAACCACGCGCCCGAAATTGGAAGAGCTTGCCTCAACGTTGACCATTTTGCAACATCAAATCGCCACGACACGCGAGGCACAGGCGCTCAATTGGCAGACCGCGCAGGATTTTTGGCAGCGTTTGCGCGTCTCCGTCATGGGCGAAGGCTCTATCTGTACCAGCAGAGGCGTAATTAACGGGAATAGTGTTCGTGCGGCTTCCGAGAAAAATTTTCTGGACAAAGAGCGGTATTTGCGGCTCAATAGCGAAGCAGGGCGCATATTTCCTGAGATTGCGGGCATGGCAAATGTTCTGCCGAATCATCTCCACGACCGCGCATTGCTCGAAATTATTCATATTTTGCTGGATATTGCCAAAGACGCTTGGGGACTGGTGCGCGAGGAAAAAGAGCGTCTGGGAGCGCTTGATTTCAACGATTTGGAACTCAAAGCCGATAAACTCTTGGATAACGAAGATGTCTGCGCCAGAATCCGCATGAACACACGCTTTCTAATGATTGACGAATTTCAAGATACCAACGAATTACAATATCGCTTGGCAAAAAAAATCATCCGCAATCTTGGACAAAATGTGCCACCCAACGAGGAAATATCAGCCTCCGGCACAAATCTTTTTATCGTCGGCGACCCAAAACAAAGCATTTATCGCTTTCGTGGTGCTGATGTCCGCGTTTTCACGAAAGCAAAGCGTGATATTGAGGCGCTCAATGGGCAATTATTGGCTTCAGGCGGTCTTTTGCCGGATTTCCGAACGCCATTTGGCGAAGTCAAAGCAGAAAGCAGTGGCGAAAAGGCAGGAAACATCGGGCTTCGCGCCACCTTCCGCCTGTTGCCGGAAATTGCTGCCTTTGTCAATCGTGTCTGTGGCGACCAGTTGCGCCGCACTGCGACGGAGTTTGATGTGGAATATGATGATATTGTCTGCGGCGTGAGCGCTGCCGCACTGCAAGGCACAGTAACCATGCTGCTTGCGCGGTATCCGTATCAAAAAGAAGGACAGACTTCGCGTCAAAATGACGAAACGGACAATACCGATAACGAGGATGAAAGCGGCATGGATGCAGACTTTATTCCCGAAGCACAACTTTTGGCGGAGTATCTCCGCGCTATTGCAACTCAAGCAACCACCGAACCAGTGATGGTGCGCTCTTCAGACGGAACGCCTCGTGCTGCCGCGTACAGCGACATAATGATTCTGGTTCGCTCCCGAAGCGGCATGGACGATCTTCTCATGGCGCTTCGGCGCTGCAATATCCCGTTTATTGTCGTTGGCGGGCGTGGTTTTTATGAGCGGCAGGAAATTTTAGATATTCGCTCATTTTTGCTGTTTCTCCAAAACGCTAACGACGATATAGCGCTTGCTGCCTTGCTTCGTTCACCATTTTTTGCTGTCACCGATACCGAGTTATACGCCATTTCGCGTACTGAAGTCAGCGCCGCCGACGGCAGCAGCACAAGTTCGCTGTGGGAGCGCTTCGGCGAATACTGCACCGCGCAAACGCCCAGCCCAAGCGCTCTTCGCGCTCAATCAACGCTTTTGAATTTGCTTCCGCTTGCCGCGCAACTTTCCATTCCGACCTTGATTCGCACTATTTTGGAGCAAACGGCGTGGCGCGGCATGATTGCTGCGGATGAGCGTTTCGACCAAATTGAAGCAAACTTGGAAAAACTGCTCATTATTGCCCGGAAGTACGAAAATAAGGGCTTTCGCAACCTCTACGATTTTGCCGAAGAACTGCGGCGTTTGGCGCTTTACGCCTTCAACGAGGGCGAAGCGGACGCGGATGCAACAAAAAATGCGGTGCAGATAATGACCATTCACGGTGCAAAGGGCTTGGAAGCGCCTATTGTTGCGCTTTACAACGCCAATGCAAAATCCGGCGGCTTTGGCGGCGGTTTGTCTTTCGATACAGCGCTTGGAATGTCGTTCAAAATGCTTCGCGCCCGTGAAGATGGAACGATGGAGCAGCTCTCCACACCGCTCTACCACTTGGCTTCCGAGAAAGATACGCTTGCTGAAGAAGCCGAAGTAAAGCGCCTCTTGTACGTGGCACTTACTCGTCCGAAAGACCATCTTATTGTGTCGGGCAAAGGCTACGAAACAGCGAAGGGCGCAATGAGAAAAGCAGATGGCTTTTTGGCGATGATACAAGATAGTTTGGGCGCATCCGAGCTGAACCTGCTCCACGAGCCGTATCTGGCGCTTGCCGACGAGCCGCTGGAAATCCTGAATGGGAATGAGCGCAGCGCCCGCACGATGACTTTTCGGATTCCGATTATTCGGGCGCGGGAGCAGTTTTTATCGGATACCGCAGCGACTACTATTGCGCAATCAACGGTACAGAGCGCTTTGGCGGATATTTCGATACACAATGGCTCTCCGGAAGCGCCTACTTACGCCCTTCCACCGATGCTTTTGGGAACGCTTTCCACCAGCATTGAAGGAGATTTTTATTCTGCGTCACAACTACGTCTTTTTAGTCAAAACCCCGATGAATACGAGCGTTTGTACCGTTTGGGGCTGCCTCCGGCGGATGACGAAGGCTTTTTTGTCGGACGCGCTTCGGGAGTGGAAGACGACGGCGACGAAACGCTTGGAACAAGCGCCGGAGAGAGTATTCATGCGGTATTGCAGTATTTACCGCTCTGGATGAATACCGGCGGCGAGGTGCTGCCGAGCGAGTTCCAGCGCACGATAGAGCGCGTACTGCCCCCAACGCGCCGCGTCTTTACGCCAACCTTCCACGCACGGCTGCAGCGTGAGACACAAGCTGTCGCCGCCACACCCCTTGTGCGGCGCTACGCAACGGCGCTTTCCGGTGCGCAATACGAGTATCCGATAACGCTGCCGATGGGCAGTGATTTTCTTATCGGCACGATGGACGTATTGGTAAAAAATCCTTCGGGAGCGCTGGAAATCTGGGATTGGAAGACCAATCGCGTCGGCTCGGTGCGGGATATGGAGCGGCTTTTGGGGGAATATCGTTTGCAGCTAGAAGTGTATGCGTATGTCGCTTCATTCCTTGCGCCAGAGCAGGAAACCTTCACAACGCGGCTTCTGTTCACGCGCCGTGCTACGCAGAATGTGGAAGATGCCGAATGGACGCGAACACTAGAGTTTACACGCTTGGACGTGGCGGTGATTGAGGGCAAAATGAAGCGCTTAATTGGAGAAATTCGTGCGAGGAGTTATGGTCTGAGCATGGCATAATTGCAACGTTATCACTTCGGAGACCTGATGAAATCTGATTCGCTATTCTACACATTTTTCCAAACCTTGCCCGAAGCGCTGTTTATGCTGTCGGGCGAGGACAGTACGAATGCGGCGGCGTACCGCTTTCAATCAATCGAAGTGAAAGACCATGCTTTTCGCTTGGACGGTGTTTTGGCATTGCCGGATTTTAGCAGCGTGTATTTTTTCGTGGAAGTGCAGTACCAACGCGATAAACGCTTCTATTCGCGGCTTTTTGCCGAAGTGATGATTTTTCTGCACCAACATCGTCCCAAAGGGCATTGGCGGGCGGTGGTGGTCTATCCCAAACGCAGCATAGATACAGGCTTGCCGAACGATTACGAAGAATATCTTGCGTCGGGGCGCTTGAAGATTGTATATTTGAATGAACTTTCGCCCGAAGCGCTTCAAACGTATCCGCTTACGCTCTTGCAGATTATCAATGCTCCAGCGCGAAAGGCGGATATTGCCTCTGCCCTTCGCGCCACACTGCCCTCGATACAAGCATCTGCGCGGGCGACAGGACATTACGACGATATGCAACGTCTTTTGGCAAAAATTGTAACCGCAAAACTACCGAAACTTTCATTCGAGGAGATAGAAGCCATGATTGAACCAACCACACGGGGCTTTGAACAAAGCCGTTTCTACCGTGATATTATCCAACGCGGCGAGAAACAAGGTATTGAAAAAGGTATTGAAAAAGGTATCGTCCTGGGTGAGCAAAATAAGAATGAAGCTATCAGGCTCATCGCACGGAATCTGCTCACCATGGGCTTGCCTGTGAAACGTGTTGTCGAAGCAACGGGACTGCCCCAAAAAACTGTTTCCGCAATTCGCAAAGAAATTACCCTGACAAGCGCATAATTCCTACGTTACGACTAAAAAAACTCATCATCCCCACGAGGCAAATGATTGTTCGCGGGGATTTTTTTGTGTAATTTTGTATTCTCGTTCTTCCCAAACAGCATCGGACGGACGATGCCAACACCATTGATGTTCCACTTTTTGGTAAAACTATTATGAACGACACCACCACTCTTACCGCCGAAACATTCGAGTACAAAGCCGAAATGAAGCAACTGCTTCACCTCATTGTCCATTCGCTGTACACGCATCCCGAAGTTTTTCTCCGCGAACTTGTTTCCAATGCCTCCGATGCCCTGAACAAAGCGCGGTTTCGCCAACTGACCGATACAGCAATGCTGGGGAGCGAACTACCGCTTGAAATCCGCATCACACTTGATGCCGATGCTAAAATGTTTACCATCGAAGATACGGGAATTGGTATGACCAAAGAGGATTTGGTCGGGAAACTGGGGACAGTGGCGAGTTCGGGAACGCTTGATTTTATCAAATCGCTCAAAGAGCAAGGTACAGCGCTGGATGGCAATATGATCGGGCAATTCGGCGTGGGCTTTTATTCCGTCTTCATGGTTGCCGACGATGTAAGCGTCGAGACACGCCACGCCAATGCTGATTCCGTCGGGCTTCGCTGGCAATCCGACGGGCAAGGAAGTTTTACGATTGAGGAAATTGACAAACCGACACGCGGAACCCGCATTAGCTTCCGTCTGAAAGATTCTGCCTCCGAATTTAGCGAGGAATACCGCTTGAAATCTATCATTCAGAAGTATTCTAACTTTGTAGATTTTCCAATTTTGATTGGCAAAACAGGCGCGGAAGCAGAAAAAGCCAACACCATTCGCGCTCTCTGGCAAGCCCCAAAAGACAGCGTAAGTGCTGAGGAAGCAAACGAATTTTACAAATTTCTCACGGGCGATTTCCAAGATTCGCTTGGCTATGTGCATTTGAGCATTGAAGGCTCGGTGAATTTCAAAGCGCTGGTATTTATCCCCGAAACCCCGCCAATGCGCCCTTTCACGCTTGACCAAGAAAACTCGCTGCACCTTTACACCAACAAAGTGCTGATTGAGGAAAATTGCAAACACCTTCTGCCCGACTATCTTCGTTTTGCGCGGGGTGTGGTGGATACCGACGATTTGCCGCTCAATGTTTCGCGGGAAATCACGCAGTCCAGCCCGCAAATGACCAAAATCAATAAAGTGTTGACAGGCAAGGTTTTGGGCTTGCTGCAAGACTGGGCGGCAAACGATACGGGCAAGTACGCGAAGTTTTATGCGGCATTCGGGCAGCAGTTCAAAACGGGCATCAATTCTGACTTTGCCAACAGGGAGCAGCTTGTCAGCCTCTTGCGCTTCGATTCGACGCAAACCGAAAAAGGCGCATTGACTTCGCTCAAAGACTACACAAGCCGCATGAAACCTGAGCAGAAAGAAATCTACTTTTTGACGGGCGACCACCGCGAAACCATGCTCAATAATCCGAATTTGGAATATTTCCAAAAGCATGGTATGGAAGTGCTGCTGCTCACCGACCCGATTGATGTGATTGTTGTGCCGTCTATCCCCGATTTTGAGGGTAAAAAACTCATTTCTATCGACAAGGTAGAAGTCAGCATGGATGCGGCTTCGGAAGCAAAAGAGCCTTCGACAACGGATTCCGCCTTGCTTGCACTTTTCAAAGACGTTTTAGGCGAAAAAGTGGAAGACGTTCTGCCCTCGAAACGCCTCGTGGATTCAGCCGTTACGCTGGTTGTGGGCAAAGAAGGTTTGGATGTGCAGATGGAGCGAATGATGAAAATGCTGGATAAAGATTTCAAAGGCGGACGAAAGCTATTGGAAGTGAACATGGAGCATTCGCTCATCAAGAATTTGTCGCGTTTGCAGCTTGCGGATGCCGGAAATCCGATGTTGCGCCAGTACATCGTCCATTTGTACGAAGGAGCGCTCCTCATCGAAGGAAATATGCCGTCTCCGGCAATTTTCGTGCGCCGCATGACCGAACTGATGACCGATGCAACAAATTCATCGCCGCGCCCGACGGCTTCCTGAGCCTAAATCCAACATTCAAACCTCATAACAACGCTGATATAATCCCGTCGGGCGGCTTCTTCGCCGGCCGGCGGGTTCTTGCGAAAAACCTCGCCAGTTTCCAAAAAAACAACACTCTCCCCCAATCTTCCTCAATCTCCATGGCAAAACGACGCGCCCGCAATGACGATGATATTCCCAAACTCAACCGTGAGCAAAGCCGCGAGCAGCTTACGTTTCTCGTAAGTTTTCTCAAACCCTATCGTTGGAAAATAGCTTTTGCGCTGCTCATTTTGATTGTGAGCAGTGCTGTGAGCCTCGCGTTTCCGGCACTTATCGGAAAATTGATTGATGTGGTGCTGAACGAAGCCGCTTCGCCGTATTCGCTGGGAACGATTTCGGGCGTACTCGTGGCGGTACTGGTCGTGCAATCGGTCACGCGCTTTTTTACGTCCATGACGCTTGCTTCCATCACCGAAAACACGCTGGCGCAGCTTCGCACGACGCTTTTCGACCGCATTATTCGCTTGCCGATGGCGTTTTTTGGCGAGCGTCGCGTGGGTGAACTTTCCTCCCGAATGTCGTCGGATTTAGCGCTGATTCAAGAAACGTTTACCTTTACCTTTCTCGAACTCTTGCGCCAAAGCGTCTTTTTTGTGGGCAGTGTGATTTTGATTGCGGGTAGGAGTTTGCGTTTGACGGGTATGATTTTGCTTGTTGTTCCGGTGCTGGTCGTGGTGGCATTACTGTTTGCGCGATATATCCGCAAATACAGTCGTGATGCGCAAGACGCGCTTGCCGATGCCTCCACGATTGTCGAAGAGACGCTACAAGGTATTGCCGGTGTGAAATCGTTTGTGAATGAACACTATGAATCGAAGCGGTACGGAAGCGCCATTTTGCGCGGCGTGACGATTGCGCTCAAAGGAGCAAAAGTGCGCTCGGCGTTTGTTTCGTTCATCATTTTTGCGCTGTTCTCCGGCATCGCAGGTGTGATTTGGTACGGCGGAAGCCTTGTGCGAAGCGGTGAGATGACGATGGGCGATTTAACGTCGTTCATCATCTACACCACCTTTGTCGGCGGCGCGTTGGGAAGTTTTGCGGAGTTGTTCGGGCAGATTCAGCGTACACTGGGCGCATCGGTGCGGGTGCGGGAGATTTTGACCGAAACGCCAGAGGAATTGGGCAATGAGCGTGGTAGCACGAAAATTGGCTCTGCATCACGCTTTCAGTCGGTAGAATTTGCCAATGTGGTCTTTCATTATCCCGGACGCAAGGATATTGCCGCGCTGAACGATGTTTCGTTCCACATCGAAGCGGGTAAGCGCGTTGCTTTTGTTGGCGAATCCGGTGCCGGCAAAAGCACAACAGCCGCACTAATTCAGCGTTTTTACGACATAGATGCGGGCGAAATTCGTTTTGATGGTGTACCAGCAAATCAATTATCGCTTGGCGCAGTACGGGAAAGCGTCGGGATTGTACCGCAAGACATTGTGCTGTTTGGCGGCACAATCGCCGATAATATTCGCTACGGCAATCTCGAAGCCAGTGATGAAGCGCTTTGGGAAGCAGCACGTTTAGCAAACGCGACAGAATTTATTGAGCAGTTTCCTGAAAAACTGCAAACACTTGTTGGGGAGCGCGGAGTAAAACTCTCTGGCGGGCAGCGTCAGCGCGTGGCGATTGCACGGGCAATTTTGAAAAACCCGCCCATGCTGATTTTGGATGAAGCCACAAGTTCGTTGGATTCGCAGACCGAATATCTCATACAAGAAGCAATGGAGCGCTTAATGGCGGGGCGCACGACCATTATTATCGCGCACCGCCTTTCGACCATTCGTCGGTGCGATACTATTTTGGTCTTTAGCAAAGGGCGCATTATTGAAAGCGGCACTCACGAAGAACTTTTGGCGCAAACGGGGAGTTTTTATGCAAGATTATGTGCTTTGCAGTTTGGTGAACTTGATGCTTGAGTGCGGATGCTATCGTTCACCACGAATTGCGCGAGCCAATTTTTACTTCCCATTCGCGCTGCTGGCGTAGAAAAACGCTGGAATTGGACATCACCGATGAGCGAGTAATTTGCAAGACGATATTGCGGAAAAGCTCTTGGTCTAAAAAGCTGCGAAAAGGAATGTCAATCGAAAAGCTGGTATTGGGCGTGTTGGTGCCAAAATCGTTCGCCACTTGCCAGAGAACCCCTAGATTGCCGATTTCGCCCGTGAACTGCACCCGCGCTTGCGACAAATCAAGCGGAAGCCCCGTGCGCCCGCCGCCAAAAGAAATATCGGCACTGCGCACAACACCTGTGCCTTGCAAAAGGTCGGTCAAAAGCCTTGAGGCAAGCGACGACGAATAGTTCTGCGTAACACCTCCCAAGCCGCTTCCAAGAGCAAATTCATCTTGCGTTCGACCAAAAAGAAGGAGCATAATTGCGTCGTTCTGGATTTTGGTCGAATCGCCTACGCCCGGCACATTGTCGAGCAGATAGTTCATCTTCAGCGTCGGCGCTTGCTTGGTGCCGGAAATACCAAGATTGACGATATACTCGCTTGTGCCACTGCGGTCAGGAATAGAGCGCTGTCCACGCAAAAGAGCGTTCAAATTCAATCGTGGATTGCTCATTGCTCCTGTATTAAACGCGACTTTGCCAGACGCTGTGAAGACGCGATAAAACTTGTATGTCGAGCCGTCGCGTAATATCAAATCGCCAAAAAGTCGGTGTTCATCGGGTCGGTCGGGCGTTTTGACGTAGCGGAGCGGCTGTTCGGGATTTTCCTGTGCCAAGTTTGCGACAAGCTGCTCAAATGGTCCCCAATCCATCGTTACCGAAAAATTTCCGCGTAAATTCACGTTCAGGGCATAATCAATTTTGTGCGCAAAGCCAAGACGGGAGCGCTCCGAAGCAATCATCTTGTTCGCCGGAAGCATCGTTCCCAAAAGAGCATTCGCAAGATTTTCCGCGCCATCTTGCTGACGCATTTTTGCAGACGAAACCATACGAAAGGCGCTTATATTCGAGTCCGGCGGTCGGGTGACGATATTTTCACGCTGTGCATTGATAATCTCTTCCGACGCAAGATGCGCAAGTTCGGCGGCAGAAAGGCGTGATGTGGTGCTGTCGGTAGGAGGCACAGCGCTGGAATCGCGTTGTTCCCGCAACTGCTGGGTATATTCCTGCTGATTGCAGTCGCGGGCAGTTGTGGTGCGCCCTCCACGCTCTTGAGTGATGGTCTCAAAACAAAAAAGTTTATTTTCCGTTTTGACGCTTTTGATTTCAGGAAAATTGATTTTTGCTTCCAAAATATTTACATCGCCCCGCAAAAATGGCTCTTCGAGCGAACCGTAGAAATGGAGCGGTTTTTCGCCGGTGGACATTATCACATCACCAAAAAGCTGCGGATTTGGAATGCGCGAGGCATTGCCCAAGACAAACAAGCCTTGTTGCGGCACACGCGCCGTAATGTCAAAACCCGTAATATCGAAGCCATTTACCGTCACGGTGCCATTGGCAAAAGCCCGTCCACGCGCGTAATCAAGCGGGTCATTGGCAATGGTGGCGTTATCAATCGTTACGGTGCGATTGAGCAAACTTGCGCGTCCTTCGATAAAATATTTCAGATTCGTCGCCTCAAAAACGAATGATGCACGAGGAATGACGGCAGTTCCACGATACATGATATTTTCCGGCGTTGTTCCGGTAATGGAAAAGTGCGCATCGGCGTAGCCCTGTAAATTCGTGATTCCCGGTATAAAAACATCCAATGCACCAAGCGGCAACTGCTCGGTATCAAAGTAAATTTCAATCGGTTTGCCAGAAACAAGGCGCTCTGCGGCATCGGTGAAGGAAAGATTGAGTGGAAACTGTTTAGCACGAACTTTGAGCGTATGCAGCGTGTCATTCAGCAAGAGCGGATTTTGCACCTCCGCCGTTCCGCGCACCGTCGAGTCTTGATGCGTTGCCGAAATCGCGCATTTGCCCAAATACGTGGCATTGTAAAACACATTCGATGCGTTCAAAAGCAAGCCGAGCTGCGGGTTTGCGGGCAGTCCCGACAAACGACATTCCATGCGCTCCAAGGTGCCGCGAAGTGGGTCAAGTGTGGGAATGCGGTGCGCGGGCGTGAAAAGGCGGTTAATGTCCTGAAGCGGCATAGATTCTACCGTGAGCATAGCATTGGAAAAATGGTCGAACCAGACGAGACCGCTTAAATACACGGTTTCAGCCTTCGGGCGGCGCAAGGTCATGTTTTCTATCAGCAGCCCTTCTTTATTCAGTTCCGTTGCAATTTTCCCAACGCTTGTCCACTCCATATCGCCACGATACAGTATCCATGCGGTGTCCAGAACAAACGGGGCATTTTTTGTTGTCAAATCTAAACGCGCTTTGGTATAAAACGCCAAAAGGTTATCGTCCCATACTGATTTCACGCCAAACGAGAAAACATCCTGTTTGTAGGCAGCTTCTCCGGCAGAGCGGCGGAAAACAAAATCATTGAAGCGAAAAACTGAGTCCGAGCGAATCGCCGCCGATGCCTCTACAACATTGAGCGAATCTCCATTAGCAAGGCTGTGGAATGAGGCTTGAAGCCGCGTATCGGCAAAGTTGACTTGCGTGAAACCGTCGGTATAGAAAAATTCGTTGATATCCGACGAATCTAGCCGAAACGTGTAATCATGGGTCGTCCCGCGCATACTACCGCGAATATCGCCAATGCATTGAATTTTGGCAAAACCGCTAAAGAGGCGCGAAATCGTGATGTCGTGCGGCTTCAAGACAAAATCCACATCAAGCGGCTTCAAACGCGCCGGGCGCGGAATAAACAAACCTTCGTAGGTCGAGGCTTTGAGTGAGTCGCGCACAAGATGGTACTTTCGGCGCACGAGAAAAATCGAATTATCCACCGTATTGGCAAACGAGCCGATAAAATCCGGCATCGTAAAAACGCCCTTCAAATGGGCTTCGGCGAGTTCGGAATTAAGGTGAAATTCGCGGTAAAGCGGATTGTCGGCGCGTGGCAGATGCTCCAAACGGGCATTGATCCGAAAGGGTTCAAATACTTTTTTCGGTGTGATAAGTTCCGATGCAACAAGGTTTAATGAGCCTTTCAAGCTATCCGCCGAAAATCCGCTCCCAAGAACATTGAGCGTAAAGGAAGCATCGGTGGCGGCATCGGGCATAAGCAAAAGGCGGCTAATATCCAAATGTACTGCCCGTGCGTCCAGTTTGTATGCAGGTGCAGCGAGGTTTTGTAAGTTTATCCACCCACTCGTCCACAGGTCGGCGGCGGGAACGGCAGAACTCGCGTGATCCTCATCAATACTTGCTTCTCCGGCATTATCCTCCGCTAAAAATTCAGCAGCCCGATTCCAATGCACATTCAGCGCCGAAATGGTCAGAATACCGCCGTCATGAGCGTTTGCATCCAGCGAAAGCGCATCAAAACTGCGTCCGGCAATGCCGGAGGGACTGGCATCCACGTGGGCTTTTGCCACAAGCGCCGCGAGTGTTGTGCCCTGCCCGGATAGAGTGATGGTCGTGTTCAAGTTGCTCTCCAAGCCGCTATTATGCGTGATTGGGGCAAGATTCAGGTGTTCGGTTTTTATCGTGGCATCGTACCGCAACGTATCGTTCCAATCCAGTGTGCAAGCGGTCTCGACGTTGCCAACGCCACTAGAAGCCCGCAGGTCAGCTTTGAGTGTTTTCATCGTGCCTTGCAGCGTTCCGCGCTCCAGTGCAAGCGTTCCCAAGCCACTAAGCGCCGACAAATCCGCACGCGGAATATACCGCCTCACCTCTGCTGCACTGAGGCGCATTGGGCTGAGTTTGAGAGCATAATTGAGCGCCGTTTGTTTCAGTGGCTGATTCAACGTTCCATCCAGTGAAACAAGTGTTGGTGCGACTTTCTCGCCCTGCTCAATACCCTTGATTTCAAGCCGTTTCACAACAATTTGTCCCGCATTGCCGTAAGAATCAAGACGCAGTGCCAGTTTGTCGCCCAAAGCATCGGCGGCGGGAGTAAGGCGTTGCATCTCGTAGGTGCTTATCGAATCAGCATGAAACGCTAGTTGAAATTGTGCATTCCCGAAGGTTGTAGCAAGGCTATCGGGCTGGAAGGCAGTAGCAGGGCGCTGGGCAAAGAGATTGATTTTTTCGACTATGAGACGAGCGCGAGCCTGTGAAGATACAGTTTGGAGAGCGATATTATTCACTTCAAGCCGCGTCGAATCAGCAAAAGCGAAGAATGAGCAGTTTCGCAAATTCAACCCCGACGATTCCTCGTGAAACGAGCATTGATGCACCGAAACGGCATATTCATTTTTTTTGAATTGTAATTGAAGTGAAAGCGCAAGATTTAATGCGGAAATATTTGCACGAGCAGGATTGAAGCGGCTTTGCGTGGCACTGCGCATGACATCGGAAGCGGGCTGCAAGGAATCTATTGTGACGAGCGCACCATTCAGAACCGAAAACTCCCGCACGGCAATCGTCCATTTGAAGGGCTTTGGCTTGGTGTCGGGTGTGGGCGATTTAAGAATATGAGCAAAATTCCACGAACTGTCCAGACTGCGAAGCAAGTGTATCTGCGGCTCGACAAGCTGCACACGATTCAGCGAAATGCGCTGCACCAGTAGCATTTGAATATCATAATGCAGATTCAGTTCCCGCGCCGCAAGCAGGGTATCATTCGCCGCAATAAGGCGTACATTGGTGAGTGTGAGGTCGGAAAGGAGCGAACCACTGAAATCATCGAAGGTAAGTTTTGCTTCAAGTGTAGTATTGATGCGCTCTGTGGCAAATTTCACAACCCACTGCCGCAATGACGGCACATTAATAACAAGCAAAACCAGCGTTGTCAAAAAAAATAATAAAAGAAATATCAACCCCAGCACAACCCGTACAATACGGCGTGTGCGCCTACCCAAAAAAGGCTTGATATGAAATTCGGGGATATGCAAAAATGCCTCCGGAAGGGAGAACGGCGTATTTACGGCTGCTGCGTGGCTATTTAGTTATTTGGAGCGCCGCAATTTCCTTGGGGTTTAAGCCTGTTGCTTGGGCGATAACCTCCGTCGGCAAGCCGAGTTTGAGAAGATTACGGGCAATTGCTTGTTGTTCCTCGCGCTTACCTTTTTCGATACCTTTTTTGATACCTTTTTTGATACCTTCGGATTTACCGATATTAAGAATATCTTGGTAAAAACGGGTTTGTTCAAAACCCCGCAGAGTTGGCTCTATCATGGTTCGTATCTCCTCGAATGATAAGTTGGGAAATTTTGCTGCAAGAATAGCGCTGACAAGGCGCTCAATATCATTCTGCTTTTCGATTTCTTTCACGGACTCTTGAGCAGACTTCAGAACGCTTTGAACAATGCGAACGACTTCCGATTTACGTGGCGGAAGGTTGATGAGATTCAAGAGATTAAGCGGATACGAAGAAACGTCGCCCTGCGATAATTCGCTCAAATAGATAATTTTCAATCGCCCTGAAAGACGGTATTCTTCAAAGCTGTCAGGAAGTCCTGTATCAATGCGGCGATTGGGAAATATCACCACTACGCGCCATTTTCCTTTGGGACTGTGTTGATACAGAAAAATCATAATCTCTGCAAAAAGCCGTGTGTAAAAGCGTTTATCGCGCTGATACTGCACTTCAACAAAGAAAAAGACATCGGTAAAGTTTGGTAGCGCTAAAACGCCGTCCAAGCGAAAAGCATGGTCTTTCACCTCGACCGATTGAAATCGGTAGCCCGTAGCCTTGCTCGCATCCTCGCCAGCAAGCATAAAAAGTGTTTCGGGCAGAGTTTGAAAAAGTGTGTAAAAAAGCGAGTCCGATTTCATGCGGCTTTTAGCTCACTCATCGTAAAAAGCGCCGTCATTGCGAGTCCTGCCGCCGTGAGTTTTTCCGTGCCGCCTTGTTCGCGGTCAATGACGCACAAGACCGAATGAATATTTGCGCCTGTATTTCGGAGGTCGTGAGCGCTTAAAATCACCTGACCACCGCTTGTTATCACGTCCTCAATGATTAATACATTCTTTCCATAGACCTGAGCGCCTTCGGCAAATTTTCGTGTCCCATAGTCCTTTGCCTTTTTGCGTACAAAGGCTGCCGGTAAGCCTGTTTCCATCGAAAGTGCTGTGACAATCGGGATGCCACCCATTTCCAGCCCTGCTAATACCTCGGTTTCCTTCGGCACAAGCGGTGCAAGATGCTGCGCAATAGCGCGTAAAAGCTGGGGTTTACTCTCGAAAAGGTATTTGTCGAAATATTCATTGCTCACCGAACCGGAACGAAGGGTAAATGTGCCTGTTAAGTGTGCAATCTGCATGATTTCTTGCGCCAGAGCCGCTTTGGTCATAATTCGTACTAATAAATTGAGTGGAAAACAACGTTAAACAAGACTGATGGTTGCTTACAAATATACGATTTCTTACGGTGAAGTTACAGCTATTCGTTTGCGCCAAGCAAGAACTACGGTTGTTTCGGCTTGAGCATCAAAACTTTGCGAAATGTGGAATGAGGCTCACGTGCAATCGGCACAGGTAGCAAGCCGCCTCCAAGCCACAACTGGGTTTGGTCGCTGTAATTGCGTGTCATAATTTCGCCCGTATTGCCGCTTGGGAGAATCATAAATGCGAGCGTATCGCTCATATCGCAGACAAAGCGCATCGAAGCGCCCGCTACAACATCAAATGGGCGATTCAACGACCATTCGCCCGAAGAAATTGTTGTTCCGTCGCCACCATACTCCAGCGTTTGCCCGTTGACAACACCTTCCAAAGGAAGTCTTGTCCACGTTGCGCCGTTGGCAAGGATATGACGCAGACGCAGACGATGCAAACGCCCATAATTCCACGCTTCGACGGAATCAATATCCGATGCCGCATTCATGTTCTTCTGCACGATGGCGACGGCTTCCCGGAAACTTTGCCGAATAATTTCATCACGTGACTCATATTGCGGGGTGCGTTTATTGTCGAACCACACAGCACTCAAGGAATCATCGGGCTTGTAGCGTTTTGTGAGGGAAAGCATCGCTTTGAGCGGCAGCCGTGTGTAGGCGGCATATTGCCGATACAACGCTTCACCAACATCGTCGGCAAGCGTGTTGTAGGCATAACGCTCCAAAAATGCCGTGTAAACAGAAGCCGCCGCCGATGTACTTTCCAAGGCAGCATTCCACTCGCCGACAAGCCGCAAGGCGCGTTTCTCGGTATAGGTTAGCGCGTAGGTTTGGCGCTGTTTTGCTGGTAATGGCTTCGTGGTTTGCTGCGTTGGCGATTCGTTAGAAGATGATGTTACCGAAGCAGATGTTGTCGGCACGAAGGCTTGCGCGATGTACGGAACCAGCATTTGTGCGTAGTGCGAGACAACATCCGTTTGCATGATGCGCATACCTGATGCAGAAAAATGTTCAAATTCCTCCAAAAATTCGCCAATACGCGATGCCCGCGACGGCGCGTCCCAGAGATGCGAGAGATGGAGCGGCTCGCCGTTCACCGACGGAGAGCGCGTTAGTGGGTTGTTTGCCGCAATCACCCTGCCACTTGGTGGGTTTATCAGGCTACCCACGGAGGAAATCTGTACAAAGCCTTGCCACGCCTCGCTTTGTTCCCAGCCTTTACGCACAAAATTCGGATGTGCGCCATTTGATTGTGCGCCGGAAATGCGCTGCGGCACAATGCCAAATGGCATTACGCCTACGCTTCCGTCATCGGTGGCAATAATGCAATGCACGGCGGGCGCAACAAAGCCTTTTCCCGCATTTTGCACGTCCTCCCACGAGCGAGCTTTTGCCAGACGCAAGAGCGAAAGCGCTTCGTCAGACATTTGCTGCCCTGTCCATTGCACCGTCAGGCATTCACGTTGCGTCAGTTGCCGAAAGGCGCTTTGTGTTGCGATATTCACGCTATCGGCAATCAGGCTCACCACCGAGCCGCTATGGAATCGGCTTTTCCAAGGAATCGCATTTTGCAAGCCCGGAAACCGCGCAAGACCATTGGGCAAATCCGACATCACGCAGGAACGCCGCGCATAACGCATATCCACGACTGCATCGCTAGAATCTTTCACTTTTATTGTATCGGCGACAAGGCGAAACGGCTCAGAAACACGATTTCCCGCACTGTCCAACGCCCAATACCGCCGAAGGTCGGTAGAATCAAGTCGCTCGGCAAAAAAGTCCGTATCGTCCACCATTGCGCTTACCAAACTCCACCCAATGCGGTCATTGCGCCCGACAATCACAAACGGCAGCCCCGGAAGCGTGTGTCCAAGCACGTTAAGCGTTGGCGAGGAAAGATGCGCTTCATACCACCGTGCCGGAAGAGTAAGCGCCAAATGCGCGTCGGCTGCTAAAATCGCTCCATGCCGATATTTTGAGGGAAATTTTTTTATTGAGTCTTGTTCAGGATGAAAAAATGCCGATGAACGCACCGCCCACGCATTACTCCCCAAGGACGAACCTCTGATATTTGCTGCGTTGCGGACGCTTTCTGCGAGAGAAGCGAGTGTGGAAATGTTCCTGCCACTCAGAGAAAGTGTCTGCGAGAGTGTCGCAGTTGTCGTCTGCTGACGTAAAGAATCAGTGCCGAGAGAATCAAGGATAGGAGCGCTTTGTAGAGCATTAGCGATTGGTCGTTTTGGGAGAAGCGAGTCTAAAACAGATGGCGCAAAATACGGGTCAGCGTCGGGTGGCGGAAGCAGTTGCAATGCGCGTTCCCGACCAAGCGAATCCGCAATCGCGGTCAACACAAGGTCGGCGGTAAAGGTACTGTTCAGTTCCCATGCCCAGAGCCGCATTACCAGCAAGCAATCTTCGACTCGCCAAGGTTCGGGCTGATATTCGAGGGCATCAAATTCGGCAGCAATTTTTCCTTCGTGTGTCGTCAAATACGCATTCACGCCGTTTGCGTAGGCTTGCAGCGCCGAGCGCGATTCCGGCGAAATCTGGCGTGCCAGCGCGTTTGCAATGGAATCGAAACGCATTGCCCGCAAGAAAATATCCTGCTCCAATGTCCGCCGCCCGAATATCTCCGACAAACGCCCGCGCCCGACGCGACGCAAAAAATCCATCTGCCAAAGACGGTCTTGCGCGTGTGCATAGCCGATGCCAAAATACGCATCGTTATCGCTCTGCGCCGTGATATGGACAATACCGTATTCGTTGCGGTGCAATCCAACAGCATCCGACACGCCTTGCACTTCCTGTTCGCCCTCGCGGTCAAAGGCAGAGCGCGTTGCTAAACGAAAAGCAAAAACCGCCAAACACGCCGCCAAGACGACGACGGAAAAGACCAATCCCCAAAAATGATTCGGCGCAAGCCGCGCGAAGGTTTTGCGCCGTGCATCGGCAAGAGTGGTGTCGGCGCTAAACGTTTTTTTACCAAGCATGATTCTTCGGAAGTGTGGAATGGTAAGTGTTGATTTATTGAGAGCGTGCAGAGCTGTGCCGTGCGGAAACGCCTAAAATGGTGTCCATGCGAAACTCACAAACGGCACTGCAAGCGGCTGCGGGACAATCGCAACGCCAAAATCCATCGAAATTGACGTGTTGCAAAGCCGCAAACCCACGAGTAAAGCGCTATTGCTGGGACGCAAAATATCGGCATTCCAAAGTTCGCCGATAAAGTGCAAGTCGTGGTGGTCGGAAAGGCGAGAATCTAAGCCGAGTCCAAGCCCAAACGTTCCTTGTGGGTAGGTTGTCGAAAAGGAAAAAAGATTGCCACCGCGAATCGTGTAAAGATTCGGTTCGTTAGCTTTAAAGAAAATATGCCCCGTAATGCTGGTTCGCACACCTTTGAACGTCGCTCCAGCATAAACATGACCAAAAATATTTCCCTCGTTGATAAGTGCCACATTCCCGCCGATACACGTAAAGAAGCGGCTTCCCGACCCATCTAACTCCGTAACGTAGGGTGTAACTTTGAGATTCACCAGCGTTGCCTGCTCGCTGGGCAACAGCCCCGGAACAAGGCTGCGTCCCGCCGTTACGGAAACATAATCGGTAATGCCCACGCCCGCGTACGCAAAAAGCAATTCCCACAATCCGATGAAGGCATTGCCAGAAATAGGTTCGGCGGTCGGCATAATGTACAAGCGGTGGTTGTGGCGATAGAATTGCTTGCGCGGCAGAAGTTCGACAATTTCCGCAGCAAAAATCGTGAGTGTCCCCAAGGCAGTTTCTAGGCGGATGGCTTCGCCCTCAACGGCGCGTTCAGCCTCTTGATTCGCTGTTTTGTCGGTTTTTTTTTGAAGTTCCTTCGCAATGGCTTCGCTACTGAGAATTTCCACAATTTTTCCCGTGATAATATCGCCATTGACCAATCGAATAAGATATTCAACGGTTGTACTGGGCGTAATATTGCGCAAAATCGGCGAGGAAATGCGGTCAGGCGAAGGGATAGAGGCAGGAGCGGGAGCAGATTGAGCAATAAGGGCAGACAAGGAAAAGCATAAAAAAACAGCATTCAAAGCAACTGTGAGAATAATTCGTAACGGTGCGCTTTGCAAACGATGTTGAGGCATGAAGGCTCTTCAAGAAAGTACAACAAGAGAGTTGCCACAAAAATACAACAATTTCCGAATAAATTTCTGAATACATTCCCCAAATATTTCTCTAAAATCCTTGTATGTTTGTATCGTCTATTGGTAAGAAAAGCGGAAAACCCGCTCAAAAACTGCATAGACAATGAGCCGCACTTTTTCGGATACGGCGGCATACGACACATTTTCGGTAGTGGTCAAGTAATACATGAGAGATTGTAAGTAATAATAAACATTTCGGTTACAATCTGATGCCAAAAGTCTCGTTTGGAAAACGAGAGGGTTTTGCGGACATAACGCCCCACTCGTTGCCGAAGGGTGTTGTTCCACCGCT
>CANHDJ010000046.1 GCA_947459425.1 Ignavibacteria bacterium
AATGAACACTTTGCCCTGCGAATATTATCAATCTATGGACTTTCGGCAGAGATGATAAAAAATCACCCTGAGTTTCAGAATATCAGCAATTACGCGATTGTTCAGACATAAGACCAAAAAAATATCGGGCTAAATGTCCAGACTATTGGCATGATAAAAAAATAAATAAATCCTATAGTTTTTTCTTAATCTGGTTGTTATGGAATTAAAGGCTCGTTAAGAACATTCCAGTTATCAAAGTGGAATTCTACACCAACAGTCAAACGGTCTGTTCTCCAAGAGTGCTGCGGTATAAAGGGCGTGATCGGATGATGATAGCGTGCATAGAACGAGAGTTTTTCTGAACTGTGTATATGCAAGCCGCTAATAATGTTGAGTGGGATAGCGACATTTTCTAATGGAACAGGTACAGACTTTGGGCACTGACCCACCGTCGTAACATGATCCAAATCACCTGAAATCTCAAATGCATTACCATCTCTGATATTATATGATTGTCTCACAATCACATTAGCATTGAGAAGTGCTGAACTTTCAGCTCCAACTTCTAGAGAGACTGTCGGTAAAATACGATGTCGATAAGATGCACTCAAAGTAAGGTGCATAAGTCTTATCGAAATATCGTGTTGTGCATTGATTTGTAACATATCAATTTCTGCGTTATTTGGTAATTGCTTCTGTATCCACCCAGGCAGTTGCTGTATCTTTGCTGATTGTTGTTCACGAAAACCTGCAAAATCGGCGTTGAAGCCTAATCGAACGATCAGATTATTTTCCGCACTCGGCATAAAATTCCATAAAAATCCTTGATGCAAACTAATACCACCAGCCTTCATTGATTGGACAGTGATAAAGTTCCATCGGTCAAAATCTATATTACTCGCATTGTGTGAAACTGATCCCAGTTCAAAGAAGTAGCCACCAATACTTCGCGGATATTCCATAGCCTTATTGCGAACTGATGGAGCATCAGAATTATTTTGAGCCTTTATCATTCCAAATAGCATAGGAGCAATCACAGATACGCATGATAAATATCGAGCAACTATATACAAGAGATGGGAATACATAAAACACCTATATTTATAAAAAATCAGCAATCGGTTATTTAAAGTATAACACCACATTCCTAGCATAAGTTCACAGCGCACAACTACGGTAGTACTCCCGCCTAGACCGCCACCTCTTCCAGTGCTAATTCTTTCACCCAATCGTAGCCTTTTGCTTCCAGTTCCAGCGCCAGTTCTTTGCCGCCGGACTTGACAATACGACCTTTGTAAAGGACGTGAACAAAATCAGGAACAATGTAATCTAGCAAACGCTGGTAGTGCGTAATGACAATCGTAGAGGTCTCTTTGGAACGGAGTTTATTCACGCCATTGGAAACGATTTTAAGCGCGTCAATATCCAAGCCCGAATCAGTCTCGTCCAAGATAGAAAGTTTGGGTTCAAGCATTGCCAGTTGGAAAATTTCATTACGCTTTTTCTCGCCGCCGGAAAAGCCTTCGTTGACCGAGCGGCTGACCATCGCTTGATCCATTTCGACAAGCGCCATTTTTTCGCGCATCATGTTCAAAAATGCTTTCGGCTCCATTGGCGCTAAACCACGATGTTTGCGGATTTCATTGATGGCAGCTTTGAGGAAATTGGTGTTGCTCACGCCCGGAATTTCAACGGGATATTGGAACGCCAAGAAGACACCTTCGCGGGCGCGTTCTTCAGGCGACATTTCGAGAAGGTCTTTACCGTCGAAATCCACCGAACCGCCCGTAATTTCGTAATCTTCGCGTCCGGCAAGTACCGAGGCAAGGGTGCTTTTTCCTGAGCCGTTTGGTCCCATAATCGCGTGAATTTCGCCTTTGCCGATAGTGAGGTTAATACCTTTCAAAATCTCTTTGCCTTCAACAGAGGCTTGCAGATTGGTGATAGTGAGCATTTGTCAAGAATCCTAAAAAATGTTGAGAAAGATGTAAAAATGTTGTCGTATGGAATAGTTTCCAAGCGGTACTACCGTTTGCGCTCTAAATCCAGAGAAATTCCATTGTTGCCACGTCGCATACTGGTATAACGCGGGGTATGCTGCGCAATAGCAAGGCGGTCATTCAAACCGTTCATAGCATACTGCACCTCCGGCACAAGCGATTCGGTGCTTCGGGAAATAAGCGAGCGCAAAGAAAGCGCAAGTGAATGAAGGTCGTTCACCGAAACGGCAATCTGATCAACGCCATGCGAAGATTGGTCAATGATTTCGGAGATAACCGTTACGCTGCGGGCAATCTCGCTACTGG
Organism: Ignavibacteria bacterium; assembly: GCA_947459425.1. GTDB lineage: Bacteria > Bacteroidota > Ignavibacteria > Kapaibacteriales > UBA4661 > PH2015. The sequence goes on from CANHDJ010000046.1 coordinate 2,289, forward strand.
CTTTGGACTGCTCTTCACTGGCGACAGCAAGCCGCGAAAGCGCATCGGAAACATTCTGGACACGCCCCAGAACTTGGTCAAGTGCTGCGGCAGCTTCTTGTGCGAGGTCTCTGCCGTGCTGTGCTTCTGATCTACCTTCATTCATCACCTCCATCACTTCACTGGTTTTGATTTGCATTTGCTGAATCATTGTGGCGATTTCTTTAGTTGCTTTGCGTGTCCGCTCGGCGAGTTTGCGTACTTCGTCGGCAACAACAGCAAAACCGCGTCCTTGGTCGCCAGCGCGGGCTGCTTCAATAGCAGCATTAAGCGCGAGGAGGTTTGTTTGGTCGGCAATTTCACCGATAACTTGAATAATCTGCTCAATTTCTTCACTGCTCCGCACAAGCGATACCATCGTGTCGGAAGAGCGAATGACGGAATCGGAAATACTTGTCATGCCCTTGATTGCTTGTTGCATGATAAGCCCACCGCGCCGCACTTCAATACTTGTTCGTTCTGCCTCGTTCGCAGCAAGAGCGGTCTGGCGAGTATTTTCCTCAATCGTTGCCGTCATTTCCTCCATCGAAGAGGCAATGTCCGAAACCTGTGTGGATTGCATTCGCATTCCTGTCGAAAGCTGTTGAACACTGGTGGAAATCATCGTGCTGGAAGTAGCGGTGGCATCAACAGCATGACCAATTTTACCCGAAAGCCAGAAGCCAAGCACAATGATTGTGACAAAACCAATCGCAATCACAATGTATTGCATCAAGCGATTTTCCGCCAATAATTGCAAATTTTCCTCATTTGTTTGCTTTGCAACGCGCTGTTTCTGCTCCATCAGAAGTTCGATATTTCTTTTTACCTGCTCCGCAGCCGGAATACATTCGGTTAATATCGCATGAATCGCGGCTTCATAGTTTGCATTTTGGGTTTCGGTTTGTACTTTTGCCCCAACCCGCTTGAAAACGTCCATGGATTTGTGGTACTCAGCAAAAAGTCGTCGCCCCTCATCGGTGCGCAAGGCTTGTTCATAGAGCGCACTGCGTTCTTCCACCTTGGCAAGATATTTCATCGCCCGTTCATGGAAACGCTGCATCTGCACTTGGTCGCCGCGTGTTGCCGCGAAAACAGCATCACGCAAATCTACACGAATAGACAAAAACGCCAGCGAAATGTCGTTGAGGTACTCAAGCGGGATAATATCTTTGTTGTAGGTCGTGGTGGTACGATCAACGATGCGGGCTGTGGTGACAAAGCCGCTATAACTCATGCCGGCGGTCAGGAGTGCAGCCAACACAAAGACACTTGTAAGCTTTTGGCGCAAACTAAGATTGGTGAACCAGCGCATAGCACTATGAAAAAAATGATGAAGAGTGTTGTGAATTGTTGCTTTTGTCTGTCGTAAATTTAAGTTTCGTCTGATGGTCAATTTTACTCAGAAAGCCGCTTCAAATCAGGCAGGTCGCCAGCCATTTCGACGACTTGGATAAAAATGTGAATGTTGTGCAGCCGCGCAAAGCGCTCAACACTGGTGCGAAATTTGCGAAAATTAAACCATTGAGATTTTTCAACCAGAAACTCAGCCGTAGAGCCATCTTGAAGATGCAGCGTTACGCCCGTCGAATTAGCAATAACCTTCACGACATTTGCCCACGCATACCACTTCGATTGCCCGAAAACAGTGGACTTATAGTCAATTCCTTCTTCATTCAAAATCACAAAACGCTGCCCGCGCAAGAGCAAAAGTAGCACAATGGTTAGATAAACACTAACGCCAACAAGCCAAAGCGTGGAAATATCGAACCGCGTAACATAAAGAACCAGCGCCGCGCCACCAATAGCCACAGCAAGCTGCTCACCACGATTCAGTTTTCGATTGCCAAGAACGATTTCTTGCATAATGGTAAAAACGATGATTTAGGGAACGGTAATTTGCTTTGCGCATTCTTCCATGATAAACGATAATACGCCAAAAAGCTCATCAAGATTGCGGACGGTGTAGAATGTGGCTTCCTGCCGAAGGAGTGGCTCATCCAGTACGCCGAATTGTCATAATTCGCCGTTGGTAACAATGCCCCAAACACGCATGGAATCTTGGTTGATGTGCTGAATTGCCAGCATCTCTGCCGTGCATTGCGCCCAGCCTTCGTCAAAATTTTCACGTTTTGCATCGACAGCCGCCAGAATAGGCTTGCCAAGAACGATATTACCCAGAGGCGAGGCTTGGGCAATAAGGTAATCGGGAGTGCCGGTGAGCGGCTCTTCTGCAGCAATCGGCGCAGGACTCCAGAGCCGCATTGTCAATGTGTAGGGCTTCCAAACTTCTTGCAGCAGGGGAAAAATGAGGCTTTCGCACCGCGCAAATTCAGAGTCTCTATAAATTTCTGTTTCGAGAGCAAAAGCGATTTGCTCTCGAAAAACATCACTCGGCGAGGTATTGGCCGATGCTTGCGAGACTGGTTCTTTGGAGTAGGTAATGCTAAATTGCGAAAGTACGTCTGCAAGTGTTTTGAACTGAGCAAATGCCATCAAACCACCTCCAATGCTTGTGTTTGTGTTACTTGCTTGTAACATTCTTCCATCACAAAGGTCAGTGCGCCAAAAAGCCTGTCAAGATCGCTCATTCCGTAATATGCCGTTTCTTGCGTAAGAGTGGTGCCTTCGAGTTTACCGAATTGCCACGTTTCGCCGTTGGTAACAATACCAAAGACCGCAGAAACACTATCGCCATTAAGTTTTTGAATAGCAATCATTTCGGCAGCACACTGCCCCCAGCCGTACTCGAAATTATCTTGCTTTGCCTCCACTGCAACGAGTATCGGTGAGCCAATAACAGCAAAGCCAAATTCAGATTGTTTGGCAATGAGATAATCGGGCGTACCAACAAGTTCAACATCATACTCAAGTGGAGCATGGCTCCAGAGCTTGAGTATTGCCCGATATCGCAACCACACTTCGCATAGCAGAGGCGCAATCAGCATTTCGCACCGTGCTGCTTCGGATATACGGTGCAAACCTTCTTCCAGAATAATCGCAAGTCGCTCACGTAGTGCCGCAGGTGCTTCAACACTCACCGCAGCGCTCATAAACGTAGCATTTTTGGCAAGAAAGCGTAAGCGTTTTGCGGCTTCACCCAGCGATTTGAACTGTGAAAATGCCATAGTGTCTTTTAAGCAAAAACATTAGTATTTGAGAATTTTCTCTGTCGCTATCACCGAGCCGTTCCGCGAAACAACAAGGAAATATGCGCCTTGCGCAAGATGCTCTGTCGAGATTTGCACTTGAACGGGTGCGTCTTTGAGCGAGTAAATATCACGTCCCAAAACATCCACAAGCCGCACCGATACGCCATTTGTAGGTAAATTTACCAACAACACGTCATTCACCGGATTTGGTGAAAGAGTAACGAGTTCGCTTTGGTTGGATTTTTCCGTACGGACAGACGAAACAAGGTCACATACGATGGGATTACGCGTGTTAGGGACGATTTCCCGACCAAGCGCCATAAGTGCTTGCCAAAGCGCAGTGGAATTTGCCGAACTGACGCTTGTATTTGCCATGAACGTTACACCGACATTTTCACTACGAAGAAAATACATTTCCGCCGTAGCGTCATCAAGCCCCCCAGCGTGTCCCCATGCGCTGTCCCGTGAGGTGATTTCATCATAAAAAAAGTGTAGTCCGATACTTCCGCTCGGAGCGACTGGGGAGAGTATTTGGCGAAGAGTTGCGGGGCTGAGAATTTGGCTTCCCGAAAATGCCGAACCGTTATTGAGCAACGCCCAGAGAAATTTACTCATATCCAGAACATTGGTACGAATCTGCCCATCGGGGTAGTCAGGAAAGCCTGTGTACGGGCGGCGTACAAGGTTTGTGCCGTTTTTTGAGTACGGAACCGCAACGGTCGTGCTATCAAGTTCCGACAAAAACCACCGCGTAGCATTCATACACAATGGCGCAAAAAGGCGCTGATTGCAATACTGATTAAACGGCTGTCGTGCAACGACTTCCACGATATACCCAAGCAAAGCGGTATTCATGTTCGTGTATCTGAATTCTGCGCCGGGCGCTCTCATGGAAAATTCTGCCGCACGTCCCAGTAAATCGCCATTTGAGCTTAGTGAACGCCGCATAAAATCAGCAAGCGCAATGGGCGAATCACCAGAAACAACGAAATCGCTAAAAAGATTGGGACCGTCGTTGATGCTGGATGTATGCGTAAGCACCATTTGAACAGTAATCGGCATCATGGGAAACGCAGGGTTCCGCACTTGAAAGGGTAAATAAGTGTTAACGTCGGCATCAAGACGCACCTGTCCTGCTTGTACAAGTTGCATGAGCGCTATCGCTGTAAAGGTTTTGGAAACCGATGCAATCGCAAAGCGCGTCTGCGTTGTAACGGGGATATTACGCTCGCGGTCAGCCAAACCATAGCCTTTCGCAAAAGCAAGAGTGCCATCTTTGACGATAGCGACCGATAAACCCGGAATATTATTTGCTCTCATTGCTCGCACAATCGTTGTATCTATGCGCTCTGCGACGGATTGTGCATGGCTAACGAAAGCCGAAGACAAGACTACAAGCGAGATAATGCCCACAAATCTCAGTCTTTTCAAGGTAGTTACGATATTCATAGATGCTGCATCAATAATGTACGTTGAAATGAAATATGAAATAGTTTCGCTTGAAAATGTTGTTCGTCTTGGTAATGGCATTATTACTTAGCAGTCGCAAGGCTCGCCAACTCAGGCTTTTGGGCTTGCTTGTAGCATTCTTCCATCACAAACGTCAGTGCGCCGAAGAGTTTGCTTAAATCCGAAATGGCGTAAAATGCCAGTTCTTGCGTGAAGATATTGCCTTCTAATTTTGCAAACTGCCAGATTTCGCCATTGGTTACTATGCCGAAAACCGTTGTCGCATCAGCGTTTATGCGCTGTGCCGCCACCATTTCCGCCGCGCATTGCCCCCAGCCAACGGCGAAATCGTCCTGCTTCGCTTCAACGGCAACGAATATCGGCTTGCCCATGACGGCAGAGCCATATTCAGAATGTTGAGCAAAAAGATAATCGGGCGTACCGCTTAAAATCTCGCTTTGAACTAAAGGCGCATGGCTCCACAGTTTCAAGGACGAAGAGTAATGCTGCCACACTTCTTGCAATATCGGATAAATCAGCGTTTCGCAGCGTGCCGCTTCGGAAGAGGCATAGATGCGGCTTTGGTGAACAAGGCGAAAGCGCGTGAGAAAAAATTCATTCGGTTCAATATCCGCTATCGGCTCAATAAACGAGGCATCCACGACGCGAAGAGTGTATTGCAGTGCCGTTTCTCCAAGCGATTTGAATTGTGAAAATGCCATAGTTTTTGTGATAATGATTGTGGCAGCAATTACCCAACACTGCCCTCAAGCGAGATAGCAAGCAGTTTTTGAGCCTCCACCGCAAATTCCATCGGGAGTTGGTTCATTACTTCTTTCGCGTAGCCGTTCACTATCATCGAAACAGCCTGCTCGGTATCTATTCCGCGCTGATTAAAGTAAAAGAGCGTATCTTCGCCAATTTTCGAGGTTGTTGCTTCGTGTTCGACTGTTGCGGTTGGGTTTTCTACGTCAATGTAAGGAAAGGTGTGCGCACCGCATTTGTCGCCGATAAGCAGCGAATCACACTGCGAGAAATTCCGTGCGTTCTGGGCAGTCTTGCCCACGCGAACCTGCCCGCGATAGCTGTTTTGGCTTTTTCCGGCGGAAATCCCTTTAGAAACGATGCGGCTCTTCGAGTTTTTACCGATGTGAATCATCTTTGTACCAGTGTCGGCTTGCTGCATATTGTTGGTAACAGCCACCGAATAAAACTCGCCGACGGAATTATCACCTTTCAAAATCACGCTTGGATATTTCCACGTAATGGAAGAACCTGTCTCGACTTGCGTCCATGAGATTTTCGCACTTTTATGCGCTGTTCCGCGTTTGGTAACGAAGTTGTAAATACCGCCTTTGCCGTCTTTGTCGCCCGGATACCAGTTTTGCACGGTTGAATACTTGATTTCGGCGTTATCCAACGCGATAAGTTCCACAACTGCCGCATGAAGCTGGTTTTCATCGCGCATGGGCGCTGTGCAGCCCTCCAAATAGCTCACGTAGCTACCTTCATCGGCAATGAGCAATGTCCGCTCGAACTGCCCCGTATTTTCAGCATTGATGCGGAAATATGTGGAAAGCTCCATCGGGCAGCGCACACCTTTGGGGATATAGCAAAACGAGCCATCGGAAAAAACCGCCGAATTAAGCGCAGCGAAGTAGTTATCGCCCTGCGGAACGACCGAGCCGATGTACTGTTTCACGAGATCGGGATGCTCTTGAATGGCTTCACTAATGGCGCAGAAGATAATGCCCAGCGAGGCAAGTTTTTCTTTGAACGACGTTGCAACAGAGACGCTATCCATCACGAAATCAACCGCAATACCGCCTGTCAGCCCGTCGTGAACGCCTGTGATGCGCTCTTGCTCTTGAAGCGAAATGCCGAGTTTATCAAGAGTTCGGCGGAGTTCGGGGTCAATTTCGTCGAGGCTTTTAGGTTTGATGGTTTGCTTGGGAGCCGCATAATAGCTGACGGATTGGTAATCAATCGCGGGAAATTTTACGTTTTGCCACTGCGGTTCTTTCATCGTCAGCCAGTGGCGGTATGCTTTCAAGCGCCATTCGAGCATCCATTCCGGCTCATTCTTCTTTGCCGAAATCATGCGTACAACGTCTTCGTTTAAGCCTATCGGAGCAATTTCTTGCTCAATGTCCGTAACGAAGCCGTATTTGTACTCGCTGGAAACAACTTCGTCCAAAATATCCATGTTTTCTTTAGCCATAGCTGGGGGTGTGAAAGATTGGTGGTAAATATTCAAATCAAAAATTCAAGAATTGGCGAGAAAATATCAACGCCAAAGGGTGATCTCACTGGCTTAAAATAGACTAGAGAAAAACTCTCCAGCGATTGCACCTATCGCTCCTACGCCCTCGGAAGCGACTTCAGAAATACCGCCCGAAAGTGCAGAAGCGGCTTCGGTGACAGTCGTCAGGGCAGACTCTACGGGCACGTCCGCAGCAATGAGCATTTCCGTACCTATATCTACCGAATTTACTGCCGCCTCCGATAATGCGGATGACTGCTTTTGCGTTTCTTGGGATAATTGCTCTGGTGGGATCATTGTTTTGCTTTCAAATCAATGAAGGGAAATGGGTTATGAAAAGGGCAGTGCGTACTCAGCATCAAAGACTTCTTGCCACGTGAGATTGTCGATGGTGGTTTTCTGCTCCATCTCATCTTCTGCATCAATGCGGGCTTCAACGAATGCTTTGTCCCAATAGCCGCGAATGAGTTCATTGGTAATGCTTGGCGTAGATTCTTGAATTTCGCGGATTTCACGTCGTGCATTGCGAATGGTGCGCGTCCAAGAGCGCGAACGCTGGTTTTCCTGCGTTTTCCATTTGATAATGTGCATCATCAGCACAACCAAATGACTCTTCACTGCGCGGCGGTCAATCTTCGACATAGCTTCCATAAGTTCGGTGGTTCCCAGCATAGCTGCTTCCACGTTGCCATCTTGCAGTTCCGTTTTGATAGCGGCTGCGGTGAGATAATGCGAGGAAAACACGAGTTCTTGCCAGTCTTGTTGCGTTTTCATAGCTCAACCTTTGTTGTTTACACGGCGTTCCAAGACAATTTCGTAATAGGTTGCAGAGCCATAGCTGCCAATGCCGGGAGAGAATATCTGTACCAAGCGCCAGCCCTTTTTTGCGTGGTCATGGATAATAGCCTGATATTCCTGTTCTGGTTTTTTCATCGAACCAATAAAGGTACTGCCTTCGACCCGCACAAATTTGTACTCAAATTCTTGTTCGTCCGTCATGGTATCTCCGCATCTTTAGGAGGAATTGGTCGTTCAAAAATCAATTCGTAGTAATGCTCCTCGCTCCCGCCCGGCTCTGGTGCGAATATCTGCACCAAACGCCAGCCTTCGGCAGCGTGTTCTTGAATGAGATGACGATAGTCTTCCTGAGCGACTGCGCCGCCTTCCATCCATGTCTCGCCAAAGCGAACGAAGGTATATTCGTAGCGAGGAGCGCCCATGATTACACGCCAAAGGACGAGCCGCAGCCACACGTTTTGGTGGCATTGGGGTTGTTAAAGGTAAAGCCGCGTCCATTTAAGCCGTCGGTAAAATCTAACTCAACGCCCATGAGATAAAAGAGGCTTTTTTTATCAACGTAAATATTCACATCGCCCAGAGGCAAGATTTTATCGTTGTCGCGGGCTTCTGCATCAAAGCCGAGCGTGTATGACAAGCCCGAACACCCGCCACCTTTTACGCCCACGCGCAAGCCGTAATCGGCAGGAATACTATTCTGCTCTTTGATTTTGTGAATTTCGCTGATGGCGCGAGCGGTGACTTTGATATTATCATCGGCGGTTGTGCCGACAATTCCGGTGGAGATAGTTTCAACCATAGCAATTATGCTGAAAAGTTAAACAAAAGTCGTGAAAAATTGATTAATTAACGGCATTCGAGGCAAAGACGCTTTGAATCGCGTAATAACGCTCCGCCTCAGGAAATGCCATTTGGTGAATGGTCATGGAAGCCAATACCTCATTCATACGGCGTTGCAAGATGCCCATCGGCGTTTTAATCGTGCAGCGTCCGTGCATGGAGCATTCGCCTGTTCCGCTCTCGCCGCAGCACTCGACAATCTGCATTTTGCCTTCGACCGCCTCCAACACGTGCGCAACGGAGATTTCTGAGGCTTGACGCAAAAGAAGATAACCGCCCGTCGCACCTTGCTGTGAGGTGATAAACTTTTGCCGCACAAGCACCTGAAGTGTTTTTGCGACAAACTCAAACGAAATACCGTAGTACTCAGCAATTTCTTTCGCCGAGACTATCCGTCCTTTGTTTAATGCAATATATTGCAGAGCAATAAGCGCATATTCTGATTTTTTAGAGAGTCGTAGCATGGAATATAAGACGGAATTAGTCGGCTTTTCGTGTGCGCTTTTTACAACAAAAATAATGGTGGTAATAGAGGCTGCAATATACGACTTTTTTTGTCGGGATTCAAATGAGCGCAGCGTACATTCAACATCCGCCTTTCACGCAAACATCCGTTTGTACAATTCCAAATAATCATTGGTGAAGACATCCTTGTGATATTTTGCTACCACCTCATTGCGGGCGCTTGTCGCAAGGCTTTTGCGTAAGGGTTCATCCGTAAGAAGCTGAATAAGCCCCTCAGCAAGTGCTTCGGGGTTGCGTGGCGGCACAAGTACACCCAAACCTTGCAGTACCTCACGAATACCGCCCACATCCGTTGCGACGACTGGCACACCACACGCCATGGATTCCAGTACGGCAAAGGGAAATGCCTCCGAAACACTAGAAATAACGCTGACATCGCCCGCAGTATAGATTTTATGCGACCTCTCGGCAAGTCCGGCAAAGGTGAAATTTCTACCTAATCGCAATTTCTCCATAAGCGCTTTGCACCGTGCAAAATACTCCGGCTCATCGGTGGTAGAACCGGAAACGATAAATCGTACGTTGGAAATGCGATCGCGCACCAGTGCGGCGGCGCGGAGCATTGTTTCAATATCCTTGAGCGGAAATACCCGTGTCGCCGCCACAACCGTCGGAAAACGCTCGGTTTCCGGCGGCTTCGGATGTGGTTGAAAAAATTCCGTGTCAATGCTGTTGTAAATGCGCTCTACTTTCGTTTCTTCCGCACCAAAACGGAGTTCCCAGCGCTTGTTGTAGTCGCAGACGGGCGAAATCACATCGGCAGTTGCGTACATCAGCCGACAAATCAGATTCGAGAAACTAATGAGAAAGCGCTTTGCAAAAGGGCTGAAGGCTTTTTCTTGCGAAATGTACATATACTGTTCGCGCACGAAAATGCCATGTTCCGTAACGACAAACGGTGTTCCATACTCATATTTTGCTAAAATTCCTGCAATGCCCGCAAATCCCGCCAATGTGCTGTGAACAATGCTTGTGCGCGGCAAAGGCGCATTCAAACACATCAGCAAGTGGTAAAGCATTCGCAGCATCGAATTCATATCATGCAGCGTTGGTGTTTCGTTGCGGGGATATAGCTCCGGCAGACTTTCTACAATGCTTGTCACCTCGCCCGTGAACGCTTCCCACGTCAACGCTGCTTTCCAACTGAGATTCCAGTCATAGACTTGCGTATATTTCCAAAGGTCGTAGAGGGCGCGTCCACACTTAGTGAGCGAAGGATTTGGCGCAAGAATGCTGCGGACAAGTATGCGCAAATTCGGCACAAATACGTGTTCGATACGCTCGGGTGTCGTCAGGCGCTCGCGCTCACGCATATCTTTGAGTGTGAGGTGCTGTGCAACGTATTCCGCCGGATGCTGCATTCCCCACATCGGTACGGCAATCGTTTTGAGGACGTTTTCCGGAAAGGTATAGAGCGGAGTAGTCTGGGGCTGCCCTGTGAGTGCATAGAGCGTAAAATCAACGTCGGGAAGCTGCCGACAGAGCAGATCACACCACGTGCTTACGCCGCCACTGGAATAGGGGTATGTTCCTTGTGTGCAGAGCAGAACCGAAATGCGTTCATTGCGATTACGAATTTTCATGGAATGTGATTATCGTGGCGAAAGAACGCTGCTAAGGCGCATGGATGCTTGCTTACAATCAGCCTCCGACGTGGCTTTGCGGAGCGGATACAGTGTCCCGCCCAACCACGTGGAGATTTGTGAATCGTACCATTTGCTAAAAGGGTTGCCCGATGTGCCGCCCGGAAAAACGGCGTGTCCTTCGGGTTTGCCATTGGCAAAATCCACCACCATCCGCCAGCTTGCACTATGCGTGGACATGAGGTTTCCGGCGGGAACGACGGTGGATTGGAAGCCGATAAATGGATATGGACCGCGCCAAAAGGGTTTCAGCGCCTCGCTGCGCGTTAAATGACGGATAACGATATTGTGCTGCTTGCCCCAAGTCCAAGCATCAGGTGTAGAGCCGTATTTAGCAATGAGCGTGTCCAATGCCGCCGCCATCGAAGACCGCAGAATATCGCTTGCCGACTCGCGTTCAGGCGTTGATGTGCGGTCGAACCAGCGCGATTGCGGGTTTGTTTGCAGAAGGTGGTAAATCATAGGGTCGCTGGGGTTGCCGCGAAGGTTTTGTGCGGTGTCCAGCATCTCGTCCCACGTTTGACGACGAAGTTCGCCGATAAAAAGGTGCAAGAGCAAAGCACCGCTATTTTCCTTTGTTGCAATGCCATCCCACGCCATAAGCCCCGCCAGTGCTTGCTTTTGAGGGGCGGTCTTTGGTGCGAGGTTTAATGCGCTTATCATCGGTTGCAAAAATTCCCATTGCATGACTTTGACATCGGTTTGAAAATGCTCAAAGTCTTGCCGTGTGAGATTTTGTGCCGCGTTCAAGTATTCATGAATACGCCGACTGCGCCAAATGTCGCCCCAATCATAGCCGAGATAATAGGGATAATCGGCTGGCGTAGGTTCTTGATTTGCCGATTCAAGCCATCCGCGCTCAGGATTAACACTGCCCGGAATGGAATCGAACGGCACACGCCCCGTCCATGCGCCCTCGTCGGTCGTGCCGTCGTGAACACCGCGTCCATGACCACGTTTGCGAATCGGATAATGCCCGCAACTCCGAAGCGAAATATTGCCACTTTTATCGGCAAATGCGAGATTTTGTGCCGGAACGTCCCATTGTTGCTGTGCTTTGGTGAAATCATCAAGATTTTGTGCATGGTTCATTCCCCAAATGGCGGATAAAATCGTCGAGGCTTCATGCGCTGTCCAACGCACCGCCACTGCTGCATTCTCAACCGTAATGACCGGTCCCCAGTGCGTGAAGCGCATCGTATCTTGCACATCTGCCCCGCCTTTGACGCGAATAGGTTTGATGCGCTCTTCCACCTGTTTCCACTCGCCATTGTGAAAATAGCGCTGCTGCTTGTTGTTCTCAAATTTCACCGTGTAAAAATCAACAACATCCGCGCCCGTGTTGGTGGGCGACCATGCGACGTTATCATTGAAACCGACGATAATAAGCGGAGCGCCCGGTATCGTCACGCCATACAGATTCATTGTCGGAGTAATCATCTGCGCTTCATACCAAATTGCCGGAAGCGACAAGCCCAGATGCGGGTCGCCAGCCAGAAGAGGTTTGCCGGAGCGTGTTTTTGTGCCATTGACAACCCAATTATTACTCCCTTTGCCCTCCGCCGATTCGCCAAAGAGTGTTCCAGCTTCGTCGCGGGCAGCCAAAAGCGCTGTAATGATGCGTGACTCGAGTTTTAGCCCCTCACCCTTTGGGAGAAGGCTTGGGATGAGGGCTGCCTGAGTTTGCCCTGTTTGCGGAGAAGAATTTTTGCTTGTAGAGCGCACTACACCTTGTACTTCGGGACTTTGTGGCACGTTCAAAACACTGTGATTGGGATAAAGTGCCTGAAAGGCGCTGTCGCCGAGTTTTTGCCGCATTTCCTCCATGACAACATCGTCCAACTGCCCTTGAAAGGTGAGGTCAAACGCCATAAGTTGATTAACCAGAATGGATTTCACGGGCGACCACGCTTCGGGCGCATAGTCCAGCAAGCGAAATTCAAATGGATAATCTTTCGGCGAAAGGCTGGAAATATAGGCATTTGCGCCGTTTGTGAATGCTTCGAGAATAAGCCGTACTTCGGGCGAGTTTTTCTGAATTTGTTCCCATGTGCGCTCTGCGCCCAGCATCATACCTGTTCGGCGTAAAAATTGGTCAGTTTTAATGCGATCTGCACCGAATATTTCCGATAAGCGCCCTGATGCAACACGGGTTTGGAAATCTATTTGAAATAATCGTTCTTTGGCAATCAAGTATCCAAGCGCTGCGACGGCATCAAGGTCGTTTTGCGCGGTAATATGCGGTACATTGCGCTCATCGCGGTAAATGCTCACGGGTGCAGAGAGTGCAGGAATGCTGAGTTCATCAATCCGCGTGTTGTCGTGCGCCAGTCGCGCTGTTCGGTAGGCACCATTCCAAACGTCTAAAAAATACGAAAACGCTGGAATCCCGCACCACGAGCGGGATGTAGCATACACAAGACCACCCAAAAGTAGAGCGGCAAGCAAAGCAGAAATGCGAAGTTTCATAACGCGAGGCAGAATAACGTGTGGGAAGAGAAAGAGGGCTGCGAGTAGTTAATTCTTTTGCTGCAATTCATAGAGGACGCGGCATTTGATGGCATCGCCAAAGACCGCAATTCCGGCGTTGGTGATGATTAAGCCCAACGTTCCCCACAAAAACCATTCGAGCGTATCGGCATGAATTGTTTTTAAGCCGATTGCCTTGCCAACAACGCTGATTCCAAGCCCAATAAGCGTGAGTCCGAGCGGCGCGAAGATACGCCATTTGTTGAAGAGTTGTTTTGTGGTCATGGTTCATGCAAAAAAGAAGTGAGAGTTTCACGCGGCAGCGAAACTCTCACCAGTGTTGGGATTGTTATTTCGTAATCGGAAGGCTCACTTTTGTCATATCCCAAGCAAGAGTCAGCATCACACCTTTTTCCGCTTTGTCGAGGGAAATGGTGAAGCGCTCGGTAACGTCTTTGGTCGTTGTCGGCGTAGCATCAGTTTTGAGAACATCTTTTGCGGGCTTGCGCTCGTAAGCACCCCATTGTTTTGCTTCGCTATTGAGGATAAACGTCCATTTATCTTTGGTCGGAATAGTGAAAAGCGAATAGGTACCTGCTTTGAGCGGTTTATCGCCAAAATTTACGTCGCCGCTAACCGTGATAGTTGTCGCTTCGTTTGCGCCAGCACGCCAGACTTCACCAAAGGGAACAAGTTTACTACCAAAGATTTCGCGTCCTTTTTTTGCCGGTTGCGAGTAATTTACCGTAACGGTGATGCTGTCGAAGGTTGCGGTTGCCGTTGCCGGAGGGCTTGGGCGCTTGGCTTTATCGTCTTGTGCCGTTGCAAATACTGTTGCCGCAAACACCAGTACCAAAGCGGTCATCAGGGTTTTTGAGCGATAGGAAAAACCGTAGTTCATCGGAAAAACTCCATTGGATAGAAGTGAAAAAATAGGAAAATGCTAAAAGTCCACGTAATTTTGTGGTCTGACGTGGTACGCGAAATATTGCGTACCGTTGCAAAATACCACGAAAAATCGAACAAATGAAACTGAGCATTGTCCAATATACGCCGACCTTCGGAGAAAAGCAGGAGAATTTTCGCCGCATCCACGCTTACAGCGAGCAGACGGACGCGGACGTGATTGTTTTTCCCGAACTCTGCACGACGGGATATTTTTTCCAAAACAAGGAAGAATCACGGTTTTATGCCGAGTCGTTGGATGGTGAGACCGTCCATTTTTTTCGCTCTATGGCGCAGAACCACGATGCAATGGTGGTGGCGGGTTTTGTTGAAAAAGATGGGGAGAGCGTCTATAATTCCGCGCTCATTGTTTCGCCCGGAGAACCGCTTCGTATCTATCGGAAAACGCATTTGTTCTACAAAGAGCGTCATTGCTTTGACGAAGGCGACACAGGCTTTTTTGTTGTGAAGCACCACCGCCACGATGCCAACGTCGGCACGATGATTTGCTACGATTGGCGTTTTCCGGAATCCGCACGGGCGCTGGGTTTGAAGGGTGCTGATGTGATTGTCTGCCCGTCGAATCTGGTGACGAATGTTTGGCATATTGCCATGCCCGCCAGAGCGCTGGAAAACAAGGTTTATGTGGCAGTTCCCAATCGTGCGGGCGAAGAGGTGCGCGGAGCAGAAAACGAAAGCGTGAAATTTACGGGGCGCTCGGTAATTTACAGCTACAACGGCTCTGCGCTTGCCCAAGCAGGTGCGGAGGAGGATGAAATCTTAACGGTTGAAATCGACCCGCTTGCCACCCGTGATAAATCGTTTAATGCCTTGAATGATATTTTCCGCGACCGTCGTCCGGACATCTATGCGATGTAGGCACATTTTCAAGAATTTTTAGCGCTTCTGCTCTGAGAGTGGCGGAAATGCTTGATATTTAGCAAATTTTGTCAAAACGGGCGTAATTGTGCGCTTTCGCTCCGCTTCGTACTTGTAAAGCATATCGCCCAGATTGCCGAGAAAGGGGAAACTTACGGTGTCGTATTCATATTTTTCATCGTTGAAAATCTCGTCTTCGTTGGCATAAATAACCGCCGAAACAAAAAATTCAATATTCTTTTTGAAGTCAACAACATAAGCATTCTCAATCACATAGCCGTAAGCGTCGCCGACCTTGTTGAAGACCCGAATGTGGGACGGCATTGGTTCGCGGGAATTACCATTCATGGCAAATTTCACGTAACGGTCGTAGTATTGTGTTGTGTCGGCGTAGCGCGGAAAGCGGCTCTCGCGGGGGAATTTTGCCATTGACGAATACACGAGATCGTAATCTTCGGGCGTAAGATTAAATTGCGCCGTGCGCGGCATGATTTCAGGAAAAAGAACCGTTTGCAAGATGCGCTGCAAGGTCTCAAGAGAAACATAATTCGATTCCGTGAAATCAATCGGCTCATTAACGAGTGCGCCGCGCTTTATCACACCTTTGCCCTGTTTCAAATCGCGCACGTCGAATTTGTATTGCATGGTAGGCGAACTCGCGGCTTGAGAGTAGAGTACAGTCTTTCCGTCCTCAGCGTAGATTCTGAGCGGGTTCATATAGCTGTCTTGCGTCATAGTTGCGCCAATACCCAAGCGGCGATTGATTTTAATATTGGTAAACCCCTTTGCATAGAGCGCTTTATTGAGCGTGTCAGGCGTTACGAACTCCAAAAGGCGGTTATGCGCGTCGTTGTCGCTGACAAGAAAAATTTTCTTGACGTATTGCGCGACACTGGCGTTGCCATCGGCGCTAGACGAATCGCCAGTCACAGGGGTCTGGTCGGGGCGAGTACTGTCAATGCGCATTGGCAAATACTTGTTCTTCAGTTTCAAGCGGTTCATTTTCTCCAATGCCAAAAGCGCCGTCGGCAATTTGGTTGTACTTGCCGGATAGTAGTATTCACGCGGGTCTAAGCGGTAGGAAAAGGAGCGAAAATTGGGACGATTCTGCTTATCGCGGTCAATTTGCGTGTACAGAATTTGAACACGATGTTTTTGTGCATTTGCCAGAACGGAGCCGAATTTGTCGGGCTGCTTACGCATCAACTGTTCCAGCAGCACGGTGTCCCGAAGAGCCGTTGTTGTGCGCTTTTGCGCAAACAAATAGTTATTAGCTCCAAGAACAACGAGCATGGTAATTATCAATGGGAAAAAATTCATAATAATCCTTGTAAAGTTATTCTAGGTCAGGCTCTATGCCGAGTAAGCGAAGTTGTGCTGCGAGACGTTCTGCTTTGAGGCGTTCTGCCTTCAGCAGTGCAAGCGCTTCCAGATGCAAACGCCCAATTTCTTCAAAGTGGACAAACGCCCGTCCATCGGGACGAAAAAGCCGCACTTCATCGTTTTCTATGCCGAAGCGAATACCTAAGCGAGGGCTTTGCCACGAGGTCATATCGTCAATGAGGCGAAAACTGACTTCAGCATTTTCCCGCACATAGCCCGTCAAATCAACGCGGTCAGGGTCGATGATGTAGTATTCTTCCACGCCGTATCGCTCATAGAATTGCAGTTTTCGCGCCATTTCGCTGGCACGATTGCCGGGCGAAAGCACTTCAAAAACTACCTGTGGCGCGATTCCGCTTTCTTCCCACTGTTTGTAAGAGCCTCTGTCGCCTTTCGGACGACCAAAAGCGACGAGTGCGTCCGGCGCAATACGGATTTCGGGATGCCCTTCTTCGGGATACCACAAAAGATCTCCGGCAACGAATACATCAGGGTTTTCGGCGAACATGATGCCAAGTTCGCCCTTAATACCGGAAATCCAGTCAAATTGCTTGGTGTTATCGGACATCGGTTGCCCGTCGGAATCAGGATAAATGATCGGCTTTATTGTTGTTTGCGAGAACATTACGACGTTCCTTTGAGGGTGAGAACGGCATTCACGTGGATTCGACAGCATCAAAATAAGCAAAAAAAATTCCGCACTCTATACCAAAAGTGGCAAGTACGGAATTTTTTGTATGGACAATAACGAGTGTTATTTCATTGTATCAATTATATCAGCAAGAAAAACAGTCATGCCGCCACGCGACATGGTTTTGCCGATAACGCCCACAGGAGCATCAGCCAGACGTGCCAAATCATCGCCAGCGCTGCTACCGTCTGCCTTCAAGACGTAATAAATACGCGAACCAACCATCAAGCCAAGTGCGTTTTTGTTTGCCATAGCACCCGCATCTGCCCCTTTTACAGGCTTCAGCGTAATGAGGCTGACAACGATGCCTTTGACGGGCTTGGAGGTTTTGGTTCTACCAGATGGAGCGGCAGCAGTAGATTTACTGGTCGTTGCCGTTTGCGCTGGGGCTGTCGTACTAGATGAAGATGAAGTTGTTGAGGGTTGTTTGGATTGAGCAAATCCTGAAAGCGGCATGATTGCCGCACATATTAGAGCTGCTATTAACACTTGAGATTTCATATTGTATTTGAAAAATTTGAATGAGATAATATTTTATTAATCAACAACAACAGACATCGGTGCGCGACGCATTAACGTGATTCCGCCCTGCGGTGCTGAATCTTTCACGATTGCATAAGGAACATTCGCTACCGGCTGATATGAAACTTCTACTTCAATAAAGCGATTATTCGGTGTGATATTTGGCTGCAAAATTACATTGTTTACAGCTTTTACGAAAATCTTAGCAAAATTACCTTCTACCGTTTGAATCGCAAATACAAACCCTTTGGTTGTTGTGCGTAATGGAATCGCATAAACTCCCCCTCTGGTATCCATTTGTACCTGAGTGTCGAAAACTTGATCAAGATTGTCTATATTCGGGTAAATACTATTCGCTGATTTCGTCAATCTCGGAGAAGTAATTGCGGTATAATTGAGTGCATCCGGTGTGCCAATAAACAACGTATCTGCACTGCGGGTATTGATTCCCAAATCCCACTCATTACCACGAGCAACCGTCAAATTCAGCGCCGTACCGCCTTGGATACGCAACCCACTCCCAAACCCGGAAGCTGTTTCATAAATGCGAATAGCGCCGCCCTGCATTGTCGTCACGCGGACTGCGGGAGACCAGCGAATTTCGCGGGCAGCGCTGACGGTATCGTTATTGCGGGCTTGGACGCGGAAAAGATAGACCGTGCCGGCAGTCAATCCGTTGACATCAAATGTGGTAGCGGTTGAAGCATTTGTTGTTCCGATAACGCCACCCGTAACCGTGTTGAGAATTGTTACACGATAGCCCACAAGGCTGGTCGCCGTGGAAGCATTCCATTTGAGGCGAACGGTTGTTGCACTGATAGAGGTTGCTTTCAAGCTGTCCGCAGGGGTGGGAACAGTAACGGTTCCAGGTCCGGGAGCGGGCGTATCGCAAGCAACGATAACGAATACCGCCAATGCCGCAACAGAAGCGGCAAGCAAGCGCAGAAGTTTCATAGAAAAATTCCTGAAGATTGATGAAAAAGTAAAAAAAGAGCGATACATTACCGTAGGTGAAGGAAATTACCACGACTTGAAGCCGCAATTTACTCCTCTTTTCTGAGATACACAAATTAGGGCGAAGGTTTAGCAAACCAACACCATTCACTGAAATTAGGCAGTTTTCATCGTAAAAATCTATGAACAATCAAGCATCGGGACAATGAAAGCCTTCGGTAAAATCAGGCTGAAGACCTTATCAATCCTTATGTTGAGTTTGTTAAAACGCTAAACTATTGGTGTCCACAACCAAGTGCATGAAAAAAAACTCAATACATCAGTTTTGGCGAAAAAACAAAACCCCTCAATCAAGATTTATTGAGGGGTTTGGAATATATTTATCATTGTTATCTTCTTACATCGCCGATGCCATTTCATGTGTCTCGACATTAGACGTGGAAACACTTGCTTTCATGCGGGCAATGCGCTCCAAACGCATTGAAGAGCCACGATACTTCGGAACAAACAAACCGCCGATATAAACGCGAATAATGTAGGGCCAGAAACCACGCTCTTTCAAATCCGGTGAAATCAGGTGTTCAATTTTGGCGTGAAGTGCCGGAACCTCGCTCCAATGCGTATTTGCGCGGAGGTGGTGTGCGGTATGCAAGCCATTATTGAAGAGGCAAATATTGGTAAATTTGCTGACAAAATTGCGGGAGTGGTTATACTCAGATTCCTCGTCCGCATGGACGTGCTGGATATAGTTGAAAATCAGCACGGAAAAGAGTGCTACTTGGTGGGGAATCAAAACAAACAAGATTGCTTTTTTCCAGTCAAGCAGCAACGCTGCCAGAATCATTACACCAAGTGCGACATACTGCCCGATAGATTGATAAAATTTTGTGCGATTCCGCGTCCAAAGGTCGCGCAGATACTCTACAATCGGGTGTTGTTGAAAATAGCTGCTAATTGCGGGGTAGCTCAAAAGCGTCATCAAATTATTCTTCTCGCTAAAGCGGTAGGTAATTGTGTGGTCGCCTTCGCGGTTCGTGTAGTGATGATGATTGCGGTTGTGCGTCGGAATCCAAGCAAAAACAGGAAAGCCGTAAAAAAGCGTAATCCAATAGTCCATCAGCGTATTCATGGTTTGGTTTTTCCATGTTGGCAAATGATTGTGATTGTGCGCGATAACAGCAACGGTAATTGCTAAATACAGCGAGAGAATGTAGATAACCGGGCTGAGAAACAGATTAAACGGCATATTCCACTGCACAAAAAGCAGCGCCGTTGTGACGGACAAAAAGATAAGCGTACGCAAATCAGCTTTGTATTTCAGCATAATAATAAAAAAATATAAAAATGAGAATAATTGCTCTCTTACTCGTGTTTGCTGCGACTCTTCCGTGTGGTGTTTTTTTACGAAAGCATGATAACCGTCATCGAAACCAGAACGAGAACAATAGGTGATTTATTGCAAAATGTTGAGATATACATTGGACACTCGTTGAGCAAAAATTGTGCATTCACAGCGCATTTTTTCGCAAAACAAAGAACAAGGGAATTTATCGCACGACAACCAGCCGCGCCGATACCATATTTCCCTGCCCGTCGGTCAAACGCACAGTATATGCGCCTTGGACAAACGTGCTTGCATCCAGCGTAAGTGTCTGCACTCCAGCAGCAAGCCACGTGCGCTCCGCGCTCCAGACAACCGCTCCTTGTGCGTCCACAACCGAACAAGCAACTTCTTTGCTTTCGCTGAGTTCATAGCGAATCGTTGCCGATTCACGCACAGGATTGGGCGAAATGGGCAGAAGTCTCATTCCCGCATTGACGTTGTGAGCGCCCTGCTCCTCGCGGACAGAGGTAAACCCGCCCGGCAACAAGAAAAATCGCCCTGTGCTATCATTCACTGCCGCCAAAATACGCACCCCCGGACCACCCAGATTTTGTGCCGGATTCGCAAAGCCCGTTGCTGTGAGCAAAAGACGCTTGCCACCGAGGTTTTCCGACTGAAGGTTAAGGCTAAACGAGCCAAGAACGGTATTGCTGCCGCTTGGTCGCATCGCAATCGTGTAGTTGCCGACAGGAAATGATATTGTGACGTATGACAGCCCGTAACTCAGAGGTCCAAGCGTTACGATAGGAGTTCCCGTTGCGTCGCGCACATCAAGCAGAATATCGGCTAAGTCCGTCACGGAATTGGCAACAAGTAAGCGCGTTTGATTACCCGCAACAGATGTCGCCGTGTCAGTTAATGTGCGCAATTGGAAGCGGATACTCCGTCCAGAGGGATTGCGGGCAAAGCGTGTTGTATCACCAACACCTTCGAGCAGCGTAAAATTTGCTCTCGGCGCAATGACATAATTCGCAACACGAATAATACTTGCTCCGGGAAGCGTCCCGCTTGTCACGGCGGTAATCAGAGCGTCGGTGGGGCGGTCGGTATTGCCCTGAAGTGGTACTTGCAGCGTTCCTGCCGACAGCGATGTGCGCACGGTTGTCGCCGAGCGGAATGGAAGATTCGTGCTGATAGGGAAGAACTGCGCTCCGCCAAAAGGCATGGTATTGAGCCAAAAAGCAATCGGACTAAGTGTCGGGTCAGCAGAAGCGTGTATGGCTTGCAAGCTAATTGCCGGGAGTGTGCTTCCGGCAGGTGGCGGTGGCGCTGTTCTCAGGACGAAGGCTTGTGCTTGTATCTCTGTATTGGGTACAGTGACAAAGCCCAAAGCAGGACCGTTGCGGTTTGCAGCAGGATTGAGAAATCCCGTCGCTGCCAAAACGATACGCTGCCCGTCATAGCCTAACGTCCGAAATGGCGCACTGTATGAGCCTAAAAGCGCCTTTGTCGAACTTTGATAAACGTCAAGGGTGTAATTTCCATTAGGAATATTATAGGCAAATGCTTGGTCAAACGACGCATTCTGGGCAATAATATCGCCCGTTTCCCTAACGACGACATCAATTTCGGGAGCATCGGTGACGGCATGATAGAAAACAATGCGTGTGGAAGTGGCGACAGGCTGCACTGTATCCACAAGGGGGCTGGGATTAAGGCGTATATCTTTGCCATTCGGATTCTGCGCAAAGCCGGTTGGGTCAATCACGCCACGAATCAGACTAATATTTGCCCCTCGGCGCAAACGCAAACCGATAAACCGACCGCCTTGAATCGTCGGTGTGGCGGTGGTATTGCTCACAGGCGTAAGGTTTGCTGAGAGCGAAGAATCAATAAACAGTGAAGCAGGAATTTGCATACCCGGCAGAAGGGGATTCGCTACACCAGTGATAGCAGGTGTGGCTTCACGAAAAGATACCGACGCGGCAGCGCGAAAAAACTGTACACTACCAAAGACCGGAACGCCACCCCAGACCGAAATTGGACTAACGGCAGGATCTGCCGCAAGATGAAGGAATTGCAACGATGTGGTAATGCTGCTTTGTGCGACAGCATTCCTGCTTAGAATTGTCATCATACCAAGCGCAAGCATAATTGCCGGAAAGCGAAAGAAACGTTTCATACTCTCGTAACTCCTTGTTACTGAAGAATGGGTAATGATATAAAGAATAATCATGAAAGGCTTTGAGCGTTACAATATACAAAATCCCACTCTCCAAACGCAGGATTAAATTGCCCTCACGTGGTAACACTGCATCCTTCAACCTCTCGTAAAACCAGCAATTACGCGAAGACGCAGACATTCGTAGAAACACCTACAGCAACGAAAAATCTTTGATGCCTGCTCGGTTTTTTGTAGTTTTTGCCAAACTCTACTTTGGACAACATTACCCAACTATGGCTTCTCATATTATCACTCGCCCTCGCGTCGCCCTCATTGGGACGGGGCATCTCGGCGCAATTCACGCACGGCTTTGGCTTCAGCAGCCGCTAGCAGAGTTAATCTGTATTTACGACACCGACACCGAACGCGCTCAAAATCTTGTTACCACACTTGCCAAGGACATTCCTGCTGCCGCAAACCTGCGCGTAGCAACAACGCTTGCCGAAGCACTTGCCGAAGCTGATGCCGTGACGATTGCCACTCCGACTTCAACGCATTTTGCCATAGCGCATGAATGCTTGCTTGCGGGCAAACACTGCTTTATTGAAAAACCCATTACAGCAATGCTGCTTGAGGCGCAGTGCCTTGCAGAAGAGGCGCAGCACCGCGACCTCATTATCCACGTCGGACACGTTGAGCGCTTTAATTCTGCGCTCACGGGCATTACGCCAGAGCGTTTGCACCCGCTTTTTATCGAAGCGCACCGTTTGGCGCAGTTCAAGCCTCGCGCAACGGATGTTTCGGTGATTTTGGATTTGATGATTCACGACATTGACATTGCACTTTGGCTCGTGCGGTCGCCTGTGGTGGACATTCATGCTAACGGCGTGGCGGTACTGACAGAAACGCCCGATATTGCCAATGCTCGTCTTCGTTTTGAAAACGGCTGTGTCGCAAATCTGACGGCATCGCGGATTTCTGCCAAAGCAATGCGAAAAATGCGTATTTTCCAGCGCGATGCGTATTTGTCCATTGATTTTGCCGAAAATAGCCTTGAGACGTTTCACATCACCGACGATGAAACATTGCCGGAGACGTTGGTAGAGCAAGGCTCTGAAGTCGTTCCCGCGCTTATGCTTGGCAATATTGATGCCGGAGAACACCGCAAACGCTCTATCTGGTACGAACAGCCAAACCGCCGCAAGGGAAATGCCATTAGCGAAGAACAGCGCGTCTTTGCCGAAGCAATCTGCGCGGGGACGCGGCATCATTCCCGCGCAACAACCGCAGACGAAGCAATAGGCGCAATGCGCATTGCAGAGATTATCACCGAACAAATGCAGAAACACGACCACGTATGAACACTCCCCAACGCCCCTCGCTGTTTGACCGCTTTTTGAGCGCCCTTTTCACGCGCCCCGCCAATGATTCCTCGCCTGCGGGCAAAGGCTACCGAGAGCGCTTTGTGGCGCTGCGCAATCTTCCGCGTTTTTTCGGCTTGATTTGGAAGGTCAGCCCCGCGATGATGCTCACAACCTCGCTTTTGCGTATTGTCAGAGCATCGGTGCCAGTCTTGGCGCTGTATGTGGGCAAATTGATTGTTGATGAAGTCGTTCTGCTTACGCGGACACCGAATCCGAGTTCTACGCATCTTTGGGAATTAGTCGGATTGGAATTTGGTATTGCTGTTGCCTCAGACCTCTTGAATCGCGCCATTGCCCTTCTGGACAGCCTTTTGGGGGATTTATTCACTAATGCCACATCGGTTGACCTCATGCATCATGCCGCAACGCTTGATTTGGAGATGTTCGAGGATTCGACCTTTTATGACAAATTGGAAAAAGCCCGCCGCCAGACAACATCACGCATTTCACTGATGACTCAGAGTCTCGCACAAGCGCAGGATGCAGTTTCGATGCTGGTTTTAGCTGCCGGATTGCTGGTGTTTTCGCCTTGGCTCTTGGCATTGCTTTTGCTGACGGTTATTCCCGCATTCATCGCCGAAACGCGCTTTAATCAAAAAAGCTATTCCTTGATGAATTCTTGGACACCAAAGCGCCGCGAACTCGACTACCTCCGCTATATCGGCGCAAGCGACGAAACGGCAAAAGAAATCAAAATTTTCGGACTCGCCGGCTACCTCGCAGACCGCTATAAAACGATAGCCGACAGCTATTATCTGGAAAATCGTTCACTCGTAGTGCGGCGTGCATTTTGGGGTGGAATTTTGGCAATGCTTGGCACGGCGGGATATTATGCTGCATATTTGTTCATTATTGCCCAAACTCTTCTTGGATCACTGTCTCTGGGGGATATGACGTTTTTAGCAGGATCGTTTCGGAGTATGCGTGGGACATTAGAAGGCGTACTTGGGCGCTTTGCGAGTATTGCCGAAGGTGCATTGTATCTGCAAGATTTGTTTGATTTTTTTGCCCTCAAACCCCGCATTGCCCCTTCATTGCAGCCCGCAGAAGCTGCAAAAATTCCCGCTTTGCCGCGCCCCATCACACAAGGCTTTATCTTTGAGAATGTTGGATTTAAGTACGTCAATGCCGAGCGTTGGGCATTGCGCAATGTCTCGTTTGAACTTCGTGCCGGAGAAAAGCTGGCATTGGTTGGCGAAAACGGTGCAGGGAAAACGACATTGGTCAAACTTCTTGCACGGCTCTATGACCCAACCGAAGGGCGTATTTTACTGGACGGGCGGGATTTGCGCGAGTACGATGTGAATGAATTGCGCTCAGAAATCGGGGTAATTTTTCAAGATTTTATCCGTTACCAGATGCAAGCGGTTATCAATATCACCGTTGGGCGCATCGAAGACCGCGACAATACGAAGCGCATAGACCACGCAGCCGCACAAAGCCTTGCCGACAGCGTGATTAAGCGCCTGCCGGAGGGTTACAACCAAATGGTCGGTCGGTATTTTCAAAAAGGTGTGGATTTATCAGGCGGAGAGTGGCAAAAACTGGGCTTGGCACGAGCATATATGCGGGATGCGCAGGTACTCATTTTGGACGAACCTACCGCCGCGCTGGATGCTCGTGCGGAACATGAAGTTTTTCAACGCTTCGCCGAACTGACAGCCGGAAAGACGGCAGTGCTTATTTCGCACCGCTTCTCAACGGTGCGGATGGCTGATAGAATCTTGGTTTTGGAAGGCGGCACACCGATTGAAATCGGCTCTCACACGGAACTTCTTGCGGCGGAAGGGCGCTATGCAGAGCTGTTTCGATTGCAGCAAAGGGGATATATGTGAGTGATTTTATACTGAGTGCTTCGTTTGGTAAATTTTTACCATTGATGCCGTAAATCCCCTGCCTTTAGGCATGGGGATTTACGGCATTGTGCTTCAGCCAGGAGGTAGTGTCGGTCTGCACCGTCTTCGGTGCAGGGCGGCGCTCCGACTAGCGGAGCACCGTCCGTGCTGAAGGCTGTTCTTTGAAAACAGTGAATTTATTGATAGGTTGGGCGTATCTACAACATTTTCCCAATCTATGGAACAGTTCAAATCCAATAACAATGTGGTCTTTGATTGCAAATACCACGTTATATTCTGCCCGAAGTACCGCAAAAAGGTACTCGTCGGCAGTATCGAAGAGGATTTGAAGCGGCTTCTGCATGAAAAAGCAGAAGCGCTTCGCGTCGAAATAATTGAAATGGAAGTCATGCCCGACCACGTGCATTTGTGCCTTTCTTGCGACCCACAATTTGGTATCCACCGCGTTATGAAGCACTTGAAAGGCTATACTTCTCACGCATTGCGCAAAACACATCCAGTTTTGCTCAAAATGCCGTCGCTTTGGACAAACAGCTACTTTGTGGCAACCGTAGGTGGTGCGCCGCTAGCGGTACTGAAGCAATACATCCAAAATCAAAAGAACGTTTGACCATCGTTAAAACATATCGCTTCAAACTCAAACCCACACGGGCGCAAGCGCAAATCTTCGCCCAGTGGCTTGGTTCGTGCCGTTTTGTCTATAATCTTTGCCTTGAATATCGGCAGTTGATGTACAAGCAATGGCAGAAAAGCGTGAGCAAAAACGAGTTGCAAAAACAAGTCAAAGACCTTGTGAGCGAGGTAGAATGGCTCAAGCCGCTCCATTCCCAAACACTGCAAGATGTCACCGACCGCTTGGAAAAAAGCTACGACCGATTTTTTAAGAACGGCGCAGGCTTCCCGAAGTTTGCCAAACGTCATCAGTACCGTTCATTTTCTTTCAAGCAAGGCGTACACAGACGTTTGCATGATTCCGAGCGTATCGGCAACGTGTATTTGCCAAAAATCGGTGATGTTGCCTACGTCAAGTCGCGTGAGTTTCAGGGAACAATCAAGCGAACAAGCATCATCAAAGAAGTGGACGGTTGGTACATTGCTTTTTCCGTTGAAATCGTGCAAGAACCATTGCCAAAAACTACGCAGCATATTGGCATAGATGTTGGCTTGGAATCCTTTGCCACGCTTTCAACAGGCGAAAAGATAG
>CANHDJ010000047.1 GCA_947459425.1 Ignavibacteria bacterium
CGGTGGAACAACACCCTTCGGCAACGAGTGGGGCGTTATGTCCGCAAAACCCTCTCGTTTTCCAAACGAGACTTTTGGCATCAGATTGTAACCGAAATGTTTATTATTACTTACAATCTCTCATGTATTACTTGACCACTACCCAAACGACTTATCGGGGAAGGGGATATTTTCGGCAAAGCCTTGTTCCCATCGGATAGAAATATTGTCACGAAGTGCGCGAGATTCTGCCTTGCGAAGCGCTTCGGTGCTGACATCCAGACAGGTTACGGCATAACCTTCTTTTGCCATTGCTATTGCCAACGTACCGAAGCCGCAACCAATCTCTAATATTTCACGGACGTTTTTATTCTGCCTTTTGCCGCTTTGTGCTATTGAATGCAGTATCAAGGCGGAATCGGTTTCATCAAGGCAATCGTTATGATGGTTTTTCCAAACATCATCGTAAGCGCGAATCCACTCTGCATCGGACATGGTACGAAATTTCTTCCGCCAATCCACATCAAACCACGCTCCGTACTTGCGCTGTAGCCTACGCCGTGCGAAAAGACGTTGATTGACAACGCTCAAGACATCTTTTACCCGTTGAGGTAGAATCTGTTTGAAACGAAGATAGGCTCTGTGTGCCATTTGCGTAAAAGAACAGTGCTGATGCGGAGTTTAGGGGAACGAAATTACACGAGTAACCGTATATCGTCCTTTGCTAACGCGCCAAACGGTATAGCTGCCACCGGTAACGTCGCCCTTTTCGTCAAATTCCACCGGACCACTGGCTCCCGTGTAATTGATACGCTTACCTTTTTGAAGCGATGCTGCGC
This sequence comes from Ignavibacteria bacterium, assembly GCA_947459425.1. Classification (GTDB taxonomy): domain Bacteria; phylum Bacteroidota; class Ignavibacteria; order Kapaibacteriales; family UBA4661; genus PH2015. Next base: position 819 of record CANHDJ010000047.1, read on the forward strand.
CTTTTGCAAATTCATTGGGGTTAATCATTTCTGCTTGCGTGGCATTGTTGGCAATTAAACGCATATTTTTCGCCACTTCGGCTGCAACAACGGAGTTTGCTTTGGTGATCGCCAATGCTATCACGTACACTGCATCATAAGCGGTCGAGGCGTAGGTGTCCATCGTTTCTGCATCCACGAGTCCATCCAAGACGTTGAAGGCGTAGTTACTGGAATCTTTGCTGTCAACTAAATACTTTTTGAAGCGTGTCAAAAATTTCTCGTGGTTCGGGTAATTCTGAGGGCGGACGTAAGAAAGACCAAGCATTCCCTCGATCACGCTTGGGTTGACGGCAAAAAGGAAATCATTACTATAATTTGCGTCACAGCCAATGAGCTGGGGTTTATATTCTTTGGTGAAAAAGCCGTAAATCTGTGATTGCATCGTGATTTTAATACCATCTTCAATATCGGAAATAACATACACGGCTTGCGGTTTGCTTTTGTAGAGTGAATCAAGTTTTGCCTTGAAATCATAATCGCGGTAAGTGGTCATAGAGGGATATTTTATTGCACTGGATACCGCGCCACCTTTTTTGACAAAAGCATCTCGAAAGTTCGTAAACAAGCCATTGCCATAGCTATTATCAATATAAATCACGGCAGCCGTTTTGAAGCGCATACTATCCAAAAGTTCAGCAACAACACGCCCTTGAAAAATATCGGACGGGGAAGTGCGCCATACTAGGTCATTATCTTTAAGCGAGGTTACTTCGGGTGAGGTTGATGAGGTCGCTACCATCAACACATCGCGCACAACGGTCAAGTTTGCTGCTTTAATGGTTAATTCCGAACCATCGGGGACAATCAAGCACGTAACGCCGCTATCAATCAAGCGTTTCATTCCCGGATAGACCTTGTCGTATTGTTTGTTCGGGCTGGAAGCGACAACAAGGTCGAGCTTTTTTCCCAATACACCACCCGCAGCATTGATTTCTTCGACAGCAAGTTGAGCGGCTCTCCATTGCGGCAAATCAAGAGGGTCGGACTCCACGAGATTCATGCCAATTTTGATGGTTTGCTGATTATTATCAATCACAATGGAGCTATTGCTCTGCGTTTTTTGCTGCCCTTTAGATTGCCCTTGTGGTCCGGATGGCGGTAACGCTGGCTTTTCGGAAGATTTTTTTGAAGACTTTGCGCCCTTTTGTTGGGCAAAAATTCCATGCTGGCAGAGTATTCCAATGAGGAAGACAACGGCTATCGTGGCGAACAGGCGAAATCTCATAGTTTGGTGCATAGCGTCGGTCGGATGGTGCTGAAGGCTTATGCCTTCTTGAGTGAAAAAGTTACGTTGGTTGTTGAACTTGTGCTTTCTTTGCTTTCCGAAGTTGTTCTTGGCGTAGCAACTTTGCTTTATCACGGCGGAGTTTGTTGTAGTTGACAGATTCGGAAAGCTCAACCTCATGGCGAATCCAGCCACGCGCCCTGAGTGTGTCTTCTGCGTGCAAATATCGTTCTTTTTGAGGTAATTGCCATCGAACTTCCGGTGGAATTTGTGAAATTGGTATAAGTGCCTCTTCTACATCCATTGGTTTGCGCGGTAGAGTCAAGATAGAATCTTTGTTGGTGCGCATTTCCCACCAAGGACCACCTTTTTTGCGGGTATAATCGAAAACATCCATAATGATTACGGGTGTTCCGGTCATGGGGATATATTTTTTTGTTGCGGTGTCAATTTTACCGCCTTTTCCCCAATTAAAAAGCCATTCTGCATCATCCATAAACTGACGAACGCAGGAATGCGAGGCGGGGCGACCCGGCATATCGAACTGATGAAAAGCGCTGCCCGCAAATAAATGAAAATTCCACGTAAACGGTAGAACCCATGAACTGTCAAGAGAAGAGCGGCGGATTTTATCGCGCCAATTTAAGGTGTAGCGCCCCGGAAATGTTGGTTTTGCTTCTCGCCCGGTATTGCAAGCAGCAAAACGTACCAGTTTACCTCGTTCATAGCAAGCATACGATTGGAAAGCATTGGATATGATAATCAGTTTTGGGAGTGTATCGGCTGCCGGATAAAGATGTGGAAAGACAGAATACACGCGCAAATCACTATGAAATACACTTGGAATAACAGCCGTATCTCCTAGGCGAAAATACTGAATATCTTTACGGTTTACTGTCGTAAAAGCGCGATAACCAAGCATCGTCGAAGGTTTTTTGCCAAACGCATTCCGCACAGAATCAAGCGTTTTGCGAGAGTCCAAGGCTATCAATCGATACTCAACCTTTGGAACGGCAGCATTTGCTTTGCGAACAGCACGTGCGTCGGCTGAATCACGGAATTTTTTAACGAGGACGAGCGAGTCGGCTTTGCGCCGAGCAGCATCCGCCCTCAATTCTTCAAGTGACTCCTGTTTACACGCCATCCAAAGCGGCATCAGAAATATGAAGCACAACACAGATAAACGCCACTTACAACAAAATCTTCGCGTGAAGTGAACATCAATGGAAGGTTTTGCGGGCAATGGATAGAGAAATGCGTACATACTCATAAAACACAGTCGAGGTAGCCAGAAGAGTATTGGCACAAAAAAGAATGAAACTCAGGTTCAGTACCGTACATATTTTTCGTTTGTTTTTGACCGCAGAGGCGCGGAGGCGCAGAGTGAAGCTATTTCTGAAAAAAATCTCTGCTCATGTTACACAGTACAATATCCATTTTCTTCTCTGCGCCTCCGCGCCTCTGCGGTCAATTAAAAATGTGTACGGTAGTGAAAAACTCAGGCATACTTCTTGATTGCATCAAGAATATCATCGGGCCACATCGGCTTCTTTAAATACGCTGTCGCTCCTGCTGCCAAGCCTTTTTGCTCGTCTTCTTTGGTGATTTTTGCTGAAAGGAACATAAATGGTTTGTTCGCTAAGGCAGGGTTCTGCTTGATCTTTGCTAATACTTCATACCCATTCATTTCGGGCATTGCAATATCGCAAATAATCACATCTGGCTTTTCTTCTCCTGCTAAACGCAAGCCCTCAAGACCATTATCGGCAAAAAAAACTGCATAACCCTCTTTGGAGAGAAGACGCTGTAAGCCATTGCGGATGGTGATATCATCTTCAATAATAAGAATTTTCGCCATATAGACAAGAAAATGAAGTGAAACAATGAGTAAAAGTATCTGTGCAAATTTTGTGCGCAATCCGCGCAATTTACACTTTTTTTTCACGTGGAAGAGGACTTTTTTCTTTCTCAAATACTTCGCACTATTGAGTAATTGAGCGATTGTGAAAAAAAATGCTGCCTGATACATTATTTGTTTGCGTTAAAAGGCGAAATGTTGTAACTTTGTATAGTTTGAAAATCGAAATATTTGCAAGATATACTGCTTTGATATGCACATCCGCTCACAACGAACAGCAGAACTAACAGAACTGATCAATGTTCTGGTTCAAGAGTTTTTAGAAATTCATCAAAATCTCAATGATGCTTATACAGGCATCAGCAAGCAAGAGTTGAATATTATTAGCATTGTCGGGCGCTCCGGCGGTGTGATTATGCGAGAGATTGCCGAACAGGTTCGGCTCGCGGTGAGTAGTGTTACACCAATTGTCGATAAATTGGTCGAAAAAAAACTAGCTCGTCGTGATCGCAGTGAAGAAGATCGACGTATTGTCACCGTCATGCTAACCGAAAAAGGTCAAAAGATATATCAAATGGAAGTTGAAAGCTATATGCGGCTGAGTGCGAGTATTTTAGAGGCTCTTTCCGAAAAAGAGCAAGAACAATTTGTCGGCTATTTTCGCAAAGTTGCTACATTTTTGCAAAAAGAAGAATCTCCAACGGCATAATTCTGGGTTCGGTAGCTAAGAAGCAACAAAATGCTGCCGCCCGAATGGATTGTGACGTATGGCATTGTTACCCGCTCTGGGTTTAACTGCTCACTGAAAAATATTGAGCAGTTTTTTTACAAAATATAATTTTGTTCGATTTTCAAAGTTTTTGATAAGCAAAATTTTCACTTTTTTATTTATTTGGAGAACATACTATGGCTAAAACTGCATTGATTACCGGTGCTTCAAGTGGCATTGGTTACGAATTGGCGAAAATTTTTGCTCGCCAAAAATACAATCTTGTTCTTGTTGCCCGCAGCGAAAATAAACTCAATGAAATTGCTGCCGAACTCAAGAAAGCACACGGTGTAGATGTTGTTGTCCTGCCGAAAGATGTTTCTTTGCTTGCTTCTTCGCAGGAAATTTATGATACGGTAAAGCAAAAGGGTATTGATGTTGAAATCCTTGTCAATAACGCAGGATTTGGGGATTTCGGCTTTTTTACCGAAACGAAGTGGGAAAAAGAATTAGAGATGATTAACCTCAATATGACAGCACTCACGGCTCTCACAAAGTTGTTTGTGCGAGATATGGTTCGCCGTAAATCCGGTAAAATCATGAATGTTGCCTCAACGGCTTCGTTCCAACCCGGTCCCTTAATGGCTGTATATTATGCTACCAAAGCGTATGTCCTTTCCTTCTCCGAAGCGATTTCTAATGAACTCCAAGGAACTGGCGTAACGGTCACGGCACTCTGCCCCGGACCAACGGAATCCGGCTTCCAAAATGCTGCTGCTATGAATGACTCTAAACTCGTCAAAGGCAAGAAACTCCCAAAATCGAAGGATGTGGCGGAGTACGCCTACAAAGCCCTCATGAACGGCAAAGTCGTAGCGGTGCATGGGCTGATGAATAAAATTATGGCTCAAAGTGTCCGTTACAGCCCTCGCGCTGTTGTGCGAAGCCTCGTCAGAGCGATGTCGGAAAGAACCCATTAAATTGACTTCCTTGAAAAACACATTGTTCCACTTTTTGAAAATACCATTATGAGTCCCGCAGCAGTAAGTATGCTCGTTTTTGGTGTGTATATGGCTAGTGAAGCCGCCATACTTCTTGTTGCACCAAATATTTTGTTTTCTCTCTTTGGGCTTCCGCTCACACAAGAAGTCTGGCCCCGTGTCGTTGGTATTGCCCTTGCTGTGTTTGCCTATTACTACATCCGCGCAGCATTTCAAGAAATAACAGCATTTTTTGTGATTTCGACGCAAGGGCGGGTCATCCAGTTTGTATTATTCACTGGATTAGTTGTGGCAGGTTTGGGGCAGCCTACTCTTTTGCTTTTCTCTGGAATTGAGCTTGCAAGCGGTCTCTGGACGTGGTTTGCACTCAAGCGATGAGTAATTGTTTGAATCAACATATTTCATTCTATTTTTTGAAAAACCTATCTACTATGAAGCGCATTCTCATTTGGTGCGGTGTTGGAATTACCACACTCTTACTCATTTTTCTTGGTGTTTTTTACGCGATGTTTGGCGGGAGGGGAAATGAATTTCCTTCGATGGCAACAGCCCCAATAATGCCTTCGTCGGCTATGGAAATTGTGGCTACGCTTTCTGAACCACCGGGAAATCTCGCCGTATCGCAGGACAACCGTGTTTTTATCACCTACCATGCCGAATCGCGCCCGGAGATGAAGGTCTTGGAAATTGTCAACGGGCAACCAAAGCCATACCCAAACGAAGAATTTCAGCATGAGCGTCCAAATGGAGAGCCATTTTTCGACCACATTTTCAATATTCGTATTGATAGGCAAAATCGCCTCTGGACGCTTGACCATGGGTTTCATGGTTTGAAAAAGCCGCGTTTGATGGCATTTGACCTTGCAACGAATAAACTTGTTCACGACGTTATTTTGCCTTCGGATATTGCCGGAACGGGGTCGTATATCCAAGATATGCAGATAGATTCTTCGGGAGAGCATATTTACATTGCCGATATTGGCGTTGTTGCAAAAAAGCCCGCTATTATCATCTATAACACAAAGACTCGCACAGCGCGGCGCGTCTTGGAGCGGCACACGTCAGTAACAGAAGAACCGTATGAAATCAACGCTCAAGGGCGCAAAATGTACCCTCTCGGAGGGCTGTTTTGGATGCACCCGGCACTTGACCCGATTGCACTCGACAAACGTGATGAATGGCTGTATTTTGGACCAATGGCAGGAGATAAGCTCTTCCGCGCTCGCGTTGCCGACCTGAACAATGCTGCGCTTTTGCCAGAGCAGTTGGCAAGCCGTGTTGAATTGTACGCAAAGAAATCCCAATGCGACGGGCTTTCGATGGATGTTGAGGATAACATTTACGTTACGTCCATAGAGGATGGAGCAATCAATATTATTGGAAAAGACCGTCAGCAAAAAACGCTCATCAAACACCCAAAAATGCGCTGGCCCGACGGCTTGAGTTTTGGCGGTGATGGATATTTGTACATTGCCGATAGCGATATACCCGACGTGATGATGAAAAGTAAGTCGCATATTGCCGCTAGTGCGCCATTTTATATTTTTCGATGTAAGCCTTTAGCAAGCGGTATTGCGGGGCAGTAATTGACGTTTTCTGTCAGTAGAAATTACCCCTCGACCAATATTCGTCTCAATACCAAAATGTTGTTGTTTTGCCCGTACTGTCGCTTTTCAAGCGTTGGTACGGGCTTTTTCTGTTGTTCACCGAGTGCAGTTCGGGTGCTGTTCATCGTGTTTTTCCTGATATTCGTTTTTGCTCATGGAGTCATTTTTTATCACTTTTTTAGCGCGTCTTGATTATCTTTGCAAGAAGCCAAATATCTTCACCCAATGCCTTCCAAAATCCCATGAAAACACCGATAATTCTTGCTGTTGATGACGATAGTGCCGTTCTACGCGCCTTGGAGCGCGATTTACGCAAGCAGTACCGCAAAGACTACCGCGTTTTAACAACGCTCTCGGCAAATGAAGCACTTTCGACGCTCCGCGAATTAAAGACGAAGCAAGAAGTTGTCGCCTTACTTCTTTCTGACCAGCGAATGCCGGAGATGCAAGGTGTTGATTATCTTACCATCGCAAAAGATATTTACCCGAAAGCAAAACGTGCTTTGCTTACGGCATACTCAGATATTGAAGCAGCAATACGAGCCATCAACGATGTAGGGCTTGATTACTACCTTGCCAAGCCTTGGGATCCGCCTGAAGAAAAATTGTATCCCGCACTGAATGAACTTTTGGAGGAATGGCAAGCCTCGTACAAGCCTGATTTTACGGGCTTGCGAGTGCTTGGCTACCAGTGGTCGCCGAAATCGCACATTATCAAGGATTTTTTGACGGGAAATCTTGTTCCCTACAAGTGGCTGGACGTGCAGACGCATCCTGACGCTTTGGAAGTTCTTGCCTTGCACAGCCTCGAAACGATTGATTTGCCCGCAATACTCTTTGAAGATGGCACGGTGGCGAAAAACCCGCAGCCAGTGGATATTGCCACCAGAATTGGCTTGCAATCAAAGGCTTCGGCAAATGTGTACGATGTGGTGATTGTTGGTGCTGGTCCATCGGGGCTTGCTTCGGCGGTGTATGGGTCGTCGGAAGGTCTAAAAACCTTGCTTGTGGAAAAACGAGCGCCCGGAGGGCAGGCGGGAACCAGTTCGCGTATTGAAAATTATCTCGGCTTTCCAACAGGGCTGAGTGGTGCTGAACTGACCCGACGCGCTATTTCTCAGGCGGTGCGTTTGGGCGCAGAATTTCTTGCTCCGCAGAGTGTGGAAGAAATTGTGATTTCCCCGAACCCGCATGAACACTATAAAACGGTGAAATTTATTGACGGCACGGAACTCGTTGCAAAAAGCATTATCATCAGCACTGGCGTTGAATACCGCGAGTTAGAGGCAGAAAATATCAGCAATTTTACGGGAGCGGGCATCTACTACGGCGCTGCAACGACGGAAGCAAATGCTTGCAAGGAGAAAGATGTGTATATCGTTGGCGGTGGCAACTCAGCAGGGCAGGCTGCAATGTACCTTTCTCATTTTGCGCGTCAAGTTTTTATCGTCATTCGCGGTGCGTCGCTTTCGGCAACGATGTCGCAATATCTCATTGACCAGATTTCTCACACACAGAATATTGAGCTTTTACCCTATACTGAGGTTGTCGCGGCGTGTGGTCAAGACAAATTGGAGGAATTGGATCTCATCAATAATCAAACAAAGGAACGGCGCATCGTTCCGGCGCAAGCGCTCTATGTCTTTATTGGCGCAAAACCAAGTTCGGAATGGCTTCCGCCAAATATTATTCGCAATGGACGTGGATTTGTCGAAACCGGGCGCGAAATGCTTCTGCACGGCGATGCCCGCCAATACTGGAAATTAGAGCGTGAACCCTTCTTGCTGGAAACATCGGTGCCGGGAATTTTTGCGGCAGGGGATGTTCGTGCAGGAGCGATGAACCGCGTGGCTTCTGCGGTTGGCGAAGGTTCGATGGCAATAAAATTTGTCCACGAGTATTTAGCGACACTGTAACGTCCTTTGATTTCTCTAGAAAAAATTGATTTTCTCTTACTACAAAAATTGGAGGTTTTATGCAATTTGGGCTACTTGAAAAAGTTTTATTACCACTCATGCTGGCTGTCGTCATGTTTGGTATGGGTATGGGGCTTTTGTTAAGCGATTTCAAACGTGTATTGCAAACGCCAGGTCAAGCATTGCTTGGTTCAGTCGGTCATTTTATTTTGATGCCGATTGCAGCTTTTTTAGTTGTTAAACTTACTGGTTTGACGGGCGGTCTGGCATTAGGGGTGATTATCGTTGGATCCTGCCCAAGCGGACCAACATCAAACCTCATCAACTACCTCGCTAAAGCCGATGTAGCGTTGGCGGTGATTATCACCACCCTTTCTACGCTGCTCTGCCCAATCATGATGCCACTTTTGGTGTCGTTTATGGGAAATACGCTGGGCTTATCAAGCAGCCCTGTTGTTGTGCCGTTTGTGGATATGTTGAAATTAGTGTTTGTCATTATTGCAATTCCCATTTCTCTCGGTATGCTTGTTCGTAGTAAAGCACCCAAAATTGCAGATACGATTGAACGTCCGTATAAAATTTTCTCCGTGTTGTTTCTGCTCGGAATGATTGTGTTTGTTCTGGCAAAAAATTGGGATAATTTCCTTGCAAACATCCCCACGCTTGGTCCGGCGATTATTTTGCAAAACGGTATCGGCTTGCTACTCGGCTTTTATTCCGGCAAAATTTTTGGGTTTGGCACAAAGCAATGCCGCACCTTATCTATTGAGGTCGCCATACAAAACACAACGCTTGGGATGACCGTCGCCATGACGTTTTTCTCGCCAGAATCGGCGTTGCCGGGCGCAATCTTTAGCCTGTGGATGTATGTAACAGGGCTGGCACTGGCTTCCTATTGGGCGAAAAATCCGGCGAAAGATGATCTTCTTCCTCAAGCAGCCTAAACAATCAATGATTTCGTAATGATCAAATCCCCTCGAATACCGCGTATTCAGGGGATTTCTTCCTTTTTCTTCCCTACAACATACTTTTTTCATTTGGTTTTGACCGCAGAGGCGCGGAGGCGCAGAGTGAAGATATTTTCAAGGTGTCCCGTTCTCAATCAATTTCCGCAATGATTCTTTTCTTCTCTGCGCCTCTGCGGTCATTTTGAACAAAAAGTGTGTGGTAGTGAAACTTTTTCCTTTGTACACTATGGATATTCTTACTGCTCTCAAAGACTCACCAGAACTCAAAAACGTTCCCGATGATCAACTGCAATGGCTGATTGAGCGCGGAGATTGCCGGAGTTTCAAGGAAGGTGATATGCTCTTTAAAAAAGACGACCCGATTGAAAATATGTACATTATCTTGGAGGGAGCGTTGCAATTCCGGCTTGAGCAAAACGGTCAGTTTCGTGAGATTGCTCAACAAAAACAAGGCGGCATCGGTGGGACGCTCCCCTACTCAAGGACGCGGCTGGCAACGGGGTTTGGGATATTCACCGAGCCAACGACCATGTTTTTTCTGCACCGCGATCATTTTCGCGCCATGACGAGGGAATGCTTCGAGCTGACCGAAGCGTTGGTGCATTTTATGACGAGCCGCACACGGAATTTCGCGGCATTTGAGCAGCAGACCGAAAAAATGGCGGCTCTAGGGCGCATATCGGCTGGCTTGGCGCATGAACTAAACAACCCTTCGGCGGCTATCGTCCGCAGTGCAGATGCCTTTAAGCAGCATCTTTCTTCGACACCGGAGCGATTCAAAAAAGTCATGTCCTTGCGATTAGATCCTGTAAACGTGGATGTTTGCAACGAGCTATTTTTCCGCAAAGCCTCTGCTGGTGTACGGTACGACCTTTCTCCGATTCAAAAAGCGGATGCCGAAGATGCGCTCTTAAATTGGCTGGAAGACCACGATATTGACGACGGCTTTGATATTGTCGGAAATCTCGTGGATTTTGGATTTACGACTGAAGAGTTGGAATTTACCCTAGAAAAGATTGGCACAGAGGGCTTTTTCACGGTCTTGGGGTGGCTAGATAATGTGCTGACGACCGAGCGTTTTGTATCGGAAATCGGCGAAGCCTCGAAGCGCATCAATGATATTGTCAATGCGGTGAAATCCTATTCGCACCTTGACCGAGCCGCAGAGCGCCAAAAATCGGACATTCACGAAGGTATTCGCAAAACACTGATGATTATGGCGTATAAAATCAAAAAAAATGGTATTACCATTCTGGAAAATTTTGACCCGACTATGCCCGAACCGAAGGTATTTGTGGGGGAACTCAACCAAGTCTGGACGAATTTGATTGATAATGCCGTTGATGCCCTTGAAAACAGCCCCGTCAAGACACTCGAAATCGCCACGTCGCATAAAACGGGCTTCGTCGAAATACGCCTCATTGATACTGGCGCGGGGATTCCACCCGATATTCAATCCAACATATTCGAGCCATTTTTTACGACAAAACAAATGGGAAAAGGTACAGGCTTAGGGTTAAATGCCGTTCAGCGAATCATTCAGCAACATAATGGCGATATTAAGGTTGTTTCTGAGCCGGGGCGCACGGAATTTCGCGTTTGTTTGCCTTTGGAATGATTGCTACATGAAAAATACTTTTCCTGCTCGGCGGCTGTAGAGCGTGTCAATACTGCCTTTATGCGGGTTTTACCTCTGTCCCACCATCGTTGAAAAATCTTGATGAAAAACTTTACTCTGTTTCCAGTTCTCTACGTCATTATTGCTCTTGTGGAATTATACAGCGAAATTACCTCAGAAAGAGCATTGCACCTCGCTTCCAAGCCATTACTCGTTCTGCTCGTGGGGGTGATTTTTCTCACTTCAACACGCAAGACAAACCATCCGGCAAAAAAATTCGTTCTTTGGGGACTGCTATTTTCGTGGTTCGGCGATGTTTTGCTGATGTTTAAGCAAGAATTTTCGGGGTCGTTTGTTAGTGGTCTTGGGGCATTTTTGATAGCGCATATTTTCTACATTATCGCTTACCGACAAGGTAGCGGCGGGAAGTTTACGTTGTCGTATTTTGTTTTTGTTCCCATCATCGGCTATGGCGTGGTCTTGTTCAGCGTTTTAGCGCCGTATCTAGGCACGATGCTTCTGCCTGTTGCGATATATTCCATCGTGCTGCTGGGGATGCTCGTGGCAGCGTTGGAGCGGGGTGGGCGCACATCGCAGGAAAGTTTTTGGTGGGTTGTGGCGGGGGCGGTATGTTTTGTTGGTTCGGATTCGATATTGGCTTGGCATAGCTTTGTTGCGCCTTCGGTCGTTGCGAGAGTCTGTTTGATGACGTTGTACATTGTGGCGCAATACTTAATTGCACGAGGAATGGTGGTGCATATCAAGTCGCAAAATTGATTTATTACAACGGCTTTCTTGGTTCCGCTCATTGTCTATTTCCTTTTTGAGAACGTATGTTTGCACACCAATTATGAGAATTGTATTCCGCGTCATGATTTTTCGCTTTTTCACGGTATCGCTCTTGAGCATCCTCCTTGCTGTGCCGTCGCTGGTTGTTGCACAGAACCCGCCTACAACCTCGCTTCAAAGCATTTCCGGCATCGTGAGCGAAGCGGCTTCGGGCGAAGCCGTTATTGGAATAAATGTTGTTCTTTTTGCCGAGGGAATGTCTCAAAAGCAAGGCACAAAGCCTGTTTCCGGCGCTCGGACAAATAAATATGGGTTTTATTCGCTGCCTAATCTGAGCATTGGAAAATACGAACTTGTTGTGCGGGGAATTGGCTACAAGCAAGCTATAAAGACCGTTGTGGTAAGTGCTGGCGAAGCGCCGCAACGGGTAAATTTTGCCCTACAAACTGCCACCGCCGTTGCCGGAGAAGTAACCGTTCGCGCCAGCCGCGATGAAGCGCAAACCTCAACAGCGAAAATCAGTTCTGTTTCGTTATCACCCGAAATCACAAAATCGCTACCGGCTTTCGGCGGCGAGGCTGATGTGTTCAGGGCTTTACAGCTTATGCCTGGTGTGCGGACAGGGAATGAAGTTTCCAACGGGCTTTTTGTTCGAGGCGGGTCGCCAGACCAGAATTTAACGCTCTTGGATGGTGTTGTGGTCTATAATCCTTCCCATCTGGGCGGGCTTTTGAGCGTGTTCAATAATGATGCTTTGCGAGATACGCGCTTGCTCAAAGGCTCGCTTCCGGCGGAATATGGCGGGCGTTTGTCGAGTGTGATTGATATTACGATGAAAGAAGGCACGAAAGAAAAGTTCTCCGGCTCAGGCGGAATCAGCATTCTTAGTGGGCGCATTCTCGCCGAAGGTCCTATTGGCGACGACGCAACCTTTATGATTGCCGGAAGGCGCTTGTGGCTTGATTTGCTGGCTGCGGCGCTGAACGAACCCATCAAAAGTCTTGCTCCGCAAGCTGCAAATTTTATCCCCAGCTATTATTTTTATGACCTCAATGCGAAAATCAATTACAAAATTGGTGAGAACGATCGCGTGTATGTAAGCGGGTTCTGGGATTATGATTTACTCAAAAATCCGCAATTTTTCACTGAGCAGGCATTCGATGTATCGTGGGGAAATGCCCTTGCAAACGTGCGCTGGTCGCATATTCATTCGGCAAATCTCTTTACGAATTTTCAGGCATCATTCACCAATTACGAATTCGGAACCAGCATCAGTTCTCGCTTGCCCAATGGCGACACCCTGCGTTTCGGCTCTGCATCGAAGATTCAAGATTGGACATTTAAAGCAAGTGGGGAATGGACTCCGACAGATGCACACGTGGTAAAATTTGGCGCAGAAGGGATTTACCACCAGTTTCGCGGCTCGACCGTTTCTGATGGGCGGTTCTCCGGCGGTGGTTTTACGCTGGATGCGACGAATTCTTCACAGATTCAATCGTGGGAAACCTCGGTATTTGCACAAGACGAGTGGCAAATTATGCCAAACCTGAACGTTAATGCGGGTTTGCGGGGAGTTTGGTTCCAGAATGGTAACTATACTTTCCTTGAACCCCGCATTTCGGCAAGTTTCGCTTTGACTGATGAAATCACGCTTCGCGGCTCGTTTGCTCAGGCAAATCAATTTATTCACCTTATCATTCGTAACGATATTGGCGTTCCGAGTGACGTGTGGTTTCCTTCCACAGAGCGTATCAAGCCCGCAAGTGGGCAACAGTACGTCTTCGGGGCGGAAGTGCTGTTGTTCGGCGGAGAGTGGCTTTTGAGCGCCGAGGGTTATTTCAAGCGACAAGCAAATATTCTGGAATTTAAGGATGATGCGCAGTTCAGTTTGCTTGCCCCAACGGAAGACCAGCTTACAAGCGGTCTTGGGGAGAATTATGGCGTGGAACTGTTTTTGAATAAGCGCATGGGGCAATGGACGGGATGGCTTGGGTACACGCTTGCGTGGGCTTGGAGGCAATTTCCCGATTTGAACGACGGGCGCTGGTTCCATCCGCGTTTCGACCGCAGACACGATATTTCCTTTGTACTGAACTACAAACACAACGACGCATGGGAATTTGGCTTGACGTGGGTGTATCAGACCGGGCAGGCATTTACGATGCCTATCGGACAATACGATTTTGTGCCATTGACCAATGGACGTGTTCCCGGTGGTACGCCCAGACCCCGCTTCCAATCAACGCAGCGTAATGGTTTTCGTTTACCGGAGTTTCACAAACTTGACCTGACGGCGACGCACCATTTCGAGTGGTTTGGTTTGCCGTTTACTTTTTCTCTGAGCATTTACAATGCATACAGCCGCGCCAATCCTTTTGTTTGGAACATTCGTTACCGCGATGAAATTCTGGCAGATGGTTCGCGGAAACAAATTCCATTTATTGAGGAAATTTCGCTGATTCCTTTTATTTTGCCGACCTTTGGTCTTGGTTTTACGTTTTAATACAATCCTTTTCGGAAATACATTTTCCATAATATTTTGATTCTTTCTTCAATGCAGTTTTCACGACAATTATTCTCGCTTCTCTGCGTAATTCTTAGCGTTGCAGCCTGTACGAATCTCGCCGACCTTGCGCCACCGATGTTCAAAACCAATGTCTCATCGCTGCCGCTCTTCGACACGACGCTGGTGCTTCAATCCTTCCTTACTGCCGACACAACCTTTCTTCGCCGCGATGCGCAGACGGGGAATCTCGTCTTTGTGCAGGAGCGCGACATACCAGCAGGGCGTGTCGGTGATTCGCTCAAAATCTCGACGTTACCGCTTGCCGCAACGGTGGAGTTTGGGAATCGCCCGGAAATTGCGGCACTGATTCAGTCGTTGGCAAACCTTACCGTGCCGATATCCGACCTTTTGCCGCCGCTCCCGCGCACCACGACGATGCCGATTCCTTTTCCGGGAACACCGCAAAATGGCGTGAATATCCGCCGTGCGGTTGCTTTGGGAAGCGACATTGAGAGCCTGACGCTGACAAGCGCACGGGTGCGGCTTCGGATGACGAACCGCCTGCCGTTTCCTGTTGAAATTCGCCCGATTGCCGGGCAAAATTCTGCCGGAGTGCGCTTTACGCCTCGTTCCGGCGGTGCAAGCGTCCTATTTGCTGTTCCCGATTCCCGCCGCACGGTGCAAAGCGGCGATAGTCTTGTTTTGACGCAAACCCTCAGTAATATCGTCATTGCCAATGGCACAAGCGTCGAAACACAAGTATTTGCCGCAGCCAGAAGCAGCATTGTTTATGGCGACACGGCAGGAATAAGCGTGAGTGTGTCGTTGGAAGAGCCGATTGTTGCCGAAGCGCGTGTTTCCTTGCCTTCGCGTAGCTTTCGCTTTCTTACGACTGTTCCTCTCTCTGGCGGAACACGGCTGCAATCGGCACGATTACAGGCGTTAAGCGCCGCACTCACGGTGGATAATGGCTTTGAAATTACTGGCGCAGCTATCATTAGCGCTCCGCAACTCCGAACACAAGCCGGTACGACCTTTCAACAGGCAATTCGTATTGAACGCGGTATGAACCGATTTACGCTTTCAAGCGCTGCGCCGCTTGATTTAGTCCCGGACAGCCTTGACCGTGTGCGTGGCGGCATTATTGATAGTTTGCGTTTGGTGGTGACTTTGCAAAATGATTCTGTTATCGCACCGCGTCGCATTACGGTTCGGCAGTCTGATAAAATCTCGCTTGGCGGTGTATTGAGCGAAACGCGATTGGATTTTGCACGAGGCGTTTCATTGCCCAGCATCACGTTTAACCTTGCCTCTGAGGTGACGTTTTCTCTTACGCCAGAGTTGGAAAAATTAGGTTTTACGGAGGTTTTGGCGGAACAACTTCAGTTGGAATTGCGTCTTGTCAACACCGCCGGAGCAGACGGTTTGCTTTCGGGAACAGCGTATTTGCTAGGTTCGATGCCGCGCCCGATGGATAGTTTGGTTATCACCAATCAAGAAGTGAAGCGGGCTGTGGAGCAGAACGGGCGGCTTTTGCCCGTGACGACGACGCTCAAAACAAGCCGTGCAAATATCCGCCTCACCGAGTTTCCGCGCCGCGTGAGCGTTCAAGCGCGTGGGCAGTTGTTGCAAAATCGCCCATTTTTTATTGAGCGCACAAGCACCGTCGGCGGTACAGCACTAATGACGATTCCGCTTGCAGTGCGGGTTACGGGCGGTCGCTACAATGATACCATTCCACTGGATTTGCGCTCAACGATTGAAACAGCACAAAAAAATATTGATAGCGCATCGCTTTTTCTGCAAATGCAAAATCGCCTTCCCGCCAACGCAGAACTCCGCATCCATTTCCTTGACAACGCCCGTAAGCCTCTTCTGGTGCTGCCCACAAGCGAATCTCTGCGACTGCCGAGCGCGAGCATCAACGCCACAGGGCAGAGCGTTCCAACGCCAAACGAGCAGACGATTTCTCTCAGCCCACAAAACCTCGCTTCGCTACAAAACGCACGATATTTGGCGTTGGAGGTCAAATTTTCCACGCCAAGCACCATGCCGTTTGCACGATTCCAAACACAAGATTTTGTGCGGGTTCGCGCTTCGCTCAGTCTGCGCTTGAAAACGCCGTGAGTGGGGAGGTCATTGGTCATTAGTCCGTTAGTCATTGGTACATTAGTCATTTGGTAGTTGTTGTTTGCCATTCTTTTATTATTGTTGTATGATGAATAGCTGTTTCTTGCAAAGCGCTCTGCGTCTGGCTTGCATAGTTGTATGCTTCCAATTTGCCTCAATCTCCGTGTTTGCGCAAGCCTTGTCTAATCCCGTCGCAACGGCGCTGGGCGGCGCGAGTGTAGCAACAGCGCAGGATGTGGACGCAATCGCTCTTAATCCGTCGCTTATCGTAACGCCGCAATACCTCCAAAACACCGCATCCACACTGACCTTCACACTTGGGGCGGTCGGTGGTATCGCCGGGGCGAGTGCATTCAAACTCAGCGAAATACCGCAGTTTTTCGGAAAAATTGACGGAAAACGGCGCATTCTCTCCGATGCAGAGTTGCGCAAAGGCGCATTACTCCTTGATGGAAGTCGCTTTGGTGGACAAGTGGACGCAACGCTTTTCGCAGCAACGTTGCAGACAGCTATTGGCGCATTTGCGTTGTCGGCAAGTCTGCATGGCGAGGCAGGTATTCGCTTGCCGCGTGGATTGGCGCAAGTGCTTCAGGGCTACGATGCCGCAGAACGCTTGCGTTTAGAAGGGTTGCGGGGGATGGGCATGGGGTATGGAAATCTTCAACTTGGCTATGCAAATCACATTCTATTGCCCTCAATGGCAGATTCCTCCAGCACTCTCGTGGCATTGCGCGTGGGCGGAACGTTGCAATATCTCGTGGGCTACGCGCTGGAAGAAATCAGCAGTGCCAATCTCGAATTTACGCCCTTGCCTGTCCGTGATTTTCCAACGACCAGTTACAACGTCCGCGCAAACCTTGATTACACGCTGCGTTCCGCCGGAACTTCTCTTCTGACTCGCGGACAATTCCCGCAAAACCCCGTTGGTCTTTTCGGCTCAAGTGCTGGAAGCGGCTTTGGTGCTTCGTTGGGGGCAGTGGCGGCATTGCGATTGCCCGGAAGTAAGGCGGCAGCATGGCAGATAGGAATTTCGCTGACGAATATTGGCGGAATCACGTGGAATACGGCGCGAGTGGCGCGGGTGGCTTTGCAGGATACGATTACGAGTATTCTCTCACTTGCTGCCGACAGCACGTATCTTCAGCGTTTGCGCGATACCACAAACCGCACAGAATCTCAGTTCCGCAGCCTTCCGACACGACTCAATATTGGCTTTGCCTTTGATTATGGTTCGTATTTTGGCTTGGCTACGCCGTTTATTATGAGTCTTCAATACACGCAAGGATTGAACGAAAGCGGCTTTAACACTCTCTTGCCGCGCTTTAGCGTGGGATTTGCTTGGGAAAATACGGGCTGGATTCCGTCGCTGCGGACAGGCGTAGCACTGGGCGGGCAGGAAGAAGCCCAGTGGTCATGCGGCTTGGGATGGAATATTGCGGATGGCTTTATGATTGATGCGGCTTTTGCGAATCTTCTGCCGTTGCTCAGTGGTGGGAGCGGAACATGGCTGGGAGGTAGTTTGCGGATGAAAGGGCGTATTGCATGGTGAGGAAATATGTTGTTGAATTGTAGAAACGCAAGATTTCACGGCACTTGATAGAGCGTTACCGCCTCATCGCGCCCTTTGACCATCGTTGGCGGTAAGGCGGTTAGGTTAATTTCTATCCGCATTTTTTCGCTTAATTGAGCATAAACCGCTTCCGACAAAAGCGCTCTCACGGATAGCTGCTTGGTGAGCTGTTCAACACGCGAGGCAAGATTTACCGTGTCGCCGATAATCGTATATTCTTTTCGTTCTGCCGAGCCGACGCTCCCTGTTACGGCGCTACCGGTGTGCAAGCCAATTCCAATGCGGGTTGGCGGGATTGTGCCGTCTGCATTAAGTTTGTCGATGATTGTGAGTATGCTTTGCATTGCGCTGACGGCATTATGAGCATCTTGGCTCTGGGAGCCGCTTGAAAAGGGCGCTCCGAAGACTGCCATAAAGCCATCGCCCAAAAATTTATTGACAATGCCGTTGTGGTCGTTGATAATGGCAATGCAATGACTAAAGATAGTATTCAGATACCGCACCACATCTTGCGGGGAGCGTTTTTCGGAAAAGGTTGTGAAGTCCCGAATATCGAGGAACATAATCGTCACGTCACGCTCCTCACCCGTGAGGTCATCCGTGATTTCCTGCTGTTTCTCCATCAGTTTTTCTGCCACGCTTGGCGAGACATATTGCCCAAATATTCCGACGATGGCGTTTTTCTCCTCTTGTGCTATGAGTGCGCCAATCAAAATTCTCCGAATTTGCATCCCTACCAAACCAGCAATGATGCCGCTTGCAAACAGGAGAAACGACTTCGCAAAGGCTATCGTGGGTGATACATAAAAGTAATTTTCTATCGTCGGCGCAATACCATTATGGATCGGCAGCGATACCCAGCAAACAAGGAAATATCCCGCTCCGGCGAGCAATCCTGTCAAGGCGCTGAGGGCAAAATGAAGTTGCAGCGTCGAGAGGATAATCAAAATTGTGTAGAGAAGAATAATCGGTGTGTGTGCGGCATAAATCGGATGAATGGACTGTCCTTGCGTAATCATCAGCAGCGTGGGAAACGAGATTTCAACTACTGCACTCAGGTGGCGTATCGCTTCCGGGGGCAAGCGCCGTGTAGTTAAGGCTTTTTGAACAAATACGAGCGCAATGATTTCATAAATAACGGCACCCACCATCATCCAGCCCCATCGCACCAGCGAAAAATCTGTATTGGCAAAAACACTGCGTAGCGGACGTGTTGAATTGGGGATAAGATATTCTGTCCCAAATGCTTGCGCAATGGCAATCGTGCCAATGGCAATGATGATGATAAGCCGAAAACGCTCACTTTTTAGCACAGCAAGAGAAAGACGCATTTCAAACGATTCCTTTTGAGAACGTGCGTCTTGGATGGACTCCCAGCGAATAAATTTTTGAATAAAGGCGTAAATGGGCATAACGGCGAAGAGATTACGAAATAACAACATCAATCTCTCTCAATGCCGCTTCAGGGCTGGCTACGCCGTAAGGAACATCCGGCAAAAGTTCCAAAAGCTGCTTGTGGCGCGAGGAAAGATTGTTATTAAAAAGTTGCGAATCCAGCACGAACATAATGCCCTTGTCGGTTTCGGTGCGAATGAGCCGCCCGAACATTTGGCGAAATGCCTGAAACATTTGAGGTTTGTCTACATCATTCCACGCATATCCGGCAAACTTTTTCAAATCGGGATATTCGCCACGCTTGATGGCTTCGGCTTCATATTTTTTTACCAAATTCTCCTGCAAGCCGCGTGTGAAAGGGTTCGGAACGGCGTAGGGCATTTTTTCCAAAATAAGGCACTGCAAATCATCGCCCGGAATATCAACACCTTTCCACAAGCCGCGAGCGCCCATCAACACTGCCGCTTCGGACATTTTGAAATGCTCAATGGCTTTGTGCTGCGAAAAGTGGGTAATTCCGTGCGACATGAGTTCAATGCTGCGTTTGCGAAGCAAGGGAAAAAGCGCGTCGTGGACTTTGCGCTGACGGTCTTTGCTGGTGAAAAGCACAAGTGTTCGCCCGCCCAGATGCTCTGCGGCATTGGCGATAAATTCTGCCGACATTCGCGCAAAATCAGGATGATTATTGGCAACAAAGTTTTTGAGAAAAATAATGCGAGAATTGGCACGATAGTTAAAAGGCGAAAGAAAGCGGCTTGTGGTGGTCTTGTGTTCCGTTAGAACGTGTGAGCCGATACCGCGCAGGAAATCGCTCATATCCCGCGTGTTGGAGATGGTCGCCGACGTGAAGACAGCAGCGTACTTGGGTTCCAAGATTTCCGTTGCAAAGCGCTCGCCGATATTGAATGGCGTTGCAACGATTGACCAGTCTTGCTTTTCGATGCGCACGTAGAGCGCTGATTCTTCCTCGCGTTGGTCTAAAAATAGCGTCAGCGTTTGCACAATGCCCGCTAAATCTTCCATCCGATGTTGCAATTCCCGCACCGCCGGGACTTCATTCGGGACGGCACCTGCTTTGGAGGCAGATTTTATCACCCTCTCGGCAAGATTCGCTAGTTCGGCGGCTAAGACTTTCAGATTTTCGGTTTCTCCAACGATAATTTGCCGCGCCGAAGCACTGAAGCGGTCTTCACGCAACGTGGCTTGCACGGTGAAAAGGTCGTCGGCGCGAACACCGCTCATGGTCATATTCAAGCGCCCAAGCGCCATTAGAAAGCGCTCCAAGAGCGATGCAATGGTGCTTTGTTCCGGCAAGTCAAGGTTTGAAGAGCCTTTTGAGGCATTGATGTTGCGGGCGATAAGGCGTATTTCCGACATCGCATTTTCAAAAAGTCCGTCTGAGCCGCTTAAATGGCGGTGTACATCGGTCATCATGCTGTGCGATGCGATATTGCTGAAGGCTTCTACTGCCTCAGCAACAATTTCATCCGCTTCATCCACAACAAGGCGGTTAAATTCCGGGTAGGATTTCGGATAGGTGAGCAAGAGGGAATGATTCACCGCCAAAATGTGTGCTGAAGCGGCTTCCCATTGTTTTTTGAAGTAAAAACATTGCTCAAAAAAGCTGCACTCGTGGCGGGTGCAATCCCGAAAGTCCGCTCGTGCCTCGCTTGAAACCTTTTGAATGATGGGAAAATCGCCAAAAAGCGGGCGGGGAAGCTCTTCGATTTCGCCTTCACTTGTCGCCAACATCCAATGCGTCAAAAATGCCCCAGCAAAGCATTCATCGGGGTTATCGGCATACATGAAACTCTCAAAAAGTGGCAGTGCCTCGTTTATCTTGCGAATGCAAGTATAGTTGTTCATTCCCTTGAGAACAACGGCACGTAAATCGGGCAACTCAAAAAGCTGGCGCAAGCGCGGTAATTCCTGCTCCAAGAACTGATTTTGCAGGGCTTTGGTATGAGTGGAAATAACCACTGGCGAATCGGCATCCACAGCGAGTGCGGCAAGCGTTGCCGTCAAATAGCCAAGCGTTTTGCCGGTTCCTGTTCCTGCCTCTGCAACATATACACCGCCGTCATTAAGTGTTTGTGCGGCTTTGGCGGCAAATTTTTGTTGTGCTTCGCGGAGTTGGTATCGGTCGTATGCCTTTTGAAAAAAAGCGGCTTCCTTGAGGCGGTTAGGAGCTTGCGCAAGCGAGGAATCAAGTGTGGTGCGCTCTAGTTTTGCAAAAATTTCTTTGAAATTACGCATCGGTGGTAAATCGCCATGATGGATATTCTCACCACGCCCCGTAAACAGGGGCTTCCAGAGCCAATGATCGGCTTTTTCAAACCAATATTCCACAATAGCACAAAGTTCGGCAAATTCCGGCTTGTTGAGTTCCGTGTCCAAATGCCGCAGCACTTCGACCATATCCAGCGCGTCTTGCAGCCCGCGATGATGCTCATAATCGCGCAAACCAAAATTGCGAATAAATGCCTCCAAACTGAGCGTTGGCGCAAGCGGATAGCAAAGCGCCAGAACATGGCATGAATCCATCATCGGCGGCTCGAAATCTTCACCGAAAATTTTTTGCAGATACGACCGCTCAAAGGCGGCGTTGTGCGCCATAATCGGCGTATTGCCGAGGAATGCGAATAATTTTCGGTCAACCTCGCTGAGAAGCGGCGCTGCGGCTAGTTCTTCGTTGGTAATACCCGTCAGCTGCATAATTTCCGGCGATAATAGTCGTCCGGGATTGACCAGCGTGGCAAAGCGCTCCACTTCAAGCCCGTCGCGGTAGCGGACTGCACCAATGTCAATGACGGTATCGGTCGCGGCATCAAGTCCGGTGGTTTCAAAATCAAGCGCGATAAATTCGCCAAGTGCGGCAAGGCGGGAAGGGGCGTTGGTGCTGTTCTTCATGCAGAATGAAAATGGTTGAGTATCGTAGAAAGCGCTAAAATACGGAACTTTCGGAAACTGAATACCGCTTTTTCGCCAATTTGCAACAAGGAGATGTTTTTTATCACGGCAATTACCTCGAGCAATCGCTTTCTCCAAGAAATGCTTCAGCAAATTCCACGTCAATATCAAAATAAAACCCCGCTTGGAAACGTGATCCACGCGGGGTTTTGTTGTAAAAAATGCTTTGTAAATATTCGTTTAGCGAATAATCTGCAACGGACGAACAACCGTGCTGCTTCCGGCGCGAACACGCACAAAGTACGTGCCAGATGGAAGATTGCTCACATCCAGATTCACACGCTGTTTGCCCAGTCCTTGTGCGGTTTCCGGCAGATTCATTACCGCAATACCCATCACATTCACTACCTCAATGCGAACATTCTCCGCTTTCGGCAGAGCATATTCGATATTGGCAAACGAAGCCGTTGGGTTCGGATAAACACTGACGGCAAAAGCGCTTGTTTCCTCGTTGCGAACGCTTACGGGGGTGCGGAGAATATTTTCAGCATCAATTTTACCATCGCTGTCGCGGTCAATCAACTGTGTGAAGCCGCTTTTGCTGAGGTCATCCCAGTTGCTCACGACAAAGGTTTGGGTTTCGCCCGCACCAATGCGGAGATTGTCAAAGGTTTGACCGATACCACGTGAAAAATTGAGGCTGAATGTTTTTGCCGTTTTGAAGTTCTCAACCACAACCTGCGCACCGTCGTTCACTAAGCGCAAATTCAGCGAATCATTTTCGCCAAAGGCAGCACCGGAGAGGCGTACAACATTTTCCCAGCTTTCGCGATCAGGCGAAAGCGTTGCCATGACCATCTTCCACGAAGGGATGGCGCTTTCCGTGCTGAAGCGGGCGGAGGTGTTTTCAAAGTCGGAAACTAAAGATTGTGAGCGCCCGCCGGAAGCAGTCCACGTGCCGGCAATCGTAAAGCGGTTACCGTCATTGGCGGAAACATCTGCCGTTTCGCCTACCTGAGCAGGGGTGTAGCGGATGGAGAGCGATTGCAAATTCTCGTTCGGAATCGTATAACCTTGAATACCGGGCATTGCAACGTCAAGATTGCCCGTCAATGGGAAAATCGGTTGCGCTCCGGTAATTTGAATGTCCTCGCCAAGGGGGTCTTTGCCTGTGTTCACGATTGAGCCGCCAAGCGGGGTGCGGACTTCGACGGTTGGCTGGGTTTTGTCAATCGTTGGGGCTGCAAACCGCACCGTTGCTACATCAAGCGGGGCAAGCGGCTCGTCGCCTTGTAGTCGCACGATTGGTCGTCCGGCATAGTTGATGCTGCGCTCTGTCCGTGGGTTCGTGCCAACATTGAAGCCGCTTCCTGTGCCAAACCAGACGCTTCCTCCGGCATTCGCATTTAAGCCCGCCATATCGTAGCGCCATGAGTTGGTGGCGCGTTCCACGTAGAAATATTTGTCCAAAGCGCCCGGATAGTTCACGTCGTAAATAAAGACCGTATCGGCAATCGCATTGCCCATGCCATCAACGCGGCTACGGATGCTGTATGGTACGACGGCATGACCGCCACCGCCGGGACCCGAAAATTGAAAACTAATAGTCGGGTGCTGCATCCGGTCGCCTGTTGCAATAGCATCGCGGATAAGCTGCACGGTGCGATTCGGCGTGTTGCCGCCAGTGCCAATGCGGAAGCCTTGATAATCCTGATGCGCATGAATGATTTTTCGTGTTGAATTGCTCACCGGGACGTTGTAAAGTGGGGTTTGAGCGTTGTACAAACCGGCATAGTGGAAAACGCTAGTGACGGCAAAACCATAGCAAGAACCGCCCCATTCACTGGGATTCCAGGACGTAACAGCATTGACGGTTGGAGTTTGATTGCCGTTGTTATTGGTGTAAATCGGCATGACGCGGGCATAACTCAGGGCAAAATCGTCCCAAATGGGAGAAATATCCGGCTTTGCTCGTTGTGCTTTCGTCGCCCATTCCGGCGACGCTGCGGCATAGCTGCTGTACGGAGCAAGATTGTAGTTCACAGCATCGTAGTAAAGCGCTCCCCAGACGTAATTGGTGAATTGTGGGAAGTTCGGATTTTCGCCGCTATTAGAGAAATTCCAACCGTGGGTGCGTGGTGCGAATTGTGACGTGATATTGATTGGCGTTGTGCCAAGCGTTGACTCAGTTTGCGGTGTGCGAGCAATAAAGGTGTTTGCTGCTGAATATGCCGATGCAGTACCGTTTGCATCCACTGCCTGAACACGCCAGAAATACTGGACTCCTGCGGCTGTCGGGGCAAAATTTTGTGATAATGTGAAGAACGATGTATTCGGTGTGAGCGATGTTTGGAACAGCCCGCCTCCGCGAAAATTCGTGAAAGCCGCATCACTAGCGACTTGCAGACGATACGAAACTGCACCCGGCACAAGCGTCCAGAAAAACCCGAAACACGGACTTCCGCAGGTAAATGCCTGTATATCGGCGTTGTTCGCCGGATTGACAAGTGTTGGCGCTCCGAACACGGCTTGCTGCATCATCATTGGCATAGCACCAGCAAAATTTTGTGCGGTTTGATTCATACCCGCCACGACTGTTACCGTGCGCGTTGCAGGGGTGAAGGTCAAATTTGCTCCATTCGGCGTGAGGGTGTATGTTCCGGCGGGAACATTGCTGATGGTGTACGTTCCGTTTGCGGCAGATGTCGCGTTGCGTGTGCCGTCGCTAATCGTGACTCCTGCTTGCCCAACGCCATTAACCGTGATTGTTCCGGTGATATTGGCAAGTTGCGCCACAAAATTGATATTGCTTACATTTGCCTCGTTAATCGTTACCGCCTGAGAACCCTGCATAAACGTCATTCCCATGCGGGTTGCCGTGACGTTGACCATACCGTTTGCCATATTGCTCAAGGTGTAAAATCCCCCTGCATCGGTAACGGTCGAATTTGCCCCCGCCGCTATCGTCACGCCCTGAATACCGGTATTGGGGTTCGCCGAACTCGTCACGCGCCCGCTAATGCTGAATTGCGGTGCTGTAGATTGTGCGGTAAAGTTTTGATTGGTGACCGTTGCGCCATTGGCAAGGTTTACCGAGAGTGTTTGCGGGGTAAAAGCGAATCCTGCCAGTGATGGAGCCAGCATATATGCGCCGCCACGCAAATTCAGCAGAGCATAATCACCATTGGCATTCGTCGTCGCGGTGGAAGAACCAGCCGTCATCACAACTCCGGCACGCCCTGTCCCATTTGCGCCCGTAATGCGCCCTGAAATTCGCCCAAGCGGTGCAGTGAAATTGACATTATTGACAGCCGCATTGCTCACGGTAATTTGCACCATTGAGGTTGCAAAAGTGATGCCCGTAGCACTTGCCGAAACCGCATAGTTACCAGAGGCAACGCCTGTGAAAGAATAATTACCGGAAAAATTGGTAATCGCTGTGCGGGCAGGATTGCCGGGAAGGGTGATGGTAACGTCGCTCACACCGGAGCCGTCAATCGCGCTAACGACGCGCCCTGCAACGGTGAACGTTGCTGCCGGAACAGCAGTTCCTGAGAAATTTACATTCGTGAGTGTAGCACCGGAAGACAGCGTAATCATCGCCGAATTTGGTGTAAACGTGGTTCCGGCTAATGTTGCCGTTGCAGTGTATGTCCCGCCCGGAAGCGACCGTGTGTAGAGACCGTTTGCGCCGGATGTTGCGGTTTGAAGTCCTGCCGGACCGCCCGAAAACTGCACCGTTACGCCAGTTCTGGCAACGCCGCCAACGGTAATTGTCCCAGAAACTTGCGCTGTGAGTGCGGTAAAGTTTTGGGTAATGTTTGCACCATTAACCGTGATATTGGCGCGATTCGATTGGAAAAACATCCCCGGAGCGCTAACAACGATGCTGTATGCGCCATTGGCAACATTAGCAAAGGTATAGTTTCCTTGCGCATCGGTAACGGTATTGCGACCATTCGAGAGCATGACGCTTACGCCCGGAACAGTCGTGTTTTGGCTATTACGCACGGTTCCTGAAATGCTAAAGGTTGGAGGATTGATGAGCGCAGCCGTGAAATCAAGCGCCGTCTGGCTCATACCGTTGGCGATAGTAATAGTGCGATTTGCAGGGGTGAATGTGTGTCCATTCAGCGTCGGCGTGAGCGTATAAGCGCCATTGGGCAAACCCTGAATCGTGAAGACGCCACTTGAACCCGTTGCTAAGGAAAATGGCGCACCAAGATTGCTACTGGTCAAGGTCATGGTCACGCCAGCAAGACCCTGGTTGTTCAAGCGGGCTGCGCCGGAGATACTTGCGACAATGGCGGTAAAAACGACATTGGTAACATTTGCACCATTGACGGTGGCGGTGGATGCCCCATTTGCCACAAACGTCAGATTAGAAGCGCTTGCCGTCAAAGGATACGTGCCATTGGCAAGCCCGGTGAGCGTGAAACTACCGTTTTGGCTCAGTGCTTGTCTTCCACCGCCGCTAATGCTCACGTTAGTTAGTGGCTGTCCGAAGATATTGCGAACCGTACCGGAAATGGAGTAGGTTGTCGCTGGTGCAGTTGCCGTTACTGGCGGCGTAAGTGTCGCTTGCAAGGATTGAAGTTGCTGAATAACGCTTGCATTGAGGTTAAAAACCACATTGGACGAAGCAGCATTGTCTCCAGCAACAATGCTTTGTTTGATAGCAAAATCTCCGGGCGTTGCACCGCGCAAGCCTATCTGCACAAGGCTTGTGGGGAATTGTGCCGTATTTGTTGTTGGTGAGAAATTCACACGAATCACGCCATTTTCTTGAAGAATCACCTCAAAAGTCATTGAAAATGTCGTGGGCTTTCCAGCGTTGTAAAGCGTCCAATTTTGGTACTGCACTACAAACGCCCGATTCGGCGCTGTTCCCGTAAGGCGCGTCGAAAGTTGTCCCGTCGCTGTTCCTAGCAAATCTGCCGCGAAAGCAGCAATTACGCCATCTCCGCCCGATGCTGCCAAGGGAAAAAAGAATTTTTGGTTTGAACTCAGAGCTGCACCGAAGGAAAGCCAGCCATTGGCGCTTATGTTTACGGTGGAAAATGATTTGCCATTGAAGGGAAAGGCAAAACCAATAGGACGTGCGGCATACACTTGGTCGTCAATCATTGCACCGCTTCCTAACACCGTTGCCCCTGCGCCTTGCGTTGGTGCAACAGCAGCCCCAGCAGTAAAGATATAGGAATTGACCTGAGCGAAACTCGGCAGTGCGTTCCCCAAGCTAAACGCCAGCACTAGTGCCGTCAAGACGGCAAGAAAGCGAAAATTTCTCTGCATAACTGCACCTTTAGTAATAAATATTGAAAAAAATTGTGCCTAACGCACCAAGGTTTGATACCCGTTCCTTCTTTCGCTTTTGCGTCATAAGCAGGGTAACCGACTGGTGTCAATGTAGTACAGGCTAAAAATGCTCGTGTTAAATACGAAAGATACTGATGATCAATTCCCTCAATTCATCGCCACAGTTGTTCTTGATTTCTCAAATGAGACCTGCACAAAATGGGTTGAAAAAGACAATAAGCAAAAATATTTGTGGCGAAATGGCATTATAGTGTGGCGAAATGCCGTAAAACATACCGAACAACGCGATAGGAACGAGAAATAAATAAAAGCGTGTTATCCAAAGTAGTATTTTGCCAGTAAAAACTTCTCATGATTGAACCATATTCAGCCGCAGTAGAGCATCAGATGCAAACG
>CANHDJ010000048.1 GCA_947459425.1 Ignavibacteria bacterium
CCTCTCCCAGAGGGAGAGGGCTTCAGAGTATTTTGATTTTCTTTGTCTTAGCTCCTTCTCCCTCTG
Source organism: Ignavibacteria bacterium (assembly GCA_947459425.1). Lineage (GTDB taxonomy): Bacteria > Bacteroidota > Ignavibacteria > Kapaibacteriales > UBA4661 > PH2015. The sequence continues at coordinate 67 of CANHDJ010000048.1, forward strand.
GGAGAAGGCGGGGGATGAGGGAACGTTTACACAAAACAGTTTACACACTCGCGTTTTGTGCTTTGGTTGCCATAAAAATTGTCCAAAAAAATGAAAGAAGCGCAATTTATAAAGTTCACTCTTCAGATTCATTTACACAAAACAATTTACACTCTCCAAATGCCAACTGGAGGGTTGGTGTGTCGCTGAAGACGTGTGGCTTTTTATCTCATACTGTGCGCTGTCTCGTGAATAATTATGCGTTTTTTTGTTACTTCTTTGGCTTGTCATCGCTTGAAGGCTTGCCTCTATGATAGTTTTTACCCTGTTTTTATATCCTTGTTGCTTGTCTTGTTGGGTTAACAGACCTCCCTTACGGCGCAATCTCTCTCGCTTTTCAATCTTGACACCACGAATTTCCCTCGTCTGCGGGCAAATGTCTATGCCTTCGACGGGCAAGGGCAGCAAATTACCTCCCAAACAAGTTTGCGTCTCACTGAAGATGGAGTGGTACGCCCAATTACGAGCTACCTCTGCCCAATACAACACATATTGCCTGTTTCCGCCGTACTGACCATAGACATATCCGGTTCGATGGAAGCACCCTTCAACGGCGGCGCAACCCGCCTCGAAGCAGCCCGCAGTGCCGCAACAGCTTTTGTCAACCTGCTGGCTGATGATGGCTCAGAATGTGCGATTGCGGCTTTTGACGATGTGAGTTATCCAATTCAAGATTTTACAGCAAACAAAAACGCACTACAACGGGCGCTTAACGGGCTAAAAACGGGAACAGGCACAGATTATCAACAAGGCTTTGTTGGTAATCCCGGCGGGGCATTGTCACTACTGGCAACGGCAAAGAATGCCAATCGCGCTGTGATTTTCCTCACTGATGGAACCTCACCTGTTATCATAAATCAAGTAGTTGAGCAGGCGAAACAAATTGGTGCGGTTGTCTATTGTATCACCATTGGGCTGGTCACTCCGCCCTTGCTTGACTCTATTGCTCGTTCAACAGGTGGACGGTCGTTTTCCAATCTCCAATCAAAAGCCGAAATAGAGCAAATCTACCGCGAATTGGCAAACCGCATCAGACTCAACACGCCATGCACTATTGAGTGGACAACAGACATCCCATGCCAGAAACAATCACGAAACCTCGTTTTGACAGCGAGTGTTTTACCCGGTTTGAGTTCTAGTTTACGCTATGGAACGCCAACGTCATTTGCGAATCAAGTGCAGATTACCCCTTCAACACTCACATTCGGTGCAGTACAAGTCGGCACAACCATCAAAAAAACAGTCGCGCTTCAGTTGAATCCGGGCGCACAAAATCTGACCATACGGCGCTTCTCATCAAGCGATTTTGCAATGCAGGTACTCACCCCGACACCACTGGCGCTGACCGCCCGTAGCACACGCGCTGAGGTTGAGATTTCCTATCAAGCACAAGACAGTAGCTATAAGTTTGCAACCATTTTCGCTGAAACTGATGACGGCAGTGGCAAAACGTGTTCTCTCCAATGGTACGTGACGGCGGGCTTTCCCGGTGTTCGTCCGCGTGTACCGACGTTGGAGCTTATTCGCCCTAATGGTGGAGAAGTATTTTTAGTGGGAACTGTCGCCAGCATTGCATGGCGCGGAGTGCCAGCCACAGAGCCAGTGATACTGGATTATAGTATTGATGCGGGAAAAACATGGCGAAACATTGATTCCAATGCTACCGACTACGCCTATCCTTGGTCTGTTCCCAATACCCCCAGCAATACTTGCCTGATGCGAGTACGACAGAAAAGCTCCAATACGGGGCGTTTCTCGAATGACAGCTCCGTTGTTCTGACGCGAAGCACAGCAAATGCCCGTTCGGCACAGTTTGGCGGTAACAATGGTGCATATATCGTTGCGGGTTTTGATAGACTGGTGAAAGTCTGGGATAGTACGCTCAAACAACTCTCCAATGACCGCGACAACAGTTTTGGTCTTCAGTTGAACGATATTGCCATGAATAGTCGGGGAGATTTTGCTTTCACTATTGCCAATAATTCCGGCAATAACGTGGTATTTACTTCTTTCAATCAAAATCTTCAATTTGGCTTTTCAACGGCGGGCAGAGCAAATCCCAACAGTATTCGTTTTAATCCGATAAATCCATTGGAGGTTGTTATCAGTAATTCCGGGGCAAATGGTTCTGGTATCTTCATGTACCGGATAAACAGCACTGCATCGGGTAGCAATATCTCCAATGCTCTCCTCATTGCGGCAGGAGCAGGAAACGTCCTTTACACGCCAGACGGTAGGGGTATTATCGCTTCCAGTGGAGGTGTACGGCTATGGAGAAATATTGCTATTGCCCAATTTGCACCTCCACTGATTGGGATGCCGCCATCGGGGATTGCTCCGGTGATTTGGATGCCACCATCGGGGGCTGTTACATATGTGGATGTTGTACAAATCGGAGGGCAACTGCTGATTGCGGCGGTCTGCTCGGATAATAGCGTCCGTTTTCTACGAGTCGTTACAACCAGCAATGGCGAGGCTTTAGAGGAAGATCCTTCGCTTGCTCCTCTACGCACCATGAACACCGGGACGATAAATATGGCTTCACTTGACCACACGGGAACATTTCTCATGACGGCGATGACAAATGGCGTAGCGCAAATATGGGAAGTAGCAACCGGACAATTAGTGACGACGTTACGCCACGAAACAAATAGGACATTCGGACCGTTGGTCAACACCGCGTTTTTCGATCCCTCGGCAAGCCGCGTTGTCACAGCCGGAGAAAACGGGAAAGTGATTGTTTGGTATATTCTCGAAAAATTTCCCCTGCAAGAAGATGTCTCCAACGATCTCTGGAGCATTGTTCGCCCACGACTGGCAGCAAAGGACATTGACATGGGGCAAACCGTTATTAACACAAGAAAAGATACAACGCACTCTGCGCTTACGAATCAGGATCCATACCCTGCTGCCGTGAAGCGTATTTGGTTCAAAAATCCACAGAGTCCTTTTTCGATTGTCTCTGGCGATGCACCTTTCACCGTAAGTGCTGGGATGCCGCCTTCACCGGGACTTCACACAATTGAGTTCCGTTTTTTGCCGCTTATAGCCGGCGCACAAACCGATAGCGTATTCTACCAAACCGCCGCAGGCGACACACTGGGCGCAAAGATTTCGGGCGTGGGAGTACCGTCGCCCCTCCAAGTGACGACTTCACGTATAGACTGGCGAGAACGCTTCATCAATATGGGCTACGATACCGTACAGGCGGTGGTACGGAATGTCAGCACCATCCCCGTCAGGATTACCTTCCCAACCATTCAAACGATGAGCAACGTGCCAAATCCGCCTTTCCGTATTCTTGGTGTCAGTGGTAATCTCGAAAATGGCGTAATTACTCTTGCGCCGGGCGCTTCGATTACGGCAAACCTTCGCTTTACGCCATCGGATATTGGACGCTTTGGCGCGGCGCTTCTGTTCACTTTTAATCAACCGGGTTCGCCGCTTACGGTGCCGCTTTTCGGCGCGGGTATCAGCGATGCGCCACGTTTGGGTAGCGCTATCACGACACCGCCTGTGGTGCAGGGTGCTGGCGATTGCACTGCTCGCGTCATCAACATCCCACTTCCCAATATCGGCACACAAGCGCTGATTCTTGATAGTGTGCGTATCCTCAGGCAAGATGGTTTGCCCAGCCCCGACTTTGAAATTCTCAGCCAGCCGCAGAGAGTAAATGCTCAAGACACGAGTAATCTTCGTTTGCGCTTCACACTCCAAGAGGCATTCGGCGCGACGTTTGCCACGGTTGTCATATTCTCGAACTCTGTTCGAGGCGTTGTTCACATTCCCTTATACGGGCGTTTAGAACGACCTTTGCTGAATATTTCGCCATCTTCGTTAGTCGTTCTGCCCAAGACAGATTCAGGGATGACAGCAAGAGCAAGCATCATTATCACGAACAAGGGTAATACGGAATCGACGTGGTACGCTAATTCATCCTTTCTTTCGCAAAAGCAATATTTCCGCATAACAGCACAAACTACGGCGACAGGAGTTCTTGCGTCCAATGCCACTGCGACCTTGCAGACCACATTTCTCGGCGGTATGCCTGGCATTACCTACCAAGACACGGTGACCATTGCCAATCACTGCCCGGCGGAAACCATTGTGCTTTCTGCAACAGTGGAATCAAAGCCCGTATTTTTTGCCGTATCTCCCGCCATATTGCAAACGTGCGTAAGCTCCGCAACCTTGGAAGTCCCTGTACGGAATATCGGTAATGCGCTGGCAAATGTCCGATATTCCCTCGACCCGCCCTTATCCTTTGCAAGCCTTCCCGACACTCAGGGGCAATTACGCGCAGGCACGACAACATCAGTGAAAGTGCGCATAGATACTCTCGTTCGCACTGGGGCGCTTCCGCCGTTAAGTCTTGTTATTACCGACCAAAGAGGCACAGCTGCAACCTTTCGTGTGTTGCTCAACATTATCAAACATGACGTTCTGGAGATGGAAATTCGCCCCTCATCTCTTACTTTTCCACCAATCGAAGCAGATGCCACAACCACTGCATTTGTACAAATTTACAATCGTAGCAGTATTCCATTGATACTTCCCTCACAGTCTCAAAGCGGCTTGGCACGGCTTCATCCGCAATCTCCGACAACGATTGCTCCATATTCAAAAGACAGTGTGCAGGTGACGTTTACCAATGCCATTGCCGGGCAAAATTTCACAGATGTTTTTCAGTTTAATCTTCGTATTGCTGGCGTAACAAACTGTTCTATCGCACAGACACTTCCACTAAGCGCTTCGACACTGCCGCCTAGAACTGGCAACTTAGTATTCAAAAATTTCCATGCTGCGCCCGGCGATACCGCGCAATCGGAAGTATTCCTCCTCAACCGTTCCCGCATCCCGATTGGAACCGTTATCACTGACACCATTCGCTACAATGTTTCGCTTCTGCAACCCCTCCCGCCATTGCCATTTGGTGATGTTCGACTTGGTGAACGCCATGTAGCCGTCTCCTTCGAGGTCAAAAGCGAGGACCCTGCTGTACCGCTTGGAATCTTACGTTTCCGGGCAGCATTAGGAAACGACACCGCTACGGTGCTACGGCTTCAGAAAACACCGGAGACGCGCGTTCCCAAGATGATTATTAACGCCAGCACCGCGACATTCCGCCTCGTTGGTATCGCACGGGCAGGCGGGTTGCGCTTAATCACGTCGAGCATGGGAACGCTCCGCATCGTGGACGCAAAACCGAATCCGGCTTCTACGGAACTGACACTGGAATTTACATCGCGTGAAGCAGAGGAATATAGGCTGTATCTCATCAATACACTTGGCTTGCGCCCCGATCCAATGGTGTTTCCGGAACAGCGTTTTACGTCGGTGAGTGGCTTGAACACGCGGATCTTGGATGTGAGCCGTGTGCCGTCAGGGATATATTTCATTCAACTTCGCAACGGGCGGGAATTGGCGGTGCGGCGGGTTATCATAATGCGATAGTTCTTTTGATTGACGTTGGGATTCAATCGCTTGTCACAGCCCCGCCCGCACAATATCATGCACCCGCAAAACCCCTACACAGCGCTTCTCTGCATCAAGTATCGGCAGAACGCTGATTTGGCGGTCGCGGCGCTCCATTTCTGCCAGAGCCTCTCCCAAAAGCGCTTGTGGTGAGGTGGAAAGCGGAGAGCGCGTCATGACGTGTTCCGCCGACAAGGTGCGAATATCGTCGGAATGTTCCAAGGCACGGCGTATATCGCCATCGGTGATAATTCCCACAAGCCGCATAGAATCAAGGCTTTGCACTACACAAACACACCCCAGACCCTTGCGTGAATTTTCCATCAGCGCCTCGCGGAATGATGCGCCTTCCGCAACTGCCGGAATTGCTGCCCCTGTATGCATCACGTCTGCAACGCGCAAGGTGAGGTTTTTTCCCAACTGTCCCGCCGCATGAACGGAAGCAAAATCCTCCGCCCGAAAGCCGCGCTGCTTCATTAGTGCGCCCGCCAAAGCATCGCCCAACGCCATTGCAACTGTCGTGCTGGACATCGGTGCAAGTCCAAGCGGACAGGCTTCCTCGCGGACGGACACATCGAGTACACAATCGCACAACGCTCCAAGCGGCGAGTCTACTGCGCCCAAAAGACCAATCGTCGGAACAGTGCGTACCGTCAGGCTTGGCAGTAATGCCAGCAATTCCGCCGTTGTACCGCTTTTGGAAAGAAGTAGCGCCACATCGCCCGTGCGTGCAATGCCAATATCGCCGTGCAGCGCTTCAACAGGATGTACAGAGATTGCCCGTGAGCCAGTGCTGGTTAGCGTTGCGGCAATTTTTTGCCCAACAATCCCCGATTTTCCAATACCAAACACCAATATCGTCTGCGCCGCAGCCAGCAAATCCAACGCCTTGGCAAAAGCATCGGCAAAGCGCTCCTCGTCGAAACGTTCCGTAAGGTTCATCAACGCTCGCTGTTCGTCTTTAACAATACGTTGGGCTTCGTGGAGAAGAATGTTGGTGGTGGTCATAGGAAAGGTCGTCATCGTTGCGGGGTGCTTTCTGGCTTGGCAAAGAGCGCAAACCCTTTATTTTCCCAAACAAGGGTATAGCGTTTTTCGACTAAAAAGAGTGAGTCTAAATACGTGGCGCAATCATGGCAGTACGCATATTCGCCGTAGAACATTTTTTCCGGTGTGTACCCCAGTGCGAAAGGCGTTGTGGGGCGGTTTGCATCAAGCGAAACGGCGGTATTTGGATCGAATTTTGCCCGAACAACATACCGTGGGAATGTGGAGCAGGTTTGCGAAAATGCGGTTAAATCTTGGCGTACCGTCCACATTTGCCCAATCCAAGGATGTTTGTACCACGGTACGGTTTTGGTCACAAAATACATCATTGCCATACTTGGATACGCTTGAAGCGTATCGCTTGGGCGCAAGCCGCGTGTGCGCAATTCGCCCAGCAATTCTTCCAGCGATTCCGTCCGCCCTTGGCTGGAAGCAATTCCTTGTAGAGTTGGCGACGAAAACCATGCTTTCAAGCGGTAAACAGGCTGATCGCGGTACGGCATCTGCAAACGCAAGGAAACTCCCAGCACGATTGCCCCGACAATAAGCAATGACCGCACAAAGCGAAATTCCCAATATTGTGAAACGAATGTCCTTGATTCTAAAAGCGCAATCGGGAATATCAGCCACACGCCATGCCGGAAATTACTCACCCACACGCCCGAACCACCAAGACTGACAAGGGCAAAAAATGCGAAGGCACAAAGAAAAAGAACTTGCTTGGAAACATCCATTGTGCGCCATTCTGCAAGGGCAATATACCCGACAATAAGAAGCGGTGAGCCCAGCAAAAACGAGGTAATGGGACCATAATGGAAGCCCAGTGATTTTGAGGCAAGTAAAATAACGATGCTCACAATACCAACCCCAAAGACCAGTAGTAGTGCGCTCTCCACAATAGTTGCTGTTCGCCCGCGCAAAAACGTCATGCGCTTCCAGATGAACGCCACAACAAACGCCCCAGCGCCAACACTCAAGATTTTCGCGTAACGGAGCGCCGTGCTGATGGTAAGTGGGTAGTAGCCTAATTCGGGGTGTTTGGCGGCGTATTCGTGGAAGGTATTGACTGCGTTCATGGACTTGATACTATCGGCAATAATGCCTTGCAAACTCAATCCCCGTGCGACAAGCAACCCGATACACATCCCAACACCAGCAATAAAGCCAAGCATGAGCCATCCGGCTATACGAAGCATTGTGTTTTTGTCATACCCACGCCAAGCCGCAAAACCAAGTATCATGTAAACCGATGCGCACCAAAGTAGCATCGGCAGCCGAGAAAACACCATAAACGCAGCAACAACGCCGCTTGCCGCCATGAGAAGATTCAGCGATGATACCTGATTTTCCTTGTATTGCGCAAAATACCGAAGGAAAAATGCCGCACTTGCCAGCGCAAGAAAGCCCGGTAAATTGTGATATTCCACAATCAAACCTTCTTCGCTATTGAATACCGCTACTATCAGCGTTGGCACAAGTGCGAAAGCTATCGCCCGTTTATCCTCGTAGAACCACGAGAGAATCCAATATGCCAGAAGCGCCGAAGCCGTTATCATCAACACCCACTCGAAACGATACGCCAAAAGCGAATCAGCGCCCGTAAAAAACCAAAATCCCGCTAAAAAAGCACTGCCAAAATTATTAAAATCCCAGAGCGCTGCTTTGGGGTGGGCGGCTTGCATCCATGCCATTGTTGTGCTGTATCCCGTATCGGTATAGTCCAGACCGTAGAAAATAAGCGGTGTGAGCAAGCAAAGCGCAATAATCTTGAGCAGAATTGCATAGCGCAAGGTTGGTCGTTCGGTGAGCAGTTGCATAGTAACAAATGCGAGTAAATTGAGGTAGCGGGAAACGCGGTCTGTGATTATGGTCTAAAACCCTGCGGCAGAGTCGTCTCCACGCGGGTCGGCTGCGCCTTCGAGCGATGTATCGGGGCGAACAAGAATCATTTCTACTTTGCCAATAGCGCCGATATTGCGAAAGCTATGCCCTTTGCGCTGCAAGGCAGATTCTACCTCGGCGGAGAATGTTCCAGATTCAATGCGCACAATGTCCGGGACGTATTGATGGTGGAAACGCCGAGTAGCGACGGCTTGTTGTGCGGTCATATTGTGGTCAACGACGTTGATAATTGCTTGCAGCACACTCGTTGTAATGGTCGTGCCGCCGGGAGTACCGAGAACAAGAAAAAGTTTACCATCTTTTTCTACAATCGTCGGGGTCATCGAACTCAACATTCGTTTGCGAGGCTGAATGGCGTTTGCTTCGCCGCCGATAGCGCCGAACATATTCGGAGCGCCGGGTTTGACACTAAAATCATCCATTTCATTGTTCATAAAAAAGCCTGCACCGCCAATAACCACCTTCGAGCCATAAGCACCGTTGAGCGTGGTTGTCAGCGAAACCGCATTGCCACTGGGGTCAACGATGGAAAAATGTGTTGTTTGGTCGCTTTCGTATTTGCGGACATCTTTGCCAAAGGTGAGTTCCGATGAGGGCGTAGCTTTATCGGGGTTGTAGCTCGCCATACGCGAGGCAAGATACGGTTTACTGAGCAGTCCTTTGACGGGAACATTGTAAAAATCAGGGTCGCCGAGATATTCTGCGCGGTCAGCGTAGGAACGGCGCTCTACTTCTATCATGCAATGCGCCGTTTTTTCAGAATTTACGCCCCATTCCTTGAGCGGATAGGTCTCCAACATGGAAAGCATTTGCAGCAGCCCCACGCCACCGGCAGAAGGCGGCGGCATGGTGATAATGTCATACCCGCGATACGCTCCGCGCAAGGGAGTACGCCATTTTGCGGTGTAGGCATCCAAATCTTTTTGGGTAAAAATCCCGCCACCGCGTTTCATTTCGGCGAGCAGTAATTCGGCAGTTTTGCCTTTGTAAAATCCGTCACGTCCTTTGTCGCGGATGCGTTCCATTACTTGCGCCAAGTCTTCTTGTACGAGCTTGTCGCCCGCTTTCCATCGGGTTTTGTCGGCTTTGAGGAAATAGGATTTGCCGGGATTATATTGTTCAAGACTTTCCCGCACTTCGTTCAGTCCATCGGCTTCGCGTGTGGTCAGGAATACTCCCTTGCGGGCAATATCCACCGACGGCTGTACAAGCGCCTTCCAAGGCAGTTTGCCGTATTTTTTGTGCAACTGTACCATCGCATCCACCGTGCCGGGTATGCCGGAAGCCTTGTGTCCATGCGTACTCAAGGCAGGAATCACGTTTCCGGCTGAATCCAAAAACATATCCCGCGAGGCAAGTATGGGAGCGGCTTCACGAAAATCGAGTGCGAATGTTTTCCCATCAGGCATACGCGCCACAATAAGCCCGCCGCCACCAATATTGCCCGCAACCGGATAGACAACGGCAAGGGCAAACTGCACCGCTACCGTCGCATCGAAGGCATTACCGCCACGCTGCAAAATTTCTGCCCCAACGCGGGAAGCCATCGGGTGTGCCGAGACAACCATTGCCTTGTGTCCATAGACAGCTTCTTTGCTGAGGATGTGCGGCGCGTGTGCGGTAGAATTTTGCGAAAAAGGATTTTTTTCGGGCTGTTGCGCAAAAAGAAATCCCTGCGAAATAATGCTCAAAAGAGCCAGACTAAGCCGACGGCGGCGATAGGATGTATTCATGGTGAAGTACGAGCTAGAATTTTACGGTTACCCCTGCCGAAATAAGGTTAATTGTGCTGCGATTGTAGTCAAGGCAAATGGCGACGGGACCAAGATAATATGCCGCTCCGAGTGTAAAACGAAAAGAGCTTGCCGGAATAGAAACCGATTCCGTATTGGGGAATTCATCCCCCGGATAGCCTGCGGCTTTGTCCACCACGTAGCCGGTAATATTATTGGAAGCATCGCGCTGTTCCTTCAAAAGCCCCAACTGCGCTTGAATCTCGAAAGGAATAGTGAAGGTGTAGGAAGCATCAATATTGAGAAAATCGTATGCCGCGCCACCATAGAGTTCAAAGTTTCCCCAACGTTTGCTGGCATGAAGATTCGCATTGAAAATAGACGCACTAGCGCTGAGTTTTGCGCCCGTTACGCCGATAGTGTTTGTGAGCAAGGTATTTTGATAGACAGCTTGCAGAGCCAGTTCCAGAGGCGCATCTTGCATATATTGGGAAAGGCTATGCTTTAAGCCCACTGCCCAAAAGCCGAAATTACCGATATTTCGTCCCCAATTTAATTGGGGCAAATAGCGCACGAGCAGTTCTGTTCCGGCAAAAGAGCCAATTTCGATTTGCGGAACAGCAAGTGGCAGAGACGAAAGATTTTGCCCGTTTGGAAGAGGAAAATCATTCGGAAGGCGCTCAATGGCAGGTAAAATCAATGCCCGCGCCGATGCCGGAACAAGCGAAATCGGGTCGCCGGCTGCCGGATTATTCAAACGGCGGCGAAAATACTCTTTCGGGAGCGTGAAGCGCTGCTGAATATTACCAAAAAAGGTTGAGGATGTTCCCGGCAACTGTATCTGTCCCTCGCGTATGCCATCGTTGATAACAACTCGAAGTGCATACCCCGCCAAGCCAGCCGTGTCGCGGATTTGTAAACCTGGCACAAAGCTAACATACTGCCCTAGCTTCATAATATCCAGTTCCGCACGGGGAACTTGCGGAGAAAACGTGAATTGGTCGGGGTTGACAAACCCCATCATGCCATGAACACCGACACGCACGTAGAACGAATTTTTACGAGCAACCTCGGCAGTGTGATAAAAGCGCGAGTTGGTCATGGAATTAAGCAACTGTACAAGCGGATTTAAGTACGGAAAGCTATTCAAACGAAAAAGTTCACCACCGAAATCGCGCACAACATCCACCGTGAGTTTGTCGGCTTTTTGTTGTGCGGAAAGATTTGCTGTCAAAAACGGAGCAATAACAAGCGCAAAGGCGTATAAAATCTTGCTAAAGCCAGAATGTTGCCGAAAGGAATAGAGCATAGTGAAATCGGGTAAATAAGAGAGGGATTCCTGCATCACGAAGGAAAACTTTCGGAAAATACACAATTTCGGGGGAAATTGCAGGTGAAATTTTTTGAGGTGAGCGACGTAACGGTGTATAACCCGATCAATGACACATCAAAGGGCAATTTAAAACACCACAGCCCGCTTTCAAAGCGGGCTGTGCGATACTCTGACAAGAACATCGTGCAAAACATCAAAACTTATACTTCACCGCAATGCTTGGACGCAATGACCTCACCGTCCATGTTATATCCTTAACAACAGGCGTAAGACCAAAGGAGTAAAAGACTTCGGGATGCACCGTCAAACGCTCAATGATAGGAATAGCATAGCTCACACCCACGAGTGGCGCGATAGCAAAGGTGTTAGCATTCGGCAAATCACCCGTCCGAATATTGCGCGTGCGAATAGGGGTAGTACCTTCAAAGAAGCTACCATCGCTTGGTTCAAGAAGATTCTCCGCTTGATAATATTTTGCTGAAAGGACGAAATTCAAGCGTACACCCAAATGCACCGAAAGCCCTTCCCAGACATTATAGCTTGCCATCGGCTCTAACCCGATAACATTCACCGAATCGCTAATGACGTATTCACTCACGGCATCGGCAAATGTACCGTCACTGCGCCCCACACGGTAGTTGGCGCGAGTGGTGATGCGGGCATTTTGCGTGGCATAATTTGCCCGTAAGCCAACACTGAAGCGGTCGTCAATCAAGTATTCCATCACCAAGCCAAACGCGGGATTCCATGCGTTGGTGGAGGTGAAGGGGGTTGGTTCATTTGCGCCTCCGGTGCGGGGCGTGAAAATCGGCGCTGTCGGCAAATCCTGGAAATCAATGGTATTCATATCCAAGCCATAGCTTCCATACAAACCAAGCGAGAAGCGGCGCGGACGCAGACTTTGCGCCTCGGCATCGGCGGCAAAAACAGCGATGGATATTGCTATCAACGCTATGCCCAGAGCGGTTTTGAGAGTGTTTCGATTCATAGTGATTGACAATAAGAATAAAAAATTTCGTTTTAAGTGCCTGTAGCCCGTGTTGATGCGGGCTACAGACGACAAAAGTTTACCGCACAACTTGAAGGGTCTGCGTTGCTTTGCCCGAAGCCGAGCGCAGCGTGAGCATATACGAACCGCTTGCAAGCGCCCGCGTCGGAACGCGCACGGTGTGTTCGCCAGCCTTTATGCCGCTTATCTGCTCCTCCAGCACGGTTTTACCGCTTATATCGCTCATCGTCATACTAACATCGCCGTCTTCCAAGCTGCGGAAAACAAGCGTGATATTGTCCGTCGCGGGATTGGGGCTGCTTGCAACAATCACCAAACTTGCCCTTGGCGAGAAGTACAACTGCGTCCCACCGGAACGATTCAGATTTGTCAAAGCGAAATTACCCGAAGGCTGCAACAGAATCAAATCGCCAAATATTGCGTCGTTTGACCGAATCGTATTAAGCATTGTTACCGTCGAACCAGTTGCATTACCAATGGCAGCGCGGAAGGTCGGCGTAATCACGGTATCGGCAGCGCTTCCCGGCGGAATAGCAAAGATTATTGACCGTCTGCCTCCGACAACACTATTCGAGGCGGCAAGAGTGGTCAAATTTGTTGGCTCAAGCAAGGATGCGTTGTACGTCATGGTCGCATAGAGCAATCGTCCCGACGGAATGCGATGGCGATTCCGCACCACAATCGGCATGGAAACTGTACCGCCCTGTGCTGCCGAATACTGCGCAGTAGCTTGACCCGCCGCCGTTTGCAAAAATGCTTGCGGAGCGCCTGTAATAGTCAATCTGCCCGACGATGTGAAGATAGTGGCGTTTGTCGCAAATGCCCCCTCCAAGCGCAAGACCGTTGTGGTGTCATTACCCAGCACAGCACGGTAGCGAAGGCGTGTCAGCACGGTATCCGTACCAGTTGGCGTGAGCGTGAGCCGCACGACGCGCTGATTATCAAACACCGTACCCGCCGAAGCAGCATCAAGCGGCTGCAAGAGCGAAGCATTCAAACGGAGGCTCGCATAAATCGTTGTTCCCGCCGGAAGCCTGTTCCCGCCGCGTAAGGTTATCGGAACGCTGATTTCATCGCCGTACTGCGCCGTTGCGTCCAGCGTTGCAATCGTTGCGCGGGCAACGGAATCCGACGACGTACCGCGAAGCTCCACACTCATCACGGGAAATTCGGCATTGCTGCGAACAACCAATCGCGCTTCTTTCACACCGCGCGAAGTCGGTGCAAAGAAGATTGTTGCTGTCGAACTGCGACTTGGCGCAATCCTCGTTCCAGCGGGAATATTTCTCAAAATGCGGAATTCACTGGCATCTTTGCCTTCAATCGTCACCTCAGAAACCGTTGCCGTATCCCGACCAGGACTTTGTACGGAAATACCGATTGTGCCGGAAGTCGCATTTGGAGCGGTCGTAGCAAAAATCTGTGTGAGAATCGGCACCGCAACACGCCGCAAGGCATTACCACTGCCGATAAGCTGCACCGTTTCCGACCCCGGAGCAAGATTGTGGAACGCCGTCATTACGCCCGTCCGCACACCAACATCACGCGGACGGAAGACGACCGAGAGCAGAAGACTATCGTTTTGTGCAAGGCGAATCGGGAATGTCGCGCCCGTCGTGGTGAACTCACTGCCATTGACCCCGCCAAAACTAATGGCGGAAATAATCATCGAAGCCGTGCTGCTATTGCGAAGCGTGATGCGCTGTGTACCAGTGGCATTGATAGACACCAGACCAAAATTAAAGGAAAATGGCGAGGGAGAGGTGTTCAAAACAGCATTTGTCCCGCGAGGCGTTACTTGAATGGCTCTCGGCACACCGCCAGTGCTGCCGCAACGCAGAACGGCAGGGTCTGCCTTGTCGCTCAGTAAGGTCAAATCAACCAGTTTCTCACCTGCTTCAATCGGCGTGTAAGCAATCGAAAGCGTTTGCGACGTACCGGGCTGCACCGTAAACGGAAGCGGCGTGATGAGGCGGAAATCCGGGCTTTGCACCGAATTGAGTGTAGCATGAACAAACGATGCGCTCGTTACCGTTATCGGCTCTGTTCCTAAATTTCGGACAGAAACAAGGTTTACAAGGCGCGTCGTGCCTATCGGCGCGAGATTGATTGGCGGCAAAGCGCCCGTCAGCGAGAACGGCGGCAGACGGTCGAAACGACTGAAAAAGCCCGTTGTTCCCGTCAATTCAACGCCAACATCGTTGTAATAGCGCAATAGCAATTTCGGTGCTTCTCCATTGCCCGTAAGCGGCATGAGTGCTGTTGTGCCGTCGTAGGTGATACGCAGCGCCGCTTCGCGGAAGCGTGCCACACTAGGCGAAAAAGCAACCTGCACCGTCGTTGTGCCGTTTGCAGCGAGATTGATCGGTAATTGATTCAAAACACGAAATTCTCCGGCGGTTGCATCCACCACAGGGACAATATCCAAGCCTGTTATCGTCATCGGGTTCGGGCTGATATTTGCCATCGTGACGGTCATTGTTTTGACTGTGCCAAGTGGAACATTGGTAACGGAAACAACCGTCGTGCCGATGCGGTTTGTTGTATTAAAGTTTACTCCTGTTGTTAGCGGCGGATCTGTCCAAAGAACACCACCAGAGCGGGCAGTAGCGTTTAACTGCGCAGAACGCTGGAACGACGTTACGCGCGGAGTGCTGCTGGCAGCAAAATCGCCAGGAGTGTAAATGTACACTAAGCCAGAAGGTGGAAAAACGCTACCGAAAATGTCACAACGGTCAGTAGAGGCAGTCCCAAGAAGAGAACTAATCCAGTTATTTTGTTGAAAATTCACTAAGCGATTATTGAAGTCGGCAGAACTTGTTCCTCTCAACCCAACTTGCCCGCGAACGCCAGCGTCTAACGGCAAGACACTCATTTTACCATAACCAAATTCTATCCGATTCGATCCTTCATAAAGCCGAATCTGAAAGTTAATATCGGCATCAGGATAAGCACCCGTCATAGTAACAAATGATGCGCGTTTCCACTGAACGATAAAGACCCGATTCGGTGCTGTACCTTGCGTTGCATAGTTAATCACGCCATCAGGCAGCATGAATAGATCCAAGGAAAACCCGGAAATAATGCCGTCGGCACCATAACTCGCATCGCCAATTGGCGAACTCACAAAACCTACGTCCGTGATAGACGACCGCGCAGGTCGGAAAGCAAGAAAACCATTAGAGACAATCCGAACATTCGTATAGGTATTTTGCCCAAACCGAAATGGGAATGGTAAATCCGTATCAAATTCACCGTCATCCAAGTTCGCACCGCCTCCGGCAAAGGGAAAATTATTATCCGTAATTTCCGTATAGGTTTCCTGCCGCGTCGAGAAGCGATACCCATTGGCAATCGGCGTACCTCCGCCTCGCGTTGGCACAATGCCGTCGGACATTCCCACGACATTAAAATTCGCCGTGCGCTGCCCGTTTGCTCCGGCAGTCGGCGAAAAGCGAATGACGCGAGAAGTGGAAGCGCCCGGCTCCAAGGGTACACCAGTCAGGACGGATACTTGCTCAAACTCACGCGCATTTGTCCCCGTGAATGCTTGCGTTGCTGCCGTGACGGTAATGGTTTGGTTGCCTGTGTTGGTTATCCGCACGGTTGCTGTTGTCGGCACAGGCGTTGTACCAAAATCCACCACCGACGAAACCACTAGCTCCGGTGTAGCATTGCTGGCGGGCAGCTGGAAGGGAATGGAAAGGCGCTCGTAGTTCACGTAGGAACCGGAGCGGTAGGTAACAAGAAATTCACCAAATTCCAACGCACCAGCCAGCGTCAACGCCGGGGTTTGGAGTTGCACCGTAAACTCGGCGTTTTTGCGTTGCCCCGTTGCAAGATTGCCGATAGTGATGGTGGGCTGCAAAGCGACCATATTCGGGTCAATCGGGGTCAGAGTAATGCTCACATCGGAAGCATCCGACAGGATATTCCGCACCGACAGCACCAAACGGCGCGGCTCAAAGGAGGCAACAAACCCACTCGCCGCATCAATGCTGCTTGCTACACCGATAATGCCCGGCATTGTTTCGCCGGAACCGTTGAGTGTGCGGTTAATATTCAGCGCCCGAAAAGCATTCATACGCCCAAAGAAGTTCGCAGGACGAGCAGCAGCGCCCGGCACCAACACATTTTCCGACGTACCGCGAATTTGCTGCGTGACTTGCTGCGGTGTCCATTCGGGATGCAATGTCCGCACAAGTGCCGCAATACCCGCAACAAGTGGCGATGCCATCGACGTGCCTCCGTAGAGAGTATAGCGATTGCCGGAAACCGTGCTGAGAATATTCACACCGGGGGCATACACGGTGGTTTTGATGCCAAAGTTACTAAATCCGGCTGGCGTGTCGTTTTCATCCGAAGCGCCTACTGACAGTACATTATCAAAGCTGCCCGGGAAATAGGAATCATCCATGAGCGCGCCATCATTACCGGCAGCACAGACCACAAGCGTTCCCAGCGCCGTTGCGGTATTGATAATATCTTGGGCAAATTGACTGCCACCACCAAGACCACCCCATGAGCAGTTGACAACATGAGCGCCCATCTGTGCGGCATAGAGAATACCTTCATATCCCAAAAGAACACTGGTGGAATTAGCAAAGTCTTCCGTCGCCTGCTTGAGCGGCATAATGCGACAACGATACCCAGATCCAAGCCCGCCAAAGGCGTTGTTCGCCGTCGAACCGGCAATACCTGCCACGTGTGAGCCGTGATTTAAGCCGTCGCCTTCGTCCAGATCGCGGCGTGGGCGGGTTTTGGGGTCATTATCGGGGCGAAAGATAGAAGCAGCACGGTCGGCAACCGTAACGTTACCAACAAAATCCCATCCGCGCCAATCATCTACTTTTCCATTGTTATCGTCATCCACGCCATTGGTGCGTTTGTCGCGCCCCATAGCGTCCATGCCGGATTCACCCGGATTTGTCCAGATATTATCTTTCAAATCTTCATGCTCAATATCCACACCGCTATCGCAAATGGCGATGATCGTGGTTTCACTGCCGCGCGTGATGCCCCATGCCCTTTCCGCTTCGATACGCGCCCAGTGGTACTGCCGCGCAAAAAGCGGGTCGGTAGGCGTAACGCGGTCTTGGGTGAGTTGGTGGATGTATATCGGCTCGGCGTATTCCACGTCGGGATTCTGGCTCAAATCAGCACACAAGCGCTGCACGTCGGACCCCGGATAGAAGCGTACGGTATAGATGCGCCCTACGCCGTAGGTGTCCGCCGTGAGCATCGCACCGTTATTGTGCTGCGCGGAAACGGGGCGAATATCCCGCACCGTTACGCCTTCCAGACCGCTCATCAGCACGGAGGATTGGAAGGATTTTGCGCCTTTGCCGAGAACAAAGCGCTCACGAGTTTTCACATAAATCGCACCCTTTTCGTAGGTTCCTTCTTTGAGCGGCAAAACGCGCGGCGCTTTGGCAAGACTATACATTCCATTGCCCAGATTCTGCCCTGCAATAAGGCGGCGCAGACGGCTTTGCATCATGGCTTCCTCGCGGGAGATGGCGCTTTTCGTGCGGTTTTCTTGTTTGGTGCGCGGCGCTGCCGAAGTCTGCGCAAAGGCAGGGGACTCGGACAATATCCCAACCGCGAGAGCGGGCAGTAACGCCCACGCCAGCGCATACCGCCATGCGCGAGAGGTCGCAAGAGGACGAGTGTGATTCATCGAACTATCCTTTGAAAAAAATGAAAAAAGTGAGGTGTGGAGTTGCTATTGAGGTCAAGTCAGGAGTGTTTTTACAAGATTCGGAAACTAGGGAATTTTTTGGTGAAAATCAAACGCAAATACGACACGAACAAAAGATTAACAAATAATCTGCGGAAAATTCTGACAAAAAAGCATTTTTTGCGTAAATTTCCTTTTAACTGAAGTTACGCTTGAGCAAACGTGGTTTGGTTTTCATCGGTATAAAAACTTACTACCCACACTGAAAAACTCAACATTACCAAATATTCTTCCCATCAACATTACTCCATGAAAACAGCACTTATTCTCGGCGGAGCAGGTTTTATCGGCTCGCACATCGCAGAACGTTTTCACAACGAAGGTTGGAAGGTTGTCGTTATTGACGGCATGAATCCACGCACCAGCGCCCGGGGCGAGAATGTAAGAGCTTTGCAAGGGATTTCTTTCATTCAAAGAACCGTTGAAACTGTCCCAAATCTTGATGAATTCTTATCAGCAGCAGATATTATTATTGACACAATGGCGTGGACAGCACACCGTTTGGCGCTGTATGAGCCAGAGTTCGACCACGCCCTGAATCAGGCTTCGCACTTGCACATTGCCACGGCGTTGGCAAAATACCCCGCAAAACGGCTTGTTTTCTTGTCGTCGCGTGGTGTATATGGAAATTTTACGGGGGGAGAGATTACCGAAGAAACACCACTTTTGCCGGAAGATATTCAGGGTGTTCATAAACTTGCGGCAGAATCCTATTATCGGATTTATGCGAAGCTCTACAAGTACGCGGTTGTGAGTCTGCGTTTTGGAAATTGCTTTGGCGAAAGAATGCCGACACGCGGCGAGGATATTGGCTTGATTGGCGGCTTCGTCCGCGATGCTTTGGAAGGAAGAGCGATTGAAATTTTTGGCACACACCGCACACGCCCCGTCGTCTATGTGCAAGATGTTGTTGAATACGTCTGGCGAATTGCCGTCGACGCAAGGTTGGACGAGCCTTTTGCTGCATTCAACGTCAATGGGCAGAATATTCCGATTCACACTATTGCCCAGCAGATTGTGGATTCATGCGGTGTTGGGGAGCTTACGGTCAAACCACTTCCCCACGAAATTCAGACTATTGACATCGGCTCAACGCCTGTTAATTGCGATAAAATCAAGGCTTTTACTGGCTTTGTGCCGTCCAATGACTGGACGGACGCAATGAAACGCACGGTGGACTACTTCAGGAATAATTTGTGAGAAGCATCACAAAATATGCCGTGAACGTGAGTTCGGTGATGCTAAAAACATGGAAAAATACTCTGCCGCCACCCCGCGTTTGCCTAGGTTGCGAATAAACGTCGAACCAAGCGTATAGCGTGGTTTTATGCGGTATTGGTCGCTGCGTTTGTTGGTGGCAAAATTTTCGATAAACGTCGCCATACTTTTTGCCCGACGTTGAGCAAAATTCCGTTCCTGCTCTGCGGCGAGATGATGCTCGCTCGTCCGCTCCTGCATTTGCTGGGGAAATTGGCTAAATTCTACCATCTGCGCCAAAAACTCGTCTTTGCTTGGTCTAAAAAGAGCAAGATTGCGGTCGAGAATATATTTCAGATTAAAACGCTCCGGACCAGGATTCACGCGACGGATAACGGGCTGTCCAGCTTGTGCTTCGATGAGTTCGTAGAGCGTGGCTGGTGCAATGCCGGAAAGCATGACGGCATCGGAAGCACGGTAAACGGTTGCCAACTGCTCGGAATTGAGAAACGGCAGTGGAACGATGCGCACCGCGCTATTATTCGCAACCAATTCCTCTTGTAAGCGCGTATAGTCTTGATATGCTTCTGCATTGTGTCCACAAACGACAAGAATCTGGGCATTGTCCCAGCGAAAATCCTCCGACTCTCCCAAGAGCTTGATTTCTTTGTAAATTTCCGATACCCAAAACGACCCACCCGCCGCTACAAAGGTCATTTTATCTTGGGCAATTTCCGCAACACCCGAAAATGGCAATTTCGCAACCCGCTTCCGGGCTTCTTCTCGCGTCAAATCGCGCACGGCGGTAAACTCAGGTCGGGTGATATACCCCGCTTGCTGCAAGGCATAGCGCGGTACACCAAAACGCTTGTGGAGTTTTGCCAAAAATCGTGGGCTTTGGGCGATTGCACCATCAGGGCGACTGCCTTTGTAGGAAGCAAAATGAACGGAAGACTCGTCGAAATCGGGGATATAGGCAAGAATTTTTGTCGGCAAGCCAAGTTCTTCGCGGAGTTTGAGCATAGCGAAGGTTTGGACGAAATGAGTGCTGATAATCGTGTCGTAATTGCCCGCAAGCATCGTCGGGCGAAATTCTTCTGCGACTTCGTTGATGATTGGCGCAAGAAACATCGAGGAAACATCTTGCACAAGTTTCAAATCACCAACCTTGTAGAGCGCATCGTATATGCCTTCATTGAAGGTGTACGAATTTCGATGTAAAGCATCCAAACTTTCTAATTTGCTCTCAAAGCAGTCCACCTCAAGACTTGGTGTATGATCACGCAATGTCCGAGCAATAGAGACCATAGCGGTTTTATGACCGCCGCCCGCCGCAACCGACATGACTACAACTCGTGCCATAGAAACTCCTTGATTGGTGAGAAACTCGTCAAGAACATTAGTCGAAGAATATATTCAAACTCTACTACGGAAAGAAGCGCGGTAAGATGCAAAACGTTACAAAAATTACGCTCTTCTGTGCCTTAGGCACAACTTTCCCTTGTTTTAGACACCTCAACGCCCAAAATATTGCGTTGTAGCCAGAAAAATGCCCCGACCATTCGCAAATATACGAATAAACCGAGGCATAATATCTGCTTCCAACGCTTGGTTCACATCAACACTTACCGTGTTCTCGCATGGCGAACCGATAAGCCACCGACGACAGCAAAACCAAAAAAGAACATTGCTTGGAACGGAATCGCGGCAAACTCCATGCAATAGAGCGAAATACAAATACCGACAAAGAAATACGCCGCAAAAGCAAGTTCGACAAAAACGGTACGGTCAATTTTCTTGGATTTATATTTGTTCGATTGCCATTTGTCACCATTTTTCTCAACTTTGAATTTTGGCGTACGCACAAACTCACTCTTTTTGTTGAAAATAGCTTCCATCACCGCACGAGTATTGTTGATTGCCAAGCCCATGCTGCCAGCCATAAAGAGCGGGAACAAGAAAATGCGCTGATGCCAATCTTCGCGGTGAATCGTGTACTGCGCGACGGTATAGAACGTAAAGGTGCTGATAGAAGCAAGGGTAAAAATAACCATCAAATCGAAGTACCAGCCATATTGCGGCATAACGTTTTTGATAATCACCAGAGGCACATTCAAAAGCGCAACCAAAATAATGAACGGAAACACGATGTTTGCGCCCAGATGGAAGGAGGATTGAATTTTCACACGAAGCGGTAAATCGGCTTTCCATACTGTTGGGAGAATTTTTTTCGCTACTTCAATCGTGCCTTTTGTCCAACGGAATTGCTGTGCTTTGAAGGCATTGATTTCTGCGGGAAGTTCGGCGGGCGAGGTGACATTGTTCAGATAGATAAATTTCCAACCACGAAGTTGTGCGCGATAGCTCAAATCAGTATCTTCGGTGATGGTGTCGTAGTGCCAGTTTCCGGCATCGACGATAGTTTCTTTGCGCCACACGCCAGCAGTGCCGTTGAAATTGATGAAAAAGCCTGCTTTGTTGCGTACTTCTTGCTCAATAGCGAAGTGTCCATCAAGTGCCAATGCTTGTGCGCGAGTAAGGAAGGAATAATCTTCGTTCAAGTGTTCCCAACGTGTCTGCACCATACCAATTTTTTCACCGCCAAAGAAATGCGGAATCGTCTTTTGCAAAAATTCCGGCTTCGGCACAAAATCGGCATCGAAAATAGCGATAAACTCACCTTTAGCAATCGCTAACCCTTCTTTGAGCGCTCCGGCTTTGTAACCAGAACGATTTGTGCGATGAATGTGGGTAATGTCGAAGCCTTCGGCAGCGTATCGGGCAACAATTTGACGAGCTACTTCAACGGTTTCGTCGGTGGAATCATCCAAAACCTGAATTTCCATGCGGTCTTTGGGGTAGTCCATTGCGCAAATTGATTCGACAAGGCGCTCAATAACGTAGATTTCATTAAAAAGTGGCAACTGAATCGTTACCATCGGGACTTCGGCGGGCATTTCCGGGGTAATTCGCTCTGTGTGGCGTGTTCTGGCATAATAAAACACCATAACGGCGCTTTGTAAACCAAAAAGGAAAAGAATCGAAAGCGAAAGAAAATATAGCGCTAAAAGCGCATCGTGCATGGGAATAAGGCGAATCAATGTTTCCATAAACGGTAAACGAACCTTGTGTTGAAGCGTGTTGTGAATTGCAAAAGCGAATTATGACACGCGGCTCTCAAGGTCTGGTCTTTGCTGCACAGGTTCTTCTCTCCAGAAAGGCTTGGTTGGCTTGATTGTGAGCGATTGGATTTATTAATCACCAACCCGAAACAACCGCCACAAGAATATCGTTAGCAATCTGACGAAGCGCCCTATCAATAGCGGCTTCGCGTCCTTGCAAGCCCGCCGCTATCGCGTATGTCTGTGTCGAAGGGAACTGCTTGTCACCGTTCCACACCGATTTTTGCTTGACGCGGTCTTGATAAACGACTTTTGCCGTGACGATAATCTGCTTGTCGCGCTCCTGTTCGCCCTGTTGGACGGTGGCGATGCTTTCGGTAACATTCGTAATCGTTACTTCCAACACCGCATCGGGGCGCTCTTGCACAAGCGAAAACGCATTTTCACGACGGAATGCTTGTACGAGTTGCTGCGTCAGCGTTTCGCGCATCTGAGGACCTCCGCCGACGCTTGTGTCGTCGGCAAGTGGGATGCTGAGTGTTTTGAGATGTGGCGGAATCGAACCTCCCGTGAAGGAGTAACACCCCGCAAGCGCTATGCTTAAAGCACCACCGAAACCTATCACGCTACCAAACCGAAGAAAACCTGCTAAACAAAGAACAAAGACTTGTCCACGTATCAGACGCAAAGGTACGTGGAGATTGATGACTTTCAAATGACGAAAAAATGATAAAATGTTCATTTTCGGAAGTAGACTAGAACGGTTGATGGATACTGGTGTTTGTTTAGGATAGGAGAACGATATTTTATTGTGTGTTCACACTTGCTCAATAAAAACCTGCTCTGCCACAACACTGCCAATAACGTGTTCGGCAGTTGCGTCTGGCGCACCGATACGCAAGGTCAGCGTTTGGCTGGAGGGTGTTTTGGCAACAAGATGAATTTCTGCCTGTGGCACAATTCCCACTGAAGCGCAATAGCGCAAAAATTCTGGATTAGCATCCGAAACCCTCATCACAACAGCATTCATTCCCGGCTCTAAGGCGGCAAGCGGTGTCGTGGAGGTGGGCGGCACGGTGCCATTTTTGCTGGGGATTGGGTCGCCGTGTGGGTCATAGTGAGGGTCGCCAAGCATAGCAGCAATGCGGTCTTCAAACTCTTCGGAGATGTGATGTTCTAGGGTTTCAGCTTCGTCATGCACTTTGTCCCATGAGTAACCAAGCGCCTCTTTCAAATACAACTCTAAAAGGCGATGATGCCGAATAATCTCTAATGCCGCTTTGCATCCTGCTTCCGAGAGCGTAACCCCTTTGTAGGATGCGTATGAGGCAAGGTGCATTTCGCTCAGGCGCTTGAGCATATTTGTTACCGACGCAGGCGCTACCTTGAGTTCGCGGGCAAGGTCGTTTGTCGTCACCGCCTCACCATGCTCACTGAGTTTGTAAATCGCCTTCAGATAATCTTGAATGGCTTGCGTGAGCATAGCATTCATGCGGTTAGGAGAGTGAAACAGTAATTACGGCTGCATCTGGCGCAACTTCACGCGAAATTCTTCCATCTCGCGCTTCGACAAACCCGATTCAGCGAGTGTTTCGTCTGTCAAAATGCCAGCATCGGTATTTGCCAGAAGGCGCTTCATTGCTTGCAGTTCCGGCGCAGTCAATCGTACGGCGTTGAGCGAATAATCCTCGAAGGCTTGATATGCCATCGGCACAATCTCGCGGACTATTTGTGCCATCGCATCGGCATAAACACGGATTTCGTACTGTGCATGGGCATCCATGCGGAGACGGAGGAAATGAAATAAATTATGCAAATCAATTTTCCAGTACCATTCCGTGTACTGCGAAACGGGAAGATTGATGCGGGCGAGTTCGCGGGCAAAATTTTTCTCCAACAACAGTTCGTAATCATCGTAAGCTCGCTCCTGCCCGTGCTGCAAAAGCCCAATAATCTCGTTCGATTCTGCTGCGGAAAATGTCTCATCAGCGCGTCCTTGCTTGTTGCTCAGGCTTTGCGGGCGGACTTGGAAGGCTTCCGGCACATAAAATTCCTCTTGCATCACCGAATACCGACCACTATACTCGTTCACATTCGCCGTGCGATGGCGAATCCACTGCCGCGCAACAAAAATGGGTAATTTGACGTGGAATTTGAACTCCACCATTTCAAACGGTGTCGTATGGGCGTGGCGCATCAGATACCGAATGAGTCCCCTGTCTTCGCTGACTTTTTTTGTGCCGACACCGTAGGAAACACGCGCCGCCTGAACAATGGCAGCATCCGAACCCATAGAATCAACCAAGCGCACAAAACCTTTGTCCAAGCACGGGATTACCTTGCCTTCGGGTATCGTCGTCGTCGGCTCTGCTGAGACGTTGCCATTTGTTGCTGTTTCGGTCATGATTGTGTCGGAAAATGGTTCGCAAACGCGCATTTGCAAAAATAGGGTGGGCTTTGTTGGTTTTTATTTTGTTGCTCACTGTTTGAATAGCCAAACGGACAATCACAAAACTACATTTTTTCCTTTATCTTTACGCGCACTTCAAACATTTTCGACCAATTTTTTCCCGTGAGCAAAAGAACATCGCGCTTCGCATCGTAGGCGATACCATTCAAAACATCAGCATTGGAGCGCTCTTCCGGCGTAAGCAAGCCCGAACAATCTATCCATCCGATGACGCTGCCCGTTTGAGGATTGATGCGGGCTATGGAGTCTGTTTGCCAGATATTTGCCCAAATTTCGCCTTTGACCACTTCTAATTCATTCAAATTTTTTACGGGAGCGCCGTTGTCTGTCACGGTCAACATTCTGCGAATTAGAAGAGAATCACGGTCAAGAATGCGGAGATTGCTTGTGCCGTCGCTCATTATCAGATGTTCGCCGTCAAATGTCAAGCCCCATCCTTCCCCGAAATAGCTGAAGGTGCGTAATTGCCGAAACGATTGCACGTCGTAAATAAACCCGATACCCCCTTGCCACGTGAGTTGATACGCCTTCCCGCCAACAACAACCATGCCTTCGGCGAAATACGCAGCGTCAACGAGTGCTTTTTTTAACACCTTACCCGATTGCGGGTCGAGTTTGCGGAGTGAGGAAGAGCCGTACTGTCCCGTACTCTCGTACAAATCACCGTTGTCGAATGCCAGTCCCTGGGTGAATGCGCCCGTATCATGCGGAATAGTGCGCAGCACCTCGACGGTGTACGTTGGAATGGTCTCTTGGGGTTGTGGTGGCGCGGCGTTGTTTGTCGCGGTATTTGCTGCTTGCGAGGCGGTTTCGGGTGATACAGAATCCGTATTCATGCGGCGAGAACGATTAACCATGAGTTGCTCGCCCAAAAGCAAAACAACAAAAAGCGTTACAACGGCAATAGCAATTTTTGCAGCGTGAGTGCGGAGGAAGTCCATAATGGTGCGGTTTTCAAGCCTTGTGGGATAGTGTCTATCGCGCAATGCCGAGGTTACATATCTAATTTTTGCGTTTCTTCTTCGCCAATAATTGCCAGCGCTTCGGCAGACGAAGCGGCATTTAACAGCCGTTCGCGGAAATCATCGCTGTTCATCAAACGCGAAACGCGCGAAAGCAAGCGTAGATGCGTCCCAACGGCACTTTCTTGCCCCAAAAGCATGAAAATAATATTGACGGGTTTATTGTCAAGGGCTTGATACTCGACAGGTTCATCAAGCGTAATCAATGCTCCCACAGGTTGCACAACTGCATCGGTCTTGGCGTGTGGGAACGCGAAACCCTTGCCGACTCCGGTGGACATAATATTTTCGCGCTCCAAAATAAGCGCTTCCACCTTGTCCACATCGGCGATACCGCCGCGCTCGCGCAGCATATCAACCATAAAATGCAAGGCATCATTTTTTGTGGGCAGATGTTGGTGGACAGCCACCGAAGAGGTGTTCAAAACGTCGGTGATACGCATGGTTGTGGCAGTTTAAATCAAATGAAACCTCTGAGTTGATTGATAGTTGTGTGCTTGGTGTTGTTTTCAAAAAACAACAGGAAGACGGCGCAAAACTATAAAATTTTCAGAGCGCGGAAAACAAAATTACGCATGAAGTGATTTTATTATGAAAATCTCGCTACAAACGCCAAAGAAGGGAAGAATCGCCATAGCTCAAAAAACGATAATTCTCTTCCAAGGCTGTATCGTAAATGCTTCGCCAATGCGATCTACCTTTTACACTTAAAAACGCTGCCACAAGCAGCATAAGCGTACTCTGGGGCTGATGAAAATTCGTGATTAAGCCATGACAAATCTGAAACGGATAGTTGGGAACAATCATCAGCTGTGTTTCGCCAGCAACAGCCTCCAAATGCTTGTGTCCAAGCCATTCTTGAATTGCCGACATTGAGGCACTTGCGCTTGGGAGATTCTCGCCAAATTGCTGCCGAAGCCGCAAAGCATCCCATTGGTGGATTGCCAAGGTGTCGCGCTCGTGGGCATCGCCGTCTGAGGTGAGCAGCCGCACACCCCACCAATACAGCGATTCCAGCGTCCGCATGGATGTTGTGCCGACAGCGACAATCGGCGCAGTTTCGCCGCGTTCATGCCGCAAAAGCTGTGCCGCAATCTCGGCAAGGACTTCTTGAGGAACGAAAATACGCTCTTCGTGCATGACGTGTTCATGCGCCCCGTCGCCACTCATTTGCCGAAATGTTCCCGCGCCGACGTGCAATGTCAAGTGCGCTCGACTCACCCCTTTTGCCCGCAAGTCTTCCAAAACACGCTCCGTGAAATGCAGCCCTGCTGTGGGAGCAGCCACAGATCCCTTGTGTGCAGCATAGACGGTCTGATACCGCTCTTTGTCGGCGGCTTCGTCCTCACGCTTGATGTAGGGCGGAAGCGGGATATGCCCGAATACCTCCAAAATATCGGCAAATATGACGTTTTCCGGTTGCCATGCAAATTCAACAAGCGCTTCGGCACTGTCTTTCGTGAGAATTGTTGCCTTGAGTGTGAATGCGCCGGAAGAGGACGTTTCGACTGCGATTGTCAGCACATCGCCTACTTTAATGTTTCGCCCACCGACCATACATTGCCAACGGCAGGATTCCGTTGTTTGCAGTGTTAATGCGGGGTCTGGCGATGGCGTAATGGGCTGAAGGCACAGTACCTCAACTGCGCCGCCGGTGGATTTCTGCATATAGATTCGTGCTGCTATCACACGGCTGTCATTGGCGATAAGCAGCGCCGTTGCAGGGATTTCCTCGGCAAGATGGCGGAAGGTGGTGTGGCGGATATGCGGCGCGGCATCTCCGTTGTCGCCCTTGTTCATTCTTGCCACAAGCAGTTTGCTGTTGTCGCGCTCGGCAAGCGGGTACGCCGCAATGCGGTCTGCCGGAAGCGTGTAGGAGTAGTCCGCAATGGGAATTATTGGGATGAACGGGAATTTTTCTGTATGTTGTTGGTCTTGCATTTTTTGATTGTTCCTTACAAACAATAGTCTGGACATTTTAAAAAAAGAGTAGTAAAAAAGCATACCTCTTCCTTGATTTGTAAAGTAACCACACTGTACAGCATCAAGAAAAGAGGTATCATGCGCAATGCACAGCATATAATAGAAAAAATTTCGATTCTGAGCAA
>CANHDJ010000049.1 GCA_947459425.1 Ignavibacteria bacterium
GACCGCTCATTTGTAGCGGTCTCGCCTGTCTCCTTGCCGACGGGGTGGCGGTATAAATTTACACAAAATGGTATAACACATCTTGAGGTTATATTTTTAACTTAATTTGGTATTAATTTAATGATATTGGGTCAAAGAAATGATTCGCACATTGGAAGTCGGGGCGGCGGTCTATGCCACCTCAACGCTCTTCGGTAATCGTTGTGACGGTCATTGTTTGATTATGCAATTCGCAATTCAGGAGTTTGCCGTGTGGACAAATTTCGCCATATGAATAAAAGCCAGTCAAGGCAGCATTCGTCCCCAAAATATCCCGTACCGCCCGAACCTCGTCAGCAGTGCGCCGCCCAAGAACGAGTTTGCGCCCGACACAACTGACCAGCACACCTAATGAACGCTGGTTGTGTTGATGAAGTTCGGAAAGATTCAATGCCTCATTTGCGGCATTGGAAGCCCCATCAACAAGCTGGTCAAAATTAGCAATCATTAGCCGACAAGCGTATCCAACGGGCATATTGCCAGCAAAGACCATACTATTATCGTCTTCATTTATTGAAAGCACCGTGCGGGTAATTGACTCACGCGATCCATCTTCGGGGCGAATACTCAGAGGGAAGAGAAGTGATGCGCCCGGCAGGTCTTTTGCCTTATCGCCCAAAAGTGCTTTGTAGAGTTTGAGTGCCGGTATGCCATCAATTTCGTAAAGCACATTTGCTTCCGATTTCGTGATGCGGCGGTCTTGACCAAACGCATTCCATCCGCCCACCGAACCATGACCAATCTTCAAATCTTCACCATAAAAACCAATCACTGCAACGCGCCCCGGCACAAGTGGTGCATTGACGCTCACTGCCGTCTTTTCAAAATGCGCTGCATCGCCCGCCAAACCGCCAGTTACGGGAATACTGGTTCCAAGAACCGACGTGATACCCCGCACAAGTTCCGTACCATTCACTATATGCCCATCAGAGATAAGCATCGCCAAGCGTAAACCCGTTTTGTCCAGAGCAGAGCCGAGTTTTTCTCCCGCTTGATAGGATTCTGCCATTGCCTGAATATCAGTGTATTCGACATGAATACTCGCATCATCAAATTCGATAGCTGTTGCTACGACGGAATTATCCAGTACCTCCTCGCCAGAAATTTCTCCTGCTGTGGTGCAACCGATAATCTCTGCACTTCCATAGCGCGAACGCAATTCCGCATAACGCTCCTCCAAGCCGTTGATGCGCGAAGCACAGAAAAACAAGACGAGTTGAGGATGAAAAACAGCGTCCGAACCCGAAAGCATCTGCCACTGTGTTGACTCTGTCCATGTCATTTGTTCGATTTTCATAATAACCTTTCACGCTAAGGGAATGATAAAAAAGAGTGTTAAAATTTTCTTAGTTTGCCGCTTTGAAGCGCTTTGTATGCGGTATCGGCTCCCGCTTGAACGACAAATATCAAGCCGCCAAAACGTGGGTCTTTGGTGAACCCTTGTTTGAATCGCGCATAGATCTGCTGGGCAATAACGATGATTTTCATTAAACCAAAAACATAGTAAAACACGATATGGTCTATTTTGCGCCCGCTCTGGTCTGCATAGCGCATGACGACCTCCTCGCGGGTTAAATTTCCCTCCAATGCTGTCAGACCAAACATTTTGAGCGGAATTGGGTCGTCCTCTTCAGCCCAATAACCAAGCGTTGTTCCCAAATCCATGAGCGGATCGCCGATGGTCGCCATTTCCCAATCCAAGACAGCGCTAATACTGCTCAAATTTGGCGTAAAGACGACATTATCATACTTGTAATCGTTGTGAATCAGCGTTGGCGCATTCTGGTCAGTTTCATGGGGAATATTTGCCAAGAGCCACTCGGCAATTGTGGTAATATGGGCAATATCGTCGGTTTTTGCATTCTCATAGCGTTTGAGCCAGCCTTCGACCTGACGGCGCACGTAGCCATCGGGCTTGCCAAGCGATTGCAATTCCGGCGTAGAAATATCGACGGCGTGCAAAGCGACAAGATTGTCCACCACCATCGTCGAAAGGCTCTTCATTACTGGTGCGGAGAGGTCAAGCGCTTCAGGCTTTTTATTGCGTAAAATCACCCCCTGAACGCGCTCCATGACGTAAAATGGCGCTCCGACAATACTCACGTCATCGCAATACACAATCGGCTCCGGTACTTTCGGATATGGCTCACGGAGAGCGCGTAAAACCTTGTATTCACGCTCCATGTCATGTGCCGATTTGATATTTGCTCCAAAGGGTGGACGGCGCAGCACATACTCTTTGCGCTCTCCTTTAACTACCGCGCCAAGCATATAGGTCAAATTAGAAAAGCCACTGGGAAACTGCTCTATTTCAAGCCCACCCGCCATGCCGTCAATGGTTTGGCGCAAATAATCCGCAAGGCGCACAGCGTCCAATTCTTCCCCTTTGCGTGTCTGCACAGGCGCATCCAAAACGGCGTTGTATTCTTCAGTATTCATGCGGTATTGGTGATGATTGCTTACTTGACTAATTGGGAAATTTGCTTAAACATATCTGTTCCAGCAACAACGCAGAGTTCAAAGAGAACAGATTCAAGCGTCGTAATGACACATCCCGCGCGACGCATTCGCTCAATAGCGATACGCTTGTCATTGGGTTTACGCGAGGAAACACAATCTTCAATAATCACGGGGCGATACTGCCGCTCGCGTAAATCCAATGCCGTTTGCAGGACGCAAATATGGGCTTCAATACCGACCAGTAAGATTTGCTTTCGCCCTAGATTCTCCAACGAATCAAGAAATTCCTGCTCACCGCAACAGCTAAAGGAAATTTTTTCCATCGGCGAGTAATAATCTGAAAGCGCCGTCTGAAAACGGGGAAGCGTTCTGCCAAGCCCTTTGACGTACTGCTCGGTCACAATAATCGGCAAGTTGAGGATCTGCATCCCAATAATGAATTTCTCAATATTGCCAGCAAGTTCCTGCTGCTCGTGTATATGCGGAAACAGCCGCTCTTGGGCATCGACAACGACAGCAATCGTGTTATCACGGCGAATTTTCATGATTTTTTTAAGCAGTGGCATAATGTTAGGAAATTTGGAGTGCGGGCGACATTCGCCTAAGCGAGAAATGAACGGTGTTCTCACTTCCGTCGAACGACATCTTTTTGCGCTCTATTCCCGAAAATACGGGAAAACTTGCAGGGAAACAACGGGAAAATGAGGCAGATAGTGAAGAGTCAATAATACCGTCGAATTTCTTTTCATGACGACAAGAAGGATATTTTTTTGTAGCTTTGTTGGTAAATATTGTGCATCTTTTCTGCGCAATTTTGGGACTATACTTAGTATGTGATTCTTAAAATAAGCGCTTATTTTTAATCCAGTATTTATGCGGCTTCTTGAATTTAACGTAGCTTCAATGCTTGCTTGTAAATAGTTAGTTATTTTAAGAATCATGTACTTAGTATGTGATTCTTAAAATAAGCGCTTATTTTTAATCCAGTATTTATGCGGCTTCTTGAATTTAACGTAGCTTCAATGCTTGCTTGTAAATAGTTAGTTATTTTAAGAATCATGTACTTAGCGTTGCATGAACCAATGTCGAATCATCTGACTGCGAACATAATCTATGCGCATCTTCTCACGTATTTCCATAGCAGCGAAAATAGCCCTGTTAGCGGTTATTTCCTTCATTGCCCTTGCACTGGTCACCTTAGTTGCCGGATTACAAATCCGCACCCTACAATCCGCCATTACCGATTTAGGAACAAATCGTCTGCCAAGTGTTGCCCATATAAACGGGATGCGTGCCTCGTTGGGCGATTTTCGCGGATACGAATATCGTCATGTTCTCACGGTCAATGTGCAAGAAATGGGCGAGGTCGAAACACTGCTTGCAGCCGAGCGAGCAAGGTTTCTTCGGCATGAAGAGGCATTTAAGCAACATATTTTCTCCCCCGAAGACAGCAGTGGATACGAACACTACAAGCGCATGGAAGAGCAGTATCTCGCCACCCATGAGCAGATCATCGCTCTTTCTCGCGCTAATCAAAACAAAGAGGCTTTTGAGAAAATTCTTACACTTGGCAAACAGCACTACGACTCTTGCCGAAACGCCCTACAAAATCTCATCGAAATCAATATTCAAGCCGCAAACAAAGCGCAGCGCCAAAGCATGGAAGCAGTGCAGAAAGCACTAGTGGTGCTGTTTCTTCTCTTTTGTATTCTCGCACTTATTTTTGCCGGATTATATTTCCTCTTCATTCGCCTTGTTCTGCACCCCTTGGAAACGGTAAGTTTGGCGATGAAACAAGCTGCGAATGGTAATTTGGAAGCAACCGTCAACCACGCCGCCCACGACGAAATTGGCTCTTTGACGAACTCCTATAACCTCATGCTGGGGCAGATCGCCACCGCCTATCGGCAAATATCCACCCAAAACGATGAGATTACACGCCAACAGCGTATTATGGCGGTGCAATCGCAGTATTTGGAACGCGCAAATTCCTCGCTTCGGCAAAACAACACCGATTTGCGCGAATTTATGCAACGAGAGTTTTTGCGCATCGAAGAACTGACGCGGCACAAAGACATTCTCGTCGAATTTTCCAAACGCAACGACCTCCATAATGGCAATCTCCAATCGGCTTTTGCTGCTATTACTGAATGCGGCTCACAGCAACTGGATGTGCGGCGCGTCAGCATTTGGCTTTTGCGCAAGCGAAGTTTTTTAGGAGAGCGGGATACGACGGCACTAGAATTACACGACCTCTACGATGCAATCAGCGGACTCCATGAATCCGATCGCCGATTGGTTATGGAAGACTATCCGACATATTTTCATGGTTTGTATACTCTTGATGTCATTGCCGCGACAGATGCAGCCACCAACGAATACACCCGCGAGTTCGCCGAAACATATCTCCGCCCTCTGGGCATTGGCGCAATGCTGGATGTGCCGATGCGGAGCGGGCAGACACTTGTGGGAGTTATCTGCGCAGAGCATACCGGCTCTTCGCGAGCATGGACACTGGAGGAGCAGATATTTCTTCGGACACTCGGCACATTTGTCATGATTGCGCTTGATGCGGCAGAAAAGAATGACCAACGCGGTCTTGTCGCCGAACTCAACCGTGAATTGCTCCTTGTCAATACGGAAATTCAAGAGAAAAATATTGCCTTGCAGAATGCTCAACAAATCGCACTGGAAGCGATTAAGTTTATCAACGACCAGAACACGCTTTTGGAGGAAAAAACGACAGAATTAGCGGATGTCAACGGCGAACTACGCGAACGTAATGCTATGTTTATTGATTCCAACAATGTCCTTGCCGATGCGTACAAACAGATTCAGCGCCAAAATGAGCGCTTAGAGCGTGTTACCATTGAGAAAGCAGCGCAATTGACCTCACTTGCCGACCAAAATTCTGCCTTACAACAAACCTATCAGGAATTGACCGAAGCATACAGTGAAATTAAGCGCCAAAACGAACTCCTAGAGCAACAATCACGCCATGCGTCCTCCATGTCGCACTTGATGAACGACCAAAATACGCGCTTGCAAGACGTAAACAACGAATTGGCAAAAACCTACGGCGAAATCCGCCGTCAAAACGACCTCCTCCAAGACCAAGCACGGGCAATCGAAGAAGCAAACTCGCTTTTGCAAGAAAAAAATATTGCCCTTGTTCGCGCCGATACTGATAAAAACGAAATGTTGGGCATCGTCGCCCACGACCTGCGAAATCCTTTAGCATCCATTATGCTGGCATCATCAATCATCCGGCGCAATATTGAGCGCACGGGCGAATGCCCGCCCAATGAACTGAATCGCTATATGGGTCGTATCGAAGAGACCGCCGAGCGCATGAATTTGATTATTAGCGAATTGCTGGATTTGAATGCGATTGAAACAGGCAATATGCGTATTGCGCAAAGCGATGTTGACCTGCAAGCACTAGCACACATCGTCCACGATGACTTTGCCAAACGCGCTGAAGATAAGCATATCACCTTTATCTTGCAAATACCGAAAACCCGCATCCGAACACTCACCGACGGACGTTTGCTGCGCCAAGTATTAGACAATATTGTTTCTAATGCCGTAAAATATTCTCCTCTCCATAAGTCCATTCACTTGAGTCTTGAGGAAATTGAGAAAGCGGGCAAGCCCTTTGCACAATTTAGTGTCCGCGATGAAGGACCGGGACTGAACGAAACCGACCAGGCACATCTTTTCAAAAAATTCACCCGTCTTTCTGCCAAACCGACCGCCGGAGAGCATTCTACGGGACTTGGCTTGTCTATTGTCAAACGTTTTGCCGAAGCACTTGGCGGCACGGTGCGCTGCGAAAGTTCACCGGAAAAAGGGCAAATAGGCGCGACCTTTATTGTCGAATTACCAATCATTACGGCATTACCGCAAGACGGCACGGTCTAATTTCGGGATGTCTAGAACAGAAAAACTGCGAAATTACCCACTGAAGTTACGCTTTCTCCAATTCCCCTTCACATTGTGAAGGGGTGTCAGTCAAGCGCAGCGCAGACTGACGGGGTAGCACCTCTTTGGGAGACGACGCAGAAACACCCCGTCCTCGCTATCGCTTGGACACCCCTCTTTGTCTCAAAGAGGGGAATATTGAGCATTCAAGCATAATTTCAGTTATCCATTTGTACCACTTCATTTTTAACCTGCATGAATATCGGTGTTGTTGTTTTCCCCGGCTCGAATTGTGACCGCGATGCGCTCCATGTCGCATCATTGCTGGAAGATTCCCGCTCGGTCGCGCTTTGGCACAAAGATACATCGCTACCTGCAAACCTTGATTGTATCATCCTTCCGGGCGGCTTTTCCTATGGAGATTATCTGCGGTGCGGCGCGATTGCACGATTTTCGCCCGTGATGCAAGAAGTTGTGCGCTTTGCAGAGCGCGGCGGCTATGTGATGGGAATATGCAATGGCTTTCAAATTTTGACCGAAGCAGGCCTGCTCGAAGGCGCACTGCTCCGCAATACCAATTTATCCTTTATTTGCCGCGATGTATTTTTGCGGGTCGAGCGCACCGATACTGCCTTCACAAGCGCTATGACACAATCGGTTGTGCGAATGCCTATCGCCCACGGCGAGGGCAATTACTTTGCCGATGAGGACACAATCCAAGCACTCGAAGACGAAGGACGCATTCTTTTTCGCTATACCGATGCCGACGGGAAAACAACGCCAGAAGCTAATCCCAACGGCTCACTGAATAATATTGCCGGAATAATGAATAAACGCGGCAACGTTTTCGGCATGATGCCCCACCCAGAACGCGCTTCCGATGCGGTCTTGGGCAATACCGATGGACTGGGCATATTTGCCTCGCTGCTACACACATCTTGAAAAACTACGCGGCTTCTTCTCTTTACCTATAAAAAAGCCCCAATACACAAGCATTCTGCTTGCTGTATTGGGGCTTTACCCTATCTCATCATTCACTCGCCCTTGCGAGATTCGAGAGATTTTTTTCGATGATGATTCAACCAATGAGGCTCTCAATCAGCATTGAGAGCCTCATGCGGAAATGGATTAGCGTTTGATAAGTTTATCGGTAAATCGGCGTTCGCCGTCGGTCATCTCGAAAATATAGACACCCGTTTGAAGGGCGCTCACATCAAGCTGTTGCGAGAATTTACCCGCACTAACTGCTTGGGTGAAGAGAACCACCGTATTGCCAAGAATATCAGTGATACGCACCCGCAGCTGACCAGCCTTCGGCAATGTCGCCTCAAAGCTCACCATATCTTCTATCGGATTCGGATAAACGTTGCCAGTCATGGTTTCAACAACCGCGACTTCACGAATGCCTGTCCTGAAGTTTGCCGTAAATGAACGTCCATCAGGATTGAGAACACGCAACGTCGGGTCACCAAAGAAGAATCCTGCCGGAGCCACAGCGATAATCTGATTTGCATCCACACGGATAACCCGTAATGGTATGCCACCAACGCTCACCGTTGCGCCTTGCTGGAAGTTCGAGCCACTGACGGTAAACGTCACATCGAATGGATATTGTTGACGTACCGTCTCAGGTGTAATACCCGTAATTATCGGACAAACCGCGCAAAGAACATTGATAGGGCGTTCATCGAACTGCGTGTCGGGGTTAATGACTTGGACAAATTGTGTTCCCTCGGCATTATTCACACCAGCAGGAACAAATACGACAATCTGCGTTGGAGTTGCGCTCAATATCTGCAATGCCGTACCGCGATAACGGACTTGTAAGCCCGGAAGCGGTTGTCCTTGCGGGGTACCACCAAAATTCCGACCAGTAATGGTCATGTTGAATGGCGTAGCCGTCGCATTGGTTGTGATAGGCGAAAGAGCGGTAATCACGGGAGCGTTTGGCGCAGTAATCGTGAAGGTTGCATTCGTTGTCAGCCCATCCGAGTTGGAGAGCGTTATAGGGAAGATACCGGGCGTGTTCAAACTTCCAGGAACTTGAACGATTACCTGTGTATCGGACGTACCAATGATTGTGACATTAGAAGAAGCAAACGTCACGCGCATATTGCCACGGAAGCCCGTGCCGTTAATCGCCAACTGGAATGGGAATATTGAGGCAGACGTTGAGGTCTGACCCGACATTGCACCGCTTGCCGTAAGAACACTCGTTATCGTTGGCTGTGGATAGCCAACACTAAAGAGCGCCGTACCAGTAGAGCCACCTGGATTAATAACTCGAATCGGAGCCGTGCCGAAGGTGGTCAAGAGACTCGATGGTATAAGCACCACGATTTGCGTTGTTGACGGTGCCGGATTATTGAGAATCTGAAGCGGGGTGTTATTAAACGTTACCGTCGCATTCAAGAAGAATCCTCTACCGGTGATCGTCATCGGGAATGTCGGCGAACCAACAACCGCACGAGACGGACTCAGGCTTTGAATCTCTGCTCTTCCCGGATCGCTGACCGTAATGTTGCCTTGGACGGTTTGCCCATCGGAGTTGCGGACGACAAGACGTATCGTTCCTGCTGCCAAATTGAATGACGAAGGAATAATGACACGGACCTGAGTTGAGTTTGCCGAAAGCACTGTCAGTGGAATATTACCATTCGCCGTCACCGTTGTTCCTGCAGGACCAAAGAAGTTCGTGCCGTTGATAGTGGCAATAAACGCTACTCCGGTTGCAATCGTTGACGATGGGGTAATACTGGTCAAGGTCGGCACACCACCAGCAACAAGCTGGAACGGAATACTTGACAATTGACCATCTTTATTCCGAACGGTAACAAAGCGCTGGCTAACCGAGTTATTAAACGTACCTGATATCGTCGCCCGAATCTCTGTCGCCGAAGCGCTTTGAACGGAAATACGAAGTTCTGGGCTGATGGCAAGCGGCGCATTATTGATAGAGAAGTACACACCGAATGTTGACGCTGTATCAATTGGAACGGTTGTAATATCGAAGTTTGTACCGCGAATAACAATCGGAATGTCTTGACCATTCACAATCGCGCTATTCGGCGTAACGCTAGAGATAAGCGGCGGCGGATTATAGGTAAAGAGTCCCGCAGAAACTCCCACACCATTGGTTGACGTAATTCTAACCGGACCTGTGCGCGATACCGCCAGCGTGCCGACGGTAACTGTCAACGGACCAGTAAGGACAGCAGTAACCAGCGTACCATCAGGCGAGAAAGTACCAGGTTCAGCACTGACGCTTGCCAAAACATCGGCAATCACCACTTGCGTTATACCCAGAAGATTTGTACCAGTGATGCGCACCTGCGTGCCAATACCGCCCGCCGTTGGGCTAAAGGACGTAATCGTTGGCGGTGTACCGACAATAAAGTTTATTGTCGAAGTGCCGGAGCCTCCAGGGAAGTTTGGTCCCGGAGGACGAGAAACCGTGACTGTTCCCGTGACTGCGCCCGGTGGCACAACTACTGATATTAAGTTATCGCCCAAGACCGTAAAGGTCGTGGCAGGAGCGCCACCAAAACTTACGCTATTGACACCCGTAAAGTTTATACCATTGATGAATATCGTCGAGCCTGGTCCGCCTGCTCCGGGGCTGAAGCCCGTGATAGCAGGGAAGAACGACGCTGCCGAAACGGTGATAACAGCAGAAGTCGCAGCAATTGGACCCGCACCGGCAATAGTCGAAACAACCAAACGTACTTGTGTTGTCAATGCCGTTGGATTTGTCCAGGTTATGGCAACGTTATTCAATCGGATACCCGATTGATTCACAAATACACCACCCGTGTTACCAGTTGCCGTGAAGTTCTGCCCACCAGTGATAGGCTGAACGGTCAGAGTCACTGATGAGTTAGACAATGATGCCGACAAGACACCATTCGCATCAAACAAACCAAGGTCAATATTTATCGGCGCACCGCTGACGGTTGTCAAATTTCCGCCGTTGATACCTTGTGTACCGGTCGAAGAGAACTGGCTAAAGGCAAGAGCGACTGGAACGCTTGCACCGGTTGAAAGCGTAATATCAGCCTCCGTTGTGCTGAGGCTAACAAAACCAGACAAAAGGTTCACTGGAGTCAAACGAACCCGCACAGTGATTGGTCCGGCAACGGTCGGATTACGCCAGTTCAATATCACATTCGACATCCGCGCTTGGCGGACAATCGGAATAACATTCAAGGACGATGTACCGTCAATTGTTACATTCTGACCAAACGGAGTCACGCTCACAATGCTCAACTGCATTGGATTAGCGCCACCGAGAGCTGGAACATTGCTGGCATTAAAGTAGCCGAAGTCAATATTGAACGGACGACCGCTCGGGATATTGAGATTGCCACCATTGATACCTGCGCCACCAATTGCGTTACTGAGGTGACCTGCTGCCTGACCGAGACCTGGATTGAACGACGTAAGCGTTGCCAAAGTACCAGTCGTCGTCACCCACACCTGCGCGGTTGTGGAGATAAGGGTCGTTTGCCCACTCATAGCCGTAAGAGTCACAAGAGCGACTCTGGTAGCAGGCGAGTTGGAATTAAAGATAATCCGTGGGAACAGCGAGGCTGTGCCGTTGCCGGATATCGTGGTTGCCGTTGTGCCTTCGAGCGTGAAGACTTCACCCGGATTCATTGGGTCGGCGGCAATCGACATCTGCACCTGTGTTGTTACGTTTGGACGCACAACAGCACCTTCATTCGCAAAGGAAGCAAAATTGACAGGAACAATACTATTGCTCACAATCGGCGTTGCAATGCCGAAATTACCACCATTAAAGCCTGATACTGCCAATACCGGATCAACAATATCCAGAGAATTAACCGAATAGCCGAGACGAGTTGCCACAAACGGCGTTGTTGAGCCTGTCGTTGCAATCACAATCGTGACCGTCGTAGAGCCTAAGCCCGGCGCAGAAAGCGTAAGAAGCGCCCTGACAATGCCCGGATTCACGGGAACATTGTTCACGTTAAAGACAGGCATAATAAATCCACCCGTAGCACCAACTTGAACGGTTGCCGGATTGATGGCATTGATACCCATGCCCGGCGTTGTCAAGAAGGTTGCCGCAGGATTCGACGGATGCGGTGCGATGCTTGCCGTAACCGTGGTTATGCTCGTTGTTCCAACTAAGAAATTGGACTGCGAGAAAAAGCCAAAGTCAATCGGAATCTGCCCGCCACCCGTGATATTGAACTGCCCAAGCCCGCCACCATTAAAGCCCTGCGTTCCTGTGCTGGAATTTTGGACTTGAGTCATAGCGATAGTAGAGCTGCGAAGCGGTGGAGCGAGAATAGTCACGACGAGCGTAGCCGACGTAAGCGAATTGCTTGGGTCATACAAGATTAACGTCGCTTGGGTGCTGGTCTGATTAGCGGAGTTAAGCCAGTCGAACACTAGCATACTCGGCCCAATGGTCGGGGTTGTCGAATAGATAGGATTATTTGTTGCGTTCAAAATAATCGGCGTGGCTACAGAACCTGTGCCAGTTGTATTGAAAATAGCCGTACCACCCGGCAAGCGCATAAGATTTGCTTGAATATTCCGCGTCAACGGTACAGGCGCAGGTTGATTCAAACCATTGAATGCGCCAATACGCAAGGTGAATGGCGTACCGCTCGTGATGGTGAGATTACCAGCAGCAGGACTTGCAAAACGAGTTAGTGTGGCGGGATTAAAACCACCCGAACCACTTGGCGAAAGCGAGTCCGCAGCAAGAATAATTGCCGCAGGCGGAGCAAGAATACCAAATGGGTTGGTTGTCGTCATGCTCACCGATGGGAAGCTAACGGTATGCGAATACTCCATACCAAACGGCGTACTAGCCATCGTTGGGTTGGAAAGCGCTCCGGAAAGCGTCGTATAACTCGTGCCGTTCCACTGTGCAGGGAAGCTGTTTTGGCGAAGGAATGCCATTGTTTGCTCATGCTCAGTATGCCAGCCAAATTGTACAGTTTGATTGAGTGCAGCAGGCGAACCCTTTGCAATCGTCCACTGTAAATTGACTTTATCAGGATATGTTCCGTTTTGGAAATCTAAACCACGCTTGACACCAATTGTATAGGTATCAGAAGCGCCGCCACTGTTGGTAATCGTTATCGGTGCCGGACGCAAGAATGTTGCGCTGCTGTTTGTCGCACCAATCGGGAACATCCGTGTCGTATTATTCGGAATGGTCAGGGTCAAACTGCCGCCCGGCGAACAATCAACAAAGTTATTGTTTGTTACACCGTATGCCGCTCCTGCCATGACGTTACCGATTGTGGAATTTACACCAATACCCGTTACAGTCAGGTTCACACCCGAAGTCAGCGAAACGATATTGCGCGTTACGCCAAGCTGATCGGTTGTCATCGAAGAGATAAGCGACAACTGTGTTTGCCCAACGCCGGGGAATAATGCCGCCGGATTCATACCGAAATCACGAAGCGCAGCGCCCGCACCAGCAGCCATTTTGATATTAAAGGTACGCTCCGACGTAACACGAATAGACGTGCCGGGCAGTGCATCACCAGTGATAGTACCACCTGTTGCAGCTGTCAGCACAATACCGCCCGTTGGTGCGGTTGTACCCGTCAGTTGAAGCGAACTACCGTTCAGCGCCAAGCTACCCGTACTGTTATCTAAGCGCAATGTGCCTTGGTATGTACCGTCGCAGGCAGGAGTACCACCAACACCGTTGATGGTCACAACTGCACTTGTCGAAAGGGTCAGTACGCTTGGACCATTGACTTCAATTTTATTCAAGAAGCGTCCTTCGTGGACACTCGCTGCGCTCAACTGACCTAGCCAGAAATTCGCATTATGAATACTGTTATAGACAAACGACGACGGGGAAGCAGCATTACCGCCCCAGATACGACCACCGCCCGGCAACAACCGTGCTGTTGTCGAGATGGTATTATTCAAAAGATCCACCGCTGCCGGAATGGTTTGGGCAGCGCTACCGATTTTGAACAGTTGACCGTTCAAAAGCAGGTCACCACCAACCAACTGCACCGTACCTTGCGTTACAA
This sequence comes from Ignavibacteria bacterium, assembly GCA_947459425.1. GTDB lineage: Bacteria > Bacteroidota > Ignavibacteria > Kapaibacteriales > UBA4661 > PH2015. The sequence continues at coordinate 13,461 of CANHDJ010000049.1, forward strand.
CCTTACAGTTGTTGACTTGAACAGCATTGGTCGTTGTTGCCAGAGCAAAGTTTTTGTCAATGACCAGCGTTCCATTGAAAATTTGTGGAAACTCGGTATCGGTCGTAATCTTCGTCGCAAGACCAGCACCTTCCGCAGAATAGAGAAGGCGAGAAGCAACGTTCAGATAACGCACCGGATTCACTGCCGGAGTGCCTGTCACAGCACCGTCATTGATGATATTCAGTGTGCCAGTTGTTCCGATATCCATACCGCCCACTGCTACTGTTGCCGGAAGCGCCAAAGCACCTGCCGTTGGCAAAGCAACCGTACCATTGACCAACATCCGACCGCCTGTAATCGTCCCGGCAGGATTCACCCGCAAGGTAACGTTTGGATTCACGATAAAACCAAAGCCTGTACCAACAGCGGTACGTGTGTTGCTCATCGTGAAAGCAGTGTTGACGGTCAAATTTGTATTCAAAACAGCAGTCAGGGCAGCATTAGGAGCCGCATTGGAGTTGTCATTGAGAACTAAGGTACTCAAAAGTTCACCGCCCGGAACAAACTGTAATGTTGCTGTGCCGGGACCATTCAGATTAAGGATGGAGGTATTATTACCGCGAATACCAGTATTCGGAAGTGAACCCGTAATATTCAATGTACGACTGCCGGGCGCTCCAGAAGCGGGGTTTACGTCAGTACCAACAGTCAGTGTTGGACCACCAGCGCCCATAAATGCTGCAGTCAAATCTAAAATACCTGCCTGAAGCGTAGCGCTACTCGTGACGGTATATGCACCAGCAATACCGAAAGCAGCTCCGGCAGCCGTTTTGTTAATAACAAGATTGCCTGGGTGTGTACCTGTAATCAACTCGCCTGTTGTTACTGCCGGATTGCGCCCATCAATACCACCATTAGCATCATCATAGCGCAAGGTAGCATTTTGCTCTGCCGGAGCGCCAATGATGTAAGGAGCGATAGAATTTTGGTTACGTCCGTATTGCAACGTCGTACCTGCATTTCTCACAAAACCTGTTGTTGTGCCTGCTGGCAAGGAAGTTGGTGTCTGTGTGCTGATTTGCAATGTGCCGCCGTTAGCAATCAAAATCATACTGCTTGCATCCACGTGGTTATATGTACCACTACCAAGGATAGCCAATGTACCAAAAACTGCGGTATTCGGTGAGTTCATCGCCGCGCCTGTTGGAAGCGTGAGCGTCATTGGAAATCCGCCAGTACCAATTGCCAAACGCGAGTTTGGACCAATAAGAAGGTTGTCATTGTCCGGCTTATCGCGGTTCAGGCTGAGTGTTGTTGGAAGATTATTAGGAGCAAGCGTCACGTTTGCACCATCGATAACACTCATTTGCTGAATTGCCGCAGGAATATTATTCGTAATTCTCGGTGCTTGCGCACGGTCGAAAACCGCCCAATCATTCACGCCCGGTGCGTTTGCCGAGCCGCCCGGACCGCCGGAAGTGGAAGCCCAATTACCATTAACCCCCCAATCACCAGCCGCCGGAGATCCACCGACCCAGTAAATCGGAAAGAGTTCGTTGGAAACGATAAAGATAGTATTATTCAATGCACCATTGTACGTTGCTTGAATAGAACGTGGTGTGGTCAGAACGCCCCCATTAACGGGGTTTGTCGGCAAAACGTTCACGTATGTAGATCCTGTCCAACGGCGAATCGTTGTCAGGCTTGTTCCCATAGCTCCCGTCAATGTTGGTTGAAATTGTCCTGCTAATGCAGGCTCATCACCAAAACCATTGGCTGGGTTAAATGGATTATTTGTCCATCCGGTGACAAGTTTTGCACCTGCACCATTAACGCCCGTACCGCTTGAAATCGTCCACTGCCCGCGCATACTGTTATTCGCAAGGGTTGGTATAGCCGGAACAGCATTGACAATAGCAGATGTTACCGAAACGGTGTAATTTTCACCCGGAAGCGCTGCTACGCTATTGCTCACCGTAATAGGACGATAGGCTGAAGCCAGCACAGCACCAGCCGCACCGACGAAACTTACACCAACGGGGATGAGAACATCGCCCGGCGTGAGATAGCCGCGTAATTGGAGATTGCCACCTTGGGAAGCATCAATGAAGTTTCCGTTTGGATTCGGCACGTTTGCCGCCGTGATAAGATCGGGCGGGTTCAGTACCGTTAAATTTGCGCCATTAGCAAGTTGAAGCACTGCATTGTTTTGCAGAGTGACCAAACTTGTTTGCAGTGGCGTTCTAAGCGAAACCATGTAATCAATCAACGCGCTCATTGCCGTGCCGGGTGTTGTACCGTCGCCCGTCACACGGATTTCCAAGAGTTGCTGACCACCCGCCGCAAAACGTGGGAAAGAGCGAATCTGGGCAGCCATACCATTTGCCGTGAATATGAGCCGAGCGCCGCCGTCGCCGACGAGCGCACCGACCGTTCCGGTTGTGATTGGAATGTGTCCGCCTTGACCAGCAGGAGTTGTATTTGCTGCGCCCGGACCTTGGAAGGTGATTTCGCTGGAATTGAGAATAAAGTTGCCCGAATTCACAAAGCGTAACTGACCGTTGTAGTTGGAATTCCCCGCCAGACCATATCCGGCAGATGGAGCGCTTCCATCAATCACCATTTTTTGTCCACTGGTAAAACTGAGATTACCAGTATTCCGAATCTCCACATAATTAAAGGAGTTACCGTACACCACGGTATTTGTCGTAACGGCAATTGTACCATTCGCTATTGAGTTATAGACCAATGCGGATTGACCCGGTGTAGCCGCAGGCACACCTGCTAAAAAACCGCCTGTTGCGGTGCTAATCACGCCATTGACAATAAGTTGAAAGGTACTTAATCCCAAACCACCTTGGGTGAGTGTCAGAGGACCACTCATTGTTGTATTGCCCATCATGGCAACCGTCGTAATGCCGCTCACCATCGTCGTTGCACTTTGCAAACGATTGATGACCACGCCACCACGCATATCAGCCGGAAGTTCGGAAACATTTGCGTTCCGTGTTGCTGGCGCAGTAAATGCCGCAACTGCCGGAAAAGGAACAGTAAATGCGGTAACCGTAGCATCACGGTCGAGATACTCCAAGATAGAAGTAGCATCGGTATAGAATGAACCATTTGCTGTACCAGCAATATTACCATTACCATTTAACTGAACACGTCCGCCCGGATTGACGAGAATACCAGCAAGTGGGCTGTTGATATTGACGTTATTATTCGTCAATGTCGCACCGGTAGCAATGGCAAATACGCCATTGACAATGACGCGCCCTGTGCTAACTGCTGGTAGAGCATCTATTCTGTGTGCCGTGCCTGAGCGTAGAGTAACGGTGCGCGAAGCAGGAATCGTGAGTTGACCGCCTGCATTGCCAGCAGCACCAAGTTCTAAACCGGAAACACCATTACCAACAATATTCAAATCCGAATTGATCGTCAAATTCATTGAAGGAATCTGATTCACGAGGCGATTCAAAAATTGACCATTGATCACTGTTCCAATCGGATTGATACCAAATGCTAAATCTGATACGGTTGGATTAAGCGGTGTCTGGGAAGCAGCGACAGCAATATCTCGGAAAATCAGAGAATTATTTACTGCGGTACTGAAAGCAAATATATTACCGCCATTGCGCATATTACTTGCGCATAACTCCATAAAAAAGTTATTGGGCAATGTAAGCTGACACCCATCAACAATCAGAGTACCACCTGAGAACCACGTCTGCATATCAGCAAATGTCGTAATTGAACCAACTGGACGACGAACAACAAGATTACCCAAAAGCGTAACAGCGCCGACTGGAACCTCTAGGTTATCATTCGGGATTGGAATCGTAACAGTCGTATTATCATTACGATCATAGACGAGAGATCCACGCGAACCTGTCAGAGCATAAAGAACAGCCCCAGCAGCACCACCGTTATTTGTAAAGGTACCGCCCGACATTCTTAGCGAACCGCCATCTTCAATTCTAAAGCGTTGAGCAGCATCGTTAATCACTGTACCGCCAATGCGGATAGATAAATCACCAAAGATAGTTGCTGCAGCCGTGGCAGAACCGACACCAGTAACACGAAGTGTAACATCTTGTTCAATAAAGAGCTTACACAACGACCCCACAAATAATGGGGCGTTGGTGCTTCCGGTCACGCCGCCGATACGGAAAGTCGAGGTCGTACCGCCCATAATCCCGAAGGTAACTTGAGGTCCGCTCGAAACACCATTGAGCAACTGAATCTGCCCTACGCCCGGCATCCCCACGGGAAAGCCCGTAATAATACTCGGATTACCCGATGCAGCATCAAAAATGGCAATATCCTGCGCATTTCCATACCCAGGAACGCCTGCACCGCCGACCCCGCCTGAAGCCAAGCTCCAGTTTGCCGACAATCCCCAATTATTACTGCCGCCACCAACCCAGAAAAATGTCTGTTGTGCCGAAGCAATATTCGTCATCGCAAAAAGCGCCAAAACGAAAACCATAACCTGCACAGCAGAGCCTTTAGTCGCCGTGCGCGTTGCCTTCAGAACACTACGCAGAGTGCGGTGCAGCAAGGACACGTCCTTTTGCATCGCATCCAAAGCCTCAAGCGAGGGACTCGCGGCATTGGCACTGGTACTGTCTCCGGCGCGTCCGCTCAGGGGGCGCAGAGCTACGCCACGAATGGGCGTGCGCTGCTGAGCAGAAGTGTGTAGAGAGTTCATAGTCTATCTCCAAAAAATAACTATTGTGAATTGAAAAAGAGGGTTTGAGTTATGAGCAAATTGAGAACGATGAGGCTTTGAGAACCAGAGAGCAGAAAATTTCGTGTCAGCATCTACGTTTGTATTCAACTATTCGACACAACTCTTTGTACTTTAATGCAAATACCTCATTTACTTCATGTTCATCTCGCGGCAAAGATACCATTTTTTTTCAGGAATTATCCTCTTTGCCACAGACTTTTCCACAAAATTTTCCACAGCGATTGTACCGAAATCAACGAAGAAAAATTGCAAAATTGATTTATGCAAAAAATGTGCCACGAAAAAAGTTACAGGAAAAATTCGTAACTCGTCGGGTGCGAGGCTCTCGCTTTGGCGTAGGAGCGAGAGCCTCGCTTTGGCGTAGGAGCGAGAGCCTCGCTTTGGCGTAGGAGCGAGAGCCTCGCTTTGGCGTAGGAGCGAGAGCCTCGCTAAGAAGCGAGGCCCTCGTGTTGAACGTGATGAGCAGAGATGAATCTTCGCCAAGTGAAAAATACCCAAAAAACGCCACAAGCCGAATGTCCTGCGACATTCGGCTTGTGAAAATGTTCATCCCTCGTGCTTTTTTTAAGCGTCGTAGGGCAGAAGTTCCGGCTGAGAAGCCAGAAGCGCGTTAATTTCGTGTAATGTGCGTTGAATAGCCTGAAGGCGTTCCGGTGCCAGCAGTGCGCTGTAACGGCGCACCATGCTGAGGGCAAGCGCACCCGTTGCCAAATCCGCACGGGAAAGACGCTCATGGCTGTGAACCTTGACTAAAATTTCATGAATTTCATGTTCAAGCCATTCTCCAGCATGACCGGTAGGCTTGTGGGCGGAAGCTGCAAATGCTGTCATAGCGTTTCTCAAAAAGTGTTGATAGAAAGAAAATAAAGCAAATAGGAGAAAACAAATAGTCGTGATAGCCACGATACTGGTGTACAACAAATTACATAACAGAAATCATACTATCAAAAGCAAATATACTCATTTTTCACATTCTGTGTAAGTATCGGCAAGTCATTTTTTCACCTGACCAAAAGTCATATTCTGTATCGGTTTTTATGGACGACTTCTCAACACCTCACAAAATCTCGCTTGGCATACCATTTGAATACTTTTCCACAGGCAAATACGGATGGTTTGTTGAGCATTTTTGACGTGTATCGTCTTGGTACGTTTTCAGTAATTATCTCATTGATTGTCTCACTTTGGTAGTCAGAACACCATGCATATCTTCATCACAATTATCAACATCAAGCCTCTGGTTTTTGTGCAATTTTCACGAAACGTGAGGTATTTATTACTTGTCTGTGTAGTGCTGATGCTGCCTTCCTGTCAAAGTGCGATTCGTTTTAGTTCCGCCGCCAAGAGCGCAGGCGGCTCTTCCACCGCGATTTCTTCTTCCCAAAACTTCAAAAGCCGTGCCAATTCTTCCACGTCCACACCTGCACGCTCCGCCACATCCTTATCGGCAAGACAAATACGCCTTCTCGAAAGTGCGGAACGTTGGCTCGGCACACCCTACCGCTATGGCAGCACGACGCGCCAAGGCACAGATTGTTCGGGCTTTGTGATGCGTATTTATGAGGAAAGTGGTCTGGCAGTGCCGCGCAGCACCAAAGACCAGTTTTTGAGCGGTGTTCCGGTGGAAGAGCAGGAATTAAGCGTTGGGGATTTACTCTTTTTCAACACCAATGGCGTAGGCGTTTCCCATGTCGGCATCTATGCCGGAGACGATACCGTCATCCACGCATCCAGTAAAAACGGCGTTGTCCGGCAATCATTTTCCGATACCTATCTGGCAAAAACGTATCTGGGCGCTCGGCGTGTTCTGCTACCAAAGCCGTAAGGTATGAGTGCCATGAGAGCAAGAAGAGTTATTTGCTCAAATGTTCAAAAATCCTTTGCTATCTTGACGCTGAACGCCTAAATTGTGCCGTGTTCAGAACATTTCTTCATTAACCATTCTCACGCGGGAGTACAAGCTATGCTCGAAGAATTGCAACGAAAATTTACGACTGAAAACTTCACCGAAGAGCGCTATAAAGCGCTGCTCAGGGATATTGACCAAACACTCGGCACAACGGTTGAATTTCGCATCTGCGAGATGCCGCTTTTCCTTTCAAGCGGTTTTGCCCGAAAACTGGAAGACGCTGCCGTTTCAATTCTGCTCGAATGTATTACGCCGGAATATTTGGAATATGCCAAACCGTCGCTTGAAGAGCGCTATACCGTGCCGCATCAGCACTCGCACCCGCTTTTTGGTATTGTTGATTTCGCCGTCACCAAAGGCGATAATGGTGAATTTGAGCCGAAATTGATTGAATTGCAAGGCTTTCCGTCACTCTACGGCTTTCAACATTTGTACTCCGTCAAAGCAATGGAGCATTACAAACTCGACCCGCGCCTCTACTTCACCTTGAGCGGCAAAACGCCGGAAGAATATCTCGCAACACTTCGCAAAAATCTTCTCAATGGTCATAACGTCGAAAATGTTGTTTTGATGGAGCTTACACCCGACAAACAAAAAACACTGCCGGATTTTATTGCCACCGAACAGCTCACGGGCGTTCGAGCAGTGGACATCTGTTCACTCAAAAAAGAGGGGCGCAAGCTCTATTACGAGCGCGATGGCAAATGGATACCGATTCATCGTATTTTCAACCGCGCCATTATTGATGAACTGGATGATGCAAAAGCAGTCATTCCTTTTGATTGGCGCGACGACCTTGATGTGGAATGGGCAGGTCATCCGAATTGGTATTTCCTTATCAGCAAATATTCCATGCCCTATTTGAAGCATAAAAGCGTCCCGAAAACACATTTCCTCCACACACTGAAAGAAATTCCACACGACATTGAAAACTACGTGCTGAAACCGCTTTTCGCTTTTGCTGGTAAAGGTGTGAACGTCAACCCGACACGCAAAGACGTGGAGGATGTTCCGGCAGCAGAGCGCGACAAATGGATTCTCCAAGAGCGTGTTCATTATGCGGAAGCGGTCTATACACCCGAAGGCATGAACAAAGCGGAGGTTCGCATTCTCTGTATTTGGGAGCCGGACGCAGCAAAGCCCGTTCCCTATATGTCACTTCTGCGCTCAGGGCGAGGACCAATGCTGGGAGCGCGGTACAATCGCATTCCTTGGACGGGAGCATCCAGTTGTTTCTTTGGAGATGAAGCAATTTTTGCATAAAACACTAGCACACAAAGCCACTCTATAACGTCACAACCGTTCTACGTCTCGGAAGGCGTAGAACGGGAAGACTTCGGCAAATTCGCCGACTACTTTTTTCTTTCTTCCTTGTTTCTATGTCCACATTCCCTCCTGCTCGGCAGGGCTGGTATGCTGTTGCCATCTTACTTCTGGCGTACACTTCCTCCATGATTGACCGCGTTATTTTGGGGTATTTGGTCGGTCCTATCAAACAAACCTTTGGCGTTACGGACTCGCATCTTAGCTTGCTGATGGGCATTGCCTTTACGCTCTTTTACACGCTTCTGGGGATTCCTGCCGGACGCTTGGCGGATAATTCCGTGCGGCGCAACGTTATTGCGGGCGGTATCGCGCTGTGGTCGTTAGCAACCGCATTTTGCGGCATGGCAAAAACCTATATCCAACTCTTCATTGGGCGTGTAGCCGTCGGTGTGGGCGAAGCAACGCTGAGTCCAAGCGCATACTCCCTCATTGCTGACCTTTTTCCACCAGAAAAACGCACAACGGCAATGAGTGTCTATTCGATGGGTATTTCTGTTGGCAATGGAACGGCAGTCATGTTGGCGGGCAGCATAGCGGGATTTGCCGCGACAGCAGGGATGATGCAGCTTCCACTTGTGGGCGAAATTCATGCGTGGCAATATATTTTCTTTTTGGTAGGTCTGCCCGGACTGCTCATTAGCTTGCTTCTGTTCACGGTGAAAGAACCCGCACGAATTGGGGCAAAGAGTATTGAGCGGGTGAGTATTCGTGAGGTCTTGCAGTATCTGAAACAACACCGCAAAGCAGCACTCTGCCATACACTTGGCTTTGGGCTGTTTTCCATTTTTAATCAAGGTGTGGGCTTTTGGTTTCCGGAGTTTTTTATTCGCACCTACGCATGGAAACGCCCCGATATTGGCGTGTGGCAAGGCTCGACCAGTATTGTTTTCGGAACACTGGGGCTTTGGGCGGGAAGCCGCTTGGCAGCGTGGTTTTTGAAGCGTGGTTATGCAGATGCAAATATGCGTGTGATGCTCACGGCGGCGGCGTGTTTACTACCTGTTGCGGTTATTATGCCCCACCTGCCGACAGGCTCAATGGCGGCATGGTGTTTTGTTTGGACGGCTTTTTTTGGATTTATGCCCTACGGTGCGGCTCCGGCGGCAATTCAACAACTTATGCCGAATCAAATGCGTGGGCAAGCCGGAGCGCTTTTTCTTTTTACCATCAACGTCATGGGCGGCGGCACGGGTCCCTTTATCGTCTCTTCGCTCACCGACTTTGTCTTTCGGAACGATGCGGCTTTGCGCTATTCCATCAGCCTTGTAGCGCTTGGGAGCTTGTCGGGAGCAGTACTGCTCTACACGATTGGTCTCAAACACTTTCGGGCAAGTGTAGCACGAATCGGCGCGGTTGCTTAGGCAAAGAAAGGGCTAAAATATAGGGGATAAAGGAAAAACTCGGAAGCCTAATCAATACTGGCTTCTGCAACAAGATTTTGTCACGTATTTTGCAAGTGCTTCTACGCCGAGGCATCAGGGTCAAGTCCTAATGCGCGAAGTTTTTCCGATAGTGCGGCAAGTTTGGCTTCGGCGGTATCGGCGCGTTGCTTTTCCTGCTCCGCATGGTGCTTTTCCTGCACAGCGAGTTCTTTTCCTGTTGGAATCACATTGCCCATTTCATCGCACCAGCGCAGCCATGTTCCCTGCCAGCCCTCATACTCGCCCTCCCAGAGGCGTAGAGCCAAGCCAACCGACTCTAGCCAAAAGTCGTTCATCAATGAGTACACACCATGGCGTAGTTCATAAAAGCGGACGAGGTCGCCATTCATCTCGCGTTTCAGCTCACCAAAAGGATCAAACACGATGTAGTACCATACGCCGGTGCGGGCGTAATCCTTGAATTTTTTGTCCAATTCTTTGCCCTTGCGATTGGAAACAATTTCAATGGCAACTTCGGGCGGCTTCCCAAATTCCCAGCAAAAGTAGGTCTTGCGGTTGCTGTTTTCCCAATCTGCGCGGGGCTGCACATCTAAACTCAAAAAAACATCCGGCACAATCGGCGGTTCATATAAAGCGTAAAAAACACCCACATTGGCGGCAACAAAAAAAGGGCTTCCATTGCCATTCCATGCGGTGTTCAAACTTTCGGTGAGAAGACGCTGTTGCTTCTCGGAAAAAATATTATCCACAGGCTCATCGTCCTCCGTAATGATATTCTGCACATCGGGAAATAATTCTTTTGACAGGAGCGCTTCCATCGGTGTTCTCCGTAAAAAATAAACAATGCGTTGAAATCGTAAAAATCGTGTTTAGGGAATGCTTCTGAGCGCCGTTTTTCTCAGCACTATTTCCAAAAAAAGCAATGCAGCAGCAGCAATCGCAAACGGGATAAATTCCTCGGAATAGCGCCGAAACTCGGTAACGAAGATTTTTGTTTTCTCCAGTTTATCAATTTCCGTATAAACTTCTTGAAGTTTGGTGTTACTCGTTGCGCGGAAATATTTACCATTAGTCATTTGGGCGATTTCCTTCATAACATCTTCATCAATTTGGACTTCCAAGTTCTGGTATTGAATCCCAAACGGCGTTTGTACCGGATAGGGCGCATAACCGTATGTACCGACACCAATCGTGTAAACACGAATACCAAAGGTTTTGGCAATTTCTGCCGCCGTGAGCGGAGCCACCGAACCCGCATTGTTAATGCCATCGGTGAGCAAAATCACCACTTTGCTTTTTGCTTGACTATCCTTGAGGCGGCTCACTGCCGTACTTAGCCCCAATCCAATAGCCGTGCCGTCCAGTACCATGCCGCTTTTGATAGCACCAAAAAGATTTTTCAGAACGCTGTGATCGGTTGTGAGCGGGCATTGCGTAAAACTCTCACCGCTAAAAACGACAAGCCCGATGCGGTCATTCTGGCGGGAATCAATAAACTCCACCGCGAGCTTTTTCGAGGCTTCGATACGATTGGGCTTAAAATCTTCTGCCAGCATCGAACCCGAAATATCCATCGCCAAAACAATATCAATGCCTTCGGTTTCCACGTTTTGCGCACGGGCGCTGGACTGCGGACGAGCAATCGCCACAATCAAACACACTATCGCCAACAAACGCAGCACAAACGGCAAATGGCGCAAACGCTGGCGCAACGAGGGCTTGATGCCTTCAAAGCCGCGCAAGGTCGAAAGGCGTATCTCGCCCTGTGCCGCGCCAACACGCCAATACCGATACACGAGCAGTGGCACAATGAGCAGAAGCCAGAATAATTCAGGGTTCTTGAAGGTAAAAGGAAACGGATTCATTCTGAAGAAATGTTGAGTGTTGAATGTTGAGTTCGGGAGCTAATGCCCCTGCGCTATTGCGCTTGGTCGCCGTAAGCAAATTCCTCGTAGAGCGTGATAATTTCCGCAATCATCATAGCCGTTGCGCCCCAGAGTGGTGCGCTTTTGCCGACATTCCAAAACGGCACTTCGACTTCGCGCCCAAGCACCGTCCATGGTTTTTGGTCAATGTTCGCAGGATTGAGCAAATCGGCAAGTGTTACCGAGAAAATTTCATCCACTTCGCCAGCATTGGGGCGGGTTTGGGGCTTGCCTTCGTGAAAGCCCGCCACCACGTAAATCATGCTCCGCGAGACTGGCACATAGAGCGAGGATAATTCCCCCAAAACCCTGATGTTTTCTCGGTTCAAGCCAACTTCTTCGCAGGTTTCGCGCAATGCTGTTTGCACGATGGTCTCGCCTGCATCGCTGCGCCCGCCGGGGAAGCTAATCTGCCCGCTATGATTTTTGAGTTCGCTGCTGCGCACGGTCAGGAGCAGTTCCAGATGATCGGCGCTGTAGGCGTGGTCTTGATTATTGAACAGCAACGCCAAAACAGCGCTTTGTTTGTAGGTATCAATGTCTTTTGGCTGTTCGTAAATTGTCTTGGCGAAAGGAGCCATGCGCTTTTGCCCATCGTAGCCGGGAAGCGGCTCTTGGAGGCGTTTTTCGAGGAATGAAATGAAAGGTGGTTGTGTCATGAAGTCTCTTAAAATGTTTGCTCATCTAATATCACGATTGCCCATACCCAAACGACCGCAAATGCGCATTGCTATTGCGCCAATCCTCGCGGACTTTCACAAAAAGTTCCAGAAAAACTTTACACTCAAGATACTGCTCAATCGCTTTCCGTGCAAGACTTCCCGTGTCTTTAAGTGCTGCGCCGCCTTTGCCGATGAGGATTTGCTTTTGCGTGTCGCGCTCCACCACAATATCTGCCGAGATGTACCATTTTCCATGCTCGCGCTCTTTAAATTCCACGACGCTTACCTCCGTCGAATACGGAATTTCCTCACGGTAACGATCAAAAATCACCTCTCGGATAAGTTCGCTCACAAAAAAGCGCTGTGGCTGCGTGGAGAGCATTTCGGCATCATAATAAAACTCGTGTTCGGGCATATATTCTTTCAACTTCGTACAAAGCTCATCAACAAACTTATTTTCCAAAGCAGATATCGGCGCTACGTGGCTAATAAACGGTAGTTTCATCAGTGCGTCCATCACGGGCAGCGCCAACTTCTTATCGTGCAGAGCATCCATCTTATTCAAAGCAACAATAATGGGCTTCCCGGCGGTTTCTAAGCGCATTTGTAGCCGCATCATCAAGGTTTGGAGCGCCTTTTCACCGCGCTCTTCGTGCTTGGGTTTTGCTTGTTTCGCAGCTTGGGCGCTTGGGCGCTTGATTGTCTGGTTTTTAGGGCGTGGCTTATCCACAAGTTTTTGTACATCCACCACAATCAGCACGGCATCAGCACCCTCGACGGAATTTTTCACAAAATCCAGCATAGAGCGATGTAATTCATACGTGGGTTTGGACAATACGCCTGGCGTGTCGAAAAAGACAATTTGCGTCCCGCTTTCCTCCGTGCCTTCGGTGAAAATGCCGAGAACGCTGCGGCGCGTGGTTTGTGGCTTCGGCGAAACGATAGAAAGTTTCGTGCCGAGCATGGCGTTCATCAGCGTAGATTTGCCGACGTTGGGTTCGCCGATGATAGCAACGAAACCGGATTTGGGGGATTGAGGCATAAAATTATGGAAGTATTATCGTGATAACGAGATTTATGAGTTTTCTGCTTGTAGTGTTAGTTGTATCATTCCGTGTTTCCATATTTGTTCACCAAGGCTTTTGAGTCCTTCTTTATCTTCATCAATAACTTTGGCAAAAATATTTGCTGCATCAAGCCCTTTGCCTTCGCCGTAGTAAATACCGATACATTGTGCAGTTTTCACCCTTGTTGGCTTTATTGGTCCAAAGACCACTTCACCAGATTCTGTAAATACCGAAGCATTTTCTTGAATAATATCTACGGACGGTGCTTTATCCGTCCAAATTTCTTGCCCCGATACTCTTGCGTGCATAAAGTTAAGCGTTAAAGGAAGTAACCGATCAAATGCTTGTGATGTTACGGGTGCCGCTTCTGTATAGTAGCGAAAACGAATAACTTGCTTGCTCGGAGTTGTGATGGTAAAACCTGTCATAGTTAGTGGTATTTGTAGTATAAATCTGCTTTACTTCTTCACGCATTCCAATATTGCCTATCCAAACTCCGATACTGAATCGCCTCGCTAATATGTTGCGGCAAGATATTGTCGCGGTCGGCGAGGTCAGCAATCGTGCGGGCGACCTTCAAAATTCGGTCAAATGCCCGCGCCGAAAAGCCCATGACCGTCATGGCTTTTTTCATCAATGCTTCGCCCTCTGAGTCCAAAACGCAGTATTTGCGCAGCTCTTGAGAACTCATATCTGCGTTTTTGTGAATGCCTTTGCGCCTCGCAAAACGGCGCTTTTGAATGTCTCGCGCCCGCACAACACGCTCCCGTACTTGGTCGGAGGTTTCGCCTTGCTTTACCGACGAAAGTTCGTCGTACTTCACGGGCGTAACGTCCACGTGAATATCAATGCGGTCGAGCAGGGGTCCCGAAATTTTTGCCATGTACTTTTGAATCTGCTGTGGAGAGCATGAACACTCGTGTTGCGGGTTGCCAAAATTTCCGCAAGGACAAGGATTCATGGAGCAGACGAGCATAAAATTTGCGGGATATTCAATCGTTTGCTTAGTACATGGTTCTTAAATCAAAGAGTTATTTTTAATTTCTTCAACTGGTAAGGCTTTTTGTATTTGTTCCAGTACGCAGTGGCGGCTTCCAAAGCATTGATCAATTCTTCGGTCGTTTCAAAGCGTTTGCCTTTGAGTGCCAGCC